>JAKSTI010000001.1 GCA_024402665.1 Treponema sp.
TGTTTTGACTTTAGTTAATACAGGTACACATAGTGATATTTTCAAAAAATAAAAAAGTACTTATTCCTACAAATATAAATTGATTTAGAAACGGGGCGTTGCGGGGTGTCCCCGCAGAAGGGGTAGCGAGCAACGAAGTGCGAGCGAGGGGAAGGCTTTCCCCTACAAATACGAATTGAGGGGAGATAAAACACTGTATGTCCAAGGAATCCAAGAAGTGTTTTATTTTTATGTATCCATACAATTATTGCTTTCATCTTCCCGGCTTTTCAGAACTTCAGCCCAATGCTCAATTACGCAAGCTGCAATTTGTGGATCGTACATAATCCCAATATTTTTTTTAATTTGTTCCTTACAGAACTCTGGATTCATTCCTTTTCTATAAGGTCTGTCTGATATCATGGCATCTATGGAGTCTGCAACTGCTATTATTCTTGCCCCCAAAGGAATTTCTTCACCTTTAAGACCATCGGGATAGCCTTTACCGTCAAATCGCTCATGATGAGATCTGACAATCTTTGCAACTTCCTCAAAGGATTTTACATTCTTTAAAATGTTGTATCCTTGAACAGAATGAGATTTCATTATTTCCCATTCCTCATCAGAAAGTTTTCCTTCCTTAAGGAGCACAGAATCTCTAATTCCAATCTTTCCTATGTCATGAAGATGGGCAGCAATGTGATATGTTTCCTTTTCTTCTTCAGCTAGATTCAACAGGTCGCAGATTTCTTCTGTCATCTCAGCAACTCGTGATGAATGATGACTGGTATATGGATCCCGTGCTTCCAGTGTTGAAATGATACATAAAATAAAATCATGGAATTGAGATAATGTTTGCATAATGCTCCTTTAAACGAATATTGTTTGCAATTGTGTCTTTTCAAATACTAAAATCTTCTGCGTAATTTTTTTTACGTATGGAATCCACATGAAGGCTTTTAATGCGGGATAAATTGAACTCATTCCTCTTCTAATATCATCATCCTTTACTTTGCGGAAACCTTTTGCGATGTTTTTTATATCTTCAAAGGAATCGGCACCAAACACAAACTTCGCTCCTGTTTTCTGAATGGATTCTTCAACCTTTTCTTTGTTAACCCATTTTTTCGCAAGGCACTCCATTAACACAGTAGCATTATCAAAATTGTCATGTATGATAGAGAGCATTTGTTCATTTTCTTCAGAGGTCAAATACATGCTTAGCCCCTCAATTATAAAAAGCATTTTTCCTTTTACAGTAATTCGTTCAGCCCATGCCGGGTCAGTAACCGATATTCCGATGGTAGAAACACGTCCTGATTCGTTATAAATCTGATCACGTACTGCAATGGTCTCCGGCAAATCAAGGTTATACCAGGTAATCCTTCCGTTATCCATGCGATAAAATCTTGTATCCAAGCCACATGCTATATTTACTACCGTACAGTCAGGATTATTTTCGATAAAATCTTTTACCAGTTCATCGAATACTATTGTCCTGGCAATAACACCCGTACCCATAGTAGAATCTTTTTCCGCCAATGAAAAATCGTAATCGATGCGTTCCACCAGTTCCACGGCTTTGGCATCATAAAATTTATGTTTTTTTGATTTTGAATACTGAGCCCTGGCATAAAAGCTCTGAAGCATTGTTTCTGCTGTTCCGTTTAATTGAATCTTTATAATGTGTAAAATTGTTCTCATTTATTTATGCTCCTTCTTTTCAATTTTCATTAACTCAATCTCCCGCTTTCCAGCTTGTAGATTTTAGCTGCAATATTTAGTAAACGTTTGTTTATTATTATTTTAGTTAGTCCTTACTAACATAATAATGAAAATAACCAACTGTTTAAAGTAGTTAGGGGATACTAACTGTTTTTTTAGAAAGAAATAAGTGAAGCTTACAAATGCAGTACATTAATATAATTTATTTTGCTTTTACAAAAGTTATGGTATGATGAACTAGAGTATTTTTGTCTGGGTGGGTCATGCCAGCGTAAGACTTAAGACTTCTGATTTTAATATGGAGAATATAAAATGATTTCAATGTGGATTTGTTTTGCATTATTTTTTGTGGTTTACGCAATCAAACTTTGTAATTTATGGATTGTTCTTATGGCTTGGTCTGCAGGTCTTTCAATTTATCTTTTAATAAAAAATAAACTTCCATCTGCCAAATATATAATCATCGCAGTTTTACTTGCATTGGTGGCATCCCTTTCATACTTTGCGTTGGGATTCCGTTTTTATTTGCAAATGCCTCTAAGTGCGGTATCTTGTTTTTTGGCCAGCCTTGCAACTTTTTCTGTAATGGAAAAATATGGCGATTACTCTTTAATCCGAACTGAATCGAAAACTTCCCCATTGATTTCAATTTTGATTGCTCTTGCAGTAGGAATCGTTTTAGGATTAATCAATCTTCTGTTGGCAAAAGCCAGCAACCAGCAGTCCGATTTTGCAATCACTTTCCCAAGAATCATTTTAAGTTTAAATCCTGGTATTTTAGAAGAAATCACAAATCGTGCAATTTATCTTGCATTTTTCACATACTTCTTTACTAGACAGAATAAACCTGCAACAAAATTTCAGACTTTTACAATGATGTTCATGATGACTGTTCCACATTGTTTTGCTCATGGTTACAGCGTTGTTGAAAGCCTGATTCTTCTTGTTCTTTTTGGATTGCCATTTGCAATTTTACAGCGAAAACGAGATTTAACTTCGGCAATGCTTAGTCATACAATTGTTGATTTAATTCGATTCATTACATTTGGTTTACCGGTGTAATTAGAATTAATACATGTTTGCTTTAACTACTCCCATCAACAGAATTTTAGCGGGATAGGCTTTAAATTTTTAGATTTCTTATTTTATTTTTTTTACTAACCTTTTTTTCTTTTGGTTACTATATAATTAAACAAAAGGATTGGTCGACTTAATCTTTCAGACGTGATTACAAAATGACAACAAAATTTTCAAAACAATTTGTAGATGAATATTCTCTTTTTTTATTGAATTGGGCAAAAGGTAAAACTGGAACTGTTGAACTGGCGGAAGAACTGGTTCAGGAAGTGTGGCTTCAGTTTTTTCATGCGGCCGAGATTGAAGAAAAAAGAGGAAACACAATTCAGAAACCTGAAAATTTTCTGTGGAAAATTGCTCATTATGTCTGGTGCAACTTTTTACGAAGCAAAAAATCTTCAAACGGAAATAATGTTTCTGTTAATGAAAATGAAATTCAAATTGCTGATAACGAATCGAACTTTGTAGAAAAACTGATTGAAGATGAAGAGAATAAAAAACTTATTTCTTACATGCGTCAAACAATTATGAAGTTGAATTATCTTCAGCGGGAAATTTTGATTTCTTTTTATATTGATGGAAAATCCCAGAAGGAAATTGCTGAAAACTTGAATGTTTCAGTAAGCACTGTAAAGTGGCATTTGTTTGATACACGAAAGAAGGTAAAAGAGGAAATTATTACTATGGAAAACAAAAATACTTTATCAGATGAATTTGTTTACAGACCAAAACATTTGCACATGGGCATAAATGGTTCGTGGGCTCCAGAATTGGATACAAATAAGATTAATGAAAGTCTTTCAAAGCAGAATATCTGTATTGCCTGTTATGAAAAACCTCAGACTATTGAAAAATTGAATCAGATGTTAGGAATCCCAAAGCCTTATCTTGAAGAAGATTTGCGCTGGCTGGTGGAAAAAGATTTTTTGAAGCTAGAAAATAATGAATATTCAACAATCTTTTCTATTACTACCTATCAGAATTCTCAGGATATTTATGGAATTTATCTGAACCTGCGGGAAGAGCTTTCTGATATAATTATTGAAGAATTGGAAAATGCAGAGGAAAAAATAAAAGCCTGTGGATTTTATGGAAATGATCTTCCAATGGAAAAGTTGTTGTGGTTTCTGATTTACTTTCTTTGCTCAGGATTTGATTTGAAAATTGAAGATGCAAACATTGAACGCCCAATTCGATCGGATGGTGGAAAATATTTTCCTCTTGGTTTTGATTGCACTGAATATGAAAATCTGCATGTAAATCTTGATACAAGTTTCTGGAGTATGAATGGTCCAATGTCCAGCGGTATGGAAAAACACGGCGGATTCTGGTGGTACGGTCTTTACAATTTTGGTGAATCAGAAATTATTGATATTGTTATGGAAAAATATAAGGAAGAAAATCGTCCTCTTACAAAACTGCTTATGGATATTCTTGATACTTATGATGGAAAAACCTTTAATTTTTCTGTGTCAACTCTTAATGAAAATCAAAAAGAAACCCTGGCAATTCTTATCAAAAAAGGATTTGTTCATCTTAAAAACGATTATGCATATCCAAATTTCTGCGTATTCAACAAAACTCAAATGGAAGAAATCACTCCAATTATGCAGGCAATTGGTGATAAACTTGAGTCTGCATTAAAAAAACTGGTAGAAGAATTGCAGATCTATTATGAGAGCAAAATTCCTGCTCATCTTAAATATATGAAACCTCTGTTTGTTCAACAGTCCGCAAATGATATAGGATGGCTTACAACATTGCTGGCTTTCAATGACAAAAAACTCTTTGTACCAGAAAATAATGAGATTGGACAATTTCTTACCTTATTGTATGTAAAATATAATAATTGACTTAAAAACGGGGCGTTGCGGGAAGTAAGTAAAGCTAAAAATTGCTTTCGCAATTTTCTTAACGCTTTGCTATAGAACACTGGCCGCCAGCCGCCTTACACACCCCGCTAGAAGGGGTAGCGGAAGACAGCGGTTCCTGAGCTTGTCGAAGGACGCTGGCTGGAGCGAGGGGGAGACTTCCCCCTACAAATATAAAAATAGAGAAAATAAAATGGAAAAGTTTGATTTATACAATTATGACCGTACTTTAAGTGGCAAGACAATCGAAAGAGGAAATCCTGTGCCGGATGGATATTACCGTTTAGTTGTTGTGGTGCTGATTTTTAATTCTAAAGGGGAATTACTTATTCAACAGCGACAGAGTTATAAGAAAAACTGGTCAAATCTGTGGGACATTTCCAGTGCGGGGCATGTAACAGCTGGCGAAACAAGTCAGCAGGGGGCTTCAAGAGAGCTTAAGGAAGAACTTGGCATTGATTATGATTTTTCAAATACGGCTCCAGTAATGACAATTTCTTTTCCTCACGGTTTTAATGATTTTTACATTATTCATAAAGATTTAGATGTTACAAAATTGCAGCTTCAGGAAGAGGAAGTTCAGTCTGCAAAATGGGCTACTAAGGAAGAAGTTTTGCAGATGATAGATGATGGTCGCTTTATACCTTACAATAAAGGAATTGTGGATTTTATTTTCTTTCAGTTTGATCATCAAGGAACTCATACAAAAGCTGATTGGACTGTGCCGGTAAAAAATGTTTAATGGAAAGAAGAAGATTTGGAAAAGTATAATGTATGCTTGAGAGGAGATAAATATGATTGAATCTGTTGGCTGGGACTGGAATGTTGTTACTGATTCGTACTGGTTGAATCCTTGTGAAGAAAGTTATTATTACGCTGTAAACTGGAAAAATGCTGGCTGTAAGTCTGTTTTGGATTTGGGATGCGGGTTAGGGCGACATTCGATTCTTTTTGCAAAATCTGGATATAAGGTTACTGCCTGCGATATTTCAAAAGAGGCTGTTGCTCATCTGAAAAAATGGGAAAAGGAAGAAGGGGTTGATATCCGCACTGTTCTGGCTGATATGAAAGAACTTCCTTTTGCGGACAATGCTTTTGACTGTATTTTTTCATACCATGTTATTTCTCATACCGATACTGAAGGTTTTACGGGCATAATGAATGAAATAAAACGAGTGCTCCGTCCAAATGGAAAAATCTTTTTTACGCTGTGTTCAAAGGATGCCTGGTCTTTTACAGAAGGAAATTTTCCAAAAATTGATGAAAACAGTGTTTTGAAGACCGAAGGGGCAGAAGTTAATGTTCCCCATTTCTATGTAAACAAGGATGATATTCTGCGTCTTCTTCCTGATTTTGAAATTCATTCTATTCGCCATATTGATGACTGCTATCACGACGGGAAATTTGGAAAGGGATGTCATTATCATATATCTGCAACGCTAAATAAAACTGCCTCTGAACCAGATTATTCTTCTGTAATTGGCAGAGAAGTTTCGGGAGAAATTGACAGACCTTTGGGAACTGCACATCCACGACACCCTCAAATGATTTATCCAATTAATTACGGATTTGTTAATGGTATTTTTGCTGCCGATGGTGCAGAGCAGGATATTTATCTTTTTAATGAAAACAAGCCGGTAAAAACTTTTACAGGAAAGGTCATTGCCGTTTACCACAGATTCAACGATGTGGAAGATAAATGGATTGTTTCGGCAGACGGTTCTGATGTTTCTGATGAAGAAATATTGAAACAGATAGATTTCCAGGAAAAGTATTTCGATGGAAAACTGTACAGGTAATCAGAATAACAATTTTTAGAAATCCCAGGGGTCTGTCCCCTCCAAAAATCCTAGGGGTCTGTCCCCTGTAAAAAGCTGAAATAATCAGAGACCTAACAGGAGTAGTGTATGAAGAAAAAAATCATATTCATATTAATGTTTATAATAAATACATTTTCAATTCATTCAAGAGAAGTAACTCCTTATGATGATTTACAAATAATTGGAAACTATATATCAACATATTATGGAAGATACAAGGTTTTACCCAGGAACTTTTCTGAATTAGAAAAAATGCCATATTTTACTGAAGATGATATTAAAAAAAGAATTAGCGGGATTAAAAGAAATTATAATTTAGATTTAAAAATTATTGGTTCTAATGAAATCCGGATATGTATGAAAAAGAATGAAGAAATCTATGAGATGAAAATATTCTTTGGAGTAATTCAAGAATACAATATTTTTAAGAATGATAAATTCGTTTATAATTATCAGAAAGATTCCAATGGGAATCTAATCTTATCAGATGATAATTATGAAATAAAAACATCCATCGATTAATCAAAATTGTGAAAAAAAATAAATATGACTGAACTAAGAACAGAAAAATATAAATTAAATGGGTTTCTTATATATATGTAGTCATCTTTTGGGGTTAATTATTTTTTTTTAGTTTAGGGAAAGTAAATAAAACTGTAGATTATTTGCTACTTTTATTATTTATTTTTGATTGTATTTGGCTTCTTTTTGTTTTTTTTCGTAATTTTAAAATTAAAAACGTATTGTTTCATGAATAGGAGGAAAGTGATGAATTTACCTGTTAGAAATTCAACTGATTTTTTAGTAGTTTGTTTAACCTTAATTAGTTTTCCAGTTTTGCCAGAGATGAAAAAATTGATAATGAAAAAAATATCATTAAAAACATTTTTTACTAATTTACTGAACCAAAAGATTAAATTAATTTCCTTTATAAGTTTGATTCTTTTGTTTATTTTATCTGCAATTTATTTGGTTATATTTATTATTAATCATATTAGTGTGTAATGTATTTTTCAAGGAGAATAAAAATAATATTATGAATAAAAGACGAAACCCTTATATACCACTGTTATTAAGTGTATTATTGATTTTTGCATATGTGATTTTAATTCTTTTTGTCACTATTAAATATGATTTTGCGAAAGTATTGATTGAAAAATTTATCCATCTGTTTAGAAATAACGAAATAGCAGAAGCTTTGTTTGCAGTCATATTTTTTGTGATTCCAGTTTCAGTTATATTTGGAATTATAAACAGAAAACCTAGATCATAAAATCCCTAGGGGTCTGTCCCCTAATCCCTTTATGACTCAGGTTTGTAAAGATTGTACTGTCAGCAGATGGGGTGGAGAAGAGTTTCTGATTTATGGAGAAGAAGATTCCGTATCAACAGATATTATTGAACAGCTTAGAAAAACTGTAGAAGATTTTACACTTACATTAAATGATCAGTCCATAAAATTCACAATTACTGCCGGTGTTTCTGCTCGTGAAGACAGACAGACTATGGATAAATGGATTATTAGTGCTGACAACAAACTGTATTCTGGAAAAGCTAGCGGCCGAAACAAAGTTGTATACTAATTTATTTTACTAAGTTGTAATCTTTACCATAAAAATATATAATCTAAGGACTTATTTTATTTTTAGGAGTCCTTCATGGCAGATTCTAAAACAGAATTTAAACAGATTATTGCAAATGCAGTTAACGCATTTATTAAACAGAAAGGCATTGACGCAGAAGAAGTAAAGGCTGAATCAATTGTCGTTCAGGCAGCCCCAAACCCAGAAATGGGAGATCTTGGCTCTCCAATGTTCGCTTTTGCAAAATCTTTCCGGATGGCTCCTCCTCAGATTGCTGCTGGTGTTGCTGAACTGGCAGGCGACTGTTCTTTAGGAAAAATCCTTGCAGTTGGTCCTTATGTAAACATTAAACTTGATAAAGCCGGTGCTGCATCTCCTATTCTTGCTGCAGTTGCTGCTCAGGGTGAAAATTACGGTTCTTTTAATAACGAAGGTAAAAAGCCTTTGGATGGCCGCCGTGTAATGATAGAATTTTCTTCACCAAATACAAATAAACCTTTACATCTTGGTCATGTTAGAAACGATGCTCTTGGTGAATCTGTAAGCCGTATTTTGCGCAAAGCAGGTGCCGAAGTTTGTAAGGTTGACCTTATTAATAACCGTGGCGTTCATATTTGTAAATCTATGCTGGCTTATAAATGGTTCCACGAAGAAAAAGGCGACACTCCTGAAAGTCTTGGTATGAAAGGTGACCATTTTGTTGGTCAGTGTTATGTCGAATTTGACCAGTGGCTTAAAGGCAAAAAAGATGATCCTGCTTCAGTTCCACATCCAGAAGCTGCTGAACAGGCAGAAGAAATGCTTGTTAAGTGGGAAGCTGGAGATCCTGAAGTTCGTGCTTTATGGCAGAAAATGAATGACTGGACTTTCAACGGTGTAAAAGAAACTTATGAAAGAACAGGTATTTCTTTTGACAAATACTATTTTGAAAGCGACACATACCTTAAAGGTAAAGATGAAATTTTAAAAGGTCTTGAAAAAGGCGTGTTCTTTAAAGCAGAAGACGGTTCTGTTCGTATTGATGTAACTGATGTTGTTGGTAAAGGTAAAGATGAAGATAACCACGAAAAGGTATTGCTCCGTAAAGATGGAACTTCTGTTTACATTACTCAGGATATTGGTACTGCAATCAGCCGCCACGGAGACTGGGCATTTAATCAGCTGGTTTACGTTGTTGCTTCTGAACAGAACTATCACTTTAAGATTTTGTTCCATATTTTACAGAAACTTGGTTTTGATTGGGCTGAAAAACTTTATCACCTTAGCTACGGTCTTGTAAATCTTCCATCTGGTCGTATGAAGAGCCGCGAAGGTACAGTTGTTGATGCTGATGATTTAGTTGATTCTTTACACGCAGATGCTCTTGAAGCTATTAAAGAACGTGGCCGCGACAGTGAAGTAGGGGATGCAGATGATGTTGCAGAAAAAGTTGCCCTTGGTGCTTTGCATTATTACATGCTTCAGGCTACTCCAATTAAAGACATGCTTTTTAATCCTGCAGAAAGTTTAAGCTTTAATGGTAATACAGGTCCTTATTTGCAGTATATGGGAGCCCGCATTAATTCTATTCTTGGTAAAGCAAAAGAAGCTGGAATTAAAATGGAAACTTCTGATGAAGCAGTTGCACTTTTAAAAGCCGAAGAAGAATGGGAACTTATTAAACAGCTTGGTGATTTCCCATCAGTTGTAGAAAAAGCTGCAGAAAATCTTGATCCAAGTGTTGTTGCTGCTTTTGTTTACGATACTGCAAAATTGTTCAGTAAATTCTATCAGCAGTGTTCCATTATTAATGCCGGAGATCCAGTTCTTGCAGGTGCCCGTTTGTATCTTGCTGACTGTACTTTGCAGGTTATTAAAAATGCAATGCAGCTGGTTCTTGTACCATATCTTGAAAAGATGTAATTTATTAAATAGTAAATTATGAATAAAAAAAGAGCTGCTAAAAGAAAAAAGCATATTAGAACTCTAAAAAGGATTCTCAAAAATCCGTTGTCATATCTGTGGATACTGGTACTGATAGTAATAATATTTGCTACAGCAACAGTATTCACTTATGAAACTCAAACTGAAAGTGGCATTTCATCAAAATTTGACTCAATCTGGTTTACATTTGTAGCCTTATTTGCCGGGTATTTCGATTACGTAGTTGAATCTTATCCTGGACGTCTGGCTGCAGCAGTTCTTCTCATTTTAGGCATGCTTTTACTTAGTACAATTACTGGTAAAATTTCTTCTATGTTCATGGAAAATCAGATGAAAAAAGATAAGGGGCTTGCAAAGTTAAAGACTATGAAAGGACAGTTTATTTTATGTGGATGGAGAAGTGGTTTTGACAAGATTCTTGATTATGTTTTGAATTCAAATCCAGATATTACTCCTGATTTAATTGTTTTGGTAAATACAGCTCCTTCTGAAGAGATGGAAAAAATCAGAGGTGAAAGCCGTTTTAGAGATATTAATTATATTTCCGGCGATTTTACTGATGAAGCTACTTTAAAACGTGCAATGATTGAAAGTGCAGAACGTGTTCTTATAATTTCAGATCAGTCTCAAAAATATTCCCAGCTTGAAATTGATTCCCGCACAGTTCTTGCAGTTCTTACTATGAAAAATCTGAATCCTTCTGTTTATATTGCCGCAGAACTTTCCGATTCAAAATTCCAGAATCATCTTGATATGGCTCATTGTGATGAAATTATTCTTACTTCTGATTACGAATATAGTCTTCTTGCAACTGCTTCAAGTGGAATGGGCTACAGTAATGTAATCAGTGCGTTAATCAGCGATGATGCAGATTCTGGTATTCTTGTTCATGATATCCCTGTTTCTTTTGTTGGAAAAACTTATAAAGAATACAGCGATTCTATTTCTTCAGAAAAAGGATTACTTATTGGTCTTCTTTTGAATACCGGAAACTTCCATGAACGCAGAAAAGATGCTTTGCGTGAAGCACAGAAAAATCCTGATGTTAAGAAAATTGTAGATAATCTTAAAAAAGTTAAAACAATGAAGTCTAATGAACCTGTTTTAACTCCTCCTTTGGATTATGTAATTCCTCCATTTACAAAAGCAATTTTTGTTAAAGGTAAAAAATAAGGGGTAAAGCTATGGATAAATTTGAAACTGTTTTGCCTAAATTATTAAAAATCGAATTGTTTTCTGACTTTAAAGCTGATAATCCAAGAGACTGTCAGATTTTGAAGCTTGTTTACGAAAATATGTCTTTGAAAAATTATAAAGCCGGAGATGTTATTATTAAAGAAGGGGACTTTGGCGATTTGTTCTTTATTCTTTACAAAGGTTCTGTAAAAGTTATGCGTAATACTCCAGCCGGTGATGTTATTGCTCTTGCCAATTTGAATTCTGATATGAACATTTTCTTTGGTGAAACCGCTTTAATCAGTAATGACGCACGAACAGCAACAGTCCAGGCTTCTACAGATTGTACAACAATTGCTCTTTCCAGCAAGAAATTCCTTCAGATTTGCGATAAGGAACCACTTTTAGGTTACCGTGTAATTTTACATCTTGCCAGAAGAATGTCTCAGACAATCAGAAATACAAATAGCGATAAGGCTGCTTTATATGAAGCCTTATTTAATGAAATTGAGTCTCAGTAGAGGAGGGAATCTATGGAACTTAAATGGTTAATTCTTGGAATTGCAGTATTAATGTATGTACTTGTAATTGCTTTTCAAGATAAGAAAGTCTGGTTTACATCTGGCGCTGCAGTGCTGGTTGTAATTCTTGGAGTAATTTTACCAGGAAAGGTTTTCCAGTTGCCTCTTTCTGTTATGTTTGAGTCAGATTTTGTAAATCATATATATGCTTTAAAACATTCGGTTCTTGAAATTATTAACTGGAACGTCATTTTAATTTATCTTGGCAGCATGACAATTGCAGCCTTGTTCCTCTATTCTAATGTTCCGGCAAGAATTGCAGATTCAATCATCAATTCAAGTAAAAATACTGGACTTGCCATTGTACTTATTCTTGCAATGACAGGTATTATTTCTATTTTTGTTGAAAATGTTGCAACTGTTCTTGTAATGGCGCCAATTGCCCTTGCATTGTGTAAAAAACTGAAGATGAATCCAACATATTTTATGATTGGACTTGCTGTAATGTCAAACTTAGAGGGAACTGCTACTTTGGTAGGAGATCCTCCAAGCATGATTTTTGCCGCTTATGCCAATTATAATTTTAATGACTTCTTTGTTCATGCTGGAAAACTTTCTATTTTCTTTATTATTCAGGCAGGATTACTTGTAGGCTGTGTATACTTCTACTGTTTTTTTGCAAAAGTTGGTAAAGAAAAAGTTATGGTAGAAAAGACAACAGTTATTTCATGGGTTCCATTTATTCTTTTGCTTACAATGATTTTTGGTCTTGCAGCAGTTTCATTTATTCCTGTGGAATTGCCTTTCTTAAGCGGATTATTTGTATTGGCATTAGGGATTATTGGTGCTTTGTGGTTCCGCTTCAGTCAGAAAAAAACTGGAAAAGAAGTTTGGGAACTGATTAAAGGCCTGGATTGGGAAACAATTTTCTTCCTTCTGGGAATTTTTATTGTTGTTGGTGCAATTCAGGAAATTGGTCTTCTGGAAGACTTTGCCCTCCTTCTTGCAAAAATTTGCGGCGGTTCTAAGTTACTGGCTTTCATCATCATTCTTGCTGTATCTGTAATTATCAGTGGATTTGTTGATAATGTTCCATATATTATTGCAATGCTCCCAGTTGCCGGCAGTATGGCAGTTACAATGGGAATCGATAAAGAATTGCTGATGTTTGCTTTGCTTGTTGGAAGCTGTCTTGGTGGAAACCTTACTCCATTCGGTGCTTCTGCCAACGTAGTAAGCATGGGAATTGTAAAAAAAGAAGGCTACCCAATGAAGTTCTCCGGCTGGCTCAAAGTTGCAGTCCCATTCACAATCCTAACCACCGGCGTCGCCGCTCTAGTTTTATGGATGCTGTGGGCGTAGATTAAAATAAGGAAGGCAGTGGCTGTCAAAAACACTTGCAAGGCGGAATGCCGACTTTCCCATTGGAAAATTACAAATTAAGAAATAAATTATATAATAATATAAGTGAAGCGGAAGGGTTCAGTGTTGCTGAAAACATCTGCACAAGCGAAGCGCGGAAGCCGTTTTCAGTAATACTGGTTCCTGCAGCTTTTTCATAGATTCAGTGTATTTATTTATTAATTTATTATTTTTAGGAGATTTATTTGAAAGGATTAATTATTGCGGGGACTAACAATTTATTCACCGTTGAATGTGATGACGAAATTACAAGAAACTGCACCATCAAAGGCAAAGTTTTAAAATCTGACAAACAGTTTTATAATCCTCTTGCTCCTGGTGATGTTGTTGAAATTGAAATTGATCCTCTAAATGATGAAAAGGGACAGATTCTTTCTCTGGAACCAAGAAAAAATACTTTCCTCCGCTGGAATGTAAAGGGAAGATGTCCTCAGCTTTTAGCAAGTAATCTCGATTATTTAATTCTTGTAACAACTCCAGATGAACCACCATTCAGACCTCGCTTTACAGATAGAGCTTTGGCTCAGGCTGAACATCAGGGAATTACTCCTGTTATTGTATGCAACAAATGGGATCTGGCAGAAACAATGCAAACAGATGGCCGTGAAGAAGAATTTGAAAAAATTGAACGCCGCCTTTCTATCTGGGAAGATTTAGGTTATAAAGTGCTCAGACTTTCTGCAAAAACCGGAGAAGGTATGGCAGAATTTGCGGAACTTCTGGAAGATCATCTTAGTGCCTTTGTTGGTCAGTCTGGTGTTGGAAAATCAAGTCTTATTAATGTAATGGATAATTCCTGTGTCCTTAAAACAGGCAGCCTTTCTAAAAAATATGGCCGCGGAAGTCACACAACTACAAAAGGAACTCTTGTTCATCTGATTTTGAATGAAGCTTTGATGGAAGGAGTTCATGGTCGTAAGGCTGATATTATTGATACTCCAGGAATAAGACGTTTTGTTCTTGATGATATTGAAGCGGGTGATGTTGCATTGTATTTCAGAGAATTTGAACCATTTATTGGAAAATGCAAATTTGGACTTGGCTGTAAACATAATTCGGAACCAGGTTGTGCAGTAAAAGAAGCCCTTGAAAATGGTGACATCACAGAAGAGCGATATGACAGCTGGAAAAGAATTTCTCATGAAATTGAAACTGGGCTCTGGGAAGATTAATCTCTTCACCAATTATTTAAATCTTGTTATAATTGGATTATGAGTAAAAAAGAACCTTTAGTTTCAGCCGGAGAATCAAAAAGATTCGGCTACGTCTATCGTGCAGATAATTATTCTGTTCTTGATGGCATTATCAATCCTTATTTAACAGACCCTATTATGAAAATCACACCTTATGGGTTGCCTGCTAATATTATTACAATTTTTTCAAATACATTAGTTTTTCTTGCAATGCTTCTTGCACTTCGCGGAAGACATGATGTGTTTTCATTCTGGTTTATCATCCCAATTTTTGTTTTGTCTTATCTGATTGGTGACTGTATTGACGGTCTTCAGGCACGCAGAACAAAAACAGGTTCTCCTCTTGGTGAATTTATGGATCACTTCCTGGACTGTTTTGTAACCGGCGAATTAATGATTTCTATTTTTGCCGCATATAATCTTACAAACGTATGGATTATGTGTATTGTCCTTACAATTTCTTACTGGACACAGGCAAGTGCTTTCTGGGAAAAATATAAGACACACCACATGTATTTTGGAAAATTCAGTTCATCTGAAACAGTAGTAACATTGTGTATCATTATTTTTGTTGCCTGCTTCAAAGTGATTAGAGAATTCCTTAAAACATCATTAATCAGTTTTGGTTTTGTACAGAATCTTTTTGGAAGCAATCTTTCCTGGTTCACATCAATTTCTGTAATTGAATTGATTCTCTGTATTTCAAGTTTGATTGCTTTAATAAATGTAGTTCTTGCAGTTGTTAGAGCCGGTGGTGCCGATTTCAGATTCGTTTCATACTGTCTTCTTGCTTTGCTTGTAGCAGTAATGTTCTGTTTAAGAGAAAATGAATCAGTTGATTTTATGTGCTTTACAATTTCTCTTTATAACATCAGTTATATTGGCACTCTGCTGATTTCTATTGTTACAAAGAAAAATGACAAATATTCTGATTTTATCCTTCCTGCATTCCTTGTAATTGCAATTGCTGTAGGATTAAAATCTCCATTTGTTTTGTACGGCGCATTCGGTTACATTCTCCTAGTTGTTCTTGTAAAAGCCGCAAGATTCATCCATTCCAAAAAAGAATGCTGGGTCTGGAAAAATCCTGAAAATGTAGAATAAAATACAATCGGTGGTTGAGGCTCTCGAAACCACCTTTTTTCTAGACCAACTCCCTTATAATAAGAGGTTATTATGAAAAAAAGTCTGTTATCGTCATTAATCGTACTCATACCTATTTTTCTTCTAAGTTGTAAGAACAATATCGAACCCCATTTCCATACATTCAGTACTACATGGTCTGCTGATAATACTTCTCATTGGCATGCAGCAACATGTGGACATAGTGATGTGAAAGCTGATTTAGAAGAACACTTGGGTGACTGGGATTCTGAATCAGGAACAAAGATTTGTACTATATGTAATTATGAAATAAGTTGTAGTCATTCTTTTGGTGAATATATTTCTAATGATGATGCAACTACTACAGCAGATGGAACAAAATCAAGAATTTGTAATATTTGCGGATTTAAGGAAACAGTAGCGGATACAGGATCAAAAATTCATATTCATACATATTCTGAAGGTTGGACTTGTGATGAAGAATATCATTGGCATGCAGTAACTTGTGAACATACTTCAGAACCTGTTGTATATATAAATCATGATTGGAATATTGGAGAAGTAACAAAAAATCCAACAGTAACAGAAGAAGGAATTTATACATATACCTGTAAGACCTGTAAATATACAAGAACTTCTGTAATTGAAAAATTAACTCTTTCTTCAATGGAGCAGGATATACAATCTATTATTGATGGTGATTTGTTTTATTTTTCTTATGAAAAGAGTTTTGATTTACAAAACCGTTTCCATTACATAGTTAAATTAACATCTGAAGAAGGTGTTTTATTTGAAGCTGATTTAGCAGAAATGGGATTGATTACAACAGATTGTACACCAAAAGAATTATTTGACAATAATAATTTTATCTATGAAGTGCCATTAAAATATAATTCTGAAGATACAATGATAAATGGAATTGATATTACTGAAGTTATTAAAATTATTAATTCTACAAAAATTAAAGTGTTTATTGCTGTTAGAGGAGATGTGAACACTGATTTTGATGTTGATGGTATTGATGCATCAAATACATTAACTTACTATGCATATTATTCTGGAAATTCAGGAACAGAAGCAATTGATTATTTTATAGAACAATATAAAACAATATTCCAGACAAAATTAAATTGCAATGAAGTAACACAACTTATGAATAAGTACTTATGGAAATATATTGATGTTGATTGTAATAAGAAGATAGAAGCGGTCGATGCAAGCGGTATATTATTCTTCTATTCATACAAGGTTGGGGAATACGCTGATCTCTCAACAGAAGAACTTTGGAAGAAGGTTTTTCCTAATTTAAATTAATATTGCCTCAAAAAACATCAATTTTTCCCTTTAAAAGAAATTATTGTGATTGAAAGATAATTTCCGGGGCGTTGCGGGGTGTCCCTGCAGTGGGGGTAGCGGAAAACTGCGCGAAGCGAAGGTTGGAGCGCAGGGGGCTTACCCCCTCTTTTTTTTAACGCTGGTTTTTATTGATTTTCTTTTTCTTCTGCAACGGCCTGTTTTTTCTGCTGCTTCTTTTTCTTATGTCTGGCAAATAAAACTACAAGAATAATTGCAAATACAACAAAAAGGACGATTCCAAGAATTTTCCAGTTTGTTTCAATTGCTTCACCAATAAAATAGGTGAGTGTGAACAATGTTGCACTACTGATAAATGCAGCAATTGAATCAACAAGAAGGAATTTTGTAATCGGGAAGTTTACAAAGCCTGAACCCATAAAAAGCATGTTTCTTACGCCAAAAGGAATGAATCTGCAGATAATAAATGTTAAAAATCCGTGTTTTTCCAGTCTGTCAGAAACCCACTTAATATTTTTTTCAGTAAGCTTTTTTCTTAAGAATTTGAAAGAAAGAAATCCTTTTGAAATAAGGCGGCCAACATAATAAGAAATTACATCACTAATAAAAATACCAAGATAAACACAAATATATGTTGTAAAAAGATCTGCCTGTTCCTGATGAACTAATGTGGCAGATACAATAATGATTGCGTCTTCTGAAACTGGAAGGTTAAAGCCTGCGAGGATTAACGTAAATAAAGCAACGGGAGGCCAATAATGTACATAGCTTAGTAAAAAATCTATAATTCCATCCATACTTATATTATACTCAAACGGACATTTGTAGGCAAGTTTTAAAAAGTTATTTGTTGTTAAATCAAGATTTTTGCATTAAAATAATACTATTGTGGATAATAGTCAGAATTTAAAATATGGCGCCTTTGTACGTTCAAAGAAAAACAAGATTGAAGAATTAAAGTCTGATGGCTTTAATGAAATTGATGAAAAAAAACTTCCTTCTACTGAAGATTATGAAAGTATTCAGATGGAAATTAAGGAAGATGAATCTTTGTCTCCTGATGAAATTTCTGATGATATTTCTTCTGGAATTTCTGCAGAACCAGTTTCTTTAGATGAAGCGGCTGTGCAGAAAGATGATGAAATTATTCAGAATGAGGCTGAATCAGACTCGGGTGCAGATAATCTGCTTGTTATTCCAGATGATTATGACTGGGAAGATAGACTTGGTTTAGGTAAATCTGATAAAAAATCTGCAAAACGTGAAAAAAAATCAGCAAAAGAAGATAAAAAATCATCAAAACGTGAAAAAAAAGAAAAACAGTACAAACTTACAAGACCAATTGGTGTAAAACTTATTGGAATTACTTCTGCAATTATTGTTATTTCAATGGCCCTTGTAACATTTGTTGTTTCTTATTTCATTACTGCAGATACACGAATCAATGCAGAAGAAAATAACTTAACAATAAATAAAAGAACTTCCGACGACTGCGAAAATCGTTTTTCAACTATTAAAAATAATACAGGTATTTTATACGACCTTGTTATTGAATCTAATCCGGATGTAGTTCAGGAAAATTATTACAAGACAAATTTCTTCCTTAGAAACAAAGATGTTTTTGCAATCTCATTTATAACTTCCGGATGCACTCTTATTAACCAGGAACTTTTTGACACAAAAGAAATAGATTCTTCGGTAGTTGCAAATTACCAGTTGTTATCTCAGAAAAATATTGAAAGCGCACAGAAGGGTGAAGTCACAATTGATAACGCAACTCCATTTATTGGATCTCCTGCAATTTCAATGTGTTTCCCAATTACAAGCGCAAGTAAAACAGAAATTGCCCAGGTTGTTTTCTCTTCAGAATTGCTGCTTTCAAGTTTTTCTACAGGATCGGCAAATGCTTCTATGCTCGTAAATGAAAGCGGAACAATTTTAGTTCACTCAGATATAGAGTTAGTAAATACAATCACTAATCTCAGAAATAATTTTATTGTAGACCGTTTAATAACAAGCCGTCAGATTTCAGAACAGCTTACATATAAAAATGATGACGGACATGAATATATTGGTGCTTTCAGCAGATTAAGTACAGGTTCATGCGGTGTAATTACTCAGGTTGCACTTGATGTAGTTCTGGAAGGAATCAGACGAACAACATATCAGATTATTTATCTTACAATCTGTATTCTTTCAATTACAATTTTAATCATCTGGCTTGTTGCCCGTTCTCTTTCAACTCCACTTAAAGTTCTTACAGAAGTTGCCAACGAAATTAAGATTGGAAATATCAATACTTCTTTGTTCCATGAATTAAGCGTAAAACGTAAAGATGAAATTGGTGTTCTTGCAAGAAGTACAAAAGATGAACAGGAAATTTTAAATACCTTTACAAAACTTACAAATCAGGTTGTAACAAAGGCAATTGTTTTAAAGCAGATTGATTTTGAACCTCACTTAAAAGACGTAACTGTTTTCTTTAGTGATATCAGGAACTTTACTGCAATTTCAGATCAGTTTAATCAGCGTTTTGAAAAAGATTCTGCTGCAAAAATTATCAGCTTCTTAAATGATTATATTGGCCGCATGGTAAATTGTATTTCTATTGCTGGTGGTACTGTAGATAAATTTGAAGGCGATGCAATTATGGCTGTTTTTGGTGTTCTTCGTGATGACGCCCTTGATTTTGAAAATCTTGATGAAACAGATGAAGAATATAAAAAGCAGCTTGTTCTTCATGAAAAACATATGAAAGAAGATGCCATTAATGCAATCAGAGCTGGTCTTGGTATGCGCTATGCTTTGATGAAATATAACAAAGAAGCTTCTTTATTTAATGAATCGGAAGAATCTGAAACACAGAATGTAAAAATGCCTGTTCTTAAAATTGGAGCCGGTATTAATACAGGACGTGCAACAGTAGGTTTTATGGGTTCTGATGATAAGATGGAATTTACATCAATTGGTGATGCCGTAAACCTTGCTTCCAGAACAGAAAGTTCTACAAAAGTTGCGGCAGTAGATTTCCTTATTGCAGAATCTACTTATGATTTATTGAAATATGAATATATTCGAAGTGAGTTTAACAATAATACAATCAGAAAAGAAAACGAAAATTTTGAAATTGTAGTAGAAAAAATCCCTGTTTCTTTCCAGGTAAAAGGTAAGGGGTCACAGAACTTCTACGGTGTTGTAAATATGCCTAAGTTTGATATTGAAGATTTCTTTAAAACTACAAATCCAGATTTTGTTGTTGATGATGATTGTAAGGCGGCAGTTGGTCCTGAAGGTCCAGAATCTTTGGATGAAGTAAGACAGCTGCTTGGATACACAAAGCCTGACTATAGTGGAGCAGAAGGTGAAGAGCCGGAGACTAAGGTTAAGATCCAGAATTCTTGATCTTTTTGTTGTAATTCTCTGTTTATTTGTTTGTGCTTATAGTTTCAAATTGTTCTATGCTGAATATAATCGAAATACTATAAGAGACGATAAGGCAGTAATTGCACAGGTTGTTCGAAAAAGTAATATTTCTCAAAGAAAATTTTCTGATCGCGTTGTATGGGAACGAGTTCAGAATGATACTTTATTGTATAATGGGGATATTTTAAGAACCGGCGATAATTCTGAAACAACAATGCAGTTTACAGATCTGCAGATTGATATGGGTGAAAACTCAATGATGCAGATTTTCTATTCCAAAGATGAAGGTATTTCTGTTTCTGTAAACAAAGGTAATATTGAACTTGATGCTTCTGATTCTGTTAATGAAGTTCAGCTGAAGTTATTAAACGGAACTGTTGTTAATGTAAAAAAAGGTTCAAGACTTTCTGCACAGATTGATAATCAGTCTGGAGAAAACTTTATTGTTGTTTCTTCTGGTCAGGCTGTTATTCAGAATTCAGAAGGAAACGAACAGATTGTAAATTCTGGTGAATCTGTAAAAGAAAACAAAGACGGAGAATTACAGCAGCAGGCAATTACAATTACATCAATCCCTCTTGTTGCAAATATTGTCAGATTTGAAAATGAAGATGTTGTAATTCCTTATAAGTGGAATGCATCTGCAGAATATAAAGATACTCCTGTTATAATCCAGCTTTCTAAGCGTGAAAGTTTTAATACAATTGAACTTGCCAGCGAACAAAAAGATTTATCTCAAATCACAATTCCTGCAAAAATGATTACAACTGGAACTTTGAGTGCTGTAGAGAATAAAAAATTCTATTGGCGAATTTTCCCAAAAGGTGAAATGGACAAAAAAGTAACTGGTGTTGTAAATATTATTTCAATTCCAGAAGTAAAACTGTTGTCCCCAATTAATGATTCTTATTTCCATTATACAAATGAACTTGTTTCGGTACCGTTCAGCTGGGAAGGAAATGATTACGTAACAAGTTATAAACTTGAAGTTGCAAAAGACAACAACTTTAGAAATAAGGTTTTTGAAGAAAATATTAAAAACTCAAGAACAAATCTTACAACTCTTGAAGCAGGAGAATATTTCTGGCGAATTATTCCATTCTATTCAATAGAAAATATTGGTAATAAAATAGAAAAATCTGTTGGAAAATTCACTATTGTAAAAGATGAAATTAATGAACCTCCTATATTAAAATTCCCTGCAGAAAATGATGTAATCAGTTTGGGTGATAATAATTCACAGCTGTTGTTTATGTGGGAATCTTTTGTAGACAAAGCTTCTTATAAATTGCTTGTTTCTGATAAACGTGATTTTTCTAATTTAGTAATCAAAGAAGAAACTCCTGCTAAATCTGTGGCAAAAAATGTAAATATTAATACTCTGGCACCAGGAACTTATTACTGGAAAGTTGTACGCAATTCTCCACAGGAAAACCATACAGTTGAATCTAAGACTGCGTTATTTGAAGTAAAGAAAACTGTGGCAGAAGCTTCAAGACTTCTTTATCCTCCAGAAAACTACTCTGTTTCAAAACAGAAATTTGATAAAACAAATTTTGTATGGGCAGTTTCAAGTTCATATAAAGATGCAAAAACATATTATGTACTTGAAGTTTGTGAAGACAAGAATTTCCAGAAAAATGTTGTGGAAATTATAACAGATAAAACACAGCTTTCTCAGATAAATCTTCCTGCAGGAAATTATTTCTGGAGAGTTGGAATTAAACTTTCTGAAACTGAAAAACCTGTTGAATATACAGAAATCCGAAGCTTTAATATTCTTGGGGCATTAGGAAAAGCAGAAATAGTTGCTCCAGAATCTGGCGGAACTGTTATTATTGGAGATTCCAGAACTGTAACTGCTGAATGGACAGTTGTTCCAGATGCTGATTATTATACTGTAAAATTAATTGACTCAGATAATTCAAAAGTTGTTACTGAATACAAGAAAGTTGCAAAATCTTCTGTAAGACTTGAATTGCCGTCTGAAGTAAAAGTAAATCAGAGTGGAACTCGGCTTAAAGTTCAGGTTCAGCCATATTCTGAAGCAGAAGGGAATGTTGATGCAAGAGACGGTGAAGTTTCTGAAATTAGTTTTGTTGTAAGAAAACCAATGCCAATCACACTTTCTTCTCCTGCAGACAAAACTGAAGTTATTACAGCAATGGAAACAGAAATGCAGTTTGCATGGAAAGTTCATGATAAGGCTGATGAAATTGAATTTATTCTTAAAAAACAGAATTCATCTGGCGTGATGAAAACAATAAAATCTGTTAAAACTAAGGATGAATCAATAAAAGTTGGAGATTTAACTGCGGGAACGTATGAATGGACAGTGAAGGGGTCTTCAAAGAAGGGATACTCTCTTGATGCAGTTGATTCAAGACGATTTACAATTATTGAAAAACAGCTTTTGCCAAAACCTGTACTTGTAAGTCCTGTAAACAACTTTGTAATTGACGGAAACTATTTACAGAATAATAAAACAATTAAGTTCACATGGAATAAATCTGAAAACGCAGGTTATTATTCATTCGCACTTTATAGCATTGGCAAAAATGGGGCAGCTAAAAAATTGCTGTCTTCCGATAATATAAAGAGTACAGAATATATCTTAAAAGATTTCTCTGTGCTTGATGTTGGAACTTTTGAATGGCGTGTTGTTGCATATTCAAAAGATGCAAAAGGTAGAATCCAGAAGAGTGAAACTTCTATATCAAGTTTCAAGATTCAATTTGAATTACCTTCTGATGTAGAAACAATTGATCCGGGAAGAATGTATGGCAACTAGTGTGGCTGCTAAAAGAAGAATATTATTATTCCTGCTTTTGAACATTACGATTTTCTCTTTTTATGCTCAATCTGCTGAATCATTTATTCAGAAACTTGAATGGATGCAGGTTCAGAATTCTACCGGATACATTGTAGAAATCAAGAATATCGATACAGAAAATATTAAATCCTATGAAACAAAAGAACTTTTTATTGAAGTTTCTCTTCCAGCCGGACAGTACGAATATAGAGTAAAAGCTCTGGACTTTTTAAATAGACCTTCAAGTTCAAGTGCATGGCGTCCTTTTACAATTTTAAAAGCAGTTGCACCTGAAGTTGTGATACCTGAAACTATAATTGAAAAAAGCAGACGGGAAAAAACAGTTCAGATTCCTGTAGAATTAAACAATATAGAAGATGATTCTGCAGTTGTGTTTATAAATACTGATACAAATGAAGAAGTTCCTGGAACAATCATTCATGAAGAAACAGAAGATGGTGTAAAAACAACAGCAATTGAACTTCCTCAAGCCCGTTATGGAAACTGGAAAATTAAAATTACAAATCCAAGTGGAATTACTACAGAAACAGATGAAATCTCTATTCAAAAACCAGTTACTCCAGCTTTGCCTGTAATTAATTTGTTTGCATCATTGGGATACGCTCAAACTTTCTATATATATAATGGGGAACTTGATTTTGTATTCCATGAAATGTCCTCTGTTATTCCAACAACTGGAGCAGGTCAGGTTCAGGTAGCATTCCTTCCATTTAATTATATGGGCTTTACTATGGGCGGAGAATTTCAGATTTCTGCTTTTTCTTTAGGACAGAATAATGTTTTCTATGATTTGGATTTATACGTTCATACATACTCATTTTTATTTGTTGCCCAAAAAAATATAATTGGACAATGGTTAAATTTGAATTTGAAATTAGGTCCAAGTATCTATACAATAATAGAAGATTTAACTTATAAACTTGATGATAAAACGGTTGATCGCGAAACTGCAGGATTGGGATTTAATCTTGGGGCTTCTGTTGTCTGGATTCCAACAAAGCATTTTTATGCCGAAGCGGGCCTTGCTTATGTTCATTATTTTATTAAGGATTATCCAACAGGTTTTGTTCAGCCATATATTAATGGGGGGGTAAGATTTTAATGTTGCTTAAAAAGAAAAAGATCTTTTACATTTCAATACTTACTCTTTCTTTTATTCTTGCCGTTTTTGCTAATTCCTGTAGGGGCAGTGTAGACTGGTTTGACGGGCTTACAAAAATAGAGCAGGATATTTCCGTTGAATACAAATTTTATCTTGATGATTCATCTACAACTTATTACACCCGTCCGTTTCTCATAGGACAAACTTATAACTCTGGCGATTTACCAAAGCAGGATGATGATATTTGTGGAAAATTAAAGCCTGGTTATAAACCAAATGGTTGGATTTTAAAAGAACCTCCTGATGTGACTGATATTTCTAAGGGAATATTTGATTTAGACCCTTCATCAACAGTTAAATCTTTTACAGTTGGTACAGAGCCTCAAAGTTTTTATGCCAACCAATGGACTGGTGGAACAACAACATACACAGTCAGACATTTATGGCAGAATATTGATGATAATGAATATACACTTCATGAATCTGAAACTGTAAGTGGAATTGCAGGTGAGACTACTAATGGTGCAGGTTGTGTAAAAACATATACTGGTTTTGGAACTGGCACTTACACAAATGAAACTATTGAAGGCGATAAGTCTACTGTTCTTGAAATTAGGTATAATAGAGAAATCATTACTATTTTGTTTGAATATAATGGTGGAACTTCAACTTCTGGTGGAACTTCCGATTTAACAAAACAACCAAGATATGGAAAGAAACTTTCTGCTTCTGATATTCCAATTTTAACTAAAGCTGGATTTGGATTCAAAGGCTGGCTTTGTAATGATGATTTTAAAATCTATTCAAGAGAAGAACTTATTGGATTTACAGTACCAGCAAATGCTCTGACCTTTACCGCTCAGTGGATTGAACTTTCAACAGGTAGTTCTGATTTACCAGATATTTCTGATATGATTCCTGCCACCGCTTTGATTAGTGATACAGGCATTAATATAAATCGGGATTCAAAAACAATAACATTTACTGCGGCAACAGCTTCTCCAGCTTACAAAAAATATTACTGGAGCATTGATGCAGGCAAATTTAATTCAACTGATACAAATGTGTTTACTGATAATTACAGTACCTTCAGTATTGGTTACCATTCTCTTGTAGTTCTTGCTCAAGATGAAGATGATAAAATTTACTATACAGTTATTGATTTCCAGATTACAAGTGAGGATAAGTAATGAAAAAACTAATATTTTCGTTTTATGTATTATTAGCAATCTTCCTCTTTTCATGTAAAATGGGCCAGGACAAATTTTTTGATTCTGGTAGAACTGGAAAACAATTAATTCATTTTAGTGCCTCAATCCCAGATGTAAACCAGAATGCAAAATCTGTAAATTCTCAGTCTGCTACATATGAAACTTATTCCGATCTTAATTCTGAACAGAAATTTAAATATATACTTACTGGTTCTGCTACAATTGATGGAAAAACTCAGAGAGTTGAAGGAAGCTGTAATACACTTTCTGAAATAAGTTCAATTGAACTTCCTCTTGAAGCTGGAAACTGGACTTTTGAACTTAAAGCAGTTTTAACAGAAAATGAATCAAAAGTTGTATTAAAAGATACTAAGTCTGTAACTGTAGGTCAAACTCCAGAAAATATTATTTTTCAGTTGAAAGAAGTTGCAGGAAAAGGAAGTGTTAATTTAACTATAAAGTTACCTTTGAATGCTAAGAATTATATGTTGCTGTATAATGTATATTCACTAAGTTTTACTTCATCCGGGATGACACAGAACCCAGCAGATACAAACATTTTTTCTACAGGTCAGGAAATAGGTAACTATTATCAGGTGGAATATACTAATGAACTGAATAATGGATTATATTCTTTAAATCTTGTGATGAATCAAAATTCAGATGCATCCGTAAAATTTGAACAGCTTTCCATCATATTTGCAGTTCACAATTCTCTTGTTACAACAGTTGTTTCAACAAATAATGATATAAATCAACAATATTCTGTTACTTACAGTTTAGACGGCTCAGCTGGCGAAGAATTTTTACAAAGCCCAGTTAGAAGTTTAAATTCAAGTATGACGTATACATTACCAACAAGAAGTACTGTTCAAAAACCAGGTTTCACTTTTAAAGGCTGGCAAAAAGACGGTACTGATATTTCTGTATTACAAAATGTGCAGGAAAATATTACGTTAACTCCAGTCTGGGAACCAAATACAAAGGTTTATGTTTCTTCTTCTGGTGATGATTTGAACCCTGGTACTAGTGATTCCCCTGTCAAAACTATGAAGAGGGCAATTTATCTGTTAAATAAAGATGCAACAGATACAGGAACTGGTATTTATATAAAAGACACCTATACCGTAAGCGATGCAGATAAAGATGGCTGGTCTTTAAACGGATACAGTTCGCAAAAAATCTGGAGGGATGATTCATTAACTTCTGGAAGTGTTATTAATATTCCTGCAGGCAAGACATTAATGGCAGATCATATTACTTTCGAAGGAAATTCACCTTTTAGTAATACAACAGGATCTTTGAATTCTGGTTTTACTGCAACTAATCAAGAGTATCTGTCTGTAAGTGGAATTGCAATTTTATCAAATGTAAAATTCGTTAAGTGCTATAATAAAACAGATAGTGGTGCAAGTTCATCAACTTCTGGAGCAGCAATCAGAACTTATGGTAAAGCATCTTTGATTTTATCAGATTTTTCAATTCAATTTGCATATGCAAAAACAGGTTCTGCTGCAATTTACACAGATACTTCAAGTGGTAATAGACCAGTTATTCAATTAACTGATGGGTATATACAAAACTGCTATAATAATACAAGTTCCTCAAATGCTACAGCTGTTACTGTTAATACTGAAAAAGGTACTCCAGAAAGCGGCTTCAGTACAAAATCATATATTAAAGGTGTGCAATTTAAGGACAATAAATGTATAGCTGACTCTTCTAGTGGTGGAGCAGTTCAGGTATATGCAGGTGCTTATTTTTCATTCATTAATTGTAGCTTCCAATATAATCAGTGTAGGTCTGGTGTCAGTGGTTCTGTTGCTAGAGATATATATTTTACTAATGCCAATGTTTATCTTTCTGGAAATCCAACAGCTTGTAATGTCTACTTTACAAACAGCTCTAACTATCCTTTAAATGTCTCTAATTTGACTGGCACTAATATAATTAAACTTACTCTATCTGATGCAACACCTAAAAAACTTGTTTCTGGTTCAACAGATATTTCATTCTTTGAATTGACTAACACTGGCTATCACTTAAAAGCAGAAACTTCTGGAAGCGCTGCAGGAATCTATATGGAAAAAGATGATGAACCAATCACTCCAGGACTTACTTTTGAAGATGGAGAATATAAGATAAAGATGGTTTCAGACCTTAAACCTGGTTCTTCGGTTACATTTAATTTATATAAGGGAAGCAGTTCAACACCAGTTGATGTTTCATCATGGACTATAAAATTATTCTCTGGTGCAACTCAGGTTCCTGTTGTTACTATGAATAATACAATTACACTTCCTTCAGATGTAGTTTCTGGAGATGCATTCGTCCTTAAGATTGAAGCAGTTCTACCTGATTCTTATACAGTACATGGATCTTTCCCAATCATAATACAAGAATAATGCAGGAGACAAATATGAGAAAATCTAATTTTTTATTTTGTATATTTTTTCTAACTTCTCTTTTTATTTCATGTGAGCATTCATTAGATGTTAAACCTCACGGTAATCAGGAAACATCAACTTGTACAGTTATAAAAGGTTTTTTAACAGATAAATTTTCTGGCGCTGCCCCTGCAGATTTTGAAAATCTTCAGCCATCACAAAATTCTTCTGCCCGTAATGCAATTCCTGAAGTAACAATAAATGATCTTCAATATGAAATTTATGCATGCAAATACGATTCATTAAATGGCACAGAAGATACTTCTACTAGAGTTGATGTACCAGATGATAAATTTAATTCATCAACAATGACTTTTGAAATTGAACTTCCAGATGCTGTTTGGAAAATCCACGCTATAGGCTCTGATGATTTGGGAAATATCCTTGTTGAAGGCAGTTCTGTAATTACCATGAATAGTTTTGAATCTTCTAGTAACGGGAATGATACTGATCAAACTATAAACATATCCCTTCATCTTGCACAATCAGCAACTGGTACTGGTACAGTAAATTTACCTTTTAGTTTTGAATCTGACAGTTTAATTAATTATATTGAAGCAACATGGATAGATTTAGGTGGGGGTAGTCATACAAAAACAATGCTTTCTTCTTCCTTTATTTTTGATATGAATGGTGATGATAGCTGGGGGACTTCAGGTATTCCTTCAGGCGTTTATAAAGTAACTTTCAGATTTTATAATTATGTTCCTGGTTCTTCATATTGTCTTTATGTAATTCCAGAAGAAGAAATTGTAGTTTTATCAGGAAAAGAAACTTCCAAATGGATTAACAATGCTGATTCACAATACATTACAGCTGAGGGAAGTTTTTCTGTAACTAATACACAAATCAGGGACGCTCATAAAAATGCCTATGTAGATGTAAGTGCTACTATCATCACTGATCAGGAAAATGATGGTTCAAGATATGAACCATATAGTTCTCTCAATACAGCATTAGGATTATTTTACACTATAGATTCAGAAATTGCTGAAACAGAGCATCAGGTATTTGTTAGTGGTGATATTTCTGAAATCTATAAATATAATTCTTCAAACTTAGACAGTTTTTATTTCCCAATTAAAAATAAAAAGCTTACTATAAAAGGTTTAAGTTCCACCAAGCCAGGAAAAATCAGCCAGGGTGGACCAGATGCCTGTGCCTTTTATGTAGAATCTAATGCAACTCTTGAATTAGGTGAAAATTTAACAATATCTGGGTTCAATAATATTGATTCTCCGAATTCTTATTATGACATAAAAGGTAATGGTGGTGCTGTTCACATTGGAAATGGCGGAAAACTTATATTAAACAGTTGTAAGATTAAAAACTGTGAAGCGTATTGTGGAAGTGCCATTTATTCAAATTCAGAAAACAATATTATATTTTCTGGAAAACCTGTAATTGAAGGATATACTTATAAATCTGGAAATGGATTAATTTATCTTGAAAGCAATTTTTCTGCAGAAACACCAAATAAATTTTATTTGACTTGTTCTATGGATCCTGATTCATCTGAACTTTATCCTGTAATTTCAAAAAATCCAAGCCTTTCATATGATTACAACACCAATTTTGAAATTTGTGGATATACTGGGGTCCATTTCCCAGGCACTTTTCAAATTAATTCTAATGGCGAAATTACCGGATCCATCCCAACTCCCCAGGTAACCGCCAGCATGCCATCAACAATTTATGTGGGAACAGAATTAATTGATACTGATACTGGATATGCAGAAAAGTTCTTTTGTCCATTAATTACTGGAATGGGTGTTTTTGATCATTATGATGATTTATATAGTAATTGTTGGAACTGGGAAGAAAAAGAGCCGGGATCATCTCAATGGGAAGCAAGTTTATTTTCAGGTGATTCATTTTATTTTTTCTTTAAACAAGGTATAAATGGATTACGTCTTACATTAAAAAATGATTTTACTAAGTTTTCTACCCCTTACGAATGGGAAGTTGTCTGCGACTCTAAATATGATATTTTGGGAAATAATTATGAGTCATCAACTTTAGGTCATATTGCTATTGTTAATGAAGATGGTGACGTTGTTTCTATTATTCAAAAACCAGGAGATACTACTAACAATGTTAGTTATTCAGAATTGACCCAAAGCAAAATAAACAGTTGTATAAATGCCGCAAATGTCAGAACTGCTTCATCTGGATTAGTTTGGCGCCTTCCAACTGTTCAGGAAGGTATTACTATTGCAATGGGATTTAAAGAAAATGATAATAATGAGTATTGGATTTGGCTTCAAGATGGTTACGCAATTTCCTTAATGTCGGGTATTTTATGTTCAGGACAAGAACTATCCAATATAAACTCATCTGGATTAGCTTCCATCCGCCTCATCGCCGACGTTTCTTCAACGCCTGGTGTTCCTGGAGATTCGGATTATACAAGTCTTGATGATTTTTCTGGCACTTTGACAATTGCTAAAGATGGTAAATACATTGTTTCTTCAGAAACTGGATTAAAGAAATTTGCAGAAGCTTGGAATAGCAATCCTCCGTCAGGAACTGATGTGTCTACTGAAATTAAACTTGCAGGAAATATAGAACTCACAGGTCAATGGACTCCAATTAACGGTTTTAAAGGAGTATTTGATGGAAACGGAAAAACAATCTCAGGTTTGAATGTTTCTGTGACTTCTGAAGTTGATTCAGCAGGATTAATTTCCAGTATAGGAGATAATTCTAATGGTCAAACTGTAATAAAAAATCTTAGTGTTAAAGGAACAGTTCAAGGAAACGATAACGTTGGGGGAATTATTGGTACAGCAGATAAAATAGTTATTATTGATAATTGTTTCAATTATGCGGAAATATCAGGATCCAAAACTGTAGGTGGAATTATTGGAAACTGTGCTGTATATAATAGTGTTATTTCCAATTGTATTAATTATGGTTCTATAAAAGGAACTGGCCAGGGTGTTGGTGGTATTGTTGGAACTGTTTCTTCAATATTTGTACTTAATAGTGCCAATTTTGGTGATATTACTGGAGATGATGGAGTAGGTGGTCTTGTTGGTAATGGTTCTGGCCTAACCTTAAAAAATAGTTTTAATGCTGGTATAGTTAAAGTGAATGGTGGAAATCCTTCATTCTATGGTTCAGTTTGTGGAATAGGACTAACAGCTTCTAACGTATGGTATGAAGACAATACTTGCAAAAATAATACTGTATATGGTGCTGCTGCAAATCCATCAAACAGTGAAATCCATAAATTTGTTTATTCAAATGTATCTGAAGCAGGGAAATCAAATTTGGATGACCTTAAATCTTCATTAAATACTCATGCAGACAGTCAATCAGATTATAACAAATGGAATGGTTCTTACAATGCTTATCCTGTATACTCAGGAAATTTTGGAAGCTTTATTGAAGAAAAAACTAATGTTATTTACGCCAATACTTTATATACAGATCCAACAGTTTATAATTCAGAAACTGTACCTTCATCAGGGCAAAAATGTGCTGTTGGAAGTCAGAGTGATTTAGTATATATAAATACTATGCTTAATAACGGAAATTCTTTAAGTGGAGTTACATTCATTGTACTTACAGAAGATATAACCGTATCAAACTGGAAACCTATAGGGGCAACAAATGGAAATAATGTAAATAATGGATTTAGAGGAATTTTCGATGGTAATGGTTGTACTATCACAATTAATGGTCTTGATACTACAGGAGACACTGATTGCTATGGATTTTTTGGATTTGTTCAGAATGCAGAAATCAGAAATTTAACAATAATAGGGAATTACACTGTTGCTGGAAAGAGTAATGTTGGTGGTATTATAGGAAGAGCAACTGTATCTGATAATGAAAAATTAGTAATTGAAAACTGTAATTCCTATGTTTATATAACAGATACTTCTTCTAGTGGTGAAAACTATGGTGGCATAGTTGGAAAATTTGAAAATTGGACTACTACAGATGCTGAAAATAATTTTGTAATAAAGAATTGTAATAATTTTGGGAATATTTCTTGTAGAAAATCGGCAGGAGGAATTATTGGATATGCACCTCATGAATTCTCAATTTTGAATTGCAGTAATCAGGGAAAAATTTCTGTTTCTAGTACTGGAGCAGGAGGTATTGTTGGTAACTTAGCTAATTTACATCCTGCTATAATCTCAAACTGTGTAAACATTGGAGAAATCAATACAAGTGAAACAAGTGGAAGTATTATTGGAATTTGCGATGATTTATCTGGTAAACAATTTGATAACTTATTTTATGTGGTTCAGTCTTCACTGAATGTAATTTCAATTTATTCTACATACTCAAACTGCTACTCAATCGAAAAATCAGGAAATACTTATGTTCTTGTTGCAGGGCAGGACCTTGAAGGTGATGTTCTTTCTTTGCTTATAGATAATGCACATAATAATGGCTGGGCAGACTGGACAACTGATACTTCCGGAAATCTTATGGTAGCAAATTGATTTTTACTATGCAAAAGCTTTCTTTAACGTTATAATTAATTATTCTATCTTATTAGAGGTTTTTTTATGATTTCGATTATTCTTGGTATTGTTTTTATTGCTTTTACTGTATTTGCATGTTTGCCAATGGGACCTTTAGCATGGGGACCAGAAGTTATTGCTTTCTTAAAGGGATGCGCACCAGTTCTTGCAGGATTTATTGGAGTTATCTGTTTGTTTATTGGCGCTGCTGATATGAAAGACAAGAAAGAATCAAAGAAAGATTCTGCAGAAGAAAACGCATAACTCTTTCTAATACCTTGACATAAGGTCCTGGTTTTTGTTATTATATTATACCCGTTAAAGGATTTTAGACTGCTCATCTTTAATCCTTGGCACAACTGAATCAGATGCAAGATTCTTTTGTTGCAGATAAACTTTTTTAATATTTAAGGTATTATCATGGAAACTATTTTCGTTAAAGAATACGAACAGGCTCGCAAATGGTACATTATTGATGCAGCCGGAAAACCAATGGGACGTGTTGCTGCTAAAGCTGCTTACATTGCTCGTGGTAAAAACAAAGCTACTTTTACAAAAAATCAGTTGATGGGAGACTTCGTAGTAATCATCAATGCTGACAAAGCTGTCGTAACTGGCGGTAAAGAACAGAAGAAGATTTACTATCACCACACAGGTTTCGTAGGTGGTCTTCGCGCTCAGACTTATGAAAAATTACTTGAAAAACACCCAACAGATCCAATGAAAATTGCTGTTGAAGGTATGCTTCCTAATGGTCGTCTTGGTCGCAAGATGATGGATAACGTTAAGATTTACGCTGGTGCTGAACATCCACATGCTGCTCAGAATCCTCAGCCAATCGAACTTTAATTTTGGAGTGTAGAGAAAGATGGTAAAGAATATTGCTATTGGAACTGGTAGAAGAAAGACTGCTGTAGCTCGCGTTTTTGTTCGCGATGGTTCAGGTAAAATCGTAGTTAACGGTAAAGATGTTAAAGAATACTTTGTTACTGCAGAACAGGTACAGGTTGTAAATCAGCCTTTATTAGTTACTTCAATGGGTAACAAATATGATATCGTAATCAACGTACAGGGTGGCGGTATGAATGGTCAGGCTGCAGCTTGTTTGCATGGTATTTCACGTGCATTAGTTCAGATTGATCCAGATGCTCGTACATCTCTTAAAGCTAACGGATACCTTACTCGTGATTCACGTATGGTTGAACGTAAGAAGTACGGTCAGAAAGGTGCTCGTAGACGCTTCCAGTTCTCTAAACGTTAGTTTTTCGTTTTTGGAACAAGTTGCCTAAAACTTGCTCTTTCAATTACAAACGCGACTGATTCAAAAATCAGCCGCGTTTTTTTTTGTATTTATTTAAAATAAAATAAAATACTATATACTGTTCAAAAAAATATTGTTTATAAAAATACGGTAAGGAAGACAACGGCTGTCAAAAACACGCGTAAGCCGGAAAGATAGTTTCCTTGCCGGCTTACGCGTGTAGCGACGCTAGCTAGCGGTTTTGACAGTTGTTGGCTGACTGGTAGTATTTTTATAAAAAAATTATTTACCAGTAAATAGATATTTATAAAAAATTCACTTGCCAAACCTCTCCCTTTTCCCTTATCTTTAAAATATGCTCATAAAACAGATAGTCGAATTATCCCTCCCCGGTATGTGCCGCATCACCCCAGAAGAAGGCGCCTCTTTTTATCTTAGAAAACAATATCTGGTAAATGTTGATTACGATTCAATTTATTCAGGCGCAGAATTTGATGATGAACAGACTAATGAACTTTTAGATGCTGGACTTGCCGCCGCTGTTGAATTAAAAGCAATCACTTATCTTGCAAGGGCAGAGCAGTGTCACTTTAAACTGGCACAAAAACTACGAGATAAGGGTTTTGAAAAAAAATACATAGAGATGGCTCTTTGTTATCTTGAATCTGTTAATTATCTTAGTGATGAACGATTTGCCCGTGCCTGGATTCATAGCCGCTGTTTGAATCATCATGAAGGGAAAACTAAATTGATTAATGAACTTATAAGTCGTGGAATTTCAAAAGAAATAAGCACTGCAGCTGTTGAAGATCATTTTTCTTCTGTTGATGAAATTGAAACTGCAGTTGCCGCCTTAAAAAAATTCATTAAACGAGGAAAGTCTGATGATAAACTTATTGCCGCTATGATGCAGTCTGGTTTTTCTTACAAGCAGATTAAACAGGCTCAGGAAGTTTATAAAGAAGAATCTTCAATATAAACAATTCTTGACTGGAAATCTCCCCATGGTCTTTTCATGCAAAGCCCTGCATTCATTAAAGTACTTCCACTTAAAATCATTTCTGGAAATTCTTTCTGGTCTTCATCAGGGTAAGATATTTTATATTTCTTGTTTTCATCTAATCCATTTAATTTAATCATAATGCTTTTCATATTAGGATGATTCAGCACCTGAACAAAAGTCACAATCGCTTTTTTCTTGTCTTTACTTACAGACATCCAGCAGTCGTATTCATTATTTTTTTGATATGAAGCAATTCTCCAGTAGTCACCGTTTCTAACTAAATCACTGAATTTTTTGTACAACGCAATCTGAGCAGGAATTGCATTTTTATCTTCATCAGAAAGTTTTGTTATATCAAGTTCGTATCCAAAAGTTCCGCTTAATGCTACATATCCTCTTGTTCGTAAAGGTGTATTTCTTCCAATCAAATGGTTAGGACAAACACTTACATGGGCCCCGATTGTAGACAGCGGATACATCAAAGCGGTTCCTTCCTGAATAGAAAGTCTTTCAATAGCATCTGTATCATCACTGCACCAGATTTGTGGACTAAAGAAGAACATTCCAGGATCAAATCTAGCACCTCCGCTTGAACAGTTTTCTAAAAGCAGGTTAGGGAAGTCTGTTATAAGTCTATTCTGCATTTCATAAAGCGCAAGTACATAACGATGACTGAATTCACCCATTGTATCTGCTGTAAGATTTTTACTTCCAATATCACTGATTGGTCTGTTCATGTCCCATTTTACATATTCTATGTTTGCACTGCGAAGGATTTTTGCAACGCTCTGGTACACGTAATCTCTTACTTCTTTTCTTGTAATATCAAGTACAAGCTGCTGTCTTGCAAGTCCCGGTTCTCTGCCAGGAATCTGAATTGCCCAGTCTGGATGTTCACGATACAAATCACTGTCTGGACTAACCATTTCTGGTTCAAACCATATACCGAATTTTAATCCGATTTTATTCACTTCTGAAACAAGATGGTTCAATCCGCCTTTCAATTTATTTTCATTTACAATCCAGTCTCCAAGACTTGAATCATCGGAACTTCTGTGTCCAAACCATCCGTCATCCATTACAAGCATTTCAATTCCGCGATTTTTTGCTTCCTTTGCAATGGAAATTAATTTATCTGCATCAAAATCAAAATAGGTAGCTTCCCAGTTATTTATAAGGATTGGTCGCATCTGTTTTTTATAAGGACTTCGTATTAAATGTTCCCTATACAAATCGTGGAAAGCATGACTCATTCCATTAAATCCAGTGCTTGAATAAACAAGAACTGCTTGTGGTGTAGAAAAAGTTTCTTCCGGCAATAATTTCCAGCAGAAAGTATCACTGTTAATTCCAATTCTTGTGCGTACAGAATTAAACTGATTTACCTGTGCATATGCTTCAAAGTTGCCGCTGTAAATGAAATTCATTCCGTATACATCGCCATTTGATTCATCTGCGTTCTTACCTGCAATTGCAATAAAAGGATGTTCCTGGTGGCTGGAAATGCCTCTGTTGCTTGAAACTCCCTGCATGCCTGGTGTAAGTGGTCTTCTGTTTATATGGCGTTCTCTGGCCCATGTTCCGTGGAGAGTGATAATATCAAAATCTGAATTATCCATATCAAAAGAAGCAGAAAGTGCTTTCTTAAGATAAACAGGTTTGTCTGAATTATTAATAATTTTTGAACTGCGGACAATTGCATCACAATCAATAAAAACAGTGTAATTTAAAATTACGTCAATCTTCAAAACTTCATCTCTTGTGCGAATCTGAAGTGTCTGACAATCTTTTTTTTCAGCAAAAACAGCTGGAATTATGAAGTTAGTTTTTTCTTTTGAACCACCAGCATTTTTTCCGTAATCAATTACTTCCTGATTCAAGGGGTCTGTCCCCTCAAGAATTTTGTAATCAACATATTTTAATTCAATTCCGTTATGTCCTTCTTCTGTTGTTACAGCCAGCGCCGCATTTCTAAAGTCACCAACATCTTCTGTAGGATATTCATTTGGGAAAAAATCCATAAAAGTAAGTTTTTCTCTGTTCACAACAGTATTGGCGCCATAATAATCGTTCCATCTTGTAAGATATTTTATGTCGTCATCACCAATTTTTTTTCCATAATATGCGTGGCCAACATAGCCTTTGCAAATTGCAATTGAATAAGTAGAATTTGATGTTTCCAGTGTGAAAATGCCTGTTTCAGAATTGAATTTAATCATTGTAAATCTCTTTTATTTATATAATTATTTTTAGACTTTTAATTATAAGTGATTTTATTTTTTTTTCAAAATAAAATGTTGTCACAGGTGCTAAAAAATGTTAGTTTTAAATGAAATCAATGTTGATAGTGTAGGAAATCAAAATGAAAAAATATGTACACAAAGTAAATTATTATGAAACTGACAAAATGGGTGTTACTCATCACTCTAATTACGTCCGCTTTATGGAAGAAGCCCGTGTTGATTATCTTGAACAGATTGGATGGGGTTATGACAAAATGGAAGCAAATGGAATTGTTTCTCCTGTAGTTTCTATTTCCTGTGATTATAAAAAAACTACAACTTTTGCTGATGTAATTGAAGTTGAAGTTGCTGTTCAGAAATGTACTGCTGTAAAACTTTGTCTCGAATATACTATGACTTGTAATGGTGATGTAGTTTTTACTGCAACAAGTTCTCACTGCTTTGTTGACAGCAATGGTCGTCCTTTAATTTTGGAACGTTCTTTCCCAGATTTCTATAAAGCCTGCAAAGATTTGGAAAAAAAATAATATATGAAAACTTTTACTGTCGCTGAAATTAATGAAAAAAGAATTTTAGGTCGCAACACTTTTACTGATGATAAAGCCCTTTCTTTGTTCTGGGCCGCATCTGCCCTTGAAGTTAATGTTAAATCTGCAGAAGTCTGGGCTTTTATTTCCTGTGATTACAACGGTCTTACTCCATGGGTAAGTGTTAGCATTAACGGTTACCCTGTTTCAAGATTCATCCCTTCCAAAGAAGGTCAGTGGTATTGTGTTGCTCAGAATCTGAATCCTGAAGTTGAACATCTTGTTACAATTATGAAAGATACTCAGCCTATGCCTGGCGATGAAAAACATGCTCTTTTTATTCATCAACTGAAACTTTCTGATTCCGGAACATTTTGTGAATTAAAACCACGCAAATATAATATTGAAGTAATTGGCGATAGTATTTCTACTGGTGAAGGACTTAATGGCAATCCTGATGAAATGGACTGGATTTCTATGTGGATGTCTGCTCATAAAACTTATGCTGTTCAGTTTGCAAAAGCAATGGATGGTAATTTAAGTGTGATTTCTCAGTGCGGATGGGGATTAAAATGGTCATACGACGGCAACTTTAATAATAATATTCCTGATTATTATAATGAAGTTTGCAGTTTGTATACTGACGACTTTCATAAAAAACTTGGTTCTTGTGATAAGTGGGATTTTTCTAAAACTAAAAATGATTTTGTAATCATCAATCTTGGTACGAACGATAATTCTGGACTTTCTGTTCTTGAAGATAAAGATGGTGCAAAAAAGTTATTTGTTCAGACTGTAGAAAGTTTCCTTGGAACTGTTAGAAAATCAAATCCGTCTGCTCAGATTATCTGGATGTACGGGATGCTTAAACTTGATCAGATTCCCGCTCTTCTTGAAAAGGGGATTTCAAATTATAAAAATTCCAGCGGAGACACAAAAGTTCATCTTCTTGAAGTTGCTGCTATGGAAGATGTTGAACAAATTTCTGAAGATAAAGGGTCACGGGGTCATCCTGGTCCTAAAACTCACCGTCTTGCTGCTGAAAGTTTATTAAATCTTGCGAAGAGAATTTCTGACAACTAAACTTCCACCTACAGTGTGGCGGCCTTTAATATAACTTTGTCCTGTTATTTTTTTGATTATTAAGTCGGCCGCCGCATTTGCTGTATCTTCCGGACTGATTGCTATTGTTGTAAGAGGGACTGTCCCCTGTGGATTTGCAAGATGATTATCAAAACCTGTAACAGAAACATCATCTGGTACTTTGTATCCTTTTTGTTCCAGCAGTGAAATTAAAGTTGCCGCTGAATCGTCACTACAGCAAATAAATGCAGTTGGCATCTGGAAATTTTCTGGTAAAACAATATTTATATATGAATCATCACTGTTTCTGTCGTTAATTATTTCTTTTACATCGCAGGGAATATTATGTTCCATCATTGCTTTCTGGAACCCCATAAATTTATCACGTTCAGATGTTGTTGAATTAAAGTTTCCTACAAATCTAATTTTCTTGTGTCCCTGGGAAATCACATATTTTGTCATAATGTAGCTGCAGTAGAAATTATCTGTAGAGACGCTGTCAAAACTTGTGTTGTTTGTGTAAAAATCAACAAGAATAATATTTTCGTAATTAGTATTGATTGCTTCTATGTAGTCGCTGTCTACCTGTCCAAGAATAATCATTCCGTCAATTTTGTTATCCTGCAGCATTCTTGGAATTGTAAGATTTTCTTCATCCTGATCGCTAAGCAGTTCCATTATTGAATAATAATTTCGTTTTAATAATTCTTTAGAAAGACTGTTGAATATAAGCCAGTAGTATGAGCCGTTTGTGTTAAAAAAGCGGGAAGGGATTAAAATACCAATATTTCCTGTAATTGCAGGGGTGTCGTCCTGGGCTGTTTTTTTCTGGGAATATCCCATCTGGTCGGCCAGCATTTTAATCTTTTTTCTTAAATCGTTGCCAACCCCTTCTTTGTTAGCCAAAGCCTTTGAAACAGTAACTGTACTTACATTCAACTGTTCTGCAATATCAGATAATCTTACCTTTTTCTTTAACATAACTTAATTTTACTATAATTTAGTTAAAAATAAAACAGCCTGTAAACTTTTTACTTAAAATTTACAGGCTGCTATTTTCAAATAATATTAGTTTTTATTATTTTACAAATTCTTTTTTCAAGAAGTCCAAATCCAATTCTGGGTAAAGAACGTGAGCTGCCAATAATTTGTTTACGCGAGCTTTTGCTTCTTCCTGAACTTTTGGATCAAGGTCAATTTTACCTTTTGCTGGTTTTCCTTCTTTTGTAAGACCAGGTTTTGTTCCTTTAAGTACAAAGTCAATGATATCAGCAACTTCTTTCATGTCTGCTTCGTTCATACCAAGAGTTGTAAGACCTGGAGTACCAATACGAATACCAGAAGTCCACCAAGCACCGTTTTTGTCATATGGAAGAGCGTTTGCATTTGCTGTAACACCACAAGCGAACAAAGCTGCTTCTGCCTGTTTACCTGTAAGTCCGTAGCAAGTTACATCACAAAGCATAAGGTGGTTGTCTGTTCCGCCAGTCTGGAGTGGAATACCGTGTGATTTACATCCTTCTGCCAAAGCTGCTGCATTTTTTACAACCTGAGCTGCCCATGCCTGGTAAGCTGGAGTGCGTGCTTCTTTGAATGCAATTGCTTTTGCTGCCATAATGTGACCAAGTGGACCACCAAGTACCATTGGACAACCTTTGTTTACGTAGTCAGCAAATTCTTTCTTACAAAGAATCATAGCACCACGAGGACCGCGCAAAGTTTTGTGTGTAGTTGTAGTTACGATATCTGCCCATTTTACTGGATCGTAGTCGCCAGTGAATACTTTACCAGCAACAAGACCTGCAAAGTGTGCCATATCTACCATTAATACTGCTCCACATTTGTCTGCAATTTCGCGGAAACGTTTGAAGTTGATTTTTCTTGGATATGCAGAGAAACCTGTCAAAAGAATGAGAGGTTTTACTTCCATAGCCTGTTTTTCAATTGCATCGTAGTCCAAAAGACCTGTTTCTTTATCCACACCGTAAGGATGGCTTTCAAACATGCGGGCAGAAACGTTCATTTTGTAACCGTGTGTAAGGTGACCACCACAAGAGTAGTCAAGACCCATAAGTTTCTGATTTCCAAATTTTACACGGAGTTCTGCAAACTGTTCGTCAGTAAGGTCGTTCAAAGATTTTACGCCAAGTTCTTCCAAAGTTGGAGTTTCAACCTTTGCAGAAAGAATTGCCCAGTAAGCAACCAAGTTTGTATCTGCACCAGAGTGTGGCTGAACATATGCATAGTCTGCACCAAAAAGAGCTTCTGCTTCACGAGCTGCAACATTTTCTACAGCGTCGATATTTACACATCCACCATAGTAGCGGTGTTCAGGATATCCTTCTGCATATTTATCTGTAAGAAGGTTTCCCATAGCTGCCTGAACGTTTAATGAACAATAGTTTTCAGAAGCAACTAATTTAAGATGACTGCGCTGATTGTCAATTTCGTTTACGATTGAAGCAGCGATATCAGGACCTACAGCAGCAACCTGCTGAAGATTTGCAACATAAGCACACATTGCAGCAGAAGGTTTTCCGTTGCAAGAGGCAAGGTAGTTTTCTAATGGTGTAGCCATGTTATTTCCTCATTAATAATTCAATTTTGTAATATTTTAATGAAAATCTACTATAAATTCAATTAGAGTTAGAATATACTTACAGTATGTATATCATTCCAGAGGATTTTAAAAAGTTTATTTCTTCAGATTGCGACAGGCTCTCTTTTATCCGCAATTATCTTTTGAATTCTGGAATTGAATGTCCCGTAATTCCTGTTGAAGGAAAAAATCATATTTATGTAAAATTTCCCCTGCGTCAGTATAATCCTATGTTCAGAATTAAAACTGTAATTGCCCATTATGACCGCTTTCCCGGAAGCCCTGGTGCTAACGATAATTCTGCTGCTGTTTTTTGTATGATGGAATGGGCGCGAAAATTAATTCAAAGACAGGATTTTCATAATATAAGATTGATTTTTACTGATGGAGAGGAACTTGGTGAAGGTGATGTAAGCCAGCAGGGAGCGTTTGGTCTTGCAAAATTGTTCAGTAAACTTGGAATAAAAAATGATGATGTTTTTGTTTTTGACTGTATGGGCAGGGGAAATGTTCCTGTAATCTGTCAGATAGATTTACCTCAGGGAATGTCTTCTGCTTTTATTTCCAGATTCAACGAACTTGAAAAAAGAGCAATAAAAATAATCAGTGAGGGAAGCGGTGGAAAGTGGTTTAAAGTAAAAGCCAACTACAGCGATAATGCTGGATTTATTTTAAATGGGATTCCTGCCTGTGCCATAAGCATGCTGCCTTCTAAAGAGATTTCATCTCAGGAAATTACAACCTGGAATCTGCTTCATACTCCTCTTGATGATATCCGCAGTTTAACTCCAGAAGCTTTTGAAATTACTGGAAAAATACTTAATTCTCTTGCAGATGCACGTTTTTTTCTTGAATGAAATTCTTATAAATATTAGAATGGTAAAATATAATAAAAATTGTTAAATCCGGGGTGGGATATGGATTCAACAGACAATAAGTCTGACATTAAAAGCAGACCAGGTATTAAGATTAAATGGGTTAATACCGTTCTTATGGTTCTGACTGGTTTTCTTTGCTTCTTCGTTTTTCTTTCATCTATCGTAACAAAAAATAAATATGACGATTTAATTTCTTCTGTAATTGATTATTCTGAATCTTCAAAAGCAATCAACGAATTCCGAAACGCTACAGATTTTCTTACAAATCAGGTTCGTCTTTTTTCTGTAAATTATGATTTAAATTTCATGAACAATTATTTTGAAGAAGTAAACAATCTTCAGCAGCGTGAAAAATCTCTTATGATTCTTGAAATGACTCATTTAGGAGATGCTCCGGATGTTAATCTTAATATGGCCTTACGTGAATCAAACTATCTTAAGGAAATAGACTGCTATTCAATGAAACTTATTTGTGAAGCATTGCAGCTTCCTAAAGATTCAATTCCTGCAGATCTTCAGACAATTGAATTAAATCCAGAAGACATTCCATTATCACAGCAGGAAAAATTACGAAAAGCCCAGTCAATTCTTTTTGATTCAACTTATCTTGCATCTAAATCAAGAATCAATACATATACATCTACTTCATTAAGCATTCTTGTTTCTGATTATTTAAAATATCAGAACAAACATGATGCCGATGTAAACCGACTGTTTACTTTTGAACGTATTGAATTGCTTTCACTTCTTGTTTTAAGTATTTTCCTCTTCCTGTTCATAACATTTATGGTTTTAAGACCTCTTCATAATCAGGTTAAAAATATTGAAAAAGGAACCAGAATTAATGTTGAAGGTGCTTACGAAACTCGTTACATTGCAAGAACATATAACTCCCTTCTTGAAAAAAATGAAATTAAGGCATCTATATTGAAGCATAAAGCTGAACACGATCCTTTGACAGATCTTATTAACAGAGAAGGTTTTAATCAGATTAAGAAAATCCTTTCAGAATCTCTTGAACCTGTTGCTTATCTTCTTATTGATGTTGATTCATTTAAAAAAATTAATGACACTTACGGTCACGGAACTGGTGATGCGGTTCTTAAAAAAATTGCAAATCTGCTTAAAGAAAAATTCCGTAATACTGACTATGTTGCAAGAATTGGTGGAGACGAATTTTCTGTTATCATGACAAAATTTGGACCATCCCCAGAAGATATTATTCAGTCTAAAATCTCTTCACTTAATAAAGTGCTGCAGAATGTTTCAGATGGATTGCCATCAATTTCGTTAAGTGTTGGTGTTGCTTTCTCTTATAAAGGATTTGAATCAGTTCTGGAAGAGCAGGCAGATAAAGCTTTGTATCGGGTAAAAAATGGCGGAAAATGTAACTGTTCTTTTTATGAAGTTGCATTAGATAAAAATATTTAAGGTGGTATAAAAAATGTTGAAAAAATTATCATTTCTTTTTGTATTAGTTTCATTCCTTTTAGTATCTTGTGCTTCAACAAGTGGTATTTCAAAACCTGAAGTTTCTAAGCGCAGCGATTCTATGTTCTGGGAAATCAACGGAACTGACAGCAATGGTGAACCTTCTACAGTTTATATTCTTGGAACTATTCATGTAGGTGATGAAAAATTGTATCCAATGCCAGCATATATTACAGATGCATTCAAACAGGCAGATGTAGTTTGTGGCGAAATTTCTTCAGAAGGATGGCTTGCTTATCAGGGCGACCTTACTGCAAAAATGGTAAAAAGTCTTAGAGCTGAACCTGAGAAACAGCTTTCCAATTATCTTACTGATGAAGAACTGGAATTTCTTGCTCTTGCTTTGCCACCTGAACAGTACAATACAATTATGATGTTTGATCCTTGGGTAGCAAATCAGATTCTTTCAAGTTTCCTTTTAGTTACATGCGATTTACAGGCTCAGAAAGGTTATGATGTTACTTTGATTTCAACTTGTAATTCAGCCGGAATTCATATGGAAGGTCTTGATGAACTTTCTACTCAGCTTGATATAATTGATTATGGTAGTTTTAACTATCAGCTTAATGAATTAAAAGTGACTCTTGAAGCACTTATGGGCTTAAAAGAAAACAATGCTGTACAGGATTTGTACGATCTTTATAATGCTTATCTTTCTCACAATGAAGCAATTCTTGAAGAAGTTTATATTGGTCAGTTGAAAGCTGATATTGCTACTTCAAAATTTTCTAGTGAAAAGAAAACTCTTTATAATAAGCTTTTGAAAGAAAGAAATGCAGACTGGGCAAAGAAAATTAATAATTACCTTAAGAAGGGCGGAAAAACATTTATCTTTGCCGGTGTTGGACATTTTGTTGGAGAAGATTCTGTATTTAGTTTGATGCGCAAAAAAGGTTATATCAACTAGCAAATCAGATTAAAAAAATCAATTTTGTGAGCAGTGCGCAAATCCATGCGATGGCGCATTGCCCGATTCCTATTGAAACAGCCCACTTTGTTCCAAGCTCTCTTTTGACTGCTGAAATTGCTGCAATACAAGGTGTGTAAAGCAAACAGAAAACTAATAAACTTGCAGCTGTTCCTACAGAAAGCATTCCTGCTAATCCTGCTTCACCATTAAATAAAACAATCAGTGTAGAAACAATACTTTCTTTTGCAAGGAAACCTGTTATTAATGCAGTTGAAATCTTCCAGTCTCCAAAACCCAATGGTTTGAAAATAGGGGCAATGTATCCTGCAATTACTGCAAGAATACTGTCTTTTGAATCCTGTACAATATTAAAATGGAAATCATAAGTCTGAAGGAACCAGATTATAATTGTTGCAAGGAAAATTACTGTAAATGCTCTTTGTAAAAAGTCCTTTGCTTTGTCCCATAAAAGATGAAGTACATTTTTTGCTCCAGGCATTCTGTAATTTGGTAATTCCATTACAAAAGGAACTGCTTCACCTTTAAATGCGGTGTTCTTAGAAATTAATGCTGCAATAATTCCAACAATAATTCCAATTACATAAAGTGCAATCATTACAAGGCCGCTGTATTTGGGAAAGAATGTAGTTGCAAAAAGTCCGTAAATTGGAAGTTTTGCACTGCAGCTCATAAAAGGAGTCAGCATAATTGTCATTCGTCTGTCTCTTTCAGAAGGCAAAGTTCTGCTTGCCATAACTGCTGGAACTGTACATCCAAAACCAATAAGCATAGGAACAATACTTCGTCCCGACAACCCGATTTTTCTAAGAAGTTTATCCATTACAAAGGCAACACGAGCCATATAACCAGAATCTTCCAGAATAGAAAGGAAGAAGAATAGGGTAACAATAATTGGAACAAAACTTACTACTGCACCAACTCCATTAAAAATGCCATCAATCACCAGAGAGTGGAGCCCTGCGTTTACGTTAGTTGCCGTTAATACAGAATCTACAATGCCGGAAAGTTTTTCAATTCCAAGTTCCAGCAGAGACTGAAGGAAGCTTCCAATAACATTGAATGTCAAATAGAAAACAAGTCCCATTATCAAAATGAAAGAAGGAATTGCAGTGTATTTTCCAGTAAGAATTTTGTCTATTTTTGTAGAACGCATGTGTTCTTTGCTTTCTTTAGGTTTGATTACAGTTTCTTTGCAAAGCTTGTTGATAAAATTAAATCTCATATCAGCAATTGCAGCAGCTCTGTCTAACCCACGTTCCTGTTCCATCTGAATAATGATGTGTTCAATCATTTCAAGTTCATTTGCAGAAAGTTTAAGTGCTTTAGTAATCCGTTCATCACCTTCAACAAGTTTACTTGCCGCAAATCTAAGTGGAAGGTTCGCTGCTTCTGCGTGATCATAAATCAAATGCATAATTGCATGAAGACATCGGTGAACTGCACCACCATCTTCAGAATCTTTTTCACAAAAGTCAGTGCGTCCCGGTTTTTCCTGATACTGGGAAATATGGAGACTGTGATTAATTAATTCTTCAATACCCTGATTTTTTGATGCAGAAATAGGAATAACTGGAATTCCTAAAAGAGATTCCATTTCATTAATTAAAATAGAACCGCCGTTATTGTGCACTTCATCCATCATATTCAATGCAAGAACAACCGGAGTTTCAAGTTCCATAAGCTGAAGTGTTAAATAAAGATTTCTTTCTATGTTGGTAGCATCTACAATATTAATGATACAAGTTGGTTTTTCGTTTAAAATAAATTCTCTTGAAACAATTTCTTCTTTTGTATAAGGAGAAAGAGAATAAATTCCAGGCAAATCTGTAATTTCTGTATTATGATTCCCTTTGATTTCACCTGTTTTTTTATCAACTGTTACTCCCGGAAAATTTCCTACATGCTGATTTGAACCTGTAAGCTGATTAAACAAAGTTGTTTTTCCACAGTTCTGGTTTCCTGCCAAGGCAAATGTTAATTTCTGTTTTTCTGGAAGTGGATTTTCATGTTCTTTAAGATGATATTTTCCGCCTTCACCTAATCCAGGATGCTCTGTTTTTTTTGAATTAAGACTGGCTGATGCTCCATTGTTTTCAGAAAGTTCAATTTCTTCAATTTCTATTTTTTTTGCATCATCAATTCTAAGAGTCAGTTCGTATTCATGAACTCTTAGTTCCATCGGGTCTCCCATAGGAGCCAGTTTCATTAAGGTAACAGTTGCATCAGGAATCACACCCATATCAAGAAAGTGTTGTCTTAATGCACCAGTACCACCAACGTTTGAAATTCGGGCAGATTTTCCAGTTTCAAGTTTATCTAAAGTCATATAATTTATCGCAAAAATATAAAGTAAAATTAAAGTGTTGCACGATATCCTAAATCAATAGTCAAACCGTTGTACCAGCTGTTCTTAAAGAATTCCATAAATTTAACAGTCGCCTGTAAGTGAATTTCGCCGCTTAATAAATTTGTAGAAATATAAGGAGTCATATCAATATTAAAACTATCCATGCTGGCAATTAACATTTTTGGATCTTTTAAATCAAGGAAGTTTTTGCCTGGGAAAGATAATGCAAAGTTTGTTCCAAGAGAAACACGTTTGCTTCCCCAAGAGATTGAATCGTTATAAATATTAATATTAGCACCTAAAGTGTCATTGATAAAAAGGAACTGATCTGCAGTCTGCTGAGGAAGACTGTAAACTGTAATATTCATATGAGTATTTTTGATTTTGAAACGTGGTTCAATCAACAAATACATGTCATCTGGGGAAGTAATAATGCTTGAGTCCCCTTTTGTAAATGATGCATTGAAAATACCAGCCTGAATGTAAAGGCTCTGTGTGTAGTTGTTACCAATTAATAATGTTGTCCCTGCGTGCCAGTAAACTTTTTCAATAACAACAATTGCATCTTCACCGCTATATTTGTCTGCAAGAGGAACACCAAGACCACCGGCAATATCAAAAGAGAAATATCTGTAAACACCGGCAAATCTTAAGTCTGCATTGAATACATAATAATGATCGTCCTGATTATTAACATAAGCGTAAATACCAAGGGCAAGTGGTTTTTCATAAAATCTGATTACGTCAGAAATACCAATACCAAAGTGAGGGTAGAGGATTGAGCCTGCCTGACCAAGCCAGCTTTCTGTTACTTTAGAGGCAATTGGCTGTGTTGCAAAATAGCGCTGGAAGAAAATATCAGAACCAACAGGATCGTAAGTTCCCATATATGCACTAAAATAATTTGCACTGGCTTCAATTCTTGATTTATGAATGATAGAAATTTCATCAATCTTGAATTTTGCATCAGTTGCTGTAAAGAGACCTACATTTAAGAAATCGCTTGTTTTAATAGAAAAATCAAAGTGACTCCAGAGGTTGTCAGAGTAGTTCAACTGGCTTTCAATAAAAGCTTCCAGTTTTAATTCAGGATCATACTTTTCGCTTTCTGTATTTGTGGAATAATTCAGTCTGCCACCAACGTTAGCTCCAAAAAAAGATGCTGCAAAAAGATTTGTACTGATTCCTGTCAATAATGTAAGAGTAATTAATAATGGAATAAGTTTTCTGTTCATAGCCATACCTCACCGCATTAATTATCGGCATAAAAAACCTTAATCATTAGTAAAATCGAGTTTAACGCATTTTATTGTTTTTAGCACGAAAAAAAGTTTACAAAGAAAAAAAAATATACTGTTTCACTTGAAAACTATCATTTTCGGTATATAATAGTTGTTATGAGTGATTATCTTGACCCAAATAATGAAGAACTCTTAAAAGACTTTTTTGCAGAAGCTGAACAGCAGGTTGAACAGTTGGAGAGCAATGTTTTAGTTATTGAAAATGATCCAACTAACCATGAAGCTATCGATGAAATATTCAGAGCTGCACATACTCTTAAAGGTGGTTCTGCTACTGTTGAAATGACAGAACTTTCTCAGTTTACTCATACAGTTGAAGATGTTCTTGATGAAATCAGATCAGACCGTCTTGTAATTGATGAAGATGTTGTTGATGTACTTCTTAGTTCTATTGATGTTATTAAAGCAATGCTTGAATCTCGTCAGAATGGAGAAGTTTACGATGAAGATATAACAAGCCTTATTCAGAAACTCAGAGGATATATTGCAGAAAAAGGTGACAAGAAAGCTGCAAAACCAGCTGCACCTGTTTCAAAAGTTGTTCCTATTCCTCAGGCTCAGGCTCCTGTTCAGCAGGCTGCTCCTGAAGTTCCTGCAAGTGGAATGAAGATTCCTCCTTTATCAGAATCTGAATACATGGAATTGAAGTCTGCATGTGAAGCAGATATGAAACTCTGGTGTATCGCAGTTAAATTTGATGAAAGCAACCCAATGAATACTGTAGGTGGCATTCAGGTATTTGCTGCTCTTAAAGCTGTTGGTAATGTATTAAAAACAGTTCCAGATTTTGATGCTCTTTACGAAGATCAGTTTTATGAAGATGTTTACTATTATATTTCTTCTTCAGAAGAAGGTGCAGATATTGAAGACGCTGCATTCTTAAGTGATGTAACTCTTATTACTGATGCTCACCTTATTACAGATGATAATTATGCTGCCGGTGAAAGTGAAGCTGTAGAAGTTCAAGCTCCACAGGCACAGGTTGTTGAAGATAACGCTCCTGTTTCAGAATCAGTTGTTGAAGATGCAGCCGCTGCTGTTCAGGCAGAAGTTGCGGCTTCTAAAGAAAAGAAAGCAGAGACTAAGAAAGAAAGTTCTGGTCAGCACGCACAGCAAGGGTCAATTTTGCGTGTTGATTCAAAACGAATTGATACTCTTCTTAATCTTGTATCTGAAGCTGTTATTATTAAAGCATCTTTCAACCAGCTTTCTGGTCAGACAACAAATCAGTTGTCAACTTTCCAGTCATTGCAGTCTCAGTTCAGAGAAAGAATGCACTTGTTGTTTGATAGTTTCCCAGAATATCTTTCTAAATTGAAGGCTGGTAAATCTGTAAACGACGTTAAGAAAGATATCCTTGAAGAATACGGTTCAATGATTAATACATTTGATGAATATGAAGCAGAAATCAAAGGTATTACAGGCCGTTTCCGTTCATATACTCAGAATTTAGGTACTATTTCCAGCGAATTGCAGGAAGGCGTAATGAAGATCCGAATGGTTCCAATCAATCAGATTTTCAGCAGATTCCCTCGTGTTGTTCGCGATTTACAGAAAGACTTAAATAAGAAAATTGATCTGGTTATTGAAGGTGAAGACACAGAACTTGATAAGTCAGTAGTAGAAGATCTTCTTGATCCTATTATGCACTGTGTACGTAACTCTGTTGACCACGGTATTGAAACTCCAGATGTTCGTGTTGCCGCTGGTAAACCAGAAACAGGTACTGTTCTCCTTAAAGCTTCTAATGAAGGTAACATGATTGTTATTGAAATTAAGGACGATGGTGCTGGTATTGATGTAGAGAAAGTAAAACGTAAGGCTATTGAACGTGGTCTTATTCATCCAGAAAAAAATATTACAGACCAGGATGCATATCAGTTAATTATGCAGCCAGGATTCTCTACTGCAGACAAGATTTCAAATATTTCTGGTCGCGGTGTAGGTCTTGATGTTGTTAAAACTATGATTAATAACCTTAAGGGTAATATTTCTATTACTTCTGCTAAGGGACAGGGAACAACATTTACAATTAAACTTCCACTTACACTTGCTATTATTCAGGGTCTTCTTGTTAGAGTTGGTCAGGAAATTTACTCGATCCCAATTGCAAACGTTATTGAAAGTCAGTGTATCAGCGTAAATGATATTCAGCATATTGATAACTACGAAATCTTGAATGTTCGTAATGAAGTAATCAGTGTTCTTCGTCTTTCACGTCTCTTCCAGATTGAAGATGAAATGAATGCAGATGAATGCTACATTGTAATTGTTGGTACTCAGGAAAAGAAGATTGGTGTTATGGTTGACGCACTTATTGGTGAGGAAGACGTTGTAATTAAGCCTTTGCGCGATAAATTTACAAATTCTCCTGGTATTGCCGGTGCTTCAATTCTTGGTGATGGTTCAGTTTCTTTGATTATTGACGTAAGTCAGTTGCTTGACCTTGGTGTTCAGCAGGAAATCTTATCACAGCAGACTTTACAGTTAGGTGAGTAGGAGGAAGTATATGGATTCGTTGAACATTAATGCAGCAGTAGAAAAAGTACTTAGCCAGACTGAAGAATTAAAAGAAGCCGCAACATTCATTGACTTTAAGATGGTAACTTTTACACTTTCTGGTAAAGATTATGCAATTGATATTATGCATGTAAAGGAAATTGCTAAAGCCGGAAAATTTACATACGTTCCAAATACACTTCCATTTGTACTTGGTGTATATAACCTTCGTGGTGAAATTATTCCAATTCTTGATCTTCGTATTTTCTTTAATATTGATGTTGTAAAAGACGAAACAAAGAGAATGCAGAATCTTCTTATTCTTTCTATTGATGATCAGATTTTTGGTCTTGTAGTAGATAAGATTGATAAAGTAATTGGTGTTCAGAAAAGCTCTATTCAGCCACCTCATCCATTATTTGGAGATATTAATATTAAATATATTGATGGTGTTGTTGAAAGCAATAATAGATTGTACGTCCTTCTTGATGTACTTAGAATTTTCTCTATGAAAGATGCAGCCGCAGAAAATGCTGATGATGCTGATGAAAAGGGTGTGGCTCCAAAGATTACAGCTGTTTCACAACAGTTTGCACAGCAGCCAGTTGCTCCTAAACCTGCAGCAGTTGAAAAGTCTGCACCAGTTCAGGCAGAAAAACCTGTTCAGGCTCCTGTACAGCAGTCGGCAGCTCCTGTAGAAACTGCACCAAAACCTGCTGTTTCTGAAATTGATATTAAATTTATTGTAGAAAGCCTTGCTTCTTTAAAGAATTTTAATGTAACTGATGTAAATGAAACTTGGACAAAACGTCGTTGTGCTGAATGGGCTAATCAGCGTGGTGGTAATACTCAGTTACAGAGTAGTGCAGATGCAGACGAATTCTTAAAGGATTTCTGGTCTGTTCATAATGGTGGATGGTGGTCAGAAAAATATGCTGACACCGTAAAACAGTTGCTTCCACCAAATGCAGCAAAACAAATTGTAGTATGGAATCCAGGTTGTGGAAAAGGTGTAGAAACTTATTCTTTAGCTTGTATTCTTAAGGATAAATATCCAGAAGCAAAAATTAAGATTTATGCTCAGGACATTGATTTACTTAGCGTATCGAATGCAGGATTAATGAGTGTTCCAGCTGAATTATCTCAGCAGTGGTATGGTCCATACTTAACTAAAAAAGCAAATAATGAATATACATTTAATGCAGACATTAAAGACAGCATCATGTTTGAATATCATGACTGCAAAAATACTAATGTTTTGCCAATGGTGGATATTATTTTTGCTAGAGATGTGTTATCATGTTGTGATGCACAGACTCAAAATGTTATTATTTCCGATTTCCAGGAAAAATTAAAAGGAAATGGTATAATAATTGTTGGTGATAATGAATCATTACCATCAAATTATGGTTTTGGAGAAAAAACTGTTGGTGCCATTACGGCATATACAAAAGATTAATAAGGGGAAAAAACATGCGAGTAGAATATATTAACCCGTTTGTAGAAACTTCATTCCGTGTACTTCAGGAAGTTCTTGGTGGTGCGGAAGTAAAACGCGGCGATTTGTATTTGAAATCAACCGCAATGCCAGTTATGGGTGTTGCTGCATTAGTAGGTCTTGCTGGAGACGTTGAAGGTCGTGTTCTTTTTGATATGACTATGGAAACTGCATTAAACGTAGCTTCAGCAATGAATGGTGAAACATTACCTTCATTTGATGACTTGGCAAAAGCAACTATCAGCGAACTTGCAAATCTTATTACAGCACAGGCTGTAACAAAATTACATGAATTAGGATTTAAATTCGATCTTACACCTCCAACATTGTTTGTTGGACAGAAGATGGAAATTGCTGCTTTGGGTGGAACTACAGAAAATGTTGAAGCTCTGATTGTTCCTCTTATTTCACATTGTGGTAAGATTGAAGTAAACGTTGCTATTCGCGAACGTGCATAATCTAAGGAGAATAAAATGAAAACTGTACAGGATTTTCCAACAATCAATGAACGTCCACCTGAGGGGTTAAAAAGTGACGGAACTTCTTTCAAAGTTTTAGTTGTAGATGATTCTATGTTCGTTGCAAAACAGCTTGGCCAGATTTTAGCTAGCGAAGGCTACGATGTAGTTGCTACAGCCATTGATGGTGCTGAAGGTGTAGAAAAATATAAGGAACTTTGTCCACATGTAGATTTAGTTACAATGGATATTACTATGCCTAAGATGGATGGTATTACTGCTCTTGAACAGATTATGGCTTTTGATAAAAATGCAAAAGTTGTAATGGTAAGTGCTCTTGGAAAAGAAGAACTTGTTAAAAAGTCTTTGATGCTTGGAGCTAAGAGTTACATTGTAAAACCTCTTGATAGAAAGAAGGTTCTTGAACGTATCTCTAAAGTTCTTGGCTAGGATTTACTTTCCTAAAATAAAGGATTCAGATTTGAATGAAAGTTCTTCTGAATCCTTATTTTTTTTTAACACAGGTATTAAACATATCTAATTATTTTGTAACCATTATTCGTAGTTATTATTGAATAATCGCTGTTCATTTTTTTCAGAATACTTCTTAGTTTTGAAATATTAACTTTCAGAGAATCATCTTTTAAAGGTTTATTCAATTTTTTGTATTCATCAATAATTTCTTGTGCAGTTACTTCTTCATTTGATTTATTTATTAAAATCTCAAACAAAACAAAGGCCGCTTTTGTCATAAAAGGATTATCACGAATATTCTTTAATGGAATCTCCGCTTTTGTTAAGAAATCTTTTGTATAAATTTTTGAAATCAATAAATGTTCTGGAAGCGGTTTTGTTTTTTGCATCAGATTTATGTATGGCGAAAGTTCAGGGGAAGTAACAAGAGCGTTAATTGTCTGAAAAATGTCATCAAACTGTTCTGTATCAATTTCTTTGTAGGATGTCTTCATAATATGAATCATGTAATTCCAGTGGGCAACTCTGTCTTCTAAAACAAGACATGGATCGTTATAAAAAATGACCGGTACATCAATCTGCTCCTGATGAAGCTCATGGTAAATGCTGTAAACTTCATGATTATAAAGAGTGTAATCCATCAGAACTAAATCTGGCTTAGTTGTAATATTTTTTATTGTGGCAAAAAAAATGTCCATGTTAGTAAAAATAAAACTTGTGTGAGAAGGCAGGTTGTTAGAAAAAATCTGGCAGATTTCTGGCTGGGTTGTTAAAAAGATTACAGTCATAATTAATTATACATCTTAATTTGAATAATGGAAAAGATTTTTATTATGTGATATTTTAGAATAAGACAGAAAAGTGTAAAGAAATTATCTTTATGAGGTTCATATGAAATTTGAAAGAAGAAGTGGTGTTTTACTTCATCCAACATCTTTACCAGAAAGCTATGGTATTGGAACAATCGGAAAAAGTGCATATAAATTTATTGACTGGCTTGAAGAGTCTAAACAGTCTTTGTGGCAGGTTTTGCCATTAGGACCAACCGGATATGGCGATTCTCCTTATGCGTCCTTTTCAACTTTTGCGGGAAATCCTTTGTTAATTGATCTTGATATGCTTGTTGAAAAAGGATGGGCAGATAAAAAAGAAGTTCGCCCGGCTGATTATATTAAAAAAGAAGGCAATGTTGATTTTGGTGCTGTTGTCTGGTGGAAAATTCCTGTATTAAAAAATTGTGCATTATACTTTTTGAAAAATGCATCTGCAGAAGATAAGGGCCTTTACAAACAGTTTTGTAAAGATAAAGCTTCATGGTTGAATATGTTTGCTCTTTTTATGAGCCTTAAACAGTTTTATGATGCAAAAGCCGCAGAAGAAAAATCTGAATCTTCCATGTGGAATGTTTACTGGCCAAAAGAATATGCAACTTGTGATTCAGCTGCTTTGAAAAACTGGGAAAAGGAACATGCAGAAGAAGTTGAAGTGCTTAAGGTAATTCAGTTCTTCTTTGATGCACAGTGGACTTCATTAAAAAAATATGCAAACGAAAAAGGTATTAAAATCATTGGTGATATTCCTATCTTTGTTGCTCCTGATAGTGCTGATGTATGGTCAAATCAGAAATTCTTCCAGCTTGATGAAAATGGCAGACCTTTGTGTGTAGCAGGGGTTCCACCAGATTATTTCTGTGCAGACGGTCAGTTGTGGGGAAATCCTCTTTATAACTGGGATGAAATGAAAGCAGACGGATATAAATGGTGGATTGCCAGAATTAAGCGTGTTTTTGAACTTACAGATGTATTACGAATCGATCATTTCCGTGGTTTTGAAGCATACTGGTCTGTTCCTTTTGGTGAAAAAACTGCAATCAATGGAAAATGGATTAAAGGACCTGGTGTTGATTTATTCAAGACTATTAAAAAGAAGCTGGGAGACCTTCCTGTTATTGCAGAAGACCTTGGTGTTATTACAGATGAAGTTCGTCAGTTAAGAGATGATTGTAATTTCCCTGGAATGAAAGTTCTTCAGTTTGCATTTAGTCCAGATGAAATCAGACAGAACGGCATGGTTAATTATTTTATGCCTCATAACTTTGAAACAAGTAATTGTGTTGTTTATACTGGTACTCACGATAATGATACAATGCAGGGCTGGCTTGAAAACGCTTCTGATGAACAAGTATTAATTGTTGGTCAGTATATTTATGGAAAAAAACTTACTGTAGAAAAAGTTCGTGCGGCAATTAAATCCGGAGATATGCGTAAAAATTTGATTAAGGCTGTAATTGCTTCTTCTGCTAATTATGCTGTAGTTCCAATGCAGGATGTTGCAGGGGTTGGAAATGAAGGTCGTATGAATATGCCATCAACAACTGGTGCTAACTGGACATGGCGTATGAATAAAAATGATCTGAAAAAAGGTGTTGCAGAAGAACTTGCCTTTATTTCAGATCTTTACGGAAGAAATCTTAAGAAGACTTATTAGTCCATTCAATGGCCATCTGGCGTAATTCTGTAGAGGTTGCACAGCGCATCTTCATTTTGATATTTTCTTTGTGAGTATCAATTGTTTTAATGCTTAAGTTCAACTTGTTTGCAATCTCTACAGTTCCAAGGCCTTTACCAATCAGAATGAAAATCTGGAACTGACGGTCTGAAAGTGTAGAAATAACATCTGTTGGTTCTGCAGATTGTTTTCCACTTGATTTTGTTTTACCAGAAATACGTGCCTTTTCGTTATCACTAAGATAAGTTTCACCACTCATTACAGTTTGAATTGCGTTCATTACCTGTGATTCAGCTTCTTCTTTCATAATATATCCGTTGGCACCGGCTTTTAATGCTCGCTCTGCAAAATATCGTTCATCATGCATAGAAAGAACAAGAACTTTTGTATGTGGATGAATTGCACTGATATCTTTAATAAGTTCAAGACCGTCTTCGTTACCAAGGTTCAAATCTACAATCGCAAGTTCAGGAGTAATCTGATTTAAAAGACTTAATGCTTCCATTCTGTCTTTGGAAGTTCCTACGACCTTGTAAATCTTCTGTGATTCAATTAACTGAGAAAGTCCTCTGCTGAATAATGGATGATCGTCAATAATAATAACTGTATGTTCCATAAAAATAATAATATCACATTTTGAAAAAAAAATGTATAATTAAATCATGAGAATTGGACTGGTCTTAAATATTCTTGATGAAGAATTTCAGATTTCTATTTACACAAGTATTAAACAGAATGCCAGAAAACTTGGAGTTGAACTGATTTGTTTTCAGCTTGATAACGTTGATTTTACTCCTTCTAATTTTGCGGCTTCTTTGCCTGGAAAAAAATATTTTCAGCTTGATGGAATCATAATTCTTACAAGTGTAATGACAGAAGCCTATAATCTGAAACTTGCAGATGATTTAAAGTCTGTCTGGGGAGATGTTCCTGTTTTAACTGTAGGTCAGCCAATAGAAGGGTATCCGTCTATTTTAATTCAGAGCGATCAGTCTATGAAGCAGATGATTGAACATCTGATTCTTGAACATAAATATCGTCATTTTTTATTTGTTGGCGGTACCAAGCAGAATATTGATGCAAGAAATCGAGAAAGATTGTTCAAACAGATTATTGAAGAATATAAATCTGTTTACAATGATTTGTCTTACGAAATTATCTGCGGTTATTTTACAGAACGCGGAGCCGCTTTTGCCGCAGAACGTTTTTTTGAAGAAAATCCTGATAAAGAAATTGATGCTGTAGTTTGTGCAAATGATAACATGGCAATCGGTGTTCTTAAATTTTTTAGAATCAATAAGAATAAAAAAGAATGCGCCGTTACTGGTTTTGATGATATCCCTCAAAGCAGAATTGTTATGCCTTCAATTACAACTGTACGTCAGCCTCTTGAAAAAATTGGTGAACAGGCATTAAAAAATATCATCAGTCTTGTAAAAAAAGAACAAATCCCTGAAAACTGTTTTATTGAATCTGATTTAGTTATTCGTGAATCCTGCGGCTGTAACAAAAAGCAGAAGTGGACAGATTCTTTCCTTCAGCAGATGCAGTCAAACTATCTTATTTCAGAACAGTCTCAGCGCTTAATAACAAGATTTGTTCAGGAATTAAATTATTGTAATGAAGACGTTAAATTAAAACAGCAGATTAATATTAATATGGACTTCATCGATGTTAATGATTTGTGTGTTCTTCGCTTTAATGAATTTGTGCCATTAAGTGCTCCGGAAAATATTCTTGATAAAATAGATGTGACTCCAGTTTATGTAAAACGCAACGGAATTTTCTATGAAAATTTCCTGGAAAATAAATCTCAGAAATTAAGTGATTTTTACATAAATTACACAGAATTTGATAAAGATAATCCAAAGTATCTGAACTTTAAATTCCTCACTTCCGGAAATCTTGTTGTAGGATGTATTTTCTACAATGCCCAGAATGAATATCTTTCTCATCTTACATCTGCTTCAGTTTCTATTGCTCAGACAATTTTTAGAATTCACGAACTTGAAGAAAGAAAACGCCATGCAGATTATCTGGAAGCGGAAGTTAATAAGCGAACAAAAGAACTGATTGAAGCTAACGATAAGCGAATGGAAGTAGAAGCAGAGGTTCTCCGAATCTCAGAAATTGAACGACAGCGATTTAGTACAGATTTGCATGATGATATTTGTCAGCGTCTTGCAGGAATTTCTATGCTCTGCCGCAGTTATTCTAATCAGGATGAGCCTGTAGAAAAACAGCAGATGATTGAACTTGCCCAGTTGATTAGTGACACTTTGCAGACAACAAGACAATATGCCCATAACTCTTATCCTGTAGAACTTGATAGTCTTGGATTAAATCACAGTTTAAGTAATCTTTGTAATTCCTTCAGCAAACAGGTTGGTTTTTATTGTGATTACGAATGGAATGTTGATGAAAAAGTTAATCTTGATAATATCCAGAAATTAAACATTTTTAGAATCATTCAGGAAGCACTTCATAATGTTGGAAAACATGCCAGAGCCAAAACTGTTTCTGTTACTGTAACACGAGAAAAAAAGAATTTTGTGATTTCTATTCAGGATGATGGAATTGGAATTACAGATGCAGGAAAAAATAAAAAGGGATTAGGATTAAAATCTATGGAATACCGTGCCAACCAGATTGGTGCCCGCTTTAAGATTTCAAACAGAAAGGGTGGCGGTACTTCAGTTTTAATTGAACTTAAAAATATTTTCTAAGATATATTAAAAACTTCCATAATAAATAGTTATGTTTTATAATGGAAATTATGAGTACACATATTAACGCTCCAGAAGGGGCAATTGCAGATAAAATTTTGTTGCCGGGAGATCCTCTTCGTGCAAAGTTTATTGCAGAAAATTTCTTAGAGGATGCTGTCTGTTATAATGAAGTTCGTGGTATGTATGGATTTACCGGAACTTATAAAGGAGTGAAAGTTTCTGTTCAGGGAACTGGAATGGGGCAGCCATCACTTTCTATATACGTTCAGGAATTATTCCAGTTTTACAATGTTCAGAAAGCTATTCGTATTGGAACTTGTGGTTCAATTAATGAAGACGTTCATGTTCGCGATGTAATTCTTGGAAACGGTGCTTGTACAGATTCCAGCCTTCAGAGCCAGCGTTTTGGATTAATGCATTTTGCACCAGTTCCTTCTTTTGAATTGCTTGATACTGCATATCATAAAGCACAGGAATTAGGAATTAAGGCAGTTGTTGCGCCTTTTGTTAGTTCAGACCGTTTCTATGATGAAAATGAAAACTGGAAGTTATGGAAAAAATACGGAGTAGCGGGAATTGAAATGGAAGCAGCAGAGTTATATACTTTAGCAGCGCAGTTTAATAGAAAGGCTCTTGCTATTTGTACAGTCAGCGATCATATTATTACTGGCGAAGTAACAACTGCAGAAGAAAGACAAAAGACGTTTAAGGATATGATGATTCTTGCCTTAGACACTATTATAAAGGAGTAAAAAGTATGAAACCAACATTATTAGTTTTAGCAGCAGGTATGGGAAGTCGTTACGGTGGAGTTAAACAGATTGACGGAGTAGGTCTCCACGATGAATGTCTTCTTGATTTTGCTACATACGATGCAATGAAGAGTGGTTTTGGAAAAGTTGTATTTATTATTCGTAAAGATATTGAAGCAGCATTCCGCGAAAGATTGTTTGATAGAATTGCAAAAAACTTTGATGCAGAATATGTTTTCCAGCAGCACGAAAGTTTATTAACACCACAGCAGATTAAAGATTCTGAAGGCCGTGAAAAACCTTGGGGAACAACACATGCTGTTTTGTGTGCAGAACAGGCTTTGAAAACACCATTTGCCGTAATTAACTCAGATGATTATTATGGTCGTCAGGCTTTTGAAGTACTTGGAAAATATCTTTCATCAGTTTCAAATGACAGCACAGAACATGCTATGGTAGGTTATGTTCTTGGTAATACAATGAGCCGCAATGGTTCTGTAAGCCGCGGTGTTTGTACAGTAAAAGACAATAAACTTGATTCAATCGTAGAAAATCTTAAGATTTATTATGATGAAAAAGATCAGATTGTAAGTGAAATGCCAGATGGAAATAAAGTTCCTCTTACAGGAAAAGAATGGGTTAGTATGAACTTATTCGGCTTTACACCAAAAGCTTTTGAAGAATTCCATGTATACTGGGATAACTTTATTAAAAATAATTCTACAGCACCAAAAGCAGAAGCTCTTCTTCCTGTTTCTGCCAGCGATATTATTACACACGGAAAAGGAAATATTAATTTCTTCTCTTCACAGGAAACATGGTTTGGAATGACATATCCAGAAGACCGTCAGCTTGTAAAAGATGAAATTGCTAAAAAAATCCGTGATGGTTATTATCCAGAAAAATTGTGGAATAACTAGGAAAACTGATGCTAAAATTATATCCTATTGAAGCTAACAGAATCTGGGGTTATGAATTATGGATAGCCTCTACTCATGAAAACGGTTGCCAGAAAGATTTTGAACAGTCTTGCGGAGGAAAGTATCCACTTCTTGTAAAAATCATTCAGGCAAACGATACCCTTTCTATTCAGGTTCATCCTGATGATGATTGGGCTGTAAAATTAGAAGGCCCGGGAAATTGTGGTAAATCTGAATGCTGGTATATTCTTGATGCTTCCCCTGATTCAAAACTTGTTTATGGTCTTAATGGGAATTATTCAAAAGAAGAACTTGCCGCTGCTATTCAGGATACAAAACTTGAAAAATACCTGAACTTTGTTAGTGTAAAAAAAGGCGATTTTGTAAATATCCCTGCAGGTACTGTTCACGCAATTGGAGAAAAGCTAAGGCTTCTTGAAATCCAGCAGTCATGTGATTTAACATACAGATTATATGACTGGGGAAGAGGCAGGGAAGTTCATATTGAAAAAGGATTGCAGGTTATAAAAAATGATGTTTTATCAGAAATAAAAACCTTTCCGGGGCAATTTGAAACTTCTTTTGCAACTCTTGATGAAATAAAAGTAAAAGGCGGATGGAGTATGTTCTGTTCTGGAAAGAAAGACAATCCTGCTGCCGTAAAACTTATTTATATTCTTGAAGCAGATAAAGCTGTTATTAGAACCAGCGAAGAAAAAGTTGGTAAAGCAATAAAGGCTGAAGAAATCTATGCAGTGCTTCCCGGTGAAAAAATTACAATTGAGGGTTCCGCCACTGTTCTTAAGATTTCTGTAAAGTCTTGATATTATTTTTTTTAGGTTGTATTTTTAAGATATGTTATTATTTTTAGTATTTTTAATTCCATTATTATTAACTCTTTATTACTTCTTCAGTGAAAAGAGAAATTTCATCCTTGTTACTACAATTGGTTTAGTAACTTCAATTTTAGTTTGTTTAGTAAGATTGTTTGTTTTCTATTCTCATAGATTGATAATTGATTCTTTCATCCAGAATTATTTCTTCTATCTTGTAAGACTTGCCATTATTCCAATTGGATTGCTTTATGGTGTTTTCTTCCTTTTGACAAGAGATACAGTTGAATATAAGCTTAAAGCTTTTTTCCCATTAGTTGCATCTTTCTTTGCAGTTTATTTGCCATACTATATCATCAGTGCATCTGGTCCATCATATTCTGGATATGATTGTTTCCTTCGTCCAGCTTTGTATGCCGCAATGATTGTTCAGCTTTCTTATTCAATTAATAATCTTTATAAGTTTGTTGTTGAAAAAGACCAGAAAGGAATTATTATTTCTTCTGTAATTGCAGCAGTATATTTACTTTTCCCTGCAGCTGTAGATTCTTCTTATATGATTGGACGCGGATTTGGCTTTGCGGTAATTCTTTCTATTATGTTTATTGCCTATCCTGCATTTATTTCAGTTCTTAAATTTCTTAAAAAAGATGAATAGATGATTTTCTAATCTCTTTTTTATACAACAATTTATTTGCGCAAAAAAAAACTAGTTTGAGAAAACTCAAACTAGTTTTTTTTATTTATTATCTTCGATTATCGTCTAGTCATCCAAGTGACCAACAGAACGTCGCAGGCTTGCGCCTGCTTATCTAGTTTTGCTTCGCAAAACTAGCGGCTTAGTCGTCCAAGTGACCAGCTGAACGTCGCAGGCTTACGCCTGCTTATCTAGTTTTGCTTCGCAAAACTAGCGGCTTAGTCATCCAAGTGACCAGCTGATCCGAGAACTTCAATGTTCTTGCGTGAGTACATTTTGATAAGTTCATCACGAGCTGGTTTGAGGTACTGACGTGGGTCGAAATCACCTGGGTTTTCTACCAAGTGTTTGCGAACTGCAGCAGTCATAGCAAGACGTCCATCAGAGTCGATGTTGATCTTACATACAGCAAGTTTAGCTGCCTTGCGGAGCTGTTCTTCTGGGATACCTACTGAATCAGGGATAGATCCGCCGTATTTTTCAATCTGTTTTACATATTCCTGTGGAACTGAAGAAGATCCGTGGAGTACGATTGGGAAATCACCGAGTTTTTCAGAGATTGCTTCAAGAATGTTGAAAGCTAATGGAGGTGGGTTCAATACACCGTCAGCTCCACGTGTACACTGTTCTGGAGTGAATTTACAACGTCCGTGTGATGTACCAATAGAGATTGCAAGTGAGTCACAACCTGTTCTTGTTACGAAGTCTACAACTTCTTCTGGTTTTGTATATTTTGATTCTTCAGCAGCAACTTCGTCTTCAACGCCACCAAGTACACCAAGTTCAGCTTCTACTGTAACATCGTGTGCGTGTGCATATTCAACTACCTGTTTTGTTACTTTGATGTTTTCTTCGTATGGAAGTGAAGAACCGTCGAACATTACAGATGAGAATCCGTTGTCGATACAGTCTTTACACAATTCGAAACTTGCACCGTGGTCAAGGTGAAGAACGATCTGTGGGTTTTTACAACCAAGTTCTTTAGCATATTCTACAGCACCCTGAGCCATGTAGCGGAGGAGTGTAGCGTTAGCATAGTTACGAGCACCATTTGAAACCTGAAGGATAACTGGTGATTTTGTTTCAACTGCAGCCTGAACAATAGCCTGCATCTGTTCCATGTTATTGAAGTTATATGCTGGAATTGCATATCCACCTTTGAAAGCCTTTGCAAACATCTGTTTTGTGTTTACAAGACCAAGTTCTTTGTAACTTACGTTAGCCATTTAATACTTCCTTTCTAACAAAAAAATTTGTCAAATTTGATTTAATATAATATAGGTTAAAAAAGCGTTTTGTTCAATATTATTGTTGATTATACCTAACAATCGGTAGACTGGAGTTAAATGGTTTGACAAAGAAAAATATAGGAAATATAATTATTTTTAGTTATATTTTTTAGTATTGCAGCCGATAATAAATTATCGAAATCTTTTAAGTTTAAATTTTAAAAGGTTTAAGGAGTTTTGCATGAAAAGGGGACTTAAAGTCTTAGTTGGTCTTGCATATCTTTTTGTAATTGGTTTGCCAGTTTTTGCACAGCCAAATTCAAAGAGTGTTGAGACATTCGTTATTGACAATTTTGATAATGCCGGTGAACAAAATTATATGTACAACGGTGAAAGTTTGAGTTGGGATTGGGCTGTTAACGCAAGTCGCTTTGTGGCAGAAGGATATCCTAAACAGGGATATTATGAAGGTTGTCCAAATTCTTTGAAATTGCTTCGTCGTGGAAATACAACAGAAGCTAAAGTATTAGGTATTAAAACTGCATTCAACCGTAAAGGTGACAACTGGTTTGAAGTTTATCCAGAAAAAGATGGTAAACCATATGAAGTTCCTTTTATTGGTAATGTAACTCAGGTTGACTTCTGGGTTTGGGGTGCAAATTATAATTACTACCTTGAATTGATGGTTCGTGACGCAACTGGTCGTGTTCATGTAATTCAGTGTGGAAGCCTTGCATTCAACGGATGGAGAAATATTATTATTAATATTCCTGGTTGGATTCAGCAGCATTCACATTTAAGAAGTGGTCCAGAAAATTTAACATTTGTTGGATTTAGAATCCGTTCTGATGCAGAAGAATATGTAGATAACTTCGTTGTATTCTTTGATCAGATTAAGTTCACAACTAATTCATTGTCTTTCGTATACGATGGTTATGAATTAAAAGATGTTGAATTTGATGATTCAGATTCAGGAAAATAATCAGGAGTTGAAATATGAAAAAAATCTTAGCATTATGTTTAGTAGCTGCAACAGCTGGAATGTTGTTTGCACAGAGTATTTCAGATCCTAATCCAGAAACAGTAGGCGCAGATTCAGCAATGCTTTCTTTGCGCGAAGTTTCAATTGATAAATTCGAAAGAGAAGGTTCTTGGTACGTTCACATGTCTCCAGATGATGGTGTTATTGCAGCTCGTCTTTTTGATGGTGCTCCAGCAATGAAAGAACCATTACCTGAAGATGAAGGTCAGGAAGATATTGATACACAGGTTCTTGGTGTTCGCGTTGACTTCTTCAGACGTGGTGTAGATAGTTTTACAATCACATCTGGTCGTCCACTTCCAATTGAAGGAACTGTAAAAACTGTTTCTGTTTGGGTTTGCGGTCGTAATCAGGATCATGATATGTATCTTTTAGTTCAGGACTACTTTGGTAGAAACTTTGAACTTTATATGGGATCTTTAGGATTCAGCGGATGGAAAAAACTTACTTGTGTAATTCCACCAAGTCCAGATGGAGAACATGGTATTGTACAGAGTAGTGCATACTACGGAGATAAACCTGGTCTTAAGATTCTTGGTTTCCGTGTAGATTGTAATCCAATGAAAGCTCGTGGTCAGTTCTATATGTACTTTGATGACTTACGTGCTGTAACAGATCTTTATGACATGGAAAACCATGATGAAGATGATATGTCGGATAACTGGTAATAGGTAATCACATGCAAAATAAAAAAGGTCGCTTGAGTAAGCGGCCTTTTTTTTGTTTAAATCAGTTTATTTTTTTAAAGAATAATATCTGCTTCTGTTTTTAACTTCAATAAATTCCAGCAGTTCCATTTTGTTCATAATCCAAATAATCAGATTGGTGTTGTAAATGATTCTGGATGGAATCTTTTCCCCTCTTGATAATTCCTTGTTCTGGACATTATATAAAGCTGCTAAATCCTTTGCACAAAAACTTTCTGGTAAATTATCAGGTAGCAGATTAAAATAATCCTCTTTGGAATTAAAAGTGTGTTGTTTTAAAATTTCATCTAGCCGTTTATTAGTTTTAATCCAGTCTTTTTTCATTCGTCGCATTTTATTTTTAGACTGAATTTTTTCTGCTGTCCGTAATCTATGTTCAATTATGTTTACTTCAAAAACTTCAAGCTGAAAATTCTTATGAAGTAGAACAGGGTAGATTCCTCTAAGTTCGTTAAATAAATCTAAGATGTGACCTTTTTTTGGACTTTTTCTTGAAGAAATAATATTCGAATCCTTATCTTCAGTAACAATCTTTGTTGTAATAACCAGCGGATGTACCAAAGTAACTTTGTATCCCTTTTCTAAAGTGTCCTGGATTTTTGAACAAAGCTTTCCCAGATTCTTTGTCTGAATTTCATAAATATGACCATCTTCTCCCACAACATCATAAATGTGTCCTTCCGCATTAACTTCCATCTGGCCATTAGTTTTTGTTGCGTAAAAAACTTTGAGAGTATTGTGAAGACTGCTTTCGTTAAGAACTGAAAATTCCATTGGATTTTAACTTAATGCATATAAAAGAAAATTATTACTATACATAATAACGGGTAAAGTACTCTAAAAAAAATGAGTATAAATATATATGTATAATGTGAAAAAAAAATGCAAATTTTTTATATTATCTGCACGAAAATGCGTTGACTTTAGCCTTTTTTAGTATAAAATGGTAATTAAGTGGGAAATAGTGGTAAAAAGTGGTAATAAGTGGGTATGAATCTATTAACTGGTGAATACAATAATACATTAGATGAAAAAGGTCGCATTTTGTTTCCAGCAAAATTGCGTTCTGCTATTAATCAAAATGTACTTATGATTACTAAAGGTTCAGGACGCTGCTTATGGCTTTTTACACTAGATGAATGGGAACAGTTTCAGTCAAAGATTACAGGCAGTGCTTCTTTGTTAAAAGAAAAAAGTCTGATGGTTGTAAGAAGATTTATTGCACCAGCTCAGGATGTAGAATTTGACAAAAACGGCCGTTTATCAATCCCTCAGAGTTTGCGTGATTATGCAGGCTTAACAAAGGATTGTACTATTCTTGGTATGGCTAAATATGTGGAATTGTGGGATTCCGCTGCTTATGAAGAATATTTACAGACTAGTGAAGAAGCTTTCCGTGATGCTGCGGAAAATTTCGGTGATATAAGTTTCTAAAAATAAATAAAATGGGTGGAAGGGGGAAATAGGACTGTCCAGAATGTAAAGGCATTTGTAGAAACTGCCTGGACGGTCCTGTTTTATTTTGTAAATGGAAATTGTTCATACACCAGTTCTTTTAAATGAATGTCTCCAGTGGTTGTCGCCAGAAGGTGAACCTTTTGAAAAATCAGCAGTAATGATTGATTCTACATTAGGTGAAGGCGGACATACTTTTAACTTCCTCTCTAAATATAAAAATCTTTCAATTGTTGGCCTTGATGCTGATTCAGTTATTCAGGCTAAAGCTAAAGAACGTCTTGCAGAATTTGGCGATAGAGTTCATTTTTTCAATGGCTGGTTTAATGACTTTTATTCAAATTATCCTGCAGAATATAAAAAACCGGATTTAATTCTTTTTGATTTAGGAATTTCGGTTTTCCATTATGAAAAGTCAGAAAGAGGTTTTTCTTTCCGTTATGATGAAGCTCTTGATATGCGCTTGAACAGTAACAGCGAAACCTCTGCTGCAGATTTAGTAAATGATTTGCCAGAAGAGAAACTTGCAGATTTAATTTATTTGTACGGTGAAGAAAAATTAAGCAGAAGAATTGCCCGTGCAATTGTAGAAGCTCGTCAGGGTGGAAAAATTGAATCTTCAAAAGCTCTTGCTCAGATTATTTATGAATGTGTACCTGGAAATTACAGACATGGACCAATTCATCCTGCAACAAGAACTTTTCAGGCATTGCGTATTGCAGTAAACAGCGAGTTAAAACGTTTGCCACGTGCACTTTTTGACGCATTTAACGATCTTAATCCGGGTGGAAAAATGGGAGTTATTACATTCCATTCACTGGAAGACAGAATCGTAAAAAACTTTTTCAGAAATCTTGGAAGACAGTGTGTTTGTCCTCCAGAAGTTGCAATTTGCCGCTGTGGTGGTTCTGAATGTGCTGAAATCCTAACACGTAAGCCAATTTGTCCTACTGAAGAAGAAATCAAAATGAATTCTCCTTCAAGAAGTGCAAAGCTTAGAGTTGTTAGAAAGATTAAAGATGCAACAGAATATCATCTTGAAGGCGTAATTGGATATTAACAGGTGTTACAAATGAATAAAATACAGAAACTTAAAGGTCGTGAATTTTTAAAAATCATTCTCATTTCTCTTGTGGCACTTTTTGTTCCAGTTTTGCTTTTCATGTATGCAGTTCAGGCAAAAAAATATACAGATTTATCTAGAGAAATTGTTGAACTTGAAAATAAACAGGAAAAACTTATTGAGGAAAACAAACGCCTTGTAAGTGATATAAGTATTCTTTCAAGCGCAGAAAGAATTGAAAAAATTGCTACTGAAGAACTTGGTATGCATAAGGCTGAAAGTGATGACATCATCAGAGTTGAAATGACAGGAGAGAAAAAGAATGATTAATTCCTTGCTTAATATTGATGAACTTTCATCAGCTGTAAAAGGTAAATGCTATTATTCTAAAAATCTCATTAAAAATCCTCTTTCAGAAATATGTTTTACAAATGTAGTAACAGACAGCCGTAATGTTTGCGAAAAATCTTTGTTTGTTCCATTAATTGGTGAATTCCAGAATGGTCATAAATACGTTCCTCAGTCGGTAGAAAAAGGTGCCAGCGTAATTTTTATTCAGAAAGACGAATATGCACAAAATTCCGCTGTTTATTCAGAATTATTGGAAAAATCTCCAGTTTGTTTTATCACTGTAGAAAATACTTTGCATGCATTACAGGATGCAGCAGAAGCTTATGTTGCAAAATTTCCTAATCTTACAAAAATCAGCGTAACTGGTTCATGCGGAAAAACTACTACAAAAGAAATGATTGTTTCTGTATTTAAAGCAAAATACGCAGATCAGGTAGTTTATACTCAGGGAAATTTGAATTCAGAAACAGGTTTGCCATTATCAGTTTTCAATATTCGTGAAAATCACACTATTGGAATTTTTGAAATGGGTATGAATCGTGTTGATGAAATCGGTGAAATTTCAAAAGTATTAAAATCTCGCTATGGAATCATCACTAATATTGGAACTGCACATATTGGTATTCTTGGATCAAGAGAAAATATTGCCTGTGAAAAAAGAAAGTCTTTCCGCTATATTCCAGAAAATGGTGCAGTTTTTGTTCCTGCCGATGATGATTTTGCAGATTATTGTGTTGAAAATGTAAAAGGAAAAATCTTTAAATACGGAAAAAATGTTCCTGAATCAGAAAGTGGTGTAGCTTATAAATGCAGCAACGGACTTAAAGGAATGTGTTTTACTGTTGATGGAGTTGATGTAAATCTTCCATTGAGCGGTGAACATAATTTTGTAAATGCTTTAGGTGTAATTGCCTGTGCAAAAGCTTGTGGTATTGAAACAAAATATATTAAATCTGGTCTTGAAAATATGGACAAACTTAGCGGCAGAATGGAAATTGCTGAAGTTGTTCTTAAAAATGAAAAGAAAGTTTCTCTTGTAAAAGATTGTTATAACGCAAATCCAGATTCAATGAGTAAAGTAATTGAATTTGTTTCATCTGTAGATTCTGTAAATAAACGAATTTTTGTTCTTGCAGATATGCTTGAACTTGGTGAAAAATCAGAAGCCAGCCATAAAGGAATTGGTAACACTTTGCTTGAAAATAAATTTGATCTTGTAATTCTTGTTGGTAAAGAAATGAGATTTGCAAAGGCTGTTCTTGAAGAAGCTGGTAAAAACAATGTTGAATATTTTGCAGATAACAGTGAAAAAAGTTTTGCCGAAATTGCAAAAATTCTTCTTGATTCCAGTGACGACAATGATGTAATAGTTTTCAAAGGTTCTAACAGTATGGCACTTGGTAAAATTATTCCGGAGGTAACTAAAGATGAATAATCAGTATACCTTCGTTGCAAGAAAACCAAATGCTGCCTATCATAAAAGTGATATTGGATTCTTAGTTGCAGTTTTACTTTTGTGGGGATTCGGGCTTTTTACTATATTTGTATGTTCACAGGATTATGCAATCAGATTCTTTAATAATGATGCATTCTATTTTGTAAGAAGACAGATTATCTGTTCTCTTGCAGGATTCGCATTTTTTGTATTCTTCCTTGTACTGGACATGGCAACATTAAAACGCCTTGTTATGTATTTTGTTTTCATCAGCATAATAATGTGTCTGCTAACATTTATTTCACCGCTGTCAATTGAAAAGAACGGAGCCAGAAGATGGATTCGTTTGCCATTTAATTTTACGTTCCAGCCATCAGAATTGATTAAGTTTTCTTTGGTTCTTTATCTTGCCTGTTTCTTTGACGGACAGTACGAATTGGAAAATGAAAAAGAACGTGATGTTTTACCATGTGTAGGAGTCTTCCTCTTAATGGTAATTTTAGTTTTATTGCAGAAAGACTTTTCAACAAGTGCTTTCATTACAGTTTTAGGATTAACAATCTTTTTTGTTACAGGAGCAAAATTGCGCTGGTTTATTCCAGTCAGTTTCCTTGCAATTCCAGTTATTGTTTTGTTGATTACATCAGAACAGTACCGAATTGACCGTATTATTGGATTTTTAAATCCTGAACAGGGAGCTTCAACATTTAACTTCCAGGTTAATGCATCAAAAAGTGCAATTTCTGCCGGTGGTTTCTGGGGAGCTGGAATTGGACGTGGTATTTCAAAATTAAACGAGATTCCTGAAGTTCATGCCGACTACATTTTTGCCGGCTGGTCTGAAGTAATGGGATTCTTTGGTGTTGTGTTTTATTTTGGACTGCTGGTGTTTTTTGGGTGGCGTGGTTATAAAGCTGCATTCAATTGTCCTTCAAGATTCGCCGCTTATGGCAGTTTTGGATGTGTAACAGCAATTGTTCTACAGTCAATAATAAACTGTATGGTTGTTTGTGGAAAATTGCCGTCTACCGGTATTCCACTTCCGTTTTTTACAGTAGGTGGTTCTTCAATCATCGTAACTCTGGGGATGTGTGGTTTTATACTGAATGCTTCCAGGTGCGAAGAAAAGCCTGAAAAAATAGATCAATTTGAAGAAGTAAATATTGATACATTGACGATATTATAAAAAGTGGTGAGAGGAGTTAAAGTTATGAGTGATTTAGGATTATATTTGGACAGCGAATTCAATTTTGAAGAAAAGGACGATTTGTCTTTTGAAGTTACAGATGGAAAAACTACTGGTAAGGATAAAAAGTTAACTATCATTAAAGTTATCTTTTTCCTTCTTCTTATTGTTTTTGCCGGTGAACTTATTGCCTACAGATATGTTGTTCCAAGTTTTGAAAGTCCAAAAGTTACAATCAGTGGAAATAAAATTTATTCTGCTGAAGAACTTGCTGTAAAATTACTCCCAATGAATGCCACTAACTGGTTTAATTTTGATGTTGATGAAGCTGTTTCAATTTTGTCATCAGAATCTGGAATTGACTATGTGACTGTAGAAAAACAGTTTCCTAATAAAATCTTAATCAACGTAAAAGAACGTATTCCTGTTGCTTTTACTTTCTCAATTGAAAACGGATATTCTCATCCAATGCAGATTGATAAAAATGGCGTTTTGTTTCCTGTAAGAGATAATTCAATGCTGGAAAAAAGTTCATTGCCAATCGTATCTGGTATTCCACTGGAACATATGTCAGAAGGAATGAGAATCCCTACTAAATACAGACCATTGATTGATCAGATTGCAAATATCAGCACAAATAAAAGTTCATATTTTGCAAGTATCAGTGAAATTTGTGTAATTCCAAAAGAATTCGGAAACTATGAACTTGCTTTGATTCCATCTCAGTCAAAAATTAGAGTTCTTACAGACCGGTCATTGAATGAAGATGCATTAAGGTATATGATGATTGTATTGGATGTTGTAAATCTTCTTGATACAGATGTATCTGAAGTTGATTTGCGTTATGGTTCAGTTTCATGTAAAATGAATAGGGGTGATGGGGAATGAATGGTGAACGCACAATAGTTGGTTTAGATATTGGAACTAACGTAATTAGAGTTGCAATTGCAACTGTAAGTGACGATGATAAATTAGAAATTGTAGCAACTTCCACTCATAAATCTGCAGGTTTACGTAACGGCGTTATTGTAAATATTGAAGAAGCTAAAGACGCAGTTAAGAATGCGATTGAAGAAGCAGAACAGTCTGCCGGTGTAATTGTTAATTCTGTTATTGCAGGTATTGGTGGAACTTATATTGATTATGAAAATGCCCGTGGTGTAACACCAATCAGAGCAAATCCAAAAAGCAACCGCAGAGAAGTTACTCAGGAAGATATCTCTAAAGTAATTGATATCGCAACTGCAATCCGTTATCCGGTAGATAGAGAAAAAATCCATGTTATTCCACAGAATTATATTGTGGATGGCGTTTCTATTGGTATTCAGCCACCTATTAATCAGTTAGGATTTAAACTTGAAGCTCAGGTTCATATTGTAACAGCTTCAAAAACAATTATTCAGAATATGAAAGCCTGTATGCTTAGAGCAGATTACATGCTTGGCGGAGTTATGTTAAAGACTCTTGCCCAGACACAGGCTGTTTGTCATGATGATGAAATGGACTTAGGTTCAATTATTATTGACCTTGGAGCAGGAACTACAGATGTTCTTGTTGTACTTAAAGGTGCTCCAATTAAAACTTGTTCAATTCCAGTTGGAGGAAACCTTGTTACAAATGATATTGCAATTGTAACAAAAATTCCTTTTGCAGCTGCTGAAGAAATAAAGGTTGCCTCTGGCTGTTGCTGGCTTCAGGGAATCACAAATGATGAAGATGTTATTTTGCCGGGAGTTGGGGGAAGAGCTCCTGAGTTGATTGCAAAATCTCAGCTTTGTCAGATTATTCAGGCAAGAATGGAACAAATTTTCACTTTTGTCAGAGCAGAAATCATTAAGAATAAAGATGAATCAATCAGAAAACTTTTTGGTAACATCATTCTTACTGGTGGTGGAGCTCTTATGGAAGGTGTTGTTGAACTGGCACAGGCTAAATTCAATACTTCTTCTGTTAGAATTGGTGTTCCAGAAGTTTTTGGCGGAAATCAGGATTCTTACAGACGTCCAGATTTTGCAACTGCAATTGGTCTTGTTGCCGCTAATAAAATTAAGGCTCAGCAGAACGGAAAGTACAAAGAAAAAAAATCAGGAAATAATCCGGATGCAAAAAAGGAAGGTTTCTTGTCTAGAGTACGTAAGTATTTCTTTTAATATATAAATTAAGTTTAAGGTAAATCCTGAATCATAGTGGGAGGATGTATGGATTTTTCAATTGTTGATGATGCTGAAGATCAGGGTCTCGTTAGTTCATTCGAAACAGAAACTGGAGTTAGTCCAACTGTAATTAAAGTAGTTGGTTGTGGTGGCGGTGGTTCTAATGCCGTTAACCGCATGATTAATTCAGATCTTAAAAATGTAGAATTCATTGTAATCAATACTGACTGTCAGGCTTTACACGGTTCTTTAGCACCAATTAAACTTGCTATTGGTCAGAAAGTAACAAAAGGTTTAGGAGCCGGTGGACATCCAGAAGTTGGTGAACAGGCTGCCGAAGAAGATAAAGAATTAATTAAAGAAGCTCTTCAGGGTGCTGATATGGTATTTGTAACTGCCGGAATGGGTGGTGGTACTGGTACTGGATCTGCTCCAATTGTTGCCAGCATTGCAAAAGAACTTGGTGCTCTTACAGTAGGCGTTGTTACTACTCCATTTGGTTTTGAAGGTCCAGTTCGAATGCGCAAAGCAAAACAGGGTCTTGAAAAACTTCATGAACAGGTAGATTCCCTTATTGTTATTCCAAATGAACAGTTGTTGAAGGTTGTTAGTCCTGATACTCCAATTAAAGAAGCATTCCTTGTTGCAGATGATGTATTGCGCCACGGTGTAGAAGGTATTTCAAATATTATTACTCGTGAAGGTGTTGTAAATATTGACTTTGCTGATGTTAAAAACACAATGCAGGGCAAAGGAAATGCAATTATGGGTGTTGGAACTGCTTCTGGAGAAAACAGAGCTGTAGAAGCAGCTAACAGAGCAATTTCTAGTCCTATGCTTGAAAATTCCCACATTGATGGTGCTGAAAATATTCTTATTAATATTTGTGCTTCAGAACAGGTTTCTATGTCTGAAGTTCAGGAAATCTGTAATATTGTTACTGCAACTGCATCTGCTGATTTGTCTATGTGTTGGGGACAGGTTATCTCTCCTTCAATGGGCGATGAAATCAGTGTTACTGTAATTGCAACAGGTTTTGAAAATGCAGAAGCCGCTCCTACTGTAGATTTGCAGCAGGCAGTTGAAGCTACAAGACCAGCTCCAGTTCATTCAACAGTTGTTGCTGCTGATGAATTTGACAGCATTTTAAGTAATACAGTTCCATCTTCACCAATTAAACAGCCTGAAACAGAAACAAAAGAAAAAAGTTTGTTTGATTTCAGTGATTTAGATACTCCTTCAGAAAAGAAAGAAGAAAATAGTTTCGCTAATTCTTTTACAAGAGAAGGTGGATTTAATTTTGGTGCCAATAAAACTTATGCCGACTTATCGCAGCCTGCAGATTTTGTAAGCCAGGATGATCTTTCTGTTCCTCCTGTATGGAAGAATCGTGATTTTGGCAGAACAATTAACTTAGATGATAAATAAGGCGAATGTCTGAATTATTAAATTTTTTAGAGCAGTTTTATTCGGATTTAATTCTTGTAAGAAGAACTTCCGTAGAAACTGCCGAAACTTATAAAATTTCTTCCAAAGAATTTTTTTTGTGGCTGACAGAACAGAGAATTAAAGTACGTGATGTTACTGTACAGAATTTGATGTACTATCTGGCTCAGAGAAAAACTCAGGGATGCAGTGAATTAACTATTGCAAAAGATATTTCTGCATTACGGGCTTTGGGAGATTTTTTAGTAAGAAAGCAGTTCTGGTCAGAAAATCTGGGCCTGATGTTAGATAAACCAAAAGCGTCCAGAAATCTGCCAAAAGTTCTTTCGGTAGAAAATGTAGATAAATTATTGTCCTGTATTGATACAAAAGATTTAAGTGGCAAACGGGATGATGCTTTATTTGAACTGATTTATTCCTGTGGCTTACGAATTAGCGAAGCCTGTACTTTGAAAGTTGTAAATGTTCATCTGGAAGAACAATTGATTTTGGTAAACGGAAAAGGTGACAAGGAAAGAATAATTCCTTTTGGGGAGCGGGCAAAACAAAAGCTTATTACTTATCTTGATGAAGTGCGCCCCCAGTTATCAAAAGGAAAAAATGTTCCTGAACTTTTTTTGAATTATATGGGAAATCCAATTTCCAGAAAGGGTGTCTGGAAAAGATTTAAAGAATTGGAAGTGATGTCTGGTATTGATGCTAAAGTTCATACATTAAGACATTCTTTTGCAACTCATTTATTAAGCGGGGGAGCAGATCTTAGGGCAGTCCAGGAATTACTTGGGCATTCAGATTTGTCTACTACAACAATTTATACCCATGTAACAGATGATCAGCTGGAAAAAGCTCACGAAAAATATTTCCCCGATCGCAAAAAAAATTAGTATATTATATAAAGGATATAAGAAGGATTTTATTATGAAAAAATTAATGATTGTTTTAGCAGTTGCTCTTTCTGTAACAGTTCTTTCTGGTTGTAAAAACTCAGGCAAGGACATTTTAAAAAAACGAATTGAAAAAATGGAAAAAAGCAGTGGCAATCCAATTTCAATTGAAGAAATTGAAGAATCCATTGATAAATATTACAAAGATGTTGAAGAAATCGCTGAAAAAAACTCTCAGATTGGAATCTGGTATAAAATCCTTGGAACAAGATATCTTGATAATAAAATGTATGGAAAAGCACTGGAATGTTTCCAGAAAGCATTAACATACTATCCTGATAATCCTAACCTTTATTACTATGTTGGTCTTTGTTCATGTTATGTTGGTAATGCCGCAATTGATGCCCGTGCGTATGATGATATGCAGGATTATTATGCACTTGCAGAAAAAGCATATTTAAGGGCACTTGCAATTGATGATCGTTATGGATACGCATTATATGGAATCAGTACACTTTATACATTCCAGTTGGGCCGCCCTGAAGATGCAATTCCTTATTTGAAAAAGCAGCTTTCAATTGACACAAAAAACATTGACGCAATGACTTTGCTTGCAAACGCATATTATCTTACTGGTCAGTTTGATTTATCTGTAGACATGTTTGATGAAATTATTGTTACTACAAAATCAGATAAAACTAAAGCAGCAGCAGAAGAAAGCAAGAAAAAGGTTTTGGAAAGAGCATACCAGTAATCAAAGAAAGGGGCGTGGATGGATTTAGAATCTGAAAAAAATCTGATTTTTGACCTTTCTCTTTCAAGAATTTCATTTTTATCATTAGAAGATAAAAAAAAATTAAAAAACAATATTGACAGTGCTGATAGTCTTGCATTACTTTCTATAGAAGATATTGAAAAAATTACAGAGAGATCCTTTTCAAATCGAATAAAATGGAATGGGACTGAAAATCTGCGAATGGCTCAGAGGGCCTGTCATTATTGTCATCAGCTGGGAATTCAAATTGTTCTTTATGATGACCCTGCATACCCCGAACTCCTTCGTCAAATTCCTGATCCCCCATATTTATTATTTTGCAGAGGGGATATTTCACTTTTTTCAAAAAAATCTGTTTCCGTTGTTGGAACTCGTAAAATAAGTCAGAACGGTAAAATTTCTGCAATAGATTTTGGTTATAGTGCAGCTTTAGACAATTGCTGTGTTATCAGTGGCCTTGCAAATGGTGTAGATGGATATTCTCATCAGGGCGCTGTTAATGCTTATTTTGATGCTGCAGAAAAGAAAATCTCTGTAGAAAATCTTGGTAAGACAATTGCAGTTTTACCTTCCGGAATTGATTCTATTGTTCCTGCCGGACATAAAAAACTTGCTGAAACAATTTTGCAGACTGGCGGATTAATCGTTAGTGAATATGAACCAGGGTTTCCTGTTTATAAATGGAATTTTGTGGCAAGAGACAGACTTATTGCCGGATTATCGCCGGCTACAGTTGTAATAGAAGCTCCTGCTGGTAGTGGTGCTTTGATTACAGCAGATTTTGCACTTGAAAATGGACGTGATGTTCTTTTTCATGAAGCGGCTTTTGGTAATCATGCGGTGCAAATCAGTTCTATTGTAAAAAGAGACCTGGAAGTAAAGCATGCCGCTGGTACTGTAAGCAAATATAAACTGGAAAATACGCCGGAAAAATTTCTGGAAGCAGGAGCTCCGGTGATAAAAGATTATAATGATTATGTAAAATGCCTTGCAGAAATGCCTGGTATTAGAAGTAGTCAACCTGTGCAAGGGGAATTATTTTAATATGGCAACTAAGAAAACTAAGAAAACACCACAGACACTTGTAATTGTAGAATCTCCTACAAAAGCTCATACTATTGAAAAATATCTTGGTACTGGCTATAAGGTTATGGCCTCAGTTGGACATGTAATTGATTTGCCAAAATCGCGTATGGCAATTGATATAGAAAATAATTTCCAGCCGGAATATATTACAGTTCGCGGTAAAGCAAAATTGTTGAAAGAATTACAGAAGGAAGCAAAAAAATCAGAAGCTGTCCTTCTTGCATCCGATAATGACCGTGAAGGGGAAGCAATTGCATGGCATTTGAATAATGCCCTTAAAGATAAAACTTCTGCAAAAATCAGTCGAATTGTATTTAATGAAATTACACCAACTGCAATCACAGAAGCTGTAAAAGAACCACGTGAAATTATTGAATCAAAAGTTGATGCTCAGAAAGCACGTCGTGTTCTTGACCGCCTTGTTGGTTATAACCTTAGTCCTCTTTTATGGACAAAAGTAAAAAATGGTTTGTCTGCCGGTCGTGTACAGTCTGTAGCTCTCCGTCTTATTTGTGAACGTGAACAGGAAGTAGAAGACTTCCTTCCAGAAGAATACTGGTCTTTAGATGCAGATTTCAGCAAAGGAAAATCAAATTTCACAGCTCAGCTTGTAAAATATAAAGGTGAAGCTCCTGAATTAAAGAGTGAAGCTGTTGTTGAGAAAATCATTGAAACAATTAAAAATACACCATGCGTAGTTTCTGGAATTAAAAAAACAGAAAAAACTGTTCGTCCAAAACCACCTTTTACAACTTCAAAATTACAGCAGGCCGCTGCAAACCGTCTTGGATTCACTTCAAGAAAAACAATGCAGATTGCACAGCAGCTTTATGAAGGTATTCAGATTGGTCAGAATCACGTTGGTTTGATTACATATATGCGTACAGACTCTGTTCGTATTAGTGATACTGCTCTTGCTGATGTTCGCGAATGGCTTTCAAAAAATCATCCAAAAGAATTGCCAGAAGAACCAATTCGTTATGCAGTTGGAAAATCTGCACAGGATGCTCATGAAGGTATTCGTCCAACATACACAAGTTATACTCCAGAAAGCATTAAAGAATATTTAAGCCATGATCAGTTCAGATTGTATTCAATCATTTGGGAACGTTTTGTTTCAAGCCAGATGAATAATGCAAAAATGGTAACAACTTCTGTAGAAATCACAAGTGGCGATGCAATTTTCCGTGTTGCAGCAAGTAAAGTAAGCGAAAAAGGTTTTTACAGCGTAATTAAAATGCTTTCTTCAAAAGAAGACAAATCAACTTCTTTACCAGCAATGAAAGAAGGCGAAGAATTAACTGTAGAAAAATTCCATCCAGAACAGCATTTTACTCAGGGACCAGCTCGTTATACTGATGCTTCAATCGTAAGAATGCTTGAAGAAAAAGGAATTGGTAGACCTTCAACTTATGCAACAATCATTTCTGTATTGCTGGACCGCTATTATGTAGTCCGCTCTAATAAACAGCTTGTTCCAACTGAACTTGGAAAAATGATTAATAAAATCCTTGTAGAAAGTTTCCCTGCTGTTATCAACGAAGAATTTACTGCACAGGTAGAAAATGATCTTGATAAAGTAGAAGCTGCAGAACTTATCTGGACAAATATTATTGGTGATTTCTATAATCCATTCAAAGCTCGAGTTGATGAAGTTATGGAAACAACAGAAAGTATTAAAGGCTTCCTTGATGAAGAAACAACAGAAAAATGCGAACTTTGTGGAAAACCAATGATTAAAAAACTTGGTCGTTTTGGATTCTTCCTTGCCTGTTCCGGATTCCCAGAGTGCCATAATACAAAATCAATCCCTCTTGCAAAATGTCCATGCAAAGACTGTAACGGTGACATTGTTGAAAGAAAATCAAAGGGTAGAGGAAAATCTTTCTTTGGTTGTACAAACTATCCAACTTGTACATTTATTTCTCACTTTAAGCCAATTGATGCTACATGTCCAAAATGCGGCTGGTTTATGGTTGAAAAATATGACAAAAAGAATGGAAGCTATAAGTCTTGTATTAATCCTGATTGTGATTACTTACATACTGCAGATGAAGAACTTCCAGTTATTGAACAGAGCGAAGAGGATTAGTCTTACTTCTGATTGCTGAATATGATTTTAAGCCAGGTTATTTCTGAATTTTTAATTTATCTTGATTCTGTCCGTGGGTTGTCAAAAAATACACTCCTTGGATATGACAAAGATTTAGGTTTACTTAAAAATTATTGCGGCGATCAGAGAAATCTTTCTGAAATTACAAAAGAGACTCTTTTATTAAGTGTAGGTGAACTTTCTAAAAAGGGAATGTCTGCCGCTACTGTAAACCGCTATATTGCAGCAGTACGAACTTTTTTTTCTTATTGCAAGAAATTCGGCTATTTAGAAAAAAATCCTGCCTTAGAACTGAAGACAGTTAAAATTCCAAAAAAATTACCAAATTTTATGACAGAAAGAGAAGTTGATGAATTATGCAATCAGCCAAAAGTTAATGAAATCTTATGGGAAAAGCGTGATTCAGCAATTTTTGAAATGCTATATTCTTCCGGTTGCCGTATCAGTGAACTGGCAAATCTTAAATTATCAGATTTTATTAACGGATATCACAGTGCTGTTGTAAGAGGAAAAGGTAACAAAGACAGAGTAGTTTATTTTGAAGCAGCGGCTCAGGAAGCTTTGAAAAATTATCTTGGAGACAGAAAAAAAATCATGGAAGAAAATCACATTTTACAATCCCATGATTTTGTTTTTATAAATCAAAAAGGAACTCCATTAACCACAGGCGGATTACGATATATTCTTTCAAGATACTCAGGTCCGGAAGGAACAAATCATCATATTAATCCTCATGCCTTTAGACACACATTTGCAACAACAATGCTTTCTAATGGTGCCGATGTCAGACTTGTTCAGGAAATGCTCGGTCATTCAAGTATTTCAACTACCCAGCGATACACTCATATTACAACCGAAAAATTAATTGAAATTTATAAAAATGCTCATCCCCACGGAGACAAATAATTTTTAGTTTTTAATTCCCTTTTTTTTTATAAGATTTTTCTTGCCAATCAGAAAGAAAATTTATTATTATTATACTATATCCATTTTTTATTTTGGGATTTTATAAATTTTATTTTTTAAGGTATTTCAATGAGTGACAGAATTAAAATCAGAAGCACAACAATTCTTGCAGTAAAACGTAATGGTCAGGTTGCAATGGCAGGTGACGGGCAGTGTACTTTAGGCGAAACTGTTTGTAAGGGAAATTCACGTAAAGTAAGAAAAATTTATGATGGAAAGATTTTAACAGGATTTGCCGGATCTGTAGCCGATGCGTTTACTCTTCTTGATAGATTTGAAGCAAAAGTAAAAGAATATAATGGCGATATTATGCGTTCTGCTGTAGAACTTGCAAAAGCATGGAGAACAGACAGAAGCCTTCAGAAACTTGAAGCAATGCTTTTGGTTGCAGATAAAAATAAAATCCTTCTGATTAGCGGGGATGGAAACGTAATTGAACCTGAAAACGATGCAATTGCTATTGGTTCCGGCGGAAACTACGCATATTCAGCTGCTCTTGCATATCTTGATTCTTCAGATTTAAGTGCAAAAGAGATTGCAGAACGCAGTTTGCACATTGCAGGAAGCATTTGTATTTACACAAACGAAAATATCACTATTGAAACATTAGATTAATTTATTTAGTACAAATTGTACTGGAGCTTTTTTATGGAACTTGTAAAAAATAACGAACTTACACCAAAACAGATTGTAGAAAAATTAGATCAGTATATTATTGGCCAGAAAGATGCAAAAAAAGCAGTTGCAATTGCTCTCAGAAACAGATTCCGCAGATTAAAACTTTCTGAAGATATTAGAGATGAAGTTGCACCAAAAAATATTCTTATGATTGGACCAACTGGTTGTGGTAAAACTGAAATTGCCCGCAGACTTGCAAAATTATGTGGAGCTCCTTTTCTTAAAGTTGAAGCTACAAAATATACAGAAGTTGGTTACGTTGGTCGTGATGTAGAAAGTATGATCCGTGATTTGATGGCTGTTGGTTATAATGATGTAAAAGCAGAAATGGAAGATGAATTGCGTGAAAAATCAACATCGATTGTTGAAGAAAAACTTCTTGATTTGCTTTTACCTGGTTCAAGAGAATCTAAACCTTCTAAGAAAGATGAAAAAACTCCTGCACCAGCTGGATTTTTAACACAGACTAATCCTAATGAAATTACAATTGATTTAAATAAAGTTGCTCAGGATATGCAGGCCGGACTTGATGCTTTGAATCAGGCTAATGAAGCAGCCGCAAAACAGCAGGCAATTGATGAAGAAAAAGCAGAAAAAACTGTAGATCCTAATTCAACAAGAGAAAAATTCAGAAAAATGCTTAGAGACGGCAAACTTGAAGACCGTGAAGTTGAAATGATTGTTCATCGTCCACAGGGAATGCCTAGTATGGAAATTATTGCCGGTGGTAGTCTTGATGATTTACAGAACAGTATGAACGGTATTTTAAGCATGATTAATGGCGGCGGAAATCATGGTAAAAAGAGAATGGTTTCTGTAAAAGAAGCAAGAAAAATTTTAACAGAAGAAACTCTTGATAACATGGTTGATCATGATAAAGTTTCTGATCTTGCAAAACAGCGGGTTGAACAGAGTGGAATTATCTTTATTGATGAAATTGATAAGATTGCTGTTCACGGAGAAAGTCATGGTCAGGATGTAAGCCGGGAAGGTGTTCAGAGAGATATTCTTCCAATTGTTGAAGGAAGTAATGTAAATACAAAGTGGGGCGTAATCGATACAACCCATATTTTGTTTATTGCAGCCGGTGCTTTTAGTGTAGCGGCTCCAAGTGATTTGATTCCTGAACTTCAGGGACGTTTCCCATTGCGTGTAGAACTTGAATCATTGCATAAGGAAGATTTCAAACGCATTTTGCAGGAACCAAAAAACAGTCTTATCATGCAGTATACTTCATTGCTTGAAACAGAGAATGTAAAATTGAATATTACAGAAGATGCTCTTGATAGAATGGCATTTGTTGCAGAAGATGTAAACAATAAAGCTGAAAATATTGGTGCAAGACGCCTTCATACTATTATGGAAAAAGTTCTTACTGATATTAGTTTTGATGCTGACGAACATGCTGGTGAAACAATTACAATTGATGCCGCTTACGTTGACAGTAAATTAACTGATATTGTTCAGAGTGAAGATCTTTCCCGCTATATTTTGTAGTTTTTTCCTAAACTAAAATCCTTTTTTTCCGAAAATGAAAGTAGATGTAAACAATTTCTGCCGGTGAAAGCCAGCATTGGAGGAAAAAAAGGATGAATTCTTTTACAAGAGGTATAGACCTTTTACAGCGCGAAATGGATGTAACAAGTCTTCGTTACCAGGTAAGCGCTAACAACCTTGCAAACAGTGAAGTTCCAAACTTTAAAAGATCAGAGATTAGTTTTGAAAGCGAATTAAAAAAAGCATTTCAGTCAGAAGAAATTGCGAAAAATTCATTTCACCTTGCAACTAAAGATGATCGTCATATGCAGATTAATCTTCCAATGGATTACAGAGATGTAAAGCCACAGAGAACGGTAGATTACATTTCAACAGCAAAATCAGACGGAAACAATGTAGACCCTGAAACTGAAGCAAATAACATCCTCCAGATTCAGATGCAGTACCGCCTATTAACCCAATTAACCAGCTTCGAATTCGACCAAGTCAACACCGCTATGAAGAAATAATGAGTAGGCGGCCGGTAGAGCCGCCGATGATTAATTGGAAACCGTTAAAAAAAATTGCGATCAGCAATTTTTTAGGTTATCCACATAAGTAGGCGGCCGGTAGAGCCGCCGATGATAGATTGGAAACCGTTAAAAAAAATTGCGAGCAGCAATTTTTTAGGTTGTCCATTTAGGAGATAAATATGGGACTTTTTACTAGTATTAATATTGCTGCAACAGGAATGAGTGCAGAAAGACTTAGAACAGACGTAATTTCAGATAATATTGCAAACGCATCAACAACAAGAACACAGGAAGGTGGTGCATATAAAAGATCAACAGTAGTTTTCAAACCTGTTGCTGATGATAATCCACAGTGGAACTTTCCATTTGTACCATCAGATATAGACAACGGTCCTGGAAAAGGTGTAAAAGTTGTTGAAATTGTAAAAGATAATTCTGAAGGCAGATTAGTTTTTGATCCAGAACATCCAGATGCAATTAAAAGTGGTCCAAACAAAGGTTATGTTGAATATCCAAATGTAAATATCGTAAATGAAATGGTAAATCTTATTTCAGCCAGTCGTGCTTACGAAGCCAACGCTACAGTAATTGATGGTGCAAAAGATATGTTCTCTTCAGCACTTGAAATTGGCCGATAGTGGTTGTAAACTATAAATAGGGTGGAAAATAGATTATGCAGATACCAGAATTCGGCACATTATTAATGGCTAGAAACAGCGAATCACATTTTGGAGTAGGACCAGTTACAACTCAGGGCTCATCAGTAAGTAAAACTACAGTAACAACTGGAACTACATCAACTTCAAATGCAAAAACAGACGGAAAAATATCTTTCCAGGATTATCTTTTGCAGGCAATGAATTCAGTAAATGACCAGCAGATGGAAGTTTCAGCATTGCAGGAAAAATTAATTACAAGTCCAGATGAGGTAGATATTCACGATGTAACAATCGCTATGTCAAAAGCAAGAATGTCATTGAACCTTGCTCAGACAGTAATAGACCGCTTAGTTTCCGGCTGGAACGAAATCACTACTACCAGATAGTTCAAAAGTCTCCAGTTGAGCCTATTAATCAATCAAAATAATAGAAAATTATTAAAACCTTTTCTTCGGAAAAGGTTATTTTTTTTAACTGCTTTTATTTTATGTTGTCAAATTTGCATTCCTATGCTATAATTAATTAAATTTAGTATAAATTTCTTTAAAAGAAATTCGTTCACGGGAGGGGAACTAATGAACGAATGGCTTAAACAGGTTGGGGCTAAAGCAAAAGAACTTTGGTCCAAATGGAAACCTATTCAGAAAGTCATATTATTTGTAATCATCGCTATAGTTATTGCTGTTATTTTTGCTACTGCCCGCGTATCTTCAAAACCGAGCATGGTAAAACTTTTTCCATCTCCTGTAACTGATGAAAATAATCTCGCCAGAATTCTTGATCGTGTAAATGAACTTAATGTTGATGTAGAAGAGTCAGAAGGTTATATTTACGTTGCCGACAAAAAAACTAAAACAAGACTTATTGCCACATTAAATGATGAAGGACTTGTACCTTCTAATATTGATATCTGGGCAGATTACTTTGACCGCTCTTGGTCTACAACAGATGCAGATCAGAACGTTAAACTTCGTGTAAAGAAAGAACAGGAATTGAAAAACTTCATTGAAGCTTATTCAGATGTTATTTCTGCACAGGTAACAATTGAATTACCTCCAGATAAGTTGTTTAAAGATGACCAGAATCCTGTTAAGTGTGGTGTTATTATTAAAACTGCACCAAACAGTACTTTGTTAAAAGAAAGACGAAGAATCCTTGGTATTCATAACTCAGTTCTTGCTGCCGTAGAAGGTTTGCAGTCTGATTATCTTATTATTACAGACCAGGCTACTGCAGAACAGGTAAATGATTTTACATCAATGGCAGACAGTGATGCAGTTGATGTTACTGCAAAACAGCAGCGTCTTATCTTGAAACGTGAAAATGAAATCAGAGCTAAGATTCTTAAACAGTTGCAGAGTATTTATACAGAAGACCGCTGTAGAGATATTTCAGTTTCTGTTGAAATGAATATGTCAAAAAGAGAAAGTCAGTCTACTGAATATTCTCCAATCGTAAGAAAAGAAGATAACCCAGATACACCTTATGATGATTCTGAACTTGTTGATTATCTTCCTTACTCAATGCAGACAGTTACTAAAGAATATGAAACAGTTGGTTTAACACCAAAGGGACCTCCTGGAACTGATGGAAATAATCCACCATCTTATTCAGATTTGGATAACCTTCAGGGTAAATGGACAGAAACTGGTGTAACTGCTAATCACGTAATTAATACAAAAAATACACAGGAAGTTACTGCTCCAAAAATTGACAGAGTAACAGTCGGTGTAAATATTGATGGTACATGGAGATTAAAGGTTAATCCTGAAACTCGTGAATACGAAATTGATGATGAAGGTTATCGTGTTCGTGAATTTACTCCAATTACTGAAGCACAGAGAATTGATGCCGAAAACATTATTAAAGGTGCTATCGGTTATGATAGAAGCCGTGGAGATCAGGTTTACGTAACAGTTTCTGGTTACGAAAGAACAGAACAGTTCCACGCAGAAGATGATGAATATTTTGCAAAACAGAATCGTAAAATTACAATTATCTTAATTCTTGCATCAATTGTAATTATTCTTGTTGGATTTATCCTCTTCAGAATTATCAGTAAAGAAATTGAACGCCGTAGACGTGAAAGAGAAGCTCGTCTTCTTGCTGAACAGCAGGCTGCCCGTGAAAGAGCACTTTGGGATGCAAAAGAAGACAGTATGGATGTTACAATGTCTGTTGAAGAAACAAGACGTATGGAACTTCAGGAAAATGCAATTACTATGGCAAAGGAACATCCAGAAGATGTTGCTATGCTTATCCGCACTTGGTTAATGGAGGAATAGAGTATGTCAGACGAAATGGTAGGTGGAGAAGCACCTAAAACTTCCTCAAATCCTAAGCCGGTTCCAAAACCAGGTCAGTTAAAACCTGCAGGCAGCTCAAAAAAAGCAGGTAAAGATTATAAGAGTCTTACAGGTAGACAGAAAGCTGCTATCTTTTTAATTTCTCTTGGCCCAGATGTTTCTGCAGAAATCATGAAACATTTGCGTGAAGATGAAGTTGAAACTTTAACATTTGAAATTGCCCGTCAGGAAAAAGTTAATCCTGAATTTAAAGATGCTGTACTTGAAGAATTCCAGGAGTTAATGAATGCACAGAACTTCATTACTACTGGTGGTATTGATTATGCCCGCGAACTTTTGGAAAAATCTCTTGGTTCTCAGAAGGCAATCGATATTATCAACAGACTTACTTCAAGTTTGCAGGTTCGTCCATTCGACTTTATTCGTCGTACAGACCCTGCACATTTGTTAAACTTCATTCAGCAGGAATATCCACAGACAATTGCCTTGATTCTTGCTTACCTTGAACCTGGAAAAGCTGCCGTAATTTTGCAGAACTTACCAGAAGATATGCAGGCCGAAGTTTCAAAACGACTTGCTACAATGGACCGTACATCTCCTGATGTATTGCGTGAAGTTGAACGCGTATTGGAAAAGAAACTCTCTACACTTTCTAGTGAAGACTATACTGCTGCCGGTGGTGTTGAAGCTATCGTTGAAATCTTGAACCTTGTTGACCGTTCTTCTGAAAAATCTATTATTGAATCTCTTGAAGAAGACGATCCAGACTTGGCAGAAGAAATCAAGAAACGTATGTTCGTATTCGAAGATATCGTTATGCTGGACAACCGTGCTATTCAGAAAGTACTTCGCGATGTCGATCAGCAGGAATTGGCAAAAGCGCTTAAATCTGTTGATACCGAAGTACAGGATAAGATTTTCGGAAATATGTCAAAACGTGCTGCAAGCATGTTGAAAGAAGATATGGAATTCATGGGACCTGTTCGTCTTAAGGATGTTGAAGAAGCTCAGCAGAAGATTGTATCAATCATCCGTCGTCTTGAAGACAGTGGTGATATCGTTATCGCCCGCTCAGGTGAAGATGAGTTGGTAACTTGATGTTTTGAGGTAATACAAAATGGCTAAAACTGTATTTCGTCCCGGTGAAGCAAATATCGGTGAATCTAAAATTCTCTTGCCTTTAGTGCGTGAATATGCACCTCCTGTTGAAGAAGTGCCAGAAATTATTGAAGAATATCATGGCCCAACAGCAGATGATTTGCGTCGTGAAGCTGAAAGTTTTAAAGTTCAGTGGGAACAGGAAAAACAGCAGATGCTTTCTAGTGCCCAGCAGGAAGCTGATGATATAATTAAACGTGCAGAAGATACTGCTTTTGCGGAAGTTAAAAGACAGACTGATGAAGCACAGATTATTAAAGCTGATGCTGAAAGTGATGCTAATCAGATTATAGAAAATGCAAAGGCTCAGGCTGCTCAGATTATTGCAGAAGCACAGGCTGAACGTGAAAAGTTGCAGTCAGATGCAAGACAGGAAGGATTTGATCAGGGACATTCAGAAGGTTATGAAAAGGGTGAAGCTGAAGTAAATCGTCTTATTGAACGTATGCATAGAATCCTTGAAGCAGTAATGCAGCGCCGTGAAGAAATTCTTTCGGATACAGAAAGTCAGATTGTAGAACTTGTAATTCTGATGGCCAGAAAAGTAATTAAAATCATCTCTGAAAATCAGAAGAACGTTATTCTTGCAAATGCTCTTGCTGCTTTGAAAAAAGTAAAAACAAGAGGAAACGTTACTTTACGTGTTAATCTTGAAGATGTAAAACTTACAACACAGAATGTTTCTGAATTTATTAAACATGTTGAAAATATTCAGGGAATTACTGTTCTTGAAGACTCGGCTGTTGAAAAAGGCGGTTGTATTGTAGAAACTGACTTTGGTGCAATTGATGCCAGAATTTCAAGTCAGCTTTCTGAACTGGAGAACAAAATTCTTGAAGTTGCTCCTGTTAAGAATATTAAACGCACAGATCCTTTGGTTAATGCCGACTAATTTCAGGAAGGTGTTGCGCTATGAGATCTTCTTATATCGGAAAATTTAATTTTACAAAATATCTCGAACAAGTTGTTGATGCTGAAACTATTTTATATGTAGGCCGTGTTACTGCAGTAAAAGGTCTGGAAATTGAAAGTGAAGGTCCCCGCTCAATGATTGGAGAAATGTGTACAATCAAATTGTCAGACGGTTCTTCAATTCTTGCCGAAGTCGTTGGTTTAAGCGGAACTACTGTAAAACTCACTCCTTTTGGAAACACCAGAGGTATTGAAGTAGGCTGTGAAGTAGTTGCATCTGGTTCTGTACTTCAGGTTCCAGTTGGTATGAATCTGCTTGGTCGTGTAGTTGATGCTACTGGTCATGCTTGCGACGGACTTACAGAAATTGAACCAGAAACATATTATCCTGCTATTGCAGATGCACCTGATCCATTAAGAAGAGCTCCAATAAAAAAACGCATTGTTACAAGTATTAAAGCTCTTGATTCTTTGCTTACAATTGGTAAAGGTCAGCGTGTTGGTATTTTTGCAGGTTCTGGTGTTGGAAAATCGACTTTGTTAAGTATGATTGCCAGAAACAGTAATGCTGATATTGCCGTAATTGGTTTGATTGGTGAACGTGGACGAGAAGCTCTTGAATTTATTAATAGAGATTTAGGTGAAGAAGGATTAAAACGTTCTGTTGTAGTTCTTTCTACCGGGGATCAGCCTGCAATTTGTCGTGTTAGAGCGGCTTATGTTTGTACAGCAATTGCAGAATATTTTAGAGATCAGGGTAAAGATGTTGTCTTAATGGTTGATAATGTTACCCGATTTGCTAAAGCCCAGCAGGAAATTGGTACATCAAACGGTGAACTTCCAATTAAAAGCGGCTATCCTCCTTCAGTTTTTGATATGCTTCCAAAATTGATGGAACGAACAGGTACAAATGATAAAGGTTCTATTACTGCTTTCTATAATGTTCTTGTAGATAGTGATGATATGAATGAGCCTATTACAGATGCTGTTCGTGGTATTTTGGACGGCCACATCATTCTTGATAGAAAACTTGCACAATCTTATCATTATCCTGCAATTGATGTTCTTGCTTCAATCAGTCGTCTTGCCAACAGAGTTACTGGAAAACAGACTCAGTTAGCATGCGGAAAAATCAGAAAACTTATGTCTGTGTATCAGTCAAAAGAAACAATGATTTCTACTGGTATTTATGCAAAAGGTTCTAATCCTGAAATTGATGAAGCAATTGATAAACATGAAGAAATTGAAGCTTTCCTTACACAGGAAGTAAACACTCCATTCTCTTTAAAAGATACTTTAGATGAATTATCAAGAATTTCTGGTGTTGAAATTCCTGAATACGAATATGAAGAAGACACTGAACTTGCATTTAAAAAGTTTCAGGAACAGTCTGAGCAGCAGTAGAATCAGTTGATTTATGAAAAAATTTTCTTATGAATTACAGGATGTTTTAGATTATAGAAATTTCCAGCAGGATCAGGCAGAAGCAGAATTATCTAAAGCATTGGCTGTTGAAAATGAAATAAACGAAAGTCTTGCATTAATCGCCCAGCGTATGGTTTCTTTAAAACAGGAATCAAAGGGACTTACTGATTTTAACTTAATTTCAAATCAATATAATTTTGTAAAAGTTCTTGAAGCTCAGAAAGAAGAATATCTGAAACGACTTGCAGAAGCAAAACTTGTTACTGATGAAAAAAGAGCGGCTTTGCAGGAATGTATTAAAAAAACAACTCCACTTGAAAAGTTAAAAGAAAAGCAGTTTGATGAATATCGTCAAACTGCCTTAAAAGAAGAAAATAATAATCTTGAAGAGCTTTCAACTATAAAAAATAACTTCCAGAATTAGTATTTGAAAGCACTTCCACCAATGAATTCTCTGATGATTGAGCGAGGAGGTACAGCAGTTGGTGGAATTGTTGCAAAGTTTTCAAGGAAGTTTAAAAGTCTCTGTGCTTCAGAATATTCTTTCATATTTGGATTTACACGGCGCAAAAGTGGGGCAGCGTAAACACGAAGAACGCCCAGTTCATAATCAAGGGCAGTATTTAAAATTGCGTCTGCATTTGAATGGAATGGGAAAATATGTAATTCTTCACCTTTCTGTACACTAGGCCACATTGCAATTGTACCTTCTGCAGGTTTTCCTCTGAAGTTTGCATCTCTTACAATACGGCGGATAAGACGATTATCACTTGTAGAAACTCTGTTATGATCATCAAGATTTAATTGAGTTAGGGCAGAAAGATAAATCTTGAATTTTAATTCTGCTGGAATCTTTGGTGTTAATTTATCATTCAAACCGTGGATTCCTTCCATAATAAGAATCTCGTTATCTTTAAGTGTCATTTTATTGCTTTCTTCAAATGAACTAGTTCCTGTGTGGAAATCGTATGAAGGTATAATTACTTCTTTTCCTGCAAATAAATCAATTAAGTTCTGATTCAAAAGTTCAATATTAAGTGCTTCAAGACATTCGTAATCTGGTTTTCCTTCTTCATCAAGAGGAGTTTTGTCTCTGCCAATATAGTAACAATCCAGACTTATGATTTTTGGAGTGTATCCCATTGCCTGAAGTTCAAGACCAAGTTTTTTTGCAGAAGTTGTTTTTCCAGAAGAAGAAGGTCCTGCAATAAGAACAACACGAACTTTTTTGCTTTTTACAATCTGACTTGCAATTTCAGAAATATTTTTCTGCTGGTAAGTTTCTGCAATATCAATGAAATCATTAACTTTACGATTAGCAATCAAATCATTTAAAGAAGCTGCGGAAGTAACATTTACACGTTTTCCCCATTCTTTATATCGTTTGAAAATACTGAATAATTTCTGTTCGTCCTTAAAATCAGGAATCAATGATGGAGATTTTGTTTTAGGGAATCTGAGAAGAAGTCCATCCTGATAGTTGATTAAATCAAAAGTTCGCAACGCACCTGTACTTAATACTAATGGACCAAAATATAAATCAGAAAAATCTTCAATTGAGTTAATCTGGATTTTTGATTTACAGTTATGATTGAGCTGTTTTCTTGTTTCAACCATGTTCAATTTTTCAAAAAGCTCTGCAGCCTGATTCCATGAAATAAAGTCTGTCTTAATACGAACATCTTTATTAATAATATTCTGCATCTCTTTTTTTAATGCATCAGCACTAATTGATTCACCTTCGAAAGTATAATAGTAACCGTAACAAATACTGTTTCCAACAAGAAGACGTGTTTTTGGATTTAATTTATGAGCGGCTGCTGCCAGTAAAAGACAAAGGGAACGACGGTAAACAGACATTCCTTCTTTTGTATTGTTATAAACTGGTTCAACAGTACAGTCAAATTCAAGTTTTGAGTCCAGCGATGAAAGTTCATTGTTAATTTTTGCAGCAACCAGTTGATTACCATTCAAAGTAAATTCTGGCATAAAACTAAAAACCTGGCTGCCTGGTTCTGCATCAGTAATGACTTCTTTGTTGTCACGAATATAAGTAATTTTAATTGGTTTTGTCATTTCCTAACCCTCACAATAAAGTATTTATATTAATTATAAAGGTAATAAGCCAAATTGTAAAAAAAATAATTACTTTTAACTGCAATGTAGACAATTCAAATAAATTTGTGATAGATTAATGAACCATTAAAAAAGGGAGAGTTTTTATGAAAAGTAAAAGAAAGTCATTGATTTGTACAATTGCAATTCTGCTAAGTTCATTGATTTTTAGTTGCAGGTCACAGTCCAATCCTGATGGAGGACACAATATTGTTCTGTGGGGATATGTTTATAACAGTTCATCAGCAGCAGTTGAAGGAATTAAAGTAACTTCAAATTACGGGTATACACATACCGATTCAGAAGGTTATTTTGAAATTCTTTGTTATTATTTTGCAGACAATAAAAAAGTAAAATTAAGTTTTTCTGATGCCAGCGGCACTTACAAAGAAATTATAGAAAAAGAATTCTCTATTTCTGAAAATTTGAATATTTATCTTGAAGCAAACTAAGGGGGATTCTATGAAAAAATTAATTATTTTATGTGTTTCGTTTATATTGTCGGTACAGCTTTTTGCTTTAAGTGATATTCAATTGGGAGTTGGAGGACCATTTTTTAATAACAAAAGTGGCGGTATGTTTAGTATAATCGCAGAAAACCATAATTTTATTTCTGATTTTGAACTATATACAATCTGTTTATACTGATAATAAAAATGCTGGTTACAAAACATTAAAAAATTCAGGGAAATTTGAACCATATTTCTGCGTTGAATCATTATGTGTGTTTGTTTCTTATCAGTTTTAATAAATTCCAGTTTCTTCTATAAATATTAAATATTGAACAACTTTCTTTTTTTTGATATATTTATAGAATAAACTTGAAACTAAAATTTTAATATAAGGAGTTCCCATGTCAGGACACAGTAAATGGGCCACCATTAAACATGCAAAAGGCCTTGCCGATGCAAAACGCGGTAAAATCTTTACAAAATTTATTAAGGAAATCTCTATCGCAGCTCGTATGGGTGGTGGAGATCCAAACTCTAACCCACGTCTCCGTACAGTAATCATTAAAGCTCGTGCAGCTAACATGCCTAAAGATAACATCGAACGTGCTATCAAAAAAGGTACAGGTGAAGACGGTGGAGCAGCTTACGAAGAATACTTATACGAAGGATACGCTCCAGGCGGTGTTGCTGTAATGGTTGAAGTTCTTTCTGATAACAAAAACCGTGCTGCAGCAGATGTTAAAAATATTTTCTCTAAATGTGGTGGTAACTTGGGTACATCAGGTTCTGTATCACGTATGTTCCAGAGAAAAGGTACAATTGAAATTGATGCAGAAAAAGCAAGCGAAGATGAAGTAATGGAAATTGCTTTGGAAGCTGGTGCTGATGATATCGTAAACGAAGATGGAATCATCACAGTAACAACAACTCCAGATGCATTTACTGCTGTTGCTGAAGCTTTGACAGAAAAAGGAATCGAAACACTTTCTGCTGATGTAGGAATGGTTCCAGATGCTTACACACCTGTAGATAAAGATACAGCTGCTAAAGTTCAGAAAATGATCGATAAACTTGAAGACAACGACGATGTTCAGAACGTATACCACACAGCTGAATATCCAGACGACTTCGAGCCTGAGGAGTAGTGAATAATTTGCGAGCAGTGACGCAGCAAATTATGAACGCGTGAATAGAAAGGAACTCGTGAGAGTTCCTTTTTTTTGTTTTAAATCCAATTTTCAAAGGTGGTTTTATCATCTGTTTTATGATAATATTAATTTATGATTAACCAGGCACAAGGTTTTAATTCATTACCAGGTTCTCAGCAAAAAGATGAAGCAATCCAAAAGAAGCAGATACGCCGTGTTATTGGAATTGACCCGGGACTTGCAAATACAGGCTTTGGTGTAGTGGATTTTGTAAACGGCCGCTACAGAATGGTGAGTTATGGCTGCATCACTACAGGAGCAGAAGAACCTCATGGGCAGAGACTTATGAAAATTTATACAAATCTTTGTGCGGTAATAGATGAGTTTAAACCAACTGAAGGCGCAATGGAAACTTTATATTTTGCAAAAAATGCAAAATCAGCAATGGGAGTTTCTGAAGCAAGAGGTGTAGTAACTTTATGTCTTGCACAACATGGAATTCAGATTGGTGAATATAGACCGGTTCAAATTAAACAGGCTGTTACAGGAAGTGTAGCGGCAGATAAAAAATTAGTCGAAAAGTATGTAAAAATATTACTTGGACTTGAAGTTGAACCAAAACCTGATCATGCTGCAGATGCTCTGGCCGGAGCAATCACTCATTTGCATTATAGTCAGAGAATAAATTAAAAAAGGATATCCCAATGAAAGTTCTTATTGCACCAGATTCTTTTAAAGGCAGTTTATCTGCAATCGACTTTTGTAAAATAGCGGCTGAGGCCGTCAAAAAAATTGTTCCAGATGCTGAAATTGATGTTATGCCTCTTGCTGATGGTGGTGAAGGAACACTTGAATGTATTGAATATGCATTGAATCATAGGGAAGGTGATTCTGATAAAAAAATCACTTATAAAAAAGCATATGTCCAGGATGCTCTTTTTGATGAACTGGAAGTTTCAATTGGTTTTATTGAAAAAGAAAAAACTGCAATAGTTGAAGCCGCTTATTCAAACGGATTGCCACTAGTAAAAGGCAGAGAAAATCCAGAAGAAACTTCAACTTATGGTGTAGGGCAGATGCTTGGTGCTGCGGCAGATTTTGGTGCAAAAAAAATCATTCTTGCTTTAGGTGGCAGTTGTACAAACGATTGTGGTTTAGGAATGATGGCTGCTTTGGGCGGTTGTTTTTATAATAAAGATGGTGTTTCTTTTGTACCAACTGGTGGAACTTTGAAAGATGTTCAGGAAATTGATTTTTCAATGGTTTATCCTCGGTTGCAGGGTGCTCGTTTTGAAGCGATGTGTGATGTAGATAATCCTCTTTATGGTGAAAATGGATGTTCTGCAGTATTTGGTCCACAAAAGGGTGCTGATCCTGAAATGGTAAAGCGGCTTGATGAAGGTTGTCGTCATATTGCCACACTTTTTAATAAAATGCGGACCACAGATTTTGCCTTAGAAAAAGGTTCTGGTGCTGCCGGTGGATTAGGATTTGCTGTTCTTGCGGCGTTATATGGAAAACTTAAAAGTGGAATTGATACAGTTTTGTCTTTGTGTGATTTTGAAAAACGTGCTTCTGATTGCGATTTGATTATTACCGGGGAAGGTTCTTTTGACAGACAGAGTGCTATGGGAAAAACAATCGGGGGAATTTTAAAGCGATGTGGAAATGTTCCTGTTGTTGTGTTCTGTGGTAAGAGTGATGGAACTACAGCTGATGGAATTAAAGATGTGATTGAAATCAGCAAAGGTCTAAGTCTTGATGAAGCTATTAAAAATACAAAGCAGAATCTTGAAAAAGCGGTTGCGGAATATTTTAAAAATATGAATTAAGAAGTCGGAAATAAAAAATAAATTCAATTTAGAAAGGAGAAGAAAATTTTATGAAGGCAAAAGCTTTATTGGTTAGTTTATTGATGGGAATTTTATTTTGTTCTTGCGGGAATAAAATAGAAAATGTAGTATCAACAGGGAAAAATTCTTTTTCATGTACTGTTGCTGGAAGAGAACGTTCTTTTATTTATGTAGAACCTGAGAATAAAAATAAGGACACAAAACTTGTTGTTTTACTTCATGGTGCAGAAGATTCTGCTCTAAATTTTCAGAGTACAATTCATTTTGAAGATGAAGCTTTTAAGAGAAATTATGCGGTTTTGTATCTTCAGGGGGAACTGAATCCTGAAAATAAATCGGCAGCACTTGGATGGGTAAATACTTACACAAAAGCAGGTGATGATGATATTGATTATGTAATGGGCACAACAGATTACATCAAAAAGACATATAAAGTTGGTAAAAAAACTTATATTGCAGGATTCAGTCAGGGTGCGTTTTTAATTAATAAACTTGCTATAGAAAAGGCAAATAAATTTGATGGATTTGCAAGTGTTGCAGGAATTATGGTAAAACATGCTTGGGAACAAAGAAAAAATAAACAGGCTGCATTCTTCCAGATTAACGGATTAAAAGATGAACTGATTCCAATGGATTTAAATAAAAGCAGCAAATATAGTCCAAACCCTTCAGTTGAAACAGTGCTTGAATATTTTTCTCAGACAAACAAACTTGGAACAGATTATGTTCAGGAAGAAATTAATAAGGATGTTAAACTCTTAAAAAATAAAGACAAAGTATGGTGGATGTTAATTGAAGATTATCATCACGGCTGGCCAAAAAATGACCGTGCAAACATCAATGTAAACGAATACATCCTGGACTTTTTTGATAATAATTAATGTTGCGAAAAGATACCAATATGATTATGCAAACATCATATTGGTAAATGTTTCCTATTTATAAAATTCTCATTTTCATTTATACTATAAAATATGTTTAATTCAATTACAGGCATTATTACTGGGAAATTTCCAAAACAGGTTTTTATTGAAAATAACGGAATTGAATGGGATATTTGTGTTCCAGATTCAAATCTTGAAATGTTGCCCCCTGTTGGAAATGAAGCTAAAATTTATACTTATCTCCAGCATACTGATATGTTTATGTGTCTTTTTGGTTTTGCCAGTGCTGATGAACGAACTTTATTTTTTGATTTGTTAAAAGTAGAAGGTATTGGTCCTAAAGGTGCAATCAAAATTATGAGTAGTGTTTCCAGCGGACGTTTAATGGATGTTCTTGAACGTGGTGATGTGGAAATGCTTGAAAAAGTTCCTGGTGTTGGAAAGAAAACTGCTGCAAAAATGATGCTTGCCTTAAAGGGAAAACTTTCATTAAGCGAAACTTCAAATATTGTAAAAGTTGAAAAACCTGTTGCCTTTGGTGATGTAATTAATTCTCTTGCCAGCATGGGTTATGATAAACGTCTTGTTGAACAGAAAGTTGCAAGTCTTGTAGAAGTTTTGAACAGTGATCCTGCATTTGGTGAAAAATCTCAGAAAGAAAAAGAAGATTTAATTTTCCGCAGAGTTATTGTGGAATTGGCTTAGTGAATGGAAGGATTATAGATGGTAAATATGGACGAAACAGATTTCAGCTCGATTGTAAGAGCAGATTTGAAAAACTCATTTGATGAACAGGATAATAAACTTCGCCCTAAAATGCTTCAGGATTTTCTTGGTCAGGAAAGCATTAAAGGAAATCTTTCTACATTTATAGAGGCCGCAAAACAGAGACAGGAACCATTAGATCATCTTTTATTAATTGGACCTCCTGGACTTGGAAAAACTACTCTTGCTCAGATTACTGCCAACGAACTGGGAGTTGATTTTAAAGTAACTTCGGCTCCAGCTTTGGAAAAACCAAAAGATCTTGCAGGAATTCTTTCTACAATTACTGAACGAACTGTTTTCTTTATTGATGAAATTCACCGCTTAAAACCCGCAATTGAAGAAATGCTTTATATTGCCATGGAAGATTATGAATTAGACTGGATTATTGGTCAGGGTGCGGCTGCCCGTACAGTTCGTATTCCAATTCCACCTTTTACACTTGTCGGTGCCACAACAAAGGCTGGTTCAGTTTCTTCTCCTTTGCGTTCCCGTTTTGGTTTTATTCCTAGATTTGAATTTTATACTCATCAGGAACTTGCTAAAATTATTACTCGTTCTGCAGGCATTCTTGATGTTCAGATTGAAAAAGATGCTGCAATGCTTCTTGCTCAATGTTGTAGAGGAACTCCTCGTGTTGCAAATAGAGTTTTACGTCGAATGAGAGACTTTGCTCAGGTATCTGGAAGTAATTTAATCACTACAGAAACAGTTTCTGCTGGTCTTAAAAAACTTGATATTGATGAGATTGGTCTTGAAAAAGCAGATAGAGATATTCTTCTTTCAATCATCCGCAATTTTGGTGGTGGACCAGTTGGTGCAGAAACTCTTGCAATCAGTATTGGTGAAAGTATTGATACTCTTGAAGATTATTACGAACCATATTTAATTCAATGCGGATTATTGCAGCGAACTCCAAAAGGTCGTGTTGCAACTGCAAAAGCCTATGAACATTTGAAAATTGAAGGCGGCAGTAAAGCAAATGATGGTCAGGGTTCTTTGTTTGAATAAATTTTAAAAAAAATATAAAATTAAAATATTATTAAATTGTAAAAAGTTTGGAGAGTGTGTATGACAATTGGCGTAGTTCGTTCTTATAATAAATCCTTTTTTTCTTTTAAGGGAAACAAGATTCTTATAAAACTTACAACACCTGTTTTTCAAATTGTTTTGCGTGAATCAAAACTTACTTGTATTTCTAAAAAAGTTGAATTCCGTCTGACTACAAATCTTGATGGCATTGAAGCTTTTGTTATGGGCAAAAAATACGATTACGATCAGTTTAGAAGAGACTTTCTTGATTTAAAATCAAGTTTCTGGATTTCGGCAACTGTTGATACTTCGGAACTTCAGGAAAAACTTGATGGAATTGCTCTTACCTGTCAGGGAAAAGTTTTATTTGTAAATGATTTTGATTCTATTGCAGATTGTTTTGCCGAAATTGAACGTTATGTCAGCCAGGATTCTGCACACAATAAAACAATCATTCGTGAATATTGTCAGAAAAATATTGAATTGCTTAATAACCAGATTCGTCTTTTGAATCAGGATAAATATATGTATTCTGAACTTTTGAATACAATATAATTGCTTTATAAAATGGTAAAAAAACTATATGAAAACTTCTGATTTTAATTTTGATTTGCCACAGGAATTGATTGCCCAGCATCCAAGTGGAGTTCGCGGACAGGATAAATTAATGCTTCTTGGTCGTGAAAGCGGTTCTGTTGAACATTTTATGATGGATGATCTTCCTTCTCTTATTACTCCAGATACATTAATGGTTTTTAATAACAGTCGTGTTCGTCGTGCAAGAGTTTATGGAATTAAAGAAACAACTGGTCGTGAACAGGAATTTATGTTCCTTAATACAATTGATCCTGAATGTACAACCTGGAATACAATGGTAAAAAATGCTAAAAAACAGAAACCTGGAATGCATTATAAATTTCCAGATGGATCAGTTGGTACAATTATTGATTTTCCAGGAAACGCAGGAACTGAATTCCGTGCAATGAAGTTTGATTTTACTGTTGATGAAGACTGGTTTGAAAGAAACGGTCATATTCCGCTTCCTCCTTATATTAAGCGCGGTGATACAGAAGAAGACAGCGAACGTTATCAGAATGTTTATGCAAATCAGACTGGGTCTGCAGCTTGTCCAACAGCAGGTTTGCATTTTACAGAAGATATGCTGAAACGCCTGGATGACGCTGGAATTGAACGTTGTTTTGTAACTTTGCATGTTGGTTTAGGAACATTTCTTCCTGTTCGTGAAGATGAAATTGAAAATCATAAAATGCATGAGGAATGGTACACTGTTCCTGTAGAAACTGCTGCAAAAATTAATCAGGCAAAAAAAGAAGGCCGTCCTATTCTTGCGGTTGGAACTACTTCTGTCAGAACTTTGGAAAGTGCAGCTCAGGCTCTTGAAAAAGCCGGGGATAAAAAGGCAGATGAATGGATTCGTGCAGGAACAAATTCTACTTCTATATTTATGTATCCTGGTTATAAATTCCGTGTTGTAGACAAGATGTTTACAAATTTCCATACACCTGAAAGTACATTAATTATGCTTGTAAGTGCCTTTGCTGGTCGTGAAAACATTTTGAATGCTTACAAAAAAGCAGTTGATAATAAATACAGGTTCTTCAGTTATGGGGATTGTATGTTTATTAAATAGCAGTTTTTTATGATAACTGTTCAAAACTGTATCTTGTAAGATTTAAAAACTGCTGTTTCATTACATCACTAATCATCTGGTCTGTAGCGGCTTTCTGGAATTCTGTCTGAACCTGCTGCTGAATGTCCTGAATGTCTTTTTGTGTAAGAGGCAGTCTTAATCCAAAAAGGGAACTTTCCAGTGTTTTACTTTTGAAAATAAAAGGTCCTGCAAAAGCAAGTTTTAAATCAATAATGGAATTTTTTTCTGTACTTACAATAAATGCAAAAGAGGCAGATTGTTCTGTAATTGTGTTTTCAGGACCAATTCGTCTGAAGATAGAAAGATCTGAATCAATTAAGGGAATACGAATATTTGTAAGGACAAATCCTTCTGGCACTTTCTTGAAATTCTGAATAGGAATAATTTTGCTTTCTGACTGACTTTTAAATTCCAGTTTTGCTTCAAGAGCAAGAAGTGGAGCATAAAGAGTAAGTTTTTGTCCTTCGAAACAAATATTTCCGCCTACTGTTGCCATATTTCTGATCATGGGGTTTGCAATACTTTCAATTGCTTCATACAGAATCTGTGGTAAATGATTTATACCAACAGAAAGCAGCTGAGAAAGAGTTGTTGCAGGTCCAACATCAAGGAATCGTTCATGTCTGTTTATGTGAGATAATTCTTTTATTCCAAAAGTTGAAATAGATTTATCTGGCAGTTCTTCAATTTTTGTACAGCCGCCTACTACTTTCAATCCTTTGTTAATTTTGAGCTGATATATTAATTCTGATGTATTTTTTGCTATTAATATTGATTTCATTTATTATCCTGGCTGCCTGTTTTAGTATTTTTTTGATTAATTCTGTATTTCTTTACAACAACATCATAACCTTTATTATAAGTTTCTACCGCAAGCATAATCCCTTTGCAAAGTGTATTTAAATCTGTACAGCAGGGAGCAAGTCCTTTTACCTGGTTGATTATTTCCTGTTTTGTAAAAAGTTTATTTGATTTCAAAATCTGATAAGTTAAGAAAATCTTTCCTGCATCACAATAGCCGCAAAGTTTTATGCCAGCAAGTTCAAATCCCTGTGTAATGGCAGTATATTCTTTTGTTCCGGCAAAATAATCTAAGGTAACAATGTCGTTATCTCTGATAATTCCAACTGGAATTCTGCAGGAAGCAACAGGACTGTCATTCATAAGTACAGTGCATGAACCGCAAGAGCCGCCGTTACATCCGCATTTTACAGACTGACAGTTTTTCTTTCGAAGGACGGACATAAGAGATTCTTCAGGACGGGAATCAAGAATGATTTTATTTCCATTAAGGGTAATTGGAATATTCATTAGTTTTCTTCTCCTTCTTCAGATTCATGTTTTTCTTTGCTCTGTTCCTTTGCTTCAATAAGTGTATAAAGTTCCTTTTCTGTACATGGCAATTTTGTTAATTGTGTTGTAAGTGCCAGAGAAAGTGCGGAAGTAAAAGCAGCCGGTAAAGTATTATGAATCAGTTCGCCAACCTGACCAGATTTATCTTTTGATTCAACAAATTCAACTTCAATAATATCACAAGGAATTGTTTTTCCCTGAACAAGCATAGACAACTGCTGCTGGATTTCAAGACGGATTGTTCGTACGGCAGCCGCTTTATCAAGTAATTCACCGCAGTCTATTGTTACCCAGATACCTTTGATTTTTTCATTGTAAGTGTATGCATCAAGTTCAACTTCAACCGCTGTAGTTGCAAAAGAAGTTGTTCCATATGGTGTTCCGCAGAAATTTTCTTTATCCCAGAGTTTTTTGCCACTGTTTCCAAGACTTTTTTGAGCAGAAATTGGCAGTGGCTGATGGAATCTTTTTTTCTGAATATCATTGCAGCATTTTTTAATAATCTCGTTGATTGTAGTTATTGAACCTGTTGCATCTTCTGGTGAAGTTGGAATTTCTTCAATATCAAAATCAGAATCAATAATTACATTTTCTTTCTTAATCTGAAGGATTTCAGCTGCTGTTGTTTTCCAGATGTCCTGAATTACTGCAGAAGGTTTAATTGTATGAATTACAACTTTATTTTCTGTAGTGAGAGTTACCTGAATTTTTGAATCGTAATTAAAATAACTGTTTCCATAATAACTGGAAATATTATAGGCACTGGCAATTCCAATTCCCCGCAAAGGCAGAGCAAAGAATGGTGTGTTGTCTTTTCCAATTCTGTCGATTGCTGACATCTGGAAAGAAGCATATTTTCTGTTGAAATCACTACGCTTAATTGTATTTTCAAAAGTAACAGAATAATCCTGAAGATTAAAATTAAAAGGAAAATCACTTTTTTCACAGTTCGTGTTTTTTTCTCTAAGTTCAGAAGGGAATAATTTTGTAACAGTACTTAACTGCTGCATCTGATTTTCAATTGCAAAAAATGAAAGGGAATCAAGGCTCTTAATATTAAATGATGTAGGAGGATTTTTTGATGTATGACATTTTGCCGTAATGTGAATATTTTCTGGCTGATAGTAGTTGCAGGCAGAAATTGCAAGACGGTCTGTAATTTCCTGAGCAAATGGATTAAAACTTCCTGTATCAATGTCGATTGTTACTTCCATTCCTTTAATTCGGCCTGTTTTATCAATTGCAGTTCTGTAAGTGTAATTTGTATTTACAGAAGGTGCCATAAATGTATCCTGCTCTTTTTGTGAAAGAACAAGCTTTACAGGTTTTTTTGTTAAATAGCAGGCAAGTGCAACCTGGGCCGCAAGCTGTGTAGTTCTCCACAATCCTTTTGTATAAAGGGAAGGAGATTTAGTTTTATGAACATAAATATTTTCAACAGGAAGATTCAACAGTTTTGAAATTGTATTCATTAACAGATAAGTCCAGCGGGAAGGTGCATGAATGTGGAGTTTTTTTCCTTCCATGTAACAAAATGCACCTGAAGTTTCCTGCCATGATGGAGTAAGCTGTTCAAAAGACCAGTTTTCTGTAGTCACATGATCTGCTTTGCCAAAAAGATTTTCTTCAATTTCTTCAGTGGAACTTGTTTTCCATAAACCAGATTTGATTTCTCTTGTAGCAATAATTTCTTCTGTGTTTTCTGCAACCTGGGCATTATCAAGAACAGTATCAAGAGAAGGCATTTCATTTAATTCAGAAACAATATTGGATAATTCAGATTCTGAATCTTTCTGATTCTGATTGATTACATTATGAAAAGCTGATTCAAGGGATTCAACTTTGAAGTTAATATTTACTTTTTTAATCAGATCCTGAACAATCATATCATCAGGACCAACTAAAATTCCTAAAGGTTCTCCGTAATAAGAAACATCTTTGTAACCAAAAATAGGAGTTGAATTATTGTTAATTTCCAGAGTTTTGCTTCCTGGAATGTCTTCCGCTGTAAAAAGAAAATATCCTTCTGGTAAATCATTAATATAAATATTTTTAATCTGACCTGTAGGGGCCGGGCTTCTTATTAAAACTGCAGTTAATGCACCATCTTTCTGGCAGTCGCTGTAAAAGCCTTTTGATTCAAGAGAACGGATATTTTTTTTATCAACAGTTTTTTTAGGCATGATTTTCCATTCCTATTTGTTTTACAGTTTCAATTACCAGATCACTCATTTCTTCTGTCATATCAGGGAACAATGGAATTGAGATTGTTCTGTTATATTGATTTTCTGCGTTTGGATAGTTTTCTGCTGTAAAATCTTTGTACAAATCTTTCCAGTAAGTAAAGTGGAAAATCGGGATAAAATGAACAGAGATTCCTAATCCTGCTGCCTGCATTTTTTTTGCAAATTCTTCGCGGCTGATTGTAAGTTTTTCTGGAATAATCCGCATAAGATATAAATGCCAGCTGTTTCCCTGACCATCTGGTGGAAGCTGAATAAAATCTAATTTTGAAAAAGCTTCGTTATATTTCATGGCAACTTTTTTTCGCTGTTCATAAAATAACTGGGCACGATCTAACTGACAGCATCCAAGAGCCGCAAGTACATCCGGAAGATTAAATTTATAACCGGGAGCCACAATATCATATTCCCATGATGCTCTTGGTGAAGTGTAGCGGTCCCATGTTGTTCTATCCATACCGTGCATACGCATAGTTGTCATTCTTTTAGCAAGTTCAGGATTTCTTGTACAAACCATGCCGCCTTCAGCAGTAGTAATTGTCTTTGTTACATAAAAAGAAAAAACTCCTGCATCTCCAATAGTTCCGGCGTACCCCATATCAGATGGAGAAGGGAAGGAATGAGCGGCATCTTCAATAACATAGATTTTATGGTCTTTTGTAGAATATTTATCTGCCAGTTCCATAATGCGTTTCATGTTACAAAGATTTCCTGCAATATGAACAGGAACAATTGCCCTTACCTTATTTCCGTTTTTACTGTCTTTAATAAGGATTTCTTCAATTTTATCTGGATCAATACTGTAATTATCTTTTTCAACATCAGCAAAATAAACATCAGCATTTAAATGACGGGCGCAGGTTGCAGTAGAAACAAAAGTATATGGAGTAGTAATAACTGCAGTTCCTTTTTTTACACCACAAGCTTCCATTGCAAGAATCATTCCGGAAGTGTTTGAATTTACTGCCAGACTGATTACCGGACCATATTTTTCTTTTAATTCTGGAACTTCAACAGCTTCACTGAATTTTTTTTCAAACTCCAGTGCATACTTTCCAGTTGTAAGCCAGCCGGAACGTAAAACATCAAGAACTGCATTTTCTTCATCCTGAGTAATAGATGCTCTGTGAAATGGAACTTTTATTTCTGCCATTTTGTGCCTCTCTATAAAATATCAGTTCTAAGCTGATTGTCAGTTTTAATTTCTTCGTAAAATTTCTTTAAAGTATCACAATCTTCCTGAAGGATTTGAGAAAGAAGTTCTTTGTCTCTGAACATTTCTTTTTTATCTTTATTATAGAAACAAATTGGCTCCAGTTTATTAAGAAGCTCATCAAGTCGTTCAGAAGTATATTCCAGATTTTCCAGCTGAAGAATCTTTTTGTATTTTGTAGGAACTGGATTTTCTTCCTTAAGCCACAATGGCTCATAAAGACGTTCACCTTTTCTGGCTCCCACAATTTTAATATCAATATCTTTATAAGGTTCAAGCCCGCTGAATTTAATAATCTGTTTTGCAAGATCAATAATCTTAATAGGTTCTCCCATATCAAGAAGATAGGATTTGCCGTTTTCTCCAACTCCGCCAGTCTGCAAAACAAGAGAACATGCTTCAGGAATTGTCATAAAGAAACGTTCCATTTTTTCATCAGTAACAGTAATTGGACCGCCAGTTTTAATCTGATTCTGGAACAACGGAAGAATAGAGCCGCGACTTCCAAGAACGTTAGCAAAACGAACAAACATAAATGACTGATTCTGAACTTTTTTTGCTGCGTCAAGAACAAGTTTTTCGCAAAGCATTTTTGAAACACCGTAAACACTTACAGGAGCAACTGCCTTGTCTGTAGAAATAAGAACAAATCTGTCTACTTTATGTCTGATTGCGGCATCCAGAAGATTTTTTGTTCCAAAAACATTGTTTTCAATTGCCGCAACCTGATTTTCTTCCATCATAGGTACATGCTTATAAGCCGCACAATGGAAAATTACGTTACACTTTGTATTTTTTATAATAAAATCAGTGTATTCTTTGTCACGCATGTCCCCAATAATAGGAACAATTGTTGCTTTTTCACCAACTCCTTCTGCCTGAAGAACTTTTAATTCTCTGAAAATCTGACAGATTGAATTTTCACCATGCCCAAAAAGGTAAAGTCGTTCTGCACCACCAGATAAAAGCTGTCTTGCAAGTTCAGATCCAATAGAACCACCAGCCCCTGTAATAAGTACACGTTTTCCCCGAAGGTAAGAAAGGCTTTCTTTTAATGAAATAGTGATTGGAGTTCGACCAAGAATATCAAGAGGATCAATTTCGCGGGTTTGAACAAGATGCCCTGTTCCTTCAATAACCTGACTGATTCCAGGAAGAATTTTTATACGGCTAAAACCGTTTTTTTGCAAAGTTTCGTAAATTTCTCTGATTCTTTCAGTTGGAGCAGATGGAATGGCAATAATAGCTTCGTCCATATCAGAATTGCCTAAAATTGAAGCGACAGATTTAATTGGTCCCAGAACAGGAATATTATCAATTACAGTTCCAATAATATTTTTATCATCATCAAGGAATGCGTTTACTTTCCCAAAGATTTTTTTGCGTTTAATATCATCTGCAATTGTCTGACCGGCAAAGCCTGCACCAATAATGTATATGCGTTTTTCCATTTATATATTCCAACCCAACCTTTATTTTATCATATCTGCAGATTTTTCGCAAAGTATGATTTTTTTTAATAAAACACTAAACACAACTATGAAATACTCCGATGAAAATAATGATACTCGAATAAAAGAATTTATTTGAAGGGGTGATTCTTATGGGGAAAATTAAAACTTTAGTATTATTAGTAGCAGGATTTTTTATTTCAGGCATGTGTTTTGGAAAACAGATTTCATTCCAGATTGTACAGCACGATGCAAGAATTTCTACAGTTACAGAACAGTCATTTCTTTTTGAAGATGAATTACTGAACTTTTTCTTTGAATGTGGATATATCGTAACAAACTCTCCTGCAGCAGTTTCTGTATCAGAAAATCAGGATGCGTCACTTTGGACAACAGGTTATGAAGATGCACTTGATGGTTGTTCAGATTACTTTATTCAGATCAAGTTGTTTTATGAAAAATCTCCAGATGGAAATCCTTCACATGTAGTGCTTCAGAAAATTGACTGGTCGGTTTCTTTAGTAAGCACAGGAAAAATTATTAAAAACAATACATTGAAATATAACAAGGCTTATGCTACAGACGATGATTTAAGAAAATTATCAAGCGAACTTGTTGCTGATATCAGAAAATCAATTAAGGCATAGGATGGGTAGGGAATATGAGAAATAAGATTTTTAAGAACCTTAAAAATGTAGTAAAGCTTTTTGTTCTCCTTGGAGGCTGTTTGCTTTTTGCATCGTTCAGTCCTTCACTGGATGGTAGAGCTGTTGTTGTAGATGAAGGTGTTTTCCCATCTGGACTCTTTGCAAAAACGGTAGGATATTTGCCTGGTGATATTATCAGTGTTACAAATATGACTGGGGATTCAACAATTGATATTCTTGTAATTGGCGCCCTTGACCCTTCAGAAGGCGTTGCAATCATGCTTTCTCCAGAAGCCGCTAAAGCAATTGGAATGGATCCTGAAGCAAACAATATTGTAAAAATCACTAAACGTTCTAATCAGGATGAAAGAGTTTATGGCTCTGCAGTTATTGCAAGACAGAATTCCAGTGATGATGATAAAACAGTAGTTGAAACAAAACCTCAGATTAAAGAACCAGAAGTTGTTGTTGAAGAACCAGAAGAGATTGAAGAAGAAACTGTTATTGAAGAACCTGATGAAGCTGAAGAAGGTGTAATTTACGAAGAAGAAGCTGTAGAATCTGAAGAAGAAGATCTTGAAGATACAGCAGAAGAAGACGCTGAAACAGAAGAAACTGAAGAAGAAGTTGCAGAAGAAACTGTTGAAGAAGAAATTGCAGCTGAAGATCCAGTTGAAGAAGAAGTTGCTTCTGAAGAATATGAAGATGACTTTGTTGAAGAAGAAGACGAAGATATTGCAGAACCTTTTGAAGAAGATACAGTAGAAGAAGAAACAGAAGAACCTGAAGAGGTTGAAGAAGAAGTCGTTGAAGAAACTGTAGAAGAAGATGTTCCTGCAGAAGAATATGTTGAAGATGAAATTGCTGAACCTTTTGAAGAGGAATCTGAAGAAGTAGAAGAAGAACCTGCAGAAGAAGAAACAGAAGATTCTGAAGAACCAGAAGCAGAGGAAGAAGAAGCTGTTGAAGAAGATGTTGAAGAAGATGTAATCGGTGAAGAATATCAGGAAGAAGAAATCCCTGAAGAAGTTGCCGAAGATCCTGTTGAAGAAACAGAAGAAGAAAATCTTGAAGAAGCAGAACCTCCTGTAGAAGAAGAATTTGAAGAAGAAGAGGCTGCCGAAGAAGTAGCAGAAGATGAATCAGAAGAAGAACCTGTTGAGGAAGAAACAGAAGAATTACTTCCTGAAGAAATGGTTGGTGAAGTTGATAATCCTGCAGAAAATGCTCCTGTAGAAGAAAACACTGAAGAATATGATGCAATTGTTCTTGAACCTGCAGAAGAAGGTGTTATTGAAGAAGAACTTGAACTTCCAGAAGTGATTCAGGAAAGTGTTCAGCAGATTGAACAGACTGTAACAAAACCTGAAGCAGTAGAAACTGAATATTCAAAATACATTGTTCCTTCTTTAAACGATTTGAAGAAAGGTAATTACTATGTACAGATTTCTGTTCTTAAGAGCGATGAAGCAATTATGGAAATCATCAATAAATATTCAAAGAACTATCCAATTACTGTAGTTCCAGCTGCAAATGGTTCAAAACAGGTTATGGTTGGGCCACTGTCAATTGATGAATACGGAACTGTACTTGCCAGATTCAAGGCATACGGTTATAAAGACGCATTTGTAAGAAAAGTTAAATAAAAAGTATAAAAATCTTTACTCCTTTTATAAACCTGCCCTGTGGCAGGTTTTTTTTTGACTATAATTTCCCTATACGATAAAATATATATACTTTTAAAACAGGGGAAGTTTATGAAAAAAGTTTTTTTTACATTTGCTTTTTTTTCTTTTATTTTTGCTGTTTATGGGCAATCAAAAGAAGCTGATATACAGGTTTTACCAGGTTATACATCAATGATTATGGATGTTGTAGAATCTGAATATGATGATGCGATATATGAAGCAATGCTCGCCCTTTCAAATGATAACGATCAAAATCCAATCAATATTTATATAAATAAATATAAAGACACAAAATACGATTCTACAATCAGTATTGATATTCCATCTGAACAATTTCAAACTGGAGAGTTTAGAGAAAATAGTTCACATTATGAGCACTTAAAAATTTTTCCAATTGGGAAAAATGAATTTTGTTTAACTGTTTATTCCGCCTATTCAAACTGTCACTTTACTTTTTTAAGAATAAAAGATAATAAAATAATTTCAAAACAAACATATAATCTTTCAGAGTCAAGAAGTTATGAAAGTACAAACTTCGCATTTAATGGAAAAGACACAATTTATTTTTCTTATAATGGACAAGATGATTTTACTAAAACCAATTGGGATAATTGGATTATAGCTTTTGATTTAAATGGAAATATAAAAAATAGTGTAAAATTCTATTCTGAATTCAGAGATGAAATAGATAACATGATTGCTTTTCCTGATTATGTTTATCTTACCACAACTATTTATACTAAAATCGGAGCATATTATTCTTTATTAAAACTCTCTGCTGATTTAAAAACGATTTTAGAAGTACATCCATATAATTGTGGTGTTGGTAGTGCAAGATATGTTCAATTTTATGAAAACAAAGAAAAGTTAATTATAGATTATTCGTTGTACGACGAAAATGGTGATTCACAGTCCTGGGTTTCTGAATTTTCAACTGATGGTATTTTTAATACAAGTTATATTTTAAATGAAACTAATAAATTTACAGGAGAGGACGAAGAAGTTTATCTTGGTACTCAAAAATACAAAAAAGATGGTATTTATCTTTCTGGATATGTTACTACATGGGAAGATATTTTTTCTACAAAAGATAAACCTGTTACTTTTGATTTGAATAAATATGTAGATTACAATTTCAAAGAAGCATATGTTTTTACATATTCCAGCAAATATAAATCTTCAAATAGAATCTATCTAAATGGAAAACTTTTTATATCAGATTCATACAATTACAAAAATAATGGAATTTCGAAAATTGCATATCATATTGTTTTTAAAGATAAACAAAAATCTGATGTACCACCATACGAATATGTAAAATCGGATTATAATGCTTTTGTAAAAGATGAAATAACTGAGGAAAAATCAGAGAAAGTAAAAGAATTATTAAAAATTGAGGATTGGAAAATCCAGCAGGAAGATTCTCTTGCAAAATCAAGTGTAATAAAGTTGCCATGGATTTATGCTTTACCTGATGATGAAGATGTTATTTCAACGATTCCAGTGCTGCCATTTTCAGAAAGATAGATTTATACCTCTGTTAAATAAAAAAGAATGCAGAGATTTTAGTTCATCATTTGTATTCAAATGATGAATATGCAAATACAGCGAAGAATTACGAGAATAAAAAAACTATAGTGAGGTTTTATAAATAAGACCAAAATTCTAATAAAAATTCATCAAAAAGAGAATCCTTATAAAAGTCTAAGATTTCATAATTTTGATTTTGTGATTTATAATATAATATTTCGCTTTCTTCGTAAGGAAAATTTATACCTAAACCTTTTGTTTTATGTTCAAAACTTCCTGTTGCGTTACTATTGATAATTAATTTTGACAATCTATTTTGTAATTGTGTCTGCCCATTTATAGTGTCAAAAAATGAGATAAATTCATATAAGTCCATAAATTCTGGGTAGATGGAAGCAATATTTGTCATTTTTTGTCTAAGTTCTTTTACTTCACGATTTGTTGAAGATTTCATAAGTTCTTCGCAAAAGTAATTAAAACTAATCATGAAATTATCTAATTGACAAGTTTCAACTCCAGAGTATGAGTATCCAATATTGGAGGCAGATGTTGATTTTACTAGAAATTCAGATAATTCACGAATTGAGAACTCATTATTATTGATAAAATTTGCTATTTCTTTATAATTACTTCCTACTCCAGGTATAGCAGTTTCAGCACCAATAATATAATCTGTTAGATTTCTTAATTGATAACAGATTTCTATCATTTGCATATAACAGGCGTCAAATATAATTACATCTATTTTTTTCATGTAATTATCTTCATATTCTTTTATACATCTAGCTAAATTGCATATAGTCATCATTTTTGTTGCACCATATCCTGTGGTATAATCTTCTATAACGCTTCTTGATATTATTCCATCAGGATAAACACCACGACCATGGCTCCAAATATCGAGTATAGTATGTTTTGCAGGAAAGTACTTATTTGTCAATTCTAAAAAATTATATAATGTATTAACATTAGTCATATCTAATTCTTCAAAACTGAGAATGCTATCATCATTCATATGTGTAGGATTTTTACTAATCAAGAATAATTTTGTGTTTGACCAATTGCCTTCAGTCCTATCATACCCTCCAGAACGATCAAATAATACTAATATGTTACACTTTTCGGAAGAACCTATTTCTTGTAATGATTTAATATTTTGAATTCCAAAGCGTTCTAGGTTATTATCTCCAGCCATATATATTAGAAAGTTATATTCCACTTCATCATGCACATATAGATATTGTTTTTTTTCATTAACTAAATTGTGTGAACATGAAAAAAAAGACATTGAAAGAGTTATGAAAAAAAATATAAATAAATTTTTAGAGTAAGTCAAAAATTGAAAACATGAGTTCATCTATATTAGGATTCCCATCTGCCTTAGTATTTGAGCCGGATAATATTACAATACAAATATCTTTATCTTTATTATAAAACATTAAATTTTCGCATCCAAGACTTCTTCCATATGAGCCTACCAATTCATATCCAGAATAATATAACTTTCTAATTCCAAAACCATAAGCATTATAAAAAGAAGTGTTACTAGAAAATTTAGAAATGGATTCGAGTATTTTTTCTCTTATTTGTATATTTATTTTACCATTCTCACTTAATAATTCATATCCCCAAATTGCTGTATTATTGGCATTGCTAACAACTCCACCTGCTGCCCAAGAACATTTAATGGATAGTTCATTGATGTTTAAAACCTGAGTAGAAATATCAATAGGAGTTTTTCCATCTCCATAAAGCCCCATAAATGTATTTGGATAAACATGAGGATGTACAATATCACATATTTGAATTCCATCTTGAGGATAAAGTTGCATTGTAATATTACATGGCTGAAATATTTTGTCCTGAAAATAATCACATAATGAAACCCCGGAAACCTTTTCAACTATTATTCCTAGTAATAAATAATTTGTAGACGAATATATAAATGTTCCTCTTTTATCTGCAGGAATTGTTATATAGTCCAGTATTACTAAAGGATCCCATGAATTCTCGTATGAAAATGGGTTTTTATAGATTAAAGCAGGATTCTCTGTATAATCTTGTATTCCTGAACGATGTGTTAATAATTCTTCAATTGTAGCATCATTATTTATATATAAAGGATTTAAATCTTGAAAAAAATCCTCTACTTTATCATTTAAAGATAGTTTCCCCATATTTATTAAATCAATAACTGCAGTTGCTGTAATTGATTTTGTTATGCTATACAGAATAAATAAACTATTTTCAGAAACAGATAAATCATCTGTAATAGAAAAATATCCACCTCTATAATGATAGCTTAATGTTCCTTCTTTTCCATATACAGATACTTCTAAGGCTGGTTTATAGTCCCATTTTGAAACATATTTTTTCACACAAGTTTCAATAATACCATTAGGATAGGGGATTATATCATTGGTATTCTTACAAGAATAAAATATGATAGAAGATAGAAAAATAATGAAATAGATTCTTTTCATGTTAATAAAGCTTTGTTTCTCCTGTTTCGGAGTTTAGTAACCATTCATATTTTAAATCAGGTTTTTCTAATTTATTTAGCAGGATTGTTGTTCCATTTTCTATTCTATAAAAAAGGATTTGCACATCTTCTTTTGAATTAACCTGAATCTCAAAATAATCAAAATAATCACTTTGAGATGAATCTAATAGATTAAATGAAATTATAGTTTTTTCATCGTTTATTTCCCTAAAAGAATACCCCTCAGGACAATAAATGTATTTAAATAAACTGTTTGGATGAGAAGCAATCTTTTTATACTCATTAGAACCGTCTATAGGGTAAAAATACAAAAACGATTCATCTTTTATAAAAAATTCAATAGGAAAATATTGACAAAGTTTTATAGGAACTGTTGTAGGGGTTGTATATATATTTTGTTCTGAATCAACACAAAAATATGACAGATTTTGAAATTTACAATCAATTATAATTTTTTCAGATACAGTCTGCTTATAATAAAATGATTGATCGTCAATTTTAGTGATTTCAACTTTTGATATATTAGTTTCTGTAGTTCTTTCTGACTTTTGTTTTTTGCAATAACAATTATAAATAAATTTATTGTCACAATCTTCTTGTTCTACAAAAACGATAGAATCATTCCAACTGGTTACTTTCCCATACCAATTATATAATTCTATGCAACTACCTTTTTGATCATTGAATCCTATAATAATTTCTTGACCTTTAAGACCTATTCGAAATTTACCTGAATAATCATCTGGAATAACTGTATCATCAATTAACTGATGAAGTCTTTTTCCATCTTCACTTTGCCAATCCATCCAGTCAGAAAATGCATTACAAGATGTTGTCCAGCTAGGGAAATTTTTTATTTCTTGCCCATTGTTTATAATCCATTCTGGAAGATTGTTGGGGCATGATATAGAAACAAAAGAAATCAATGGTAAAATAAAATGGAAAAACTTTTGTCTAAGCAATTTAATCTCCTAATTCTTAATCTTATTTTTTTACAATATTCCAATTTAGTAAGTGATGAATAGGTATATAGGTTTCCCACATACCGTTTTCTTTGTCATCACAATCTACTAAGTCAAGTATTTTGAATGATGGCCAAGAAAAAGGTCCCCAACCATTTTTTTTGTATGCAACAACAGGTCTATAATGCATACCTCCACTTCCAAATGTTCTTAAGCTTATTCCAGGTAAATTATTTTCAATTGCAGTTTTTGGATAATTATAAAGACTTAAGGATGCCTTATAATCACTATATTCTGAAACAGCATTTCCTATATTATGTGGAAAAGTAACGGAACCGCCATCTCCTCCAAATAAAGAAACAATGTCAGCAATCCAATTATCTCCTGTCTTCAAGGATTTGTACAATGCTTCAACTTTTTCTGAATACGATTTTGACGACCATGTTTCTTTTACTGAGTAGTTATATTGCAAATAATCCAAAACAAAACCATCTGCCGTTGGTCCACAAGCTCCATAATTTCCTATATGTCCATTATTTTTATTTGTTACCTTTTTTAGAAAATTTTTATCTAATTCTGTTCGCTTTGAGGCTCCTCTTACTCCAAAATCTCCGATGTGTCCTTTATTAGCAACCGCTAATTCCCAAAATTCTAGTCCTTCCGTTTCATAATTATAAATTAATTCTTCGATTTTCTCATTATTTAACTCATCCTCAAATAATTCTGGAAATTGTTCTTTGAGTTCTTCAAAATTAGCAAGTGACTTTATTTCATTTGATGTAACATAATCGCCGGATTCAGGATTTATAAAATATTCAAAGGTGATGTCTTCAATATTGTTGTTTTGAATAATTCCAAAAACAATGTTTGGATAACCATTGTCAACTATTCGAGGTAGTTCATTTTTATTTATTTTTCCTGAATAATATAATTCAGAGATATAATCTGCATACTCATCTTTGCAGAACGTCTGGTATACAATAGGGCTATAAAAATCTTTTGTAGCTGCGCCAACAATATAGGCTATGACTTTATTTTTACAAGTAACTCTAAATTCGTAATATTTAATATTTTCATTACTATCATAAATTACAACAGGTATTTCCCATAAAGAACTATCGTTGGGATATTCACCAGCATCTATAGATTCTTGTAACCATAATTCAGCAAATTCTCTGGATAATTGCCAATCAACAACGTTGTTATCTCCTTTTACAATTAATGCATCTAATTCTGTGTTGTTTACAAGTATAGACATTTCATATTCTAATTTAGAATTCGTTGTATTATTATATATTTCCTCCTTACACGAAATATAAAATAGAAAAAATAAATTTAAAATAATGAATTTAAAAAAATTTTTATTTTTCATTATGCTCTCCTTTTAAAAAAAATATATTTCGAATAGTATATCGTGTCAAGAAGCTAGAAGTAGTAATTCTAATTTGAATATAAAAATATAGAAAAAAACAGAATGAGATATTAGAAAACATCTATAATTTTGGGATGTATTGAAAAAAATGAATTGAAAAAATTTTATTAAATTTTTTTAGATAAGAGTTCGTCAAGGGACGCTTCGCTTAAACCCTTGACAAACTCTTTTCTACAGTATGTAAAAACATTAAATTTTAGATACGTCTGGTCAAGGCACGCTACGCTCAGGGCCTTGACTCAGCCGTTTCTACAGTATGTAATCGCGGAGCGATTATATACTGTAGATCCATCCTTCTGGGGCTGGGATTTTGCCCATCTGGATGCCTGTTAATGTTTCGTAGATTTTTGTGAGTACTGGACCCATTTCATCTTTTCCGTCGTTAAATTTGATTTCTTTTCCGTGATCATCAATCTGTCCAACTGGAGAAATTACAGCGGCTGTACCACAAAGACCACATTCTACGAAAGAAGAAAGTTCATCTTTTGAAATCTGGCGTTCTTCAACTTCCATCTTAAGATATTCTTTAGCAACGTGAACCAAAGAGCGACGTGTGATAGAAGGCAAGATAGAATCAGATTTTGGAGTAACAAGTTTACCATCTTTTGTGATGAAAAGAATGTTTGCTCCACCAGTTTCTTCTATATATGTGTGTGTTGCTGGATCAAGATACATATTTTCAGCATAACCACAGTTATGAGCATCAACAATGTTATGAAGTGACATAGCATAGTTCAAACCAGCTTTAATATCACCTGTTCCATGAGGAGCAGCACGGTCTCTGTCAGAAAGACGTACTTTAATAGGTTTTACACCACCTTTGAAATATGGACCTACTGGTGTAACAAGAATACGGAACTGATATTCATCAGCTGGTTTTACACCAATAACTGCGCTTGATCCAAACATGTATGGACGGATGTACAATGTAGCACCGCTTCCGAATGGTGGAACCCAGTCTTTGTTAGCTTCAATTGTTTTAAGAACAGCTTCAATAAATTTTTCTTTAGGGAAAACTGGCATTTCAAGACGTTTACAAGAATTTTCCATACGTTCAGCATTTAAATCTGGACGGAAAGTTACAATATCACCGTGTTCTGTTGTATATGCCTTAAGACCTTCAAAACAAGTCTGAGCGTACTGTAATACACCCGCACATTCGTTGATTTTAATAGAATGATCTTTTGTTAATTTACCTTCATCCCATTTACCGTCTTTCCAGTTTGCAACGAAGCTTTTTGTAGTCTTCATGTAACCAAAAGGCAATTTGCCCCAATCAAGATTTTTTTTACCCACTTTGTTACCTCCTGAGTATGCATTTGGATGTATTACTACCTGCATTCAAATGTAAGCTTTAGTATTATTAAAGTACTTTAATCTTATTAAAGATTATTTTAATTTTATTAGCTAAAATGTCAATAATTAACGAAAAGATTAAAGTTTAAGTTTAAGAAGTTCTTTTTTATTAAAAGAGCATTTAATTATATCATATTTGAAAACTCCTCACAAGAAATTATTTATAGAAGAAAGTTGAATAATTCGTAAAAGAAGTCTAAGAACTTTCTTAGAGAACCGCTTCCTAACTTAAGACTATTCTTAAATTTACAAATATCTATTGAAAATCAAAAAGTAACTGTTATACTCTGTGGTATGAGTGTAAAGCATATGAAAAACAACAAATTTTTAATGATTATTTTAACAGGTCTTCTTGCCACAGCACCAATTTTTGCTGGTGATGATATTGGTGAAGAAATCAGATTGTTGGAAGCTAAAAAACAAGCGCTTTTAGATTCAATCAGGGGAGTATCAAATCAGAAAGATTCAATCAGAAATCAGATTATGGCAGAGTACGAAGAAGAAGCTTCAAAAATTGATGCTGAACTTGTACGCATTGCTGAAATGGATGAAAATGGTAGAGTTTTGTCTGATGTAAAAAAACGCCGCCTTGAAGAAAAGAAAAAGCTTTTAGCTGAATATGAACAGAAAGCCGCAAAAGAAATCAATGCTGCCGGAACAGATATTGGTAAAGATGGAAAAGCTTTGTATGAAGATATTGTTAAGTCAGAAAAAGCACTTAAAAAGACAAGAACAATTACTTCAAAACAGGATGAACGTCTTCTTCAGGTTTTAAGATACGCTGGTGATAAATTCTACTGGAATACACAGGTAAGTCTTTATATTAATGATGACAAGATTTTCTCTCAGAAAGCAGACATCAAATATGAAACTCTTGCTAAAAAAGCACCTGCAAATATCCAGACAGCAGATTCTAAAACATATAACGACTATCTTGATACTGTAGATTATTATGATGCAATGTTAAGAAGCGGTGATGATGATATTATCCTTGAAATTGATTATTCTGTTGAAGCAAAACCAATTACACAGCCATCAACATATACAATCAGTATTCTTGGAATCCGCTATGTAGATGCAAGATCAAAAAGAGTAATTCAGTCTGTAACACCTGAATATTCTTCTTACAATTATAAGTTAAATCCTACTGTAGATATTTCTGAAGCATTGAAATATTATTCTCAGGTTAATGACTCAAATTATCAGTACACAACTACAACTGGTTCTAGTGATTACAGTTCAAATATTGTATCAAAGAATAAAACTCTTGAAGATGGTGGATACACATACAATACAACAACTGGTGGAACTCCAATTGCGCCTGTTACTTCAAATAAATCAACTCATTTTAATCAGGGCAGATACAATTTAGGTTTCACAGTTGGTTCTGCATTCACAGATCACTTTGATATTGAAAACGGCAGTTTCATGGCATCTTTCTATGGAAGTTTCCCACTTTCAAATTACATGTTCTGTCAGATTGATGTAGGCTGGATTCCACTTTCTGACAATGTTATGACTCAGTTTGAGGACGGTGGTGCTGTTGATGTAGTTGCTTCTTTTGGTATGAACTATACTCCTTCTTTTGCTTCATGGCTTAATTTCTATGGAATGTTAGGCGCTGGAGTTGGATATACTACAGACAAATATGGTGATGACTATCCTGTAATTGTGTTTAAGTCAGCAGCCGGAATTGATATCACTGTAGCAAATACTTTTGTCTTTACTGTTCAGCAGGATTTTTACTTAGCTGATTTATTCTCTTATGGATACGGTACTTCTGTAGGTTTTGCAATTAATATGAATTAGTTTTATAATTAATCCATGCAGATTCTTCAGTGGAGAGACATATTAGAAAATAACAATAGACTATATTTTGAAACACCTGGAACAGGGATTTCTGTTGGTAGTTTTGATGGTCTTCATCTTGGTCACAGAAAATTGATTTGTGAACTTGTTGAAGGCTGTAGAAAACAGAATCTTGTACCAGGTGTTTTGACTTTTAACAGACCGTTGCCTTCATTGAAAAAAAACGGGAATTATCCTGGTGATGTTTCATCCCTTTCTCAACGATTAAAACTTCTTGAAAGCTGCGGCGTTGAATTTGTTATTCTTTCTGATTTTTCAGAAAACCTTTCCTCTTTAAAAGGTCAGGATTTTTTTTCAATCCTTAAAAATAAAATCAATCTTAAATTTATTGCAGAAGGCGTTGATTTCAGGTGCGGTTACAAAGGGGCCACAACTTCTGCTGATATTAAAAAATGGGCAGATGAAAATTCTGTTGGAACTGTTTTTGTAGAACCAGTTTTCTATAATACAGGTAGTGGGGAAGAACGAATCAGTTCTTCATATATCAGAAAGTTGATTCAAGCAGGAGATTTGGATAAAGTGAATTATCTACTGTCACGTAATTATCAGTTAGATTTATCTGTCCCTTCCGAAATAACTCAGATACTTCCGCCTGTTGGAGAGTATAAAGTTGTAACTGAAAAAAATACTCACGAAATTCTGAAAATTGATTCAGAAGGAATTCATGTTCACAGTGATGCATTTTTCTTTGATTTTTGTGATATAAAATAGAGGAGTTTTTCATAATGATTTCAAAAATTTTTCATTATCTGACTTTTAAGAACACAATGGATATAAAACGTAATCAGAAAGAACAGATTAAGAAACAGGAAGAAGAAAGACGCATTGAAAAAATAGAAAAAGCAAAAGATCAGGAAAAAAAGAAAAAACTTTATGGTTCGGAGTTTGATTGCTAAAATTAATTCCGGAAGTTATTCTCCTTCGCAGTTGATTATTCCTTTGTTATTTATTATTATTGAAACATACGGATTCAATTTGTGATTTGACCCTAGAAACCCAGAGCCAGACCTGCAAAGAAATCCGCGAATAATACATTTTTATAAGGGGTTCCATTATGGCACTTACAAAAGAAACAACAGCCGCTACAGTAAAAAAATACGGCGCAAAAGAAACAGACACAGGTAACGTTAAAGTACAGATTGCTTTGATGACTGGTCGTGTACAGCAGCTTACAGAACACGTAAAAGCATTCCCAAAAGATGCTACTGCAAAACGTGCTCTTCTTAAAGTTGTAGGACAGCGTCGTGAGATGCTCAAGTACTTCGAACGCACAGACCTTGAAGGATACCGTGCATTCATTAAAGAACTTGGACTCCGCAAGTAGTTTTGGTTTCTTTTCAAAAGCCTGTTTTCTTAATTGAGAACAGGCTTTTTTGTTTTTAAGCCTTATTTTTGAAGTTCTATTTTCAACTGTTAATTTATAATAATTGAATATTTTGATTTCTTACATTATTATGTATATTATCTGAGTTTCAGATTTTTAATAAATTCTGGTTTCCTGATTTAAGGATAGGAAACAAGATTAAAGAAATTATTTTAGTTCCTTTAATCTTGTTCCTTATGTCAATCAGGGGGCCTTTTTTAAGGAGAACTCTATGTCTGTAGAAAGAGTTACTTACCGTCTTGGTGATGCTGATTTGATTCTTGAAACAGGAAAAATCGGTAAACAGGCTAATGGTTGTGTATACGCTCAGTGGGGTGGTGCAGCTATTATCGCTACAATTTGTGCTTCTTCAAATGTAACAGAAGGTCAGGATTTCGTACCAGTTACTGTTGAGTACAATGAAAAATTCTATGCTGCTGGTAAAATCCCTGGTGGCTTTGTAAAACGTGAAGGTCGTCCAAAGGATAAAGAAATCTTGGTTTCTCGTCTTATTGACCGTCCTATGCGTCCTCTTTTTGAACCATCTTTTGGTCATGAATTACAGATTGTTCCAACTTGTGTTTCTTGTGACGGTGTTCACACACAGGATATTTTGGCTGTAATTGCTGCATCTGCTGCTACTTGTATTTCTGACATTCCATTCCACGGACCAGTTGCTGCTTGTCGTGTTGGATATTTGAATGGTGAATACATTATCAACCCAACATTTGAACAGATTGAAAAGGGTGAACTTGAAATCGTTGTTGCCGGAACTAAAGAAGGTTTCACAATGGTTGAAGGTGGTGCAAACGAAGTTTCTGAAGAATTAATGCTTGGTGCTTTGGAAAAAGCTCAGGGCTTTATCACAGATATGTGTTTGTTGCAGGAAGAATTGGTTAAGAAATGTGGTAAAGAAAAATTACCTCTTAATCCACTTGATGTTACATTGGCTAATGCTGAAGAAATTGAAGCTGCTGCAACTCCACTCTTAAAAGAAGCATGTTTCCAGGATGGAAAAATGAACCGTGGTATTGCTATTGCTAAGGTTCAGAAAGAATTGGCTGCAAAATATGCTGAACAGCTTGAAGATCCAATTCAGGCTAAACTTTTCTGTAATTTGATGGATGATATTCAGTACAAACTTCTTCGTAAATCAATTTTGGATGAAGGTGTACGTATTGACGGTCGTAAGACTGATGAAATCCGTCCTATTACTTGTGAAGTAAATGTTCTTCCAACTCCACACGGATCTGCTTTGTTTACTCGTGGTGAAACACAGTCTTTGGCAGTTTGTACACTTGGTACTGCAATGGATGAACAGTCTTATGATGATATTGATGGAGATCGTTCAGAACACTTCATCCTTCACTATAACTTCCCACCATACTCAGTTGGTGAAACAGGAAAATTAACAACTGGTCGTCGTGAAATTGGTCACGGAAACTTGGCTCGTCGTTCTTTGGCAGCTATGGTTCCTTCTCGTGAAGAATTCCCATACACAGTTCGCGTTGTTTCTGAAATTATGGAATCTAACGGTTCTTCATCACAGGCTTCTACTTGTGGTGGTACTTTGGCTATGTTGGCAGCTGGTGTTCCAATGAAGAAAATGGTTGCTGGTATTGCTATGGGTCTTATTACAGAACCAGAAGGTGACAATCCATACGGTAAATATGCAATCCTTTCTGATATCCTTGGTGAAGAAGATCACCTTGGTGATATGGACTTTAAAGTAGCTGGTACAGAAGATGGTATTACTGGTTTCCAGATGGATATTAAGATTGCCGGTGTAACAACTGAAATCATGAAAAAAGCTATGGAACAGGCACGGGAAGGTCGTATGCACATCCTTGGTAAAATGAAAGCTTGTATTGATAAACCAGCTCCACTTGCTAAGAATGCTCCACAGATTATGACAATGAAAATCCCAGTAGACAAAATTGGTGCTTTGATTGGACCTGGTGGAAAGAATGTAAAAGCTCTTTGTTCACAGTACGATGTAACAATCAATACTGATGACGACGGAACAGTTACAATCTATTCTAAAAACGGCTTGAATGCAGAAGCTGCTAAAAAAGCTGTTAAGGGCATTACAGAAGATCCAGAAGTTGGAACAATCTATCAGGGAACTGTAAAACGCATTATGGAATTTGGTGCATTCGTAGAAATCCTCCCAGGAAAAGAAGGTTTGTGTCATATTTCTAAACTTTCAAAACAGAGAGTAAGCAAAGTAACAGACGTTCTTAAAGAAGGACAGCAGATTCCTGTAAAACTCCTTGAAGTAGACAAACAGGGCAGATTGAATCTTAGTTATATCGATGCTATTGAACAGTAGTTTTACGAAGTAAAACTACAGGCGTGGCCAAAGAGACCGAAGTTGAAAGATTGACGTTCAGCCACGCCATAGATGCAATTGCACAGTAGTTTTACGAAGTAAAAAAGGTGTGGATTTTTCCACACCTTTTTTTGTTGGTTTATTTTATTTTTTAATGTTAAACCATGCTCTTTCATCAAAAGATTTCTTTGTAACTCTTTTGATACTTTCCGCCGCTTTTCCTACAGGCAGCATACATACAACTTTGTATTTAGGATCAAGTTCCAGAATCTTAGCAATTTCAGCACCAATTCCATCATCAGCATTTACGTATCCTTCTACCCAGCAGCTTTCATATCCTAATTCTACAATTTCAAGAAGCATATTTTGAATTGCAGCCGAATAATCCTGTACTGCAAAACAGCGGCCATGATAGGAAGGAATAAATTCTGCAAGAACAAAAATTAAGGCAGGTGCTGTTTTACCAACAGGTCTTGTCATAATATTTCTGATTTTTTCTAAAAGCAAAGAATCATCTACTGCAACAATGCTTGTTGTCTGAGTATTACATCCAGATGGAGCTGCCAGACCTGCTTCAAGAATCAATTTCAAATCTTCTTCAGGTACACTTTCATTTGTATATGCACCTCTATAACTTGTTCTGTAATTAATTGCTTCTAAAGTTTTCATTTTCATCTTCCATTATTTCTATTTTTTTGAAGTATACCCGTTTGCAACATCTGCAATGTCAGGAGTGTCGTAAAAAGTTTTTGCCGTATATTCCATTGTAAAAACACCATTTTGAAGAACTGCCTTATTAACAGTACAATTTGGCATTTTTACTTTCCAAAAATCCTTAAGCGGGCGGCCATCAATATTAAGTAAAAGACTTTGCATGCATCCACCATGAGTTACAATCAAAATATTGTTAATATCAGGGTTGTTTTCCAAAGGTTTAATCTCTTTTTCAAGAAAATCTGCTGTTCTTTTTAAAGCTGATTCAAAACTTTCTGCGTTATTTTTTGCTTTATATAATTCGGGCTGATCAAAAAATAAATGAAAATCAGTCAGTTCCGGATTATTATTACGTTCATCAGGAGTTTTTCCTTCTGCATCACCAAAACAAAATTCAATTAATCTGTCATCAATAATGATGTCATTTTCTCTTTTTCCAGACATAAGAAGTGCAGTTTGAAAAGCTCGCTTCAAAGGACTAGAATAAACTCTGTCAAAATCTATGCCTGCCTTAATAAATCCCTGATGAGTAAGAGCTGCCTGTTCTTTTCCTTTATCATTCAGTTCAGTATCAGATCTTCCCTGTAGTTTCCATAAAGAATTCCAGTCAGTTTCGCCATGTCTTGTAATATAAATATTCATAGATCAATTATATAGTTTTATGCGGAAAATTAAAACAGAATCTTGATTTTTGGATTAATTAATCCAGTTTGTATATTATTTCATGTTCTGATATAATTATTTAATTATGGATAAGGTATTAGTTAAATGTGTAGTTAACGCAGATGCAAAACTTCCTGAATATAAAACAGAAGGTGCTGCAGGTGCAGATATTTGTGCTTGTGTTTCTGAACCAGTTGTAATTTCTTCTGGAAAATTCGCAATGATTCCAACAGGTCTTTTTTTTGAAATTCCTTTTGGCTATGAAGTTCAGATTCGTCCTCGTTCTGGACTTGCTGCAAAAAATGGGGTAACTGTTTTAAATACACCTGGTACTATAGACAGCGACTATCGTGGTGAACTAAAAATTATTCTTATCAATCTTGGAACTGAAGATTTTGTTGTAAATAACGGAGACAGAATCGCCCAGATGGTAATCAGTCCTGTTCAGCAGGCAAATTTTGAGATTGTTGATTCTCTTTCAGAAACTCAGAGAGGAAGCGGTGGCTTTGGATCTACAGGTACTAAATAAATTTAAAAAAGATCCTGCTGAATTAAAATCTAACGTTTTAATACGTTACATTTGTAAAGAATTATTCAGCTATTTTGTAGTTAGTTTTCTCTTTTTATTTGTAGTTTTTTTTGCAAATCAGATCCTTTTAATTGGAGAAAGCCTCCTTTCTAAAAGAGCTCCATTTAAAGACGTAGCAATGGTTATGATTTATTCTCTGCCAATGCTGATTTCCCAGTCAATTCCATTTGCAACGTTAATAGGTTTTTTAATGTGTCTTGGCCGTATGATGAGTGATAACGAAATTCTTATTATGCGTGCTTCTGGTTTTGGATACAGATATATTTTTCTTCCTGTTCTTACTCTTGGAATTATTATTTCTTTATTTACTTTTTTTACAAATGATTATTTAACGCCTCTTTCTAAAATTAAATATAATAAATTAATGACAAAAATTGCTCAGTCTACACCAACAATTGTTCTGGAACCAAATAGTGTAAAATCAATTGGCCGTTCTATGGTAGTAATTGGTGATGTAGAAGGCAGCAATGTTTCTGATGTAATCTTTTTTAATTCAGAAGAAAATGGAACTGAATCAATTATTATTGCAGGCGAATCTAAACTTACAGATTCAAAGCAGGATGGTGTTTTATTGCAGCTTGATATGAGCGATGCACTTATGCTTTCTGTAAAAACTTCTAACAGACGAAATTATGATGTATTGAATTCTGAAAATATTTTAATGAATATTTTTGACACTACATTTACAGGTGGAACTATTCGTTCTCCCAGTGAACTGACATCTTCTGATTTGAGAAAAGAAATCAACAGAATGAAAGAGTCAAGCGGAGATTCAAAGCGATTAAATACCTGGAAAATGGAATATTATAAAAAATTCGCAATTCCTTTTATTGTAATCTGTTTTTCTGTTTTAGCATTTGCAGTTGCATTCCTCTTTGGTAAAAATAACGGTCTTACAATGGGCCTGTTAATCGGTGTAATTATTTCTGTATTCTATTGGGCAATTCAGATTTCCGGTCAGCTTCTTGTTGTTCATGTTCAGATGAATTCTTTCTGGTGTATCTGGCTTCCTGATATAATTCTTGGTACTGCCGGCTTAGTTTTAAGTCTTGTGCATGTTTTGAAGTAGGGTGGTTCAATGAAACTTGTTGGATATATTTTACGAAAAATTGTTCCATTCTTTTTAGTGGCTCTTCTCTTTGTTTCCCTGATTCTTAATCTTGTTGATTTGTTTATGAATCTAACAAGATATATGGAAAATAATGCAGGAATTGGTGAAGTTTTGAAGGTTATGCTTTTGTATGCCCCAAAAACCATCTGGTATGCAGGTCCAATTGCATTTTTATTCACTGTTACTTATGTATTAAGTGATTTATATTCAAAAAATGAAATGGAAGCTTTGTTTGCATCAGGGATTTCTCTTGTAAAATTCGTTGCTCCAATTTTTGTTCTTGCTGTTTTTTGTTCTGTATTTATGTTTTTCTGGGAAGATAAACTTGTTGTTCCAACTCTAGAAAAGAAACAGACTTTACAGAATGAGCTGCTGAATGTTGAAGTGTCTGCAAATAATTCAAACGTTATTGTTCAGTCAATGAACGGAAAAGTTATTTATAAAACAAGACTTTATCTTGATGATGAAAAACGAATTAATCACTGCTATTTTATTTTTAGAGATGATGAAAAAAAACTTGAAGCAGTAATTTATGCTAATTCCGCAGTATGGGATACAGAACTTAGCCGCTGGATTCTTGAAGGTGGATTGCAGTATTCCTATCAGAATGGAACTATGGAAATTGTCCCTCTTGATATGAAGTATCTTGAACTGCTTACCGAACCAAATGAGATTTTCAAAAACTCAAATGTTAATGTTGAAAGTGTAAATGTAAAAGACGCTCGTTTCTATATTGATCATCTAAAAAAAGCAGGTCTTCCTTATTACGAGGAACTTTCTGTTTATTATAAAAAATTTGCGTTCCCTTTAATTTTCCTGATTGCGGGAATGCTTGCTGTTGGTGTTACAGGTCGTACAAGAAAGAATGTGCTTCTTATAAGTCTGGTGCTTTCTGTTGTTTCTGTAGTTCTCTTCTATGTTTTTCAGATGTGTACTATGGTTATGGCAAAAACACAATTCCTTACACCTTTGATGGGTGCCTGGTTTCCTGATATAATATTCTTCTCTATATCTGTAGCATTGCTTAAATATAGTAGAACTTAATTTCTGTAAAATACAATTTTCCGGGGTATAAAATGATAACTAGTATTTTTGATATTAAACATAAATCTTCTGATGGTAAGGCAAGAACAGGAACACTTCATCTTCCTCATGGTGATGTTCAGACTCCTGTTTTTATGCCAGTTGGTACAAATGCCACTGTAAAAGCAATGCCAAAAGATTTTCTTGAAGAAATTGATTTTGATATTATTCTTGCCAATACTTATCATTTGTTCCTTCGTCCCGGCCCAGATTTAATTCAGGAAGCTGGTGGTCTTCATGGTTTTTCTCAGTGGAAAAAGAATTTTTTAACTGATTCCGGCGGTTTCCAGATTTTCTCTCTTTCAAAATTACGTAAAATCACAGATGAAGGTGCCCGTTTCCAAAGTCACATTGATGGCAGTTACCATATGTTTACTCCAGAAAATGTTGTTCAGACTCAGGCAAAATTTAATTCAGATATTCAGATGCAGCTTGATGTTTGTTCCGGCTGGGGTGTTCCAAGAAAAGAGGCAGAAAAAGCTCTTCGTATTACAAGCGACTGGCTTCTTCGTGCAAAAAAGGAATGGGAAGTTCAGCAGGAAAATGGTTATAAAGGGATTTTGTTCCCAATCGTTCAGGGAAATTTCTTTGAAGATTTAAGAAAACAGAGTGCAGAATTTGTTGCTTCATTAAACATGCCTGGTATTGCCATTGGTGGATTAAGTGTAGGTGAACCTCACGAAGAATTTACAAAGTTTATGAATTATACAGTTCAGTATCTTCCTGAAGATAAGCCAAAATATGTTATGGGAATTGGTACTCCAGAATATATTCTTGATGCAGTTCAGGCGGGAATTGATATGTTTGACTGTGTACTTCCAACTCGTAATGCCAGAAATGGTTCTTATTTTACACATGATGGAATGCTTTCTATAAAACAGGAACGTCATATTCACGATTTTGGTCCTGTTGATAAAGACTGTAACTGTAAAGTCTGCAGAACTTATTCCCGCTCTTACCTGAGACATTTGTTTAAAGAACAGGAAATCTTAAGTTCAATTCTGGCTTCATATCATAATCTTTATTTCTTGAACAACATGCTTAAAGAAATCAGACAGGCAATTAATGAAGACAGATTTGAAGAATATAGAACAAATTTCTTAAAGCGCTTTAATAAACAGTAATAAACAGCCGATTATGTTACCAAAGCACAACTTTATTTTTTAATATATAGGTAACATTTTTTACTGGAGTTGCTATGAAAAAGACTATTTTATTTGTTTCAGTTTTATTTTCTCTTGTTTTTTCTCTTTATGCAGATATTCCTTCTTCTAAACGTCCTAAATCAATTGATGAAGAAAAAGCTAAAGCGGCTGCAGCTAAAGATGAATCTCCAGAAGATGTAGAAAAAAATCGTAATATAATTAAGTACGGTATGGCCTCTGAAATTTCTGATTTGCTTGGCGATTTGATTAAGAATGATGATCCACGCTATACAGAAGAAATTTACGATCTTTTTCAGGTAACAAGAAACTCTGCTATTAAAGAAAAGGTTTTAAATTACTTTACAAAAGTAGAAGATCCTTGTCTTGAAGATTTTGCCGTTGAACTTCTTTCTGATCCATATGATGAACGTAATGAAGTTATTCTTGCTACTTTTCAGTATGTTGCTGCTGTAAAAACAAAAGAAGCAATTCCTGAACTTATTAAAATTATTGAAAGTGAAAACGAAAACTTCTTTAATAATGCAATTATTGCTTTAGGTGAAGTTGGTGGACCTGATGAAGCAATGTTCCTTGCTGAATATCTTGACCGTGAAGATTTGTCTGCAGCCCAGCGTCAGGCTTTGATGCGTGTCTGTGGAAAGATGCATTCTGTAGAAACCTGGGGTCGCCTTGTTGATATTCTTGAAGATGAAGATGAAAACTCTTTTGTAAGAATGTATGCTGCAGAATCAATTGGTCAGATGCAGCTTGATAAATCTATTCCTGTTCTTGAAAGAAATTTTGATGTTCAGGATCCTAATTTGCGTCAGTATATAATTAAGGGATTATCTAATTTCCCAGAATCTGCTGAAGCTAAAAATGTAATTCTTCAGGGGATCAGAGATGATCACTGGAAAGTTCGTCAGGAAGCTATAAAAGCATGTGAAAGCATGAAACTTACAGATGCAGTTCCATTCCTTATCCATCGTGCAAAAAATGATTCAGAAAAAGTAATTAAAGATGCAAGTTTTACTGCAATTGGTGTATTAAATACTGCTGATGGAAATAAATTCCTTATTGAACAGCTTACAGATAAAAAACCGGCTGATACTACAAAGGCAAAAGTTGTAGAAGTTTTGTTAAAACAGGGTAGTGCTGGTGATAAAGAAATTCTTGAACTTGCAAAAGAAACTCTTAAAGATGACAGACGCAAAACTTTAAGATACGCAATTGGCAAAGAACTTGCTAAATATGACAGAAGTAATTTTGCAGATATCTGTGTTGAATATCTTTCTTCAAAGGACACAACAACAATCAGCCTTGGACTTGATATGTTCAAAATCGGGAAATATTCTTCTGCAGAGGCTGCTGTAAGAACAATTGCTGAAGATAAAAAGGCCAATGCTGGTAACAGAAAACGTGCCCAGAAAATGCTTGGCCTTGAAGAAAACTAATCTTCGTACAAAGAATTAACTAATCGGAGAACTTCGTTGATTTTTGTTTTTTCTTCGGAAGTGAAATCAACATTTTCTTCGATTAATTTTTCTAAGCTGGCATGGCTTTCAAGAAGTGCGGTTGTAAATCCTCTTGAAACTTTGTACCAGTAGTTTCCATTTTCATCTGTATATAAAGTAATGAATCCGTATTCCTTATTTTTCTGTTTTGCAATTGCAACTTTAAGAATCCAGTCCAATGATGCAATAATCTGCTCTTTTCCAAAAACATCGTAAATGCTGGCATTCATTTTTCTGTTCCATTTCTTTTCTGAAATTGGGGCCATGTGCAGGGATTTTACGACTTTAATCATAAGACCAAGTTTTTCTCCTTCCATAAGAGTTCCCTGATCTTTTGTAAGGATTTTTCCTTTAAGATTTGCACAATTATTTAATTTGCTTTTGTCTTTTTCCTGCATAACGGCAAGAGAAAAATAATCTAATGGCAATAGAGCAACTTTTTTTCCTTTAATTTTTGTTATTTCAAAAAGGAAATCTCCAAGAGAAAGTGCGTCTTCTTTAGCAGGAATAATCTGCTGAACCTTATCTTTTTTCTTATCTTTTGAAACTTTGTTTTCTTTCTTTCTGATTTCTACAACAGGCTCTTTTTCACGCTTAGGAGCATTTCCTGATTTAAGTAATCTTTCATATAAATCCGGACTGATTTTGTTCAGCATTTGTTTTGTTAATGGACTTACGCTCATAGCAAAAATGCGGCTTGTTTTTACAATTTCACCTGCTACAATAAAAACAGGATCATGTTTGAACATTGCACTTCCTGGGTGAATACAAATGTGTTCTGCTGTTAATGAACGGTAATTTTCTCTTCCATTTCTTATACAAACAAACTGAATCATTCCGGAAGCAATACTGCAAAGATAATCGTTTAAGTTACCGTTGCTTTCTGAAATTGGAATACCCATTTGTTCGCTGACAATCTGAGTTAACTGGTAATTTATATTTTCAATTTCTGCCATTACTCTTTCATCAAGGTAATTTTTCTTGCAGAATTTTTCTCTGTTATCAGTTTGTTTATATGCTCCAAAAAGATTAATGTATGTTCCAAAATCTCCCTGAATATCTGCGAATCTATGATGGGCTTTTCTGGCTTCCATTTCTTCGTTCTGTGGTAAAACGAATGGTGAGTTTGCAGAAAGGAATGAAGCGGCAATAAGAACATTTTTCAAAGAATCTGGGTAGCGCATAATTGCTTCTACAATAATACGGCTGATTCTTGGTTCTAGAGGGAACTTAACCATCATCTGACCAATAGAAGAAAGTGTATTATCGTCATCAAGGGCACCAAGCATTTTTAAAGTATCTACAGCACCAATAATGCCTTCCTGACCTGGGCTTGCAATAAAATCGAATCCATAGAAATCTGTAATTCCAAGTTCAGCCATTCGTAAAACAACTTCACTTAAATCAGTTCTGTAGATTTCTTCTGTTGTATACATGTCTCTGTTTTCAAAATCTGTTCTTGAATAAAGTCTGTAACAGGTTCCTTCATGAGTACGTCCTGCACGACCTTTTCGCTGATTACAGCTTGCTTTTGAAACAGCAGATTCAATCAAACTTGAAGTAAACGTTCTTGGACTATAAAAATTGAGCTTGCATAAACCACAATCAATTACTGTTGTAATATCGCTGATCGTAACTGAGGTTTCTGCAATATTTGTTGAAACAATAACTTTCTTTTTTCCTGCAGGTGCCGGTTCAAAAACCCGTTCCTGTTCTTCTTTTGCAAGACGACCGTATAAAGGTAAAATATGAAGGTGTCTGCTAAAAGGTGCATGGTAAAGTCTGTCTACACAATCTTTAATAATTTTTTCGCCAGGAAGGAATACAAGAATTCCGCCATCATCACCATTATCTAATACTCTGTCTACTGTATTGCAGATTTTTGTAAGAATAGCATCTGACCCAGCTTCTGTAGTTGTTGTTGAACCACCTGGAATTGGATCATAAACAATTGAAACCGGGTAGGTGATTGTGTCAATTGAAACAATAGGTGCGTTATCAAAATATTCGCTGAAAATCTGAGTATTCATTGTTGCAGAAGAAACGATTACATGAAAATCTTTTCTTTCTTTAAGAACTCGTTTTACAAGACCAAGTACAAAGTCAATATTAAGGCTTCGTTCGTGGGCTTCATCAATCATAAGAACACTGTATTTAGAAAGCCAAGGATCAAGTTTCATTTCCTGAAGCAGAATTCCATCTGTCATAATTTTGATTCTTGTATCCTGATTTGTATAATCCTCAAAACGCATCTTGTATCCTACAAGACCTGGATATGAAGTTCCCAGCTGTTTTGAAATGAATTCACTTACAGAAAGAGCAGCAATTCGTCTTGGTTGTGTTACACCAATAATTCCGTTTGTGGCAAATCCTGCTTCATAAAGAATTACCGGAATCTGTGTTGTTTTTCCAGAACCTGTTGGACTTTCAACAATTACAACCTGATTATTTTCAAGACAATCTAATATTTTTTGTTTCTGAGCATAAACTGGCAGTGATTTATAATCTATTGGCATTCTATAATATCCTTTGTGTAGGTTTCATTAATTTCTAATCGTTTTCTTAAGTATTTTTCCCAATCAGTTTTTTCATTTTCCGCAAGATAATTAAAGAACTCTTCGTCTAACTTTTTTACAAGGAAATTTCTTTCTGGAGTAATGTAAGTTGTAATGAAGATTGGTTCAGTTTTTACAAGTTGAACAGCTGATGTAGTTTCATCCTTTGGTTTTGTCTTTTTAAGGATAACTTTATACATCAAACCGTCACCAGTATTATCTCTTTCTTCGATTGGATTTTTTTCTTTTAATTTTGGTTTTGTTCTCTGTCCGCTGATTGTGTTTCCGTTAGCGTACATAATAATTTTTGTCTGTTTTGTTTTTTCGTTTGTGATGATTTTTCTGTCTTTAATAATATGTGCGTGGTTTGCCCAGATAATATCAACTCCGGCTTCCAGTAAAGACTGATAGAATTTTTCCTGAGATTCTTTTACAGTGCGAATATATTCAGGCTCATTTGCGTGCCATGAAAGAATGAAAACATCACATGGATTTTCTTCTCTCAATTTTTTTATATATTCAATGAATCCTTCCCGTTCTTTTTCTTTGCTGCCAGTGTAATTTATGTATGAATTAGCCAATGGTCTATTTAAAACTTCTGTCATTGCAAGGAAAAGAATTTTCCATTCACCTTTTTCAATTACACAATATGAATATGGATCTTTTGAAGATTCTTTTACTCCTGAAAAATAAAGATTAACACCATTTTCCAGTGCTTCTGCCTGAAGTTTTTTTGTTGTAATAATAGTCTGTTTTATGCCAGACAATTCCTGGTCATTAGTATGATTGTTACTTAAAGAAAATACATCAAATCCTGCATTTATAACTGCCTGAACATAAGATTCCGGCATATTAAAAAAAGGATAGTTTGAAGGATTTTTTGTTGTATCAATTGGAGCTTCAATATTTGCAAATGCTAAATCTGCTGCAGAAATCTCATCTCTAACTCCATCCCAGATAATCTCATAATCTTTCATTCTGTAGTTTACATTATGAGCCATTACATCGCCGGCAAAAAGTAATTCAATTTCACTATCTTTTGACTTAGATGGCTTTTCTTTTTTTTCTGCTGATTCAAGACCGGAAGTTGTTTTACAAGAAAATAAGAATGCAGACAATAATACTGTTGTTAGAAAAAGTTTTCCGTTAGCAAATTTCATTTTTAGTCTCCTAACCAGGAACGTAAAAGATTTGCAATCGCATCTGGATTTGAACTAATCATATTTGAAATATCGTTTTTGTTCTGGGTAATAAAATCATCTTTTCTAGTAGATCTTTTATAGATACCTTTGCGAATTCCATAATTAGCAGTTTCTGTTAAAACCATAAGTTCCCGCTGAACCTGAACCGGATTATTGATTTTATACTTTCCAAGTTTCTTCATTGCTCTGACAATTTTTTTTGTTTCTCTTGGGGTAAGATGTAAATTTTCAATAACGCCTGCACTGGCATCTGGTCCAAGTTCACCTAACAGAATTGCTGCTTTTTGAATACCTGATAACTTAATCTGTTTACCAGTTTCTTTAATAAATCCTTCCATGCTTTTATTCTACATTAAAATTTAATAAAAGTTGATAGTAATTTATTAAATCTTTTAAATGTTTTTCGTTATTTTCTACCTCTTTAACTGCAATTTTTATCTGGGTAAAATCCAGTGCAGACATTTGTCTTTCTGCATAAAGCTGAATGGAATCTTTGTAATAATTTTCAATAAAATCTTTCTGTTCATTCAAATAGATTAATTTTTCTTTCAGAACATCCAGTTCTTTCTCCTTATTCTTTTTGCTATCGAGCAGAGAAGTTATTGTTATTTCGTTAATTTCATTCTGCAGTTTTTTCTTCCTTTTATATTCTGATCTATAAGTTAGTTTCTCAGGAGAAAAAAGCTGTGATAAATTTAATCCAACTGAAACATCAAAAGAATGATTTCCTTCTTTTTCCACATAACAGTCTGCGCTTAATGTTAGTGAAGGGCTTAAGTTTTGCCTTAATTTAAGAAAGTTTGAATCCATATACGCAGTGTTAATTTTTACCTGTTCAATTACAGAACCGATTGTCTGTTCATAATTCCACTCGTATTCATTTTTGAAATTCTCAGCCCAATTATTTTCAGTAAGGATTTTTTCAAAAAAATAGCTGCTGTCTTTTGTTACCCCCTGTGTGTTTATAAAATCAAGAATCTCTTTTTCCAGCAGTTCTCTTTGAACCGCCAGCCCCTTCAGTTCCATGGCAGCCCCGTAAGAATTCTGCTGTGCCATAAAATAATCCTGGTAGCTGCCTTCGCCACTTCTGTTTATTACAGAATAATTTTCTGCAACCTGTTTATAAAGTTCCAGTTTCTCTTCTGCAAGATTAATTCTGTTCCGTAAATCTCTGTAGTTTATAAAATACTGAATTATAGCATCCAGAATTTCGTGTTTTGACATTTCAAGATTTTCAGCCGCCATTTTTTTCTGCAATTTTCCCGAATACAAGTCAGGATTTTTTGCACCAAATTTCAGCCAGTAAGGAAAAAGACTCTGGGAATAATAAACTGAAACTCCTGCTGTGTTATTTGAATCGTAAACAGGTGTAACTCTAAGTTCTGCGCCTCCAGGTATTTTTTGATAAACAGTCCCATTTGCTGAATAATAATCAGGAATTACAAACTCAGTTTTTTCTTCCCGAAGTTTTTTGAAATCCATCTTGTAAAAGGAACTGTCTCCTTCAAGTATGAACATTGGCATATACTGGAAAAAAGATGCCGTATAATATTTTTTTGCCGAAATATAATTTTCTTCTGCCTGTTTTATCTGCATATTATTTTTTAATGCTTCTTGGCACATAAAAAGTAAAGTTGAATCCTGACAGTAAAGTTTTGCAGATAAAGATAACAGCATAAATAAAATGATTTTTTTCATTATCTTACAAACCCCACTTTTCGTAACAAATATGCAGCAATACTGATTCTGTCTAAAATTATTCTTCCGTCTACTTCAATTCCTGAGCGCAATGGAAAAACTTTTCCTTCTGAACTTTTAAATGAGATTTTATCAATATCAGAATAAACACAATAAACATACTGATTTCCTTCGTTTTTTCTGATGTCCGGATCAATGGCAAAAATATTACCTTCAGCACCTTTGTATTCAAAAAACGGGAATGCAGATAATCGGAATTTCACTTTCATCCCTTCTGTAATTTCCCCAATATCTTTTGTTGGAATAGCCAGTTCAACTTTGAAATCATTAGCATCTGTTGGAATTATGTTAACAAGATTCTGTCCTGCAGAAATATAGTCTCCGCAGTTTAAAGATGAAGTTTCCTGAATGTATCCTGAAACTGGAGCTTTAATCTTCAAAAAAGAATATTCCTTTTCTGTCTTTTTTATTTCCTGCTGAAGTTTTTCTAATTCCACAGAAAGATTTTTGATTTTCTCCTCTGTATCTGCTTTTGTATCAGCCTTAAACTTTTCCAGTTCACTGAGTTTCAGGTTGTACTCCATGCTGGCTTCCTTTACGTATCTGTAATTTTTCATTGTTTCAGGAAGTTTTTCTTCATAATCATATTTGTATTTTGCAATGTTGATCTGTTTTTTTAAGAAAGATACTGTTTTCAAATACTCGTTGATTTTTGCCGAAGCATAAATCTCATCTTTGAAATTATTTTTTCCGCTTTCCATTGCATCTTTAAGCGCATTGGCACAATAAAGTTCTTCTTTAAGTTTTTTTTCTTCTGCTTTCTGTATCCCAATAATATTTTTATACTGGCTGTCATCAAGACAAAGAAGAACATCGCCTGCTTTTACAAACTGATTTGGTTCATAATTGATTTGTGTGATTGTTCCAGAAAGAACGTTTCGTACTTCAGAATTATTGTCTTTTGCACGAACCCAGCCCCGAACTTTTACAACATCATTAATTTTTACTGCAAAACACAAAATCAAAAGAGCAACAAAAATTGTCCCGATTGTATATATCAGATAGTTGATTTCCTTTGGAACCTTCAGATGAACTAATTCCCGTGAGTAGTACATCATTTCTGCAGTTTCAAGTTTTTTAGTCATTAATTCTTTATTCTTCATTCTGTGCACTCCATAATTCTTTGTATCTTCCATTCTGTTCCAATAATTCCTTATGGCTTCCACTTTCTTTAATTGTTCCTTTATCAAGTACAAAGATTTTGTCACAATCCTTTATTGTAGAAAGTCTATGGGCTACCATGATTATTGTTTTGCCTTTTAGATTATTGATTGTTTTCATAATTGATTTTTCAGAAATGCTGTCCAGACTTGCAGTTGCTTCATCAAGAATAATTACATCCGGGTCTCCCATAAGGATTCTTGCAAGTGCAATTCTTTGACGTTCTCCACCAGATAAAGTTGTTCCGTTTTCACCAACAATTGTCCCAAATTTTTCTGGAAGTGCCATAATAAAATCCAGGGCTTCAGCTTTTCTTGCCGCTTCATAAATCATCTGAGGAGTAAAGTTTTCTACACCCCATGCAATGTTTTCTGCAATTGTTCCGCTAAAAAGAAGACTTTCCTGTGGAACATACCCGATTTTCTTTCTGTAATCAGAAGTCTTTATTAAAGAAATGTCTCTTGAATCAAAAAGAATAGAACCTTCATCCCACTTATAAAATTTCATGAGAAGTTTTAACAAAGTAGATTTGCCAGTTCCAGAAAGCCCTACAAAAGCAACTTTTTCTCCTTTATTGATAGTGCAGTTAATATTGTCCAGAGTTTTTTTTCTTGTGCCGTATGAAAAACCAAGATTCTGAATTTCAATTTTGTCAGAAAGAGCTGATGCTTCTTCACAATAATTTCCTTCAGTAAATTCTTCTTCAATTTCCATAACATCATTTAATCTTTCTGCGGCTACAATTGCTTCTTGAATTGCCGGTTGCATTGTTAATAATCTGCTTAAAGGACCAAGGAAAAAACTTGATAAAGTTGTAAAAGAAATTAACTGACCTAAAGAAAGTTCCCCATTAAAGATCTTGTGACTTCCTGCCCAGAAGATTAAAAGAGTTCCAAGTCCTGAAAGAAAGAACTGAATCATGCCGTTTAAGTTTCCAAAAGATTCCAGCTTGATTCCAAGATTTGCCGCAGTTACAGTTTTGATTTCATTTCTGCGGAAAGCTTTTACTTCAGTTGACAGCGCTTTAATTGTAGAAATCCCATTGATAGTTTCATACATAGCCGCATTTTTATCTGCTTCAGCAATTGCCTTTGCCCTGATTAATCTTTTGAAAATTTTTGCAGTGAGTAAAACTAAAATTCCAGAAATGATTACTGGAACCATTGTAATATATAGAAGAGAGGAACCTAATTTTAATAGGATTCCACCTCCTGCCAGAAGCATAAATGAATCTAACAAAACAGAAACTGTTGTTGAAGAAAGTGTATGTCTTATAGTTTCTGTGTCTCTTAGTCTTGAAAGAATTTCCCCGGTTTTTCTTGCAGTGAAGAAGGAGAGGGGAAGCTTTAAAAGATGATTGAAAAATTCACAGATAAGGGAAATATTGATTTTAGTTCCAAGATATAATGTAAGCTGATTTCTACAGTACATTAAGATGGACTGAAAAAGTATTACCATTAAATAACAGATTGAACAGATATTTAATGTTGACCTTACTTCTGTGTAAAGAACTTCATCAATTAAAAAGCGGAAGTAAAACGAAATTAAAACTCCAAATACAGTAAGAAGTAAACTGGAAAGAAGAATTTTTCCTGCAATTGTTTTGTGAGGTTTAAAAAATTGGAACAATCTGGAGAAAAGACCATCGTTTTCATCTTTTTTTTCAAAAGACTCTTCTGGTTTACAAAGAAAGAAAATTCCTGTCCAGAGACGATTAAAGTCTGAAATGGGAAGTTTTTTTACTCCATCTGCAGGATCAAAAACCCTGACCTTATCCTTTTTTACACTCTCAACCACAACATAATGTTCTGTCTGCTCTGTTTTTGTATGGAAAATAGCTGGAAACGGAATCTGTTGTAAGATCCCTCTGTCTACCGCAGTAAACCCTTTACAAGTAAGGCCGTTCTTTTCAGCACAAACTGCAATGCCGTACCCAGAGGTTCCTTCAGTATCAGTACCGGCAGCAATTCGCAGCTTACGAATAGTTTCCTTTCTTCCGTAAAAGCCCAACAGCATTCTCAAACAAGCAGCGGCGCAGTCAGATTCGTCGTGCTGTAAATGCAGCTTTAATTTCATAATACCCCCAAAAAATTATTAAATATGAAGACTAAAAATCCTCACTTATATATCTATTTTTTTTATGAGATTTCGGACCATTTTTGCCTTAGGAATGATTAAAAAAATGAAAAAATTGTGGTATAATTTTTTGTCTGGAGAAAAAAATGTTAAAAAGATTTGTATTTTTAAGTTTTGTTTTGTTGTGTACATCACTTCCTGTTTTTTCGCAGAGTGATATTTATAAATCCCTTATGAAAAAAGCAAAAGAATATGAATCAAAAAATGAGTGGGTTTATGCTTTAGGTTATTATGCAGATGCCTTTACAGAAGATCCTGAATATTCTATTGACGCTTATAACCGCTATAAAGAAATCTTAAATTCAATTGAAAAAGGAAATCCGGGGCTTGAAGAATGTGCCGGTGTAAAACTTTTTAACGGCTGGAAATCTCTTCTTATTAATGCAGAAAAATACTGGACAGAATATTCTCCTTATGAATACTCGCTTTCAAAACTTGAACTGAAAAATGTTGTTAATGAAACTGCCGCTGATTATCACGCTACACTTAAAGTAAAATGCAGTGAAAAATTCAAAGAAATGATGGATGCAATTGTTACAGGTTATGGTATTGCAAGAAAAGATACCTGGGATTTACCAAAGGCCGCATCAATCACTTATCTTGAAAACGATTCTTATTTTAAACTTTCATCTTACTGGCCTGCAATTTCAATTTCAAAACTGGAAAATGCAAAAAAAACTGTAAAAACTGATTTTGCCGAATATTATCCTGTTGTAAAAACTCAGACTAGTTATAATAACAAAGGTGTTGCCGTTTATTCTGCATGTCCTGAATATACTGTTAGTGAAAACTGGAATGAAAAGCAGCAGAAAAATGTAAAATCTTATACAGAAACAGGAATTTATGAATTCTATAATGCCTTTGCATATATTTCTAATGAAAAATTAATGTATGAAGTAAAAATCAAAGTTGTAGACGGTAAAGGAAAGCAGCTTATTGCCGGAAAAAGATTCCTTCCTTCTTTTGCCAATTCTTATGAAGTGATTTTTGAAAACGTTCCTATTAATATTGCCTCTATAATTGATGAAGGTGACGGCTATCCTCAGATTGAAAACATTTATCTTCTTTACGGCTATCAGAGTTCAGAAGATTTTAATTCGGAAGATAAAATGGGATTTAAAGCTCATCTTTCAGAACTGTCAATCCCACTTGCCAAAACAGAAGTTTACTATTTGTGGCAGGACAACAGTAACGACTTCCTTGATGCAAAAAAGAAACATGAATTTGATCCTCTTATAAATAAACGTTTCCTCCAGATAAAAAAAGTTCAGTCTGCTGAGGGCGTAACTTATACTTTTGACATTCCTGGTAAAAAATATGCCTACTATTTAGATAAAGAATTCGTTTATGAACTGGAAGACGGTTGTGTTCCTTTATGGTACATGTGCAATCGTTTTAGTGTAATGAGCGGATTAAAACCATGTTATGATAAATTCGGAAATCCTGCTGAAGGAAACGGCTATGGTATTGTAGAAGGTGGCCCTGCCGGAAAATTTATTCAGCGTTTTGAACCATTAACTTCAGATGAAGCGTACAAACGTTTTAGAACTTCTTATTCAGTTGCCATTAATTATCTTGATAGAGAAGACCTTGTTTCTCAGTTAAAAATTTTCTATGAAGGTTATAATAAAGATTACGAATCTCATCTTAAAGAATATTTAAAGGTAATTGACGAATTACATGCTGCTACAAATGTTCAGAATTATGTAAGAATGGATTACGCAGTTGAAGCTGCAGAAAATGCCATTAGTGAAGACGCTTTGTATGGCGAATATTCAATTCCATTTGAAGAATACAAGCAAAAAGCAATTGGTGCAGAAGAATTATATAAATCAACTGCAAGCAAGATTGAAAAAATTAAAACTGGAATTTACAGTGATAAATCTACAGTTAGCGAAATCAATAGTTTTGAAAAAACTGCCGCTTCTTTAGGAAAAGCTTTGTCAGATAATATTCTTAGAAATATTGTCAGTTCAAAAGAGGCTGTTGAAAAACTTGATTTTACAAATCTTGACGGAAAATTTGCTGAATATAAAGAAAAAACTTCTGGAGCTGATGTTCTTTATGCAGATGCCAATGAAAAAATCACTACTCTTGAAAAATTATTAAAAGGTGATCCTGCTTCTAAAAAAAGCATTGATGCATATAAAGCTAAAGTTGCAGATTTACACGCCGCTCTTGAAATTGAAGATCTTGTAAAAGTTCTTAGTACAAAAACAATTCTTGAAGCTGATGTAAAAACTATTCCTGCTCTTGAGGCTACTGCCGCTGAACTTAAAGAAGAAGCAGATGTGATGAAGTTCCAGTTGAAATCAAAAGAATTAATGTTTGCTGATGTAAAAACAACTTTGGGAAGTTCAAAACGTCATGCCAAAACAATTGAATTTATTGAAAATCAGGTAATGGAATTAAAATATCGTTTTGAATCTGAAAGTGTTTACGAAATTGTAAAAAGCAAGCCTCTTCTTGAAGAAGTAGATATTGAATCTCTTGCAAAAGATGCTGAATCTTATAAACAAATCAGAACAAAACAGGCTGATCTTGTAAGAATGCTTAGGGCTCAGGGAATCAGAGGGGACTATATTGATCAGAGAGAGATTGTAGCAACTCACGTAGCGGCAACTCGTTTTGAAAAAAATGAAGTTCTTAATAACATGAGCATTCTTATTGAAAAGTATTTTGCTTTCAAAGTTGAAACTATAGATAAAAAATCCCCAGCTTCAAAATCAGCTTTGAAACAGGGAAACATTATTCTTATAGAATTAGATTCTTTGTATGAATTACTTTCAACTGCAGAAAACGATGCTGTTGTTGAATTAAAGTATGTAAAAACAAAGGAAGCACAGAATCTTTCAACAACAGACTTTAAGGTTCAGAAATAAAAGAGACTTTGGTTTATTAGTTGTAAATGTAAATACTGTCTAAAGATTTATTAATCCATTTGCTTGTTTCAACAGGATAAGTCTGGGCAACATGGATAAATGCAATTACAGCTTCTTCGTAATTACCAAGGAAGAAATAAGCTTCTCCCATGTAGAAATAAGCTCTGTTTAAAACTTTTGCAGAAATGTTTCTTTTTACAAGGGTCTGAAGCTGACTTAATGCCTGTTCATACTTTTCCTGAACAAATGTATTTTTCAAAACTGTAAAAAGCAGGTAATCGTCGCCACCATCTGGAGAAATCAAATCTTCTTCAAAAAAATATGGAGTAAAGTTTTCTGCAGAGGAATTTTTCTTTTTGTCAGAAAGCAATGCCACAGCTTCAATAGATTCTTCTGAAATCTGTTCTTCTTCTTCATCCATTCCAGAAAGCAAATCAAGGAAAGGAAGAGGAGTTTCTCTCATAGTTCCATTTTTATAAAGTTTTTCGTCCGGTTCAGTCTTTTTTTGTTCTGCCGGTTTTTCTTTCATAATAAGATGAACTCCTGTAGCAGTTGTATTTACTGAAACAAGAACATATTCGTAAGGTTTGTTTGTATAGCTGATTACTGTATAAAAATAATCTTTGTAATCTTTTACTGAATCTGTATAGCCTGTAGAATCTGGAGTAAGGTCTGCAATCTTTTGTGCATCTTTTAAATCGTAATATGAATAAACAGGTTTTGTACTTCTGTAAAGAACATATTTTGAAATTTTTTCATCAGGATTTTTAGGAAGTGTCCAGTAAACATTAATTTTTGTTCCCTTAGAGGCCTTTGCCTGAATGTCCTGAATGATTGGTCTTTCTGCGTAAAGTGAAGCAGATAAAAGTAAACCTGTTAATAAAATCAAAAGCTTTTTCATACAATATTAAATTGTATTTCACCATTTTTTTTCTGTCAACCATTGGCTTCTAACGGTTGTAAATAGTTACATTTATTGTTAAATTATTAGTTATGTTAGAAGAAATTAAAATCCCAATTGAACAGTTACGTGAAGATATTATGAACGTTTGGGGGCGTCTTTGACTCTGCTTCCATTGATAAATCTATAAAAGAAAAAGAAAAGCTTACAGAAGAACCTGGATTCTGGGACGATCATGAAGCCGCAGAAAAAGTTATGAGTCAGATTCGTAAGCTTAAAAGCCGTGTTGAACCATGGCGTAAGATTATAGCAGACATGGACGATATTGATGCAATGTATGAACTTGCAGTGGAATCTGGCGAACAGTCAGAAGAAGATGAAGTTCGTGCAATGTACGATGCAGCTAAAGAACAATTTGAAAAATTAAATATATTAAATCTTCTTTCAGGTGAAGTTGATCAGAATGATGCCTTCCTTACAGTACATGCAGGTGCTGGTGGAACAGAGGCATGTGACTGGGCTTATATGCTTAGCCGAATGTATTTGCGCTGGGCTGAACGTCATGGTTATAAAACAGAAGTTATGGATGAACTTGAAGCTGAAGGTGGAATTAAATCTATTACAATTCAGATTAGTGGTGATTTTGTATACGGTTATTTAAAAGGTGAAGGCGGTATTCATCGTCTTGTTCGTATTTCTCCTTTTGATGCTAATGCACGCCGTCATACATCTTTTGCTTCTGTTTATGTTTATCCTGTTTTGGATGACACAATTGAAGTTGATATTAAACCAGAAGATCTTCGTGTAGATACATACCGCGCTGGTGGTAAAGGTGGGCAGCATGTTAATAAAACTGACTCTGCTGTTCGTTTTACTCATATTCCAACCGGTATTGTTGTTGCTTGTCAGACTGAACGAAGCCAGATTATGAACAGACAGTCTTGTATGAATATGCTTAAGGCTCGTCTTTATGAATATTACAGAGAGCAGAAAGAAAAGGAAAACTCTAAGTTTGCTGCTGAAAAAAAAGATATTTCTTTTGGAAGTCAGATTCGCTCTTATGTATTCTGTCCATATACTATGGTAAAAGATCATCGTACAAAATTCTCTGTAGGAAATATTCAGGGTGTTATGGATGGCGATCTTGATGAATTTATGAATTCTTACCTGGTTGCTAAATGGAAAGGCCTTTCAATGGATGGTTCCGCTGATGATGATGAGGATATGTAGTTTTAATACTGCAAAAAAACTTTTTTCATCAATAATTCTATTTTTAATCTCATCCCTTGCTTTTTCTCAGGAAAAAAACTGGGTTTTTACAGCCCAGAAATTTTCTTATACAGGAAAAGCAAATTCTGTTATTTCAGATGGTTTTTGTACAATGTTTCCACAGCAGCTTATGGAGAAACTTGTTTCAGGCTCTGCGGCTCCTTACAGAACAATTGGCGATGAAGAATTGCTGGAACGTCAGTTTTATAATCTTAAAAAAGAAAGAACATCATTGTTTCTTCAGCTTTCTAATGAGCTGCAGAAAAGAGATTCAATTTTGCTGAATAATTACAGCGAAAAACAACTTGAAGAAAAAATTAATGCCCAGAAATCAGCAATTGAAGAAGTTCAAAAAAAAATCAATGAAAATCTGAATAAACAAAAAGAAATTGAACAGGCTTTTGCTTCAAATGATGCCGTTCAAATAGAAAAATTCCTTGAAGAGACAAAACGTAATCAGCTGGAAAAAATTACTTCAACAGGAGAAACTCTTTTTGAAAAATCAACAGATTCTTTAGAAAAAGAATTAATGGGTAAAGGAATCAGCGGATTAATCACTGGAAATGTAAAAGCCTTTGGTGAATATCTTCAGATTTCTGTTGAAGTTACATATTTTCCGGGAAACAAAAAAATTGCAACAGTTACGGAATTTGGTACAGTCAGTGAAGCAGAACTTCTTGTTTCAAGTATTTCCCGCCAGCTCCTGCCATCTGTAATAAATGCTTTGCCATCTAATTTAAAATTTAAAATCAATCCAGAAGAGGCAAAAGCCCAGATTTACATTGACGGGGTTCTTAATAAAGAATTACGGGATTATTTTATTGTAGACTCTGGTGTTCATACTATAGAAATCTCTGCAGACGGATATGCAAAAACTTCTGTTTCATATCTGTTTGAAGGAAATACAAATTATATTGTTGAAGTTAATTTACGGGAAGAAGAAAATGGAAATCTTACCATAAATTTCGTGAATCCTGTAAACGGCAATTTGTTTTACAATGGAGAAAGTATTTCTGTTTCAGAGGAATCGCCTGCTCAAATTGTAATCAACGGAAAAACAGTTCTGGCTCAGTTTATTTCAGAAAATAATGAATCTGCATTTGTGTATATTCCCGCAGAATTGCTTTCTTCTGACAGTCAGGTTCAGCTTGCCATTAAGAATTTCAGTTCTGCCGATTACATTGAAAAACGCCGTAGATGGATGTATACTTCTTATAGTGTTTTAATCACTTCATTAATTCCTGCTTATTATTTAAAAGGAAAAGTTAATACTTATACTAATGCAGCTGGCCTTGGAATAATCAGTAGTGAAAAAGATATTGATACTGCAAATAAATGGCTTACCGCTTCTAACATTTCCACTGGAATTTCAATCGGATGTGGTGTCTGGTTTGTATATGAATTAATCCGCTATTTATATGCGGCCAACAACATTCTTCCTGTAGAAGCAGAATAAATTAAGGAAAATACTATGAAAAAATCATTTGGTTCAAAATTCAAAATGCTGTTCTCAAAAACTAAAGTAAATGAAGATTTCTTTGAAGAACTTACAGATATTTTAGTAGAAGGCGATATTGGCGCAAAAGCTTCTTTTGAAATTGTTGATGAACTTCAGGAAATTTGTGAAAGCAAGAAAATCACTGAACAGGATGATATTATCAAAGAACTTAAAGCTCTTCTTTTGGAAAGCGTAAAATCAATTGACCTTGTTCCAGAAGCAGGTAAACAGAATGTATGGATGGTTCTTGGTGTAAATGGTGTTGGAAAAACTACCAGTGTTGCAAAAATGGCAAAATGGTTTAAAGAAAATGGTGTAGAAAATCTTGTTCTTGCCAGTGCAGATACTTTCCGTGCCGCTGCTATTGAACAGCTTGGAATGCATGGTGAAAAAATTGGTGTTAGAGTAGTAAGTCATCAGCATGGTTCAGATCCTTCTGCAGTTGTTTTTGATGCCGCAGATGCCCTTAAATCAAAAGGACCAGGTTTAGTTCTTGCAGATACAGCAGGACGTCTTCATAATAAAGAAAATCTTGTAAGAGAATTACAGAAAATTGACAGAACTTGTACATCAAAAGCAGATGAAGGCTGTTATAAAAAAATCATCGTAATTGATTCTACAACAGGTCAGAATGCTTTGCGTCAGGCAGAAGTTTTTAATGAAGCCGTAGGAATAGACGCTGTTGTTATGACAAAATTCGACTCTACTGCTAAAGGTGGCGTTGCAGTTTCTATTGGCCGTGAATTGAAAATCCCAGTTGCTTTTGTTTGCGATGGTGAGAAATACGAAAATATTTCAAAATTCGATGCAGAAAAATATATTGATGATTTCCTTGGCTTATAAAAAGTTCTGTTTGCCTTTTATAATCTTATTATTACTTTTCTCTTTTAATGGATGCCGCAAAAAGAAGTCTGATGCAGTTATTCCCGTAAATACTCAGCTTCAGGAATTTTGTTTTCAATGTCTGCAATATTCGGTTACTGGAAATACAGATATTCCGGAAGTAAAGAAATTTATTTTTCCGCAGCAGATGAAAAATATGATGCTTCAGCGGGTTTGTAAAAACGGACAGTATCTTTATGCCTATGAAGTAATTTATCCTGAATGCAGCGGACTTCTTCAGACACAAAATTATTATGTTCCAGATTTTGATGATGGCCAGTGGGTAGATGAAATTATTAATCAGAGTGAAGAAGAACGAATTGCCGATGAACTGGAAAGTCTTCAGGAACTGGATAAAATTATAAAAGCCCCATATTCAAAAGAAAATCTGAACGTAGATCCTGTAGAAAACAGACTTACAGATTCCAATAACCGATTAAAGATTATGGAATACGGAAAGGAAGTTTTTATTCCTGTAGAAGGTTCAGATAAACTGGAGTTCATAAATAAATCAGACAGCAAAGTTTCAAGAAACATTTTTGATTCAAAATATAGAATCATTACAAAAGAAGTATGGTCAATCCCAGATGTAGAAAATGCAGTTCTTAAACTTAAAGAAGAGTATTCATATCTGGATGATTCTGTTGTTCCTTTTAAGAAGATTTCTACAACGTCTGAAGGAAAAAATATTGTCTATTACAATACAAAAGGACTTACTCAGAAAACTGAAAGCTACGAAACTGGGAAGACAGATAAACTGATTTCTTCTTTTGCATATACTTATGATGATAAAGATAGAGTAACTTCTGAAGAAGTAAGAGATTATACTGTTAAGCCTGTAGTTATTAAAAAGCAGGTTTACATTTACAATCAGAATGAAGAACTGCCTCCTGACTATGAATATTATGAAAATGAAGAACTTAAAACTTCTACTGTATACGAAGCAAAAGGAGTTTACGTTACAACAATTCATTTTGACAAAGAATATTATGTTAAAACTTACTATAAGGATTTTGCAAAAATTAAAGATGTTTACTATGCCGGTGAGCAGGTAATCAGGGAAAAAATATATGAGCAGTAAAAAAAATATTTTTTCAGAATTAAAATGGATTTCAGATATTTCAAAGCGATTCGCCCGTGTTGACTCAAAAGGTCGTGCCGCTGTTACTTCAAAACTGGCTACTACAGGAATCTGTCTTGGAGTAATGACTTTGATTGTTGTAATGAGTGTAATGAACGGTTTTCAGATGAGTTTTATAGATTCAATCCTGGAAATTTCTTCTTATCATGTACGTTCAGATTCTCTTACAGTTGAAGAGGGTAAAAAACTAAAAGAATTTGCAAAAGACAATAAATTGATTTCATCAGTTACTGAATTTTATGAAGCCAAGACTTTGATGACCAGTGAATATGGAAGAGAAAAGGGAGCTGTTATCAGGGCAATCAATCCAGAAGAAGTTTTTAATAATGACAAAGGTTTTAGAAAAGAATTAAAAATCCGTTCTGGTTATTTTGATCTTCAGGACGAAGATTCAATTGTTTTAGGTCACAGCCTTGCCCGTGAATTAAGTGTTGGCATTGGTGATACAGTAAATCTTTTTGTAATGAGCGGCGGAAATGATGTTGATTTGTTTTCTGGCCAGAGAAATTTTACTGTAACAGGAACATTTGTAACTGGCTATAATGAAATAAATTCCAATTACTGTTTTGTAAATATTGGCAATGCGTCAAAATATTTTGGAGAACAGGCTAAAGTAAATTACGGAATTAAGCTGGGAGACAGTAATAAGGATGGACTTGCAATTTCAAGATTAGAAAAAGCTGTTGCACCTGGAAAATTTCAGTCCTGGCGTGATTATAATAAATCTTTTTTTGGCGCTTTGAAGATTGAAAAAAATATGCTGCTTCTTCTTGTTGCAATTATTTTTATTGTTGTTGCAGTTAATATTTACAATGGAATGCGCCGCCTTGTTTTTGAACGCAAAAATGAAATTGCAATATTATCTGCCTTAGGGGCCGGCAACACAGAAATAAAATCAATTTTTATAATGCGGGGCTTTTTTATGGGAGCCACAGGAGCTTTGGTCGGCGTACTTTTAGGGCTATTTATCAGCGTAAATACAGATGTTATGTTTAATGCAGTTTCATCTATTATGTATTATATTCAGTATGCAATTACGGCAATCACTGCTCCAGAAAACTTAATTTTTGTTCGGGAAAATTCTACTTATGCATTGTACGCATCAATTCCGGCAAGAATTTATTTTTCAGAAGTATTATCAATTGCCTTATTTGGAGTTCTTGCTCCTTTAATTGCCTGCTGGGCTGCCAGTAAAAATGTATTAAAGATGACTGTTGCGGAGGTTTTGCACGATGAATAAAATTATTGAAATTAAGGGTCTTGAAAAAACTTATGTTACAGACAGCGAAAACCTTACTATTTTGAAAAATCTGAATCTTGATGTTACAGAAGGTTCTAAAGTTGTGATTGCCGGTGAAAGTGGAAGCGGGAAAAGTACTTTATTGAATATAATTGGTGGAATTGACACTTTTACAGCAGGTTCTGTGACTGCAGGAAAATGGAATCTTGGAAATCTTTCTGAAGATGAAGTTTCTGAATACCGTTCAAAATTCTTAGGATTGATTTTCCAGTTTCATTATTTGCTGAAAGATTTTACTGCCCTGGAAAACGTTTATATGCCTGCTTATATTGCCGGCGTTCCAAAAAAAGAAGCAATTCAGAGAGCCCAGCAGCTTTTATCTGATGTTGGCATTTTGAACAGAAAAGACCATCTTCCATCCCAGCTTTCAGGAGGAGAACGTCAGCGTGTTGCAGTAGCCAGATCTTTAATTAATGACCCAACATTGATTCTTGCTGATGAACCAACTGGTAATCTGGATCCTGCAAATGCGCAGTTGATTGGAGAAATTCTTTTTCAGATGGTAGAAAAATACAAAAAAACACTTTTGCTTGTTACACACGATTATGAACTTGCAAAAAAAGGTGATGTTTGTTTTAAGATTATCAGCGGAAAATTAAAAGAAGCAGACTTCTGGAGCAAAAAATAATGACATTAAAATCTTCGTTTTTATTTGCAAAAAGCCTCATTTTTCCAAAAACAGAAAAAAAATCTTCTGCCAGAAAAAGTGTTGCCGGAGTTTTAATCTGTATAGGACTTAGTGTTGTTCCTCTTGTTGTTGTACTTGCAATCACTAACGGAATGATTGACGGTATGACAGAAAGAATTATTGGTTTGTCTTCCAGCCATATTCAGGCCTATGTAGCATCAGATATTCCTGAAACAAAAAGTGCAGATTCTTTTAAATTGTTTACTCAGGAATTAAACGAAGATCCTGAAATTTTAAATGCTTATCCTGAATTAACCCTTTCTGCATTAACAGCCACAACTTCTTTTAGAACAGGTGCACAGGTTCGTGCAGTAGAAAGTGATATTTTTGAAAATAACAGCTCCTTTAAAAAACTTCTTGAGTTTGAAGAAGGGGACAGTGTTGATTTTGCATCAGGAAAAAATGCTATTTTAGGAAGTAAATTAGCACAAATGCTGGATGTTCATTGTGGCGATACAGTACGAATTATTACAACAAAAACTGTCGGTAATCAGGTTGCTCCAAAGCTTACATCTTTTAAAGTAAGCGGAATTGTTTCTTCCGGTTATCAGGAACTTGATGCCCTGTGGATTTTTATTCCTATTGAAACTGCATTTAAAAATCTTTCTCTTTCCAACGCAAATTACACTGTTATGCTGGAAACAAAAGATGCCTTTGCCCCAGATTTAGTTCGCATTCAAAAATCTTTACAGACAAGATACGGTCGAATTGCAAACTTCTACCGCTGGGATAAATTACACGAAGCTGAATTCCAGAATTTCTCTTCTACAAAGGTAATGCTTGTATTTATTATGGTCTTGATTGTTCTTGTAGCGTCAATAAATGTTTCATCAGCAATTGTAATGCTTGTAATGGAACGCAAAAAAGAAATTGCTATATTAAAAAGTATTGGTGCAACTCCTCAGGGAATAACTTTATCATTCCTGATTGCCGGTGCCTCTTGTGGTCTTGGGGGAATCCTCATTGGTATTCCAGTTGGACTTTTGCTTTCTGTAAATGCAAATGAAATTCTTGTTGCGCTTGAAAATTTTGTTAATTTTGTTGCAAAAGGATTTTATCTTTTACAGGGAATCCCTGCCGAAGAAATTGCGTCAATTCATTTAATGGACGCAGCTTATTATTTACAGACAATCCCAATTAATATCCCATTTGGCCAGATTCTTTTGATTGGTGTTCTTACAGTTTTGCTTTCTTTAGTTGTTTCCCTAATCCCATCTGTCAAAGCCGGCAAAGAAAAACCACTTGATATTCTAAGAAAATCTTAGTTTTATAAAAAAAAAATGTTATATGTATGAAAATACTTCCAGTCAGCTAAAGACTATCAAAACCGCTCCCTGTGTCGCTACACGTGCAGAGCGGCATGGAAACTATCATTCCGCTCAGCAAGTGTTTTTGATAGCCTTCATCTTCCTTCGCGTATTTTCATAAATTTAAGTTATATATTTAAAACAAATCTTTTCATCATTTATATTTAATCAAAGGATTTTTCTAAAATTTTAAATGGCGATTTAGTGGTTTTCTGCCGATAATTTATAGGTAAATGTCTATAAATTAAATGGAGCTATCATGAAAAATTTTTCACCCAGAGCAAAACAGATTATTTCAGTTTTAGCACAAGATGAAGCAAGAAAATTAGGAAGCAAACAGCTTTTGCCAGAACATTTAATTCTTGCTATGTTAAAGATGAAATCTGGGATAGGCTACAATGTTTTTGGAAAACTCCTTCTTGAACCAACAGAATTAGAATTATTTATTGATAAATTTTTCCAATCGGAACCAAAAATTCCAACTTTAGATACAGTTCCTCCAAGCCGCCGTTATCAGCAGATGCTTGATATTGCAGATATTGAATCTAATGCACTTCATAATTCATATATTGGAACAGAACATTTGTTATTGGCCGCAGTCCGTGAAGATGGCAGTATCACTTCAAGATATTTTGCCGCTGCAGACTACACAATTATGGATGCCCGTTTTATTGTAATGGAATTGCAGAATCAGGCAAAATCTTCGGTAAATCAGGATAAAACAGAATCTCTTGTTGATACAGTTTTCCGTTCTCTTTTAACAGATGATGTTGCAGACGGATTGTTCACAGTATTTGAAGATAAAAAGAAAACTCCACCACAGGATAAGTCTAAACCTCAGCAGAAAACTCCATTCCTTGATGAATACAGTCGTGATTTAACTAAACTTGCCCGTGAAAATAAAATTGACCCGGTTGTTGGCCGCGATAAAGAAATTAATCGTGTGATTCAGATTCTTTCCAGAAGAACAAAAAATAATCCTGTTTTAACTGGCGAACCAGGGGTAGGTAAAACTGCAATTGTAGAAGGTCTTGCACAGCATCTTGCAGCAGGAAAAGTACCATCGGATATGTTAAAAAAACGTATTCTTTCTCTTGATCTTGCAGCAATTGTTGCCGGAACAAAATACCGTGGTGAATTTGAAGAGAGAATGAAAAAACTTCTGAAAGAACTTCAGGAAAACAAAGATATCATTCTTTTTATTGATGAATTACACACAATCATTGGAGCCGGCGGAAACGAAGGTACAATGGACGCTTCAAATATTATGAAACCCGCTCTTTCTCGTGGTGAGATTCAGATTATTGGTGCAACAACAACAAAAGAATATACAAAACATATTGAAAAAGATCTTGCTTTGGAACGCCGTTTCCAGGTTGTAAAAGTTGAAGAACCAACTTCTGATGAAACAGAAAAGATCCTTGAAGGAATCATTGAAAAATATGAAAAATATCATGGAGTTGTGTATTCCAAAAATGTTATTCCTTCAGTAATTAAACTTTCAAAACGCTATTTACCAGAAAAAGTTCTTCCGGATAAAGCAATTGATATTCTTGATGAAGCAGGGGCTGCAAAGAAAATCAAAGAAGAACAAAAACCATCTGAACTTTCAGAATTGGAATCAAAGAAAAAAGAACTGGAAACAGAAAAAGAAGATTTAATCAGAAACAGAGATTACGAAAACGCAGCAGTAATCAGAGATAAGGTTATTGAACTTAAGAAAAAAGTAAATCTCTATACAGAGTTGTGGGAAAAAAATTGCGGAAACCCATCAAAACTTGTAACTGAACACGATATTGAAACTATAATCAGTGAAATGACAGGCATTCCTGTTGAACAGCTTACTGAATCTGAAACAGACAGAATTGTTCATATGGAAGACGAACTTCATAACACAGTAATTGGTCAGGAAGAAGCTGTAAAAGTTATTTCTGGTGCAATCAGACGTAACAGAGCTGGAATTTCTTCTCCAAATCATCCTGTTGGTTCATTTATGTTCCTTGGACCTACTGGAGTTGGAAAAACACAGCTGGCAAAAGCTCTTGCAAAATATCTTTTTGGTACAGAAGACGCTTTAATCAGAATTGATATGTCTGACTTTATGGAAAAACACACTGCAAGCCGTTTAGTTGGGGCGCCTCCAGGATATGTTGGTTATGAAGAAGGTGGTATTCTTACAGAAAAAGTAAGACGCCATCCATATTCTGTTGTTTTGCTTGATGAAATTGAAAAAGCACATCCAGATATTTTTAATCTTCTTTTGCAGTTACTTGAAGAAGGTGAATTAAGCGATAATCTTGGTCATGTAGTAAATTTCAGAAATACTGTAATCATTATGACAAGTAACGCAGGTGCACGCCAGATTACAAATGAAGGCAGAGTAGGTTTTGGAACTGCAGAAGGAGTTATTCCTTTTGAAGAAATTAAAGCCAGTGCAATGAATGAACTTAAAAAATTATTGAGTCCTGAATTGTTGAATCGTCTTGATGATGTAATTGTATTCAATGCTTTGTCTAAGAAAGAAGTTGCAAAAATTCTTGATATTCAGCTTTCAGATTTGTCAAAAAGACTTGCAGAAAAGAAACTTTCAATCTCAATAAAACCAAAGGCAAAAGCATATTTAATTGATAACGGATATAATCCTGCAATGGGTGCACGACCTATGAAACGCTTGATTCGTAAAGAAGTTGAAGATCCTCTTTCAATGGAAATTCTTATGAATCAGGGTAAAGATTATGATCTTGTAAAAATTGAATGTACAAGCAAAGGAAAACTTAAAGTAAAACTTGGTAAGAAAGAAACTGTAAGTGTTCCTGAAAAAATTGCTGTTGTAAGATAAAAGAATTGTGGGTTTGTAAATGAAAAAATTAGTATTTTTAGCTGCTGCATTGTTTAATTTCAGTTTGTTTTTTGCCCAGGAAATCAGAGTTGGTGTATTAAATGGACCAAGTTGCATTCCTGCCGCATATATGATGGAAAATAACAAAAATATTAATGGCGCAGATGTTTATTTTGAAAAATTTGCAGATCCACAGACTTTACTTCCAAAAATATTGAAAAAGGAAATTGATGTAGGATTTTTACCTGTAAATGTTGCCGCTAAAGTTTACAATTCTTCAAACAAAGCAATTATCTGTTGTGGAATTACAGGAAACGGAAATCTTTCATTAATCACAAAAGACAAAAAAATTAAAAGTTTATCTGATTTAAAAGGTAAAACTGTAAATATAGCAGGGCAGGGGGCTACTCCAGAATATATTTTCCGCCAGCTTCTTGAAGAAAATAAGCTTGAAGCAGATTCAGACACTGGAGTTAAACTTGATTTTTCAATTCCAACAGCCCAGATTCCATCTCAACTTATATCTGGCAAAATCAGTTATGCAGTTGTACCAGAACCTTTTGCCACAATTGCACAGTTAAAATCAAAAGAGGTAATTGCCGCTGTAGATTTGCAGAAAGATGAATATGAAGTTTTTTATTCAGATACATTTCCTCTTACAGTTATGATTGTAAGAAAAGAATTTGCAGAAGAAAACGAAGAACTTTTAGACAGTTTCTTGTATCGTTATAAAAAATCATTTGAATATACTGTTAAAAATCCAAAAGCAGCCGGCCGTTTATGCGAAAAATATGACCTTGGATTAGAAGCAGGTGTTGTTGCTGCTGCCATTCCAAAGTCAAATTATGTTTATATTCCTGCAAAAGACGGAAAAAATAAAATTGAAGCTTTGTTAATTATTTTTATGAAAAATCAGAGTGAATCAATTGGAAAAAAACTTCCAGGAGACGATTTCTACTATAAATATCAGTAATTTCTGTAATGAACAAAAAAAGAGTTGTTGCAATAATTTTATCAATATCTTCAATTTTTCTTCTGTGGTATTTGTTTTCTAAAAAAATAGATGCAGAACTCATCTTGCCGTCCCCAAGCCAAGTCTTAAAAGAAATTTCAAATCTTCTTGGTTTACCATCCTTCTGGAAAAATTTCGCCTCAACTTTTGCAAGATGTATAATCGCATTTATGTTCACCATAATCCTTGGAATCCTTCTTGGAATTTTCAGCGGCATCAGCCAATTCGCCCGTTCTTTTTTTGCAATTCCACTTGCAGTTGTAAGAGCCACCCCTGTTGTTGCTGTAATCCTGGTTGCTATGTACTGGTTTTCTTCCAGTTCGCTGCCAGTTTTTGTTTCAGTATTAATGGCTTTACCAATTGTAGTTACAGCTGTTCAGGAAGGAATCTTAAAAACTCCAAAATCATTATTAAAAATGAGCAGAGATTTTTCTCTTACAAAATTTCAAACTTTCAGATACATTCAGCTTCCAAATACAATCCCTTTTTTGCGCACCGCACTAATTTCATCATTTGGACTTACCTGGAAAGTAATAGCAGCAGGAGAGGTGCTTTCTTTACCAAAAAATGGTCTGGGAGTTCTTTTATCAAAATCTCAGGTTCATTTAGAAACAGCAAGAGTTTTAGCAGTAGCAGTTCTTTTAGTTATAGCAAGCGTAATCTGTGAACTTATATTAAAACTTGTTCTGAAAACTCCTATAAAAAAGGAGAATAAAAATGTCTGACAAACTGATTTATAGTATAAAAAATCTTACTCTCAAGAATGGTGATAAAACTCTTTTAGAAAATTTCACTTTAGAGATTTTCCAGAATCAGATAATCGGGATTTTTGCTCCTACAGGAACCGGAAAAACAACTTTATTAAATTATATCAGTGAAAATTTCCAGTCTGTATCCTATGCCTACCAGGATTTACGATTGTTGAATTTGTTTTCTCCATTCAAAAATGTTATTTTGCCATTAGAAAATAAACTTTCTAAATCAGAGGCAAAATTAAAAGCAGAAAAATGGCTTAATGATTTTGAACTTTCAGATAAAAAATTTCTTTCCTGCGAAAAACTTAGTGGTGGAGAAAAACAACGGGTTTGTCTTGCAAGAGCTTTTGCCTATCCTGCAGAACTTTTGCTTCTTGATGAACCGTTCAGCTCCCAGGATCAGGAAAAGAAAGAAAAATTTTTAAATATTACAAAAGAATTTATAAAAAATGGTGAATCTGCCTGCATAATTGTCAGTCATGATAAAAAAGATCTGGAAAAAATCTGCCACAAGATTTTAGAACTTTCAGCGCCTTAGAAACATTATTTGTAAAATGACAAAATGTGGAGTATAATTTAACAAAAGGATTTTAACTATGATAAAAGAATTTCTTCCATACGAAACAGTTCGTAATAATGCACTTAAGCTTGCAAATAAAATATATAAAGATGGCTTTATTCCAGATGTAATTTACTGTTCACTTCGCGGTGGTGCTTATATGGCCAATGTAATCAGTGAATATTTTAAAATTTTAAGTAAAAAGCAGCATTTTCATCCGGTTTTATATGCAGGAGTAGTTGCCCGTTCTTATTCAGATGTTGCTCAGCACACAAAAGTTTTTATTGATGGCTGGACATATCCACCAGAAAATCTTCGTCCCGGAGATAAAATCCTCCTTGTAGATGATATTTTTGATTCCGGCAGAACAATTAACAGTCTTGTAGAAACTCTTATGAATACACGTGGTATGCCAAGAGAAGATATTAAAGTTGTTGTTCACGATTATAAATATTTTACTTATTACAAAGAACAACTTCCTATTCAGCCAGACTATTATTGCAGAAAGATTGAAATCAATTCTCCAGATGAAAACAGATGGATTCATTATATGAGCCATGAACTGGTAGGATTAACAGAAGAAGAACTTCAGAAACATTATTATAACGCAGACCCAGAATTAAAAGACGTTCTTGGGCCATTCCTTGGATTATAAAAATTAGACAGGACATTTAAGCATGAAAAAATTACTAATTGCAGTAAGTTTTGTACTTTGTATCACAGCGAATCTATTCTCACAGATTAAGGTTATCAGCCCGATTGAAGGTGAATGGGCTAATAAGCAGATGCTTGTAATTGATAATTCAGAAGGCGGAGAATATTTTTACTCTTTAAATGGAGAAGACCCTGCAACATCAGGTTTTGCTTATGATGGTCCTGTTTTAATTGATCTTCAGGGAGATGTTACTCTTAGAATCAGTACTGGGGGTAAAATCAAACAGGAAAAAACTGTAATTTATAAAGTAACTCCAACTGCTTTTTATGAAAAACCTTATGCAGATTTTATTTATAATTTTGCAGATACAGGAATTATAAATTATACAGCTGGAACTTATCTTGATATTCCAGTTCAGTTGAACTATGCAATTGGTATGGATTCTCTTTCTTATATTCCAGGCCAGCGTATTTTTATTTCAGACAACAGTGTTCTTTCCAGCTACACACCTTGTTTTATTCAGGACCCGGAAACTGAAACAAAATGGCGATTCGTAATCAGAACTTTACCACAATCTGCAGGTGTATTTACAAGAAGGGAAGTTCCTTTTTACATCACAGACTGGAACACAATTACTTTTACAGACGAAAATCTCATTTATAAAATCGACTCAGAATACTGGGAATTACCAAGAGAAAGCAAAACTCTGGACCGCTCTGTAGATCATATGATTTACTGGCAGAGTCTTACTTACGAACAGGGAAATCCAATTGAATCTTTCCTTCTTCCTGCTAAACCAAAATTAAAGCAGCTTTATGAATATGAAGGAAATCTTACTATTAGAATTGATGGTGACGATTCTTATTTGATGAGTGTTATTTCTGAAGGGGAAAATGATTATCAGGAACTCTTTAGTGAAATTGGCATTGATACTTTCTATGGCGACAAAATCAAAGGTGAAATTGTAATTGGTCTTTTTGCAAATTCCGTTTATCAGGGAACAATTAAAACTTCATACAGTGTAAACAAAAGACCTCCATCAAATCCTGTTATTAAGACAAATGCAAAAGCTTTCTATTCAAGACAGGAAGTTTCTGGTTCTATTAAAGCTGAAAGCGGTGCTGAACTTTATGTAAGTGTCAGCGAACCTTATGTAATTTCAAATCTTGCAGAATCTTACACAAAAAACAGCGTTGAATTCTTAGATCTTCCACAGGGAGATTTCCAGCTTATAAAAGGCGGTGAATATAAATTTACTCTTGATTACACTGGTGCAGGTGCTTCTTACTTCAAAATTATTGCATATACAAAAGAAGATGAAAAAGTAAGTTCACAAACTGAATACAGCGTCATTATAGATAAATACAATTTCTATTATGATGAAAGTTTTGATGCTGCCGATTCTTACAGCGATGGAACTCCGTTGCATCCATTTAATAATTTCAAAGCCTGTTTTGATGAAATCAACAGAGGTAGAAACGCAATGCTGAATATTACCGGCCAGATGCATGTTCCTTCTGGCAAATTTGATGTTCTTTCAAATTGTACTTTTATAAATGCCCTTGATGGAGAAATTGTATTTGCTCCAGACAGTACAATTGTTGCAAAAGGTTCAACTCTGTCTTTTGAAAATTTCACTCTTCTGTTAAATTCAAATGCAAAGTCTGAAAGCGACAAAATTGGTATGATGTTCAAACTTGAAAATTCTGTGCTTGATATTAAGAACTGCCAGATTGGTGCTGTGTTTGGAAAGAATGGACTTTTTGCAGATTCCTATAATTCTGCAATCAATCTTCATGATACAATCATTTCTGTTTCTGCATCAAAATACGCTGCATGTGTTTCTGGTGTAAAAACAAAACTTAATATTCAGAAATCCATCATTAATACAATTGCAGATACAAGTGTAGTTTTCTCTATTAATGAAGGCGATGTTAAACTTAAAGACAACTCATTTAAAGTAACTGGACTTATTGGTAGAATTGCAGAATTGTTCTCTGTTACCGGAAATGTTTCTTCAAATACTTTCAAAGGTGATATTAGAAAAAACAGTGGTGCTTCTCCTGTATTTAAAGATTCAAAATCTGGTGTAGTAATAGGAAGCAATGAAAGTTATGGATTCTAAAATTCAGCTTCTTGTTGGTTTTGATGAAGCAGGGCGTGGTCCTTTGGCAGGTCCAGTCTGTGCTTCTGCAGTTATTCTTCCTTCTGATTTTCCAGTTGAGATTCTCAATGATTCAAAAAAACTTTCTGAAAAAAAGCGTCTTGCAGCAGAAATTGTGATTAAAGAAAAAGCCTGCTGGGGAATTGCATTAGTTGATCATAAAAAAATAGATGAAATTAATATTCTTCAGGCCAGTATGCTTGCAATGAAACTTGCCTTTGAAGAACTGCAGAAAAAATTACCACAATGGTGCAAAGATAATAATATCAGTGATTTTGATTTGTCTGGAATAACAGATGGTACTAAATGTCCTGATGTTCCAATTCAATGCCGCTGTGAACCAAAAGCAGATGGAAATTATCCTCCTGTAATGGCAGCCTCAATTCTTGCAAAAACATGCCGCGACCGCTTAATGCTTGAAATGGACAAAAAATATCCCGAGTATGGATACGCAAAACATAAAGGGTACCCAACCCGGGATCATAAAGAAATCTGCCGTCGTATTGGACCATCTCCAATTCAGCGACTTTCATTTAATTATAATTAAATTATTCTTCTGTAGTAGTCTGTGGTTTTTTAGAAACAACGTGAACACGTCCAGTTCTTTTAATACCATCATCAACTTTAGCAGCAGGTTTGTCGTTCTTTACTCTGTAAACTTTCTTTTCTTTAGCAATCTTCTTTTCTCTTGCTGCTTTCTGTCTTGTTTTTCTTTCTTTTTCAATAAATTCTAATGATTTTTCCATACCCTGAAGGAATTTCTGCATATCTTCAGAAAAAACTGCAATCTGATGACGGTCAGCTTCTGCTCCATCACGGCTCTTGCTTTCTACAATCTGAAGAAACACATCTCCAGTTCTGTTTTCTTTTACGTTGAAAAAGTATGAACGGTTATCTAAATAGACCTGAGTAGTAAATAATTCTCCACGTGCTCCCATATATGTAACTCCTTAAATAATTATCTTCAGTGAATTGTTACCAGGGATTTCCTGACGACAAAACGTGTAAGAACCATCCCTGAAATGTTGAAAACAAATTACCATAAAAATAAAGAATTTTCAACACGGCAAACTTTATTTTATGACTTTGACATACGCCTTTGTTTTGGTGTAATTCCCTTTATTTTTTTATAAGTTCGAATAAAGTGACTGGAATCTGTAAAACCAGTTTCCTGCGAAATATAATCAAGAGTTTTGTCTGTATAAAGCAAAAGTGTATCTGCCTTACAGATTCGTACAAATTCAATATATTCTTTACAGGTCTTTCCAAACTGTGCCTTAAACTGTTTTGCAAAATTCGAATAACACATTCCGCATTTTGATGCCAGAAATTCAATACTGATATTTTCTGTTGAATGCTTATCAATATATTCAAGTACAGAAAAATCCTTTGTACTGAACTGATCAAAGGTAGATTTTGTTGAAAATTTAAATCCTCTGCGGAACCAGATACGAATAAGCTCTGTAATAATCAGACTGATCATAGAGGCAACTTTAATGTCATAACCGAATTCTTTATGGTGTGTTTCCCAGATACAATTCTGGAAAAAAAGCATTACAGGATTATATTTTAATTCTTCTGCAGTAATTAAATTCATTGCATTTTCAGAATGATTCGCATTATCAAGCATTCGTGGCAGTTTTGGAGAACCAGGAGTTGTATTTGAAAGAATCATGTCATCAAATTTAATTACATAAAACAATGGTTTTTCCATTTCGGAACTTTTTACCGGATAATCAAGAAAAGAATGAATCTGTTTTGGATGGAAAATCACCATATCACCAGGATTCATTGAAAACTGTTTGCCTTCCACTTCACCAAAAAGATTTCCTTTTACTAAATAAACCATTTCAGTAAAGTAGTGCCAGTGAGGTTTTACAACCATCCAGTCTCCGCTAAAAGCCTGAAACGGTGCGTTCAAAATGTCACTGTATTCAAATAAATCATCCATAGGTGTTTCTCCCTAAGTTTTCTCTGGGTAGAGATTTATACAATTTTGTTCCGTTTTCTTTATATCACATATTTTTGGATAATGCTAGAGTAAAATTATGGGTAAATGGATTTGGTCTTATATTCGTAAATATTGGGTGTGGATGTTTATCGGTCTTTCGTTAAGTGTTGGGGTTGCAGCAGTAAATATGGTCAATCCTCTTATTACAGGTACAATTGTCGATAAAGTCATCGTTGGTGGTCAGCACAATCTTTTGCTGAAACTTATTTTAATAATGGTTGGTACAACACTTGGGAAGAGTATTGTACGATATATTTATCAGGTAATTTTTGAGCATGCTTCTCAGAATGTAATTCGTTCTATGCGTGAAGATTTGTATGCACATGTTCAGAAACTTGATTTCAAATGGTATGATAAATCTCCTTCAGGAAACATCATGACTCTTTTAACAAGCGACCTTGATAAGGTGCGTCACTTTGTTGCCTGGGTTTTATATCAGATATTAGAAAATGTTTTGATTTATGTTTTTTCAATCATCACACTTTCAACAATCAACTGGAAGCTTACAGTAGCGTTCCTTATTATTGCTCCATTTGTTCTTGTTTTGATCAACAAATTTAAAAAACACATCAGACCTGCCCATTTAAAAGTTCGCGATCAGTTTGCAACTCTTAATACTAGAGTAGGTGAAAACATTGAAGGTAACCGTGTTGTTAAAGCTTTTGTTCGTGAAAAATATGAAATCAGCCAGTTTGATGTAGAAAATGAAAAATTCCGTGATGTTTCAGTAGATAATGCTGATGTTCGCGTAAAATATACCCCTTGGATTGATGCATTGTGTGGTGTTCTGCCAGTTATTTTAATTCTTTTTGGCGGCTACCTTGTTATGACTGACGAAATGACAATTGGTCAGCTTGTAACTTTCAACGGTTTGATGTGGGCATTTACTCAGCCAATCAATATGTTTGGTATGCTTGTTGATAACGTTCAGAACTTTGGTGCTTCAGCAGATCGTCTTTATGAATTGCACTGTACAAATCCTGATATTGTTTCAAAAGAAAATTCTTCAAAAGAGCCAATTGAAGGTGAAGTTGAATTCAAAAACGTAAGTTTTGCTTATAATCAGGTTCCTGTTCTTAAAAATGTAAGTTTTAAGATTAAACCGGGTATGACAGTTGGTGTTCTTGGACTTACAGGAAGTGGTAAATCAACAATTGCAAATCTTCTGTGCCGTTATTATGACGTTACTGATGGTCAGGTTTTAATTGATGGCAAAGATGTTCGAGATTACGATTTACAGTATTTAAGAAAAAATGTTGGAATCACAATGCAGGAAGTATTCCTTTTCAGTGATACTGTTGAAGGAAATATTGCTTTTGGCGAACCAGAATGCAGTTTTGAATCTGTAGAAAGAGCCGCTGAACTTGCAAGAGTTAAAGAATTTATTGGTGATTTGACAGACGGTTATGACACAATTGTTGGTGAACGTGGAGTAGGATTAAGTGGCGGACAGAAACAGCGAATTGCACTTGCCAGACTTTTCCTTGCAAATCCAAAAATTATGATTCTTGATGATACAACTAGTGCAGTTGATATTGAAACAGAAGAAAAAATCAGAAAATCAATTGCAGAAAAATGTAAAGAAGGTCATACAACATTCATTATCAGTCATAGAGTTTCTTCATTCCAGAATGCAGATTTAATTCTTGTAATTAAAGATGGCCAGATCAGTCAGTCAGGTTCTCATGAAGAACTTGTTAATCAGGAAGGCTTCTACCAGCAGGTCTGGTACGAACAGCAGAGTATTTAAGGTTTAAGAGGTTATAGTTATGCGTAATAAATTCGATGCAGATGAAGAAATAGAACAGAAACTTAATCCTCATATTATTATGAGACTTTTTAACTGGATTAAGCCTTATAAAGGAAAGATGATTCTCTCTTGTGTAATCATGCTTCTTGCTTCAGCAATTTCTCTTGTAAGTCCATACTTAATCAGAATGGCAATTGATGAAGCAATTCCAAACGAAAATATCAGACTTCTTGTTATTCTTTCGGTGATTCTTTTGCTTTCAACTCTTGTAGTCAGAATTTTACTTGCCCAGAAGTTGAAGATTATGACAAGAGTTGCCCAGAGAATCATTGTTACAATCAGAAAAGATGTATTTACAAAACTTCAGAGTCTTCCATTTAATTACTTTGACAGCCGTCCACACGGAAAGATTCTTATTCGTGTAGTAAATTATGTAAACTCTCTTTCTGATTTGCTTAGTAACGGTATTATCCAGCTTATCAGCGATTTGTTCACTTTAATAGTAATCATTTGTTTCATGGTTGCAATTGATCCAAAATTAACACTTGTTGCAATGGCCGTTCTTCCAGTTTTGCTCATTGTTTTAATTTCTATGAAGAAAAAGCAGCATGAAGCCTGGAAGCAGGAAAGTTATAAACGTTCAAATCTTACTGCATATCTTTCTGAAAGTTTGAATGGTATGAAAGTAACACAGAGTTTTGCCCGTGAAGATGTAAATCAGGGTATTTTTAATGGACTTTGTGATATTTGTAAAAAGGTTTGGATTCGCGCTGTAAATATTAATAATATTATCTGGCCTGTTGTAGATAATCTTTCTACTTTAGGAGTTGCCCTTGTTTATATGGCTGGTATCAGATGGCTTGGAGCTACTGTAAGTGTTGGTACATTAGTTGCTTTTGCAGGATATATCTGGCGTTTCTGGCAGCCAATTCAGAATCTTGGTAACTTCTACAATTCAATGGTAACAACAGGTGCTTATGTAGAACGTATTTTTGAACTCCTTGATGAACCTGAAGATATTACGGATAAAGAAAATGCAATTGAACTTCCTCCAATCAGAGGACATGTTAATTTTGATCATGTAAATTTCTCTTATGAAGAAGGTCATCCAATTCTTAAAGATGTAGATTTTGATATTAAACCTGGTATGACAGTTGCAATTGTTGGTCCAACAGGAGCCGGAAAAACAACAATCGTTAATCTTCTTACACGTTTCTATAATCCTGATAATGGTCAGATTTTAATTGACGGACTTGATTTGCAGGATCTTCAGATTAAATCTGTTCGTAAACAAGTTGGTGTAATGCTTCAGGATTCTTTCCTCTTTAGTGGAACTATTATGGATAATATCCGTTATGGTCGTCTTGATGCTACTGATGAAGAATGTATTGAAGCTGCAAAAACTGTTCAAGCACATGAATTTATTACAGCTTTGCCTGACGGATATAACACAATGCTTACTGCAAATGGTGGTGGACTTTCACAGGGACAGCGCCAGATTATCAGTTTTGCCAGAGTTCTGCTTTCTGATCCAAGAATTCTTATTCTTGATGAAGCAACTTCTTCTGTTGATACACAGACAGAAAAACTTGTTCAGATTGGTTTGAATAAGCTTTTGAAAAACAGAACTTCATTTATTATTGCTCATCGTCTTTCTACTATCCGTAATGCCGATGTTATTTTCTACGTTGAACATGGTGTAATCAAGGAACGTGGAAATCATCAGCAGCTTATTGATTTGAAAGGTGAATATTATAAAATGTGCACAAAAGTTAATAAATAATTTTTTCTCCTAAAGATTTAGCCGTATCATTTTTTCTTTGAAATCTGATACGGCTGTTTCTTTTATTACAGTTCTACTATTGAATAAATCTTTAATTTCTTATAATATAATTAACTATCACAATAGGTATTATTGTGTCCAAGTTAGTAAATTTGATACCAGAAATGGTGTCATGGAGGATATAAATGGTCAAAATCAGACTTAAGAGATTTGGTACTCAGAAACGTCCTTGCTATCGTGTAGTTGTTCAGGACTCACGCAAGCCACGTGACGGTGTATGTATCGAAGAAATTGGAACTTTCCAGCCAATCGCTAAGGAAGATGCTCAGGTTTCTATCGATATGGACCGTGCAAAGTACTGGATCAGTGTTGGTGCTCAGCCTACTGATATCGTTAAGAAATTAATGAATCGTCAGTCTGCAAAACAGGCAAAATAATTTACAGAGAGGCTAGAAAATGGAAAAAGACCTGATTGAATACATCGCAAAATCATTGGTCGATGATCCGTCAGCTGTATCTGTAAATGAAACTGAAGGCGAGAAGGGCATGGTGCTTCAACTTAAAGTAGCAGATGGTGATATTGGCAAGGTTATCGGTAAATACGGAAGAATTGCTAAAGCCATGAGAACTGTTTTAAGTGCATCGGCTGTTAAAGACGGTAAACGTTACAGTCTTGATATTCTTGATAACTAATTTAGGAATATCGTAGATGGAAAAAGCACTGTTTGTAGTTGGTATCATTAGAGGAACTCATGGTTTTTCTGGTGAATGTAAAGTAGAAAGTAGCTCTGGTGAGTACGAGCATTTGCTTAAACTTAAAGATGTTACTTTGCAGCATGGTAGTGAATCAAGAGAAGTATCTGTAGAGTCTTGTTCTCTTGGAAATAATATCATGTATGTTAAATTCAAAGGAATCGATTCCGACAAAGATATACTTAAGTATAATCGATGGGAGATAGTTGTTCCTAGAAAGTATGCCAAACCTCTTGAAAAAGGCGAATGGTATATTTCAGACTTACAAAATTGTTCCCTTGTTTATGAAGGGAAAGGCGAACCGGCAACGTTGGATGCACCTGCAAAAGTTGTAGGGACAATCACAGACGTATTGGAAGGCGGAGCAGGTTACTTGTTAGAAGTTTCTCTCTCCGATAGTTGTGACCGAAAAGTTCTTGTACCATTCCGTGATGAATTCATTGGAAAGGTAGATGTAAAGAATGGTACGGTGCAATTGATGCACCTCTGGATTCTGGAGTAATTCCATGAAATTTACAGTGCTGACCTTATTTCCTGATATTGTTAAGGCTTTTTTTGAAAACTCAATCATGGCCAAAGCAGTTGAAAAGGGAATTATTGCTTACGATCTGGTGAACATCAGAGATTTTGCTACTGATAAACACCATACCTGTGATGACGGAACGTACGGAGGTGGAGCCGGGCAGTTGATGCTTGCTGAACCTCTTGGAAATGCGCTTGATAGCGTTAAGGCTTATAAAAAGCATGTAATTTTTGTTACACCTAGTGGAAAGCCTTTGACTCAAAAAAAAGCGCAGGAATTAAGTTGCAAAGACGAACTTGTGTTTATTTGCGGCCGATACGAAGGTATTGATCAGCGAATAATCGATTTGTACGTGGATGAAGAAATCTCTATTGGAGATTATGTAATGTCCAGCGGTGAAGTTGCAGCAACAGTTATCATTGATACTGTTTACCGTCTTGTTGATGGTGTAATTTCCCACGAATCCTTAGATGAGGAAAGTTATTGCGACGGGCTTTTGGAATACCCACAGTATACACGTCCAGTGGAATACAAAGGTATGAAAGTTCCAGATGTTTTGCTTAGTGGCAATCATGAGGAAATCCGAAAGTGGCGGCTTAAAAAGCGGTTGATGAAAACTTTAGCAAATAGACCAGATCTGGTTTATGAAGCTAGAAAGAATGGTCAGCTTTCTGAAGAAGCCGAAAAGATGATTGAGGAAATAACTGCTCAGTTTTTTGCAAAACGTCAGCCTAAAAAAAAGCGACGGATTAAAAAAACTGAAAATGATTAAAAGGAGATCACTATGGATCTTATTAAAACTATTGAAGAAACACAGAAAAGACCTGGAGCTCAGGATTTCAATGTTGGTGATACAGTAAAAGTTTACTTCAAAATTATTGAAGGTAAAACAGAACGTGTTCAGGTTTACGAAGGTATCGTTCTTTGTAAAAAGAATGAAGGTGCTCGTAAAACATTCACAGTTCGTAAGATTTCTTACGGTGTAGGTGTTGAACGTGTATTCCCTTATAACAGCCCACGTATCGTAAAAGTTGATATCGTACGTCCTGGTAAAGTACGCCGTGCTAAACTTTACTACTTACGCGATAAGATCGGTAAGGATGCTAAAGTTAAGACTTTGGTAGGTGCTAAAGTTACTGAAGCTTTGAATGCTCGTAACGCACGTGCTGCTGAAGCTGCTGCTGCAAAAGAAGCTGCTGAAAAAGCTGCTGCAGAAGCAAATCAGAACTAATTCATAACTTAAATTAGTTTTTATAAAAAATGAGATTGCATCTTTCGCAATCTCATTTTTTTTTGTACACTTTATATGTGCATAACAATAATCTGATTGTAAATACAAATAATATTGCCAACACAAATCTCCAGCCTAAGATCTTAAAAAATGGCGATGCAGTGCTGGTTCGTATTTTATCTCAATTAGCAGATGGCCGCTATTCTGGTTCCGTTGCCGGTCATAGAGTGACTTTGAATGCATCTTCTAAATTAATTCCAGGTTCCACTTTTATTGGAAATGTGCTTCTAAAAAACGGGACAATTCATATTACACCGCAAAATACAGTATCTGAACAATCAGCAGCTTCCTCAGTTGAATTAAAAGTATTGCAGGAAAGCGATTCAGCAAAATTTTTAATTTCTATTGGTCTTCCACCAGATTCTTTATCACTACATTTATTTTTGCAATTAAAACAACTTGGTCTGAAATATGAACCTAAATTAATGAACAGGCTTCATGATCTTGCATTAAAATTTCCTGGTAAAGAAAAACGGGCTGCAGAAATTTTATTGCTTCTTGAAAAAAAAGGAATTACAGCTTCTGAAGAAGAGATTGCTGAATTATTGAATGAAATAGATTCAGATGAAGTTTCAGAATCTTCTGCTGAAGTAGCATTATTGGAGTCTCAGGAAAGTATTTCTGCGCAAGACATTAAGGATTTTTTTAATTCTATGGTAAAGTTTGCGGCAGAAAATACTACAGGTTTACTTACAATTTTTAATCATCTTGGAAATGAAAAATCAGGAGAAGGAAACTGGGTATTTTTTCCATTTGAAATTACTAAGAGTGAAAAGGTTTTGGGGCAGGGGACAATTAAGCTGTTTTTGTGTCAGAAAAAGCTGGACAGAATCTTACTGAATTGTGATTATGGTGAAAAAAAATATTTCTTTTCTTTACAAAATAAATTTGTTAGATTTAATGTAGAGGGTGCTTCAGAAAGTCAGATTTCTTCCTTCAAAAACACACTGGAACAAAAATTAAAACTTATAAATCGGGAATTTAACGTTCAGTTTGTAGATAAGGAATTACTGGAAGGAACCGGATGTGAAGATGAAGAGATTTTATCTTTTGGAGCAATGGTATGAAAAAAGCAGTAGCCTTAAAGTATCCTGAAAATAGTCCGGCTCCTTTTATAACTGCAAAAGGTAAAGGTGAACTGGCAGAAAAAATTCTTGCAGAAGCAAAAAAGAATGATATTGAAATAAGAGAAGATTTAGAACTGGTAGAAATGCTTTCTGCTCAAGATATAGGAAATTATGTTCAGGAAGAAACCTGGGAGGCCCTTGCTGTAATATTCAGCTTTATTCTGGAGAAAAAATAGTGAGTAAAAAGGATACTGGAAATTGCGGTGAAAAACGAGCGTGTGATTTTCTGGTAAACAAGGGATATGAAATTTTATTTCAAAACTGGCGGACAAGAACTGGAGAAATTGATATAATTACTAAGAAAGATGATTCGATTGTATTTGTGGAAGTTAAAACTCTTCCTAATGGTACAAATGACATGCTTTCAAGAGAATTAAATTACAATAAACAGCAGAAGATTATAAAAACTTCTAAACGTTTTCTGTTAAATCATCGACAATATAATAACAGTTATATCAGATTTGATGTAATTGTTATTGATATGCCTGGCTATCCAGAAGTGTATCATATTGAAAATGCTTTTACGGAGTTTTTATGATTTCGGGTGTTACATCAGGTACAGCAACTCTTGTTCTTGAAAAAGAAGAAGATCAGTTGCCACCACGCATCTTAGAGTTGCGAAAGAAAATTCACAGTGAGGAATATCTCGAAAATGCAATCCAGCGAATTGCTCAGGTAATCAGCGGAAAGTTAGTAGAGAATCCTGAAGAACTTAAATTGCAGGAATAGCAGCTGCAACGGGAGAAAATTCATGGACAAAAATCGTCGTAACAAAAAATATTCTAATTGGAACAATCAGAATAAAAATAATCAGCATAATAATTCCTCTGACAAACAGAAAAAAAATGAACCTGTACGTCAGAATTACGATGATGCAGCTATGAAAGAAAGACAGCAGGCTATTCAGCAATTAAAAGCAAAACAGATTGTTTGTCCAAAATGCAATCAGGTTATTCAGGATGTTGCCTCAGCTTTGAGTGATAAAACTTCTGGTTCACCAATTCATTTTGAATGTGCCATTGGTGAAGTTGAAAAGTCTGAAAAACTTGGACAGAACGAAAAAATTGCCTATATTGGTCAGGGTAGATTTGGAGTTCTTTATTTTGAAAATCCAAGAGACCAGCGCCATTTTACTATTAAAAAGATTATTGAATGGGAAAATCGCGAAACAAAAAGCGAATGGCGTAATGAATATAGCGAATTGTACAGCAAGGTAAATTAATTTTTTATGGAAATTACCCTGCTTTGTAAAGTAGTTGATAATTTTGGTGATGTAGGGGTTGCTTACAGACTTATTTCGCGTTTACATAAGCTTAATCCTGATAATAAATTAAATCTTATTATTGATGACCTTTATTCTTTTCAAAAAATAAACAATAAAATAAATCCTGCAAAATCTTTTCAGCAGGTAGATTCCCTTAATATTTATAACTGGAATGAGTATAATTTTTGTTATTCCGCATTTTCTGGTGAAAAAAATCAGCATCTGCAAATAATTCTTGAATTGTTTCAGTGTGGCCGTCCAGATTGGATGGAAAAAATCCTTTTTGAAGATAATCTTGATCATGTTGTAAACATAATCATGGTTGATTATCTTACTGCTGAAACTTATGCCGAAGATTTTCATAAATTACAATCCCTTACAAGAAAAGCAATTGTTCAAAAAGTCAATTTTATGCCTGGATTTACAGATAAAACAGGTGGACTTATTATTGATGATAACTGGAATCAAATAGCAACTAGAAATTCACAAGGTGATATTTTGTTTTTCTGTTATGACAGAGATGGTTCTGGATGGGACCCTTTATTAAAAGCATTAAATAAATATAATCAGACTTTATCAAAAAAACTTCTTGTTGCTCAGGGAAAAGGCCATGATTCTTTGATTACATCTTATAACCACCTATCTGATTTTTTGAATTATCAAGTCCAGTCTCTTGATTTTTTGAATCAGAATCAGTGGGATAATATGATGAAAAATTGTTCCTTCCTTTTTATCCGTGGTGAAGAAACAATGAGCCGTGCATGTCTTTCTGGTATCCCTTTTGTCTGGCATGCCTATCCTCAAAGTGACGAGTATCAGCTTGTAAAAGTTAAAGCCCTGCTTGATGTAATGAAAAATCATTTTTTACCCCAGGATTTTTCTGTTGTTGAAAAGGTCTGGCTTATGTTCAATACTCCTGTTTCAGAAGTTGATGATATTTCTTTTGAAAATGCTATATACGAATTTCTTGTGCAGCAGGAAAAACTTGTTTATGGATTCAATAGTTTCTCTAAATCCTTATTAAATAATGGTGACATGGCAAAAAATCTTCTTGATTTTATATCTGAGATTGCATCTAAATAATAAATTCTGACTCTACTGATGACATTATTAAAAAAAAATACTATAATATATAAAATATTTTCGAAACTTATTTTTTGAGGTTTATATTATGTTAATGACATCACAGTTAAAAGTTGGTACAGCTTTTATGTATGAAGGAAATCCTCTTATCGTACAGAAAATGCTTGGACAGCGTTCAGGACGTGCCGGAATGGTAACAAGTTTCCGCGTAAAGAACCTTGTAACAAACTCTACAATGGATCTTGGTATTGACGCTGGTGAAAAATTTGACGAAGTTGATCTTGAACCACATGTAACAAAACTTTCTTACATCGACGGTGACACATTTGTATTCATGGATCAGGATACTTATGAACAGTTTGAACTTGCAAAAGAAGACCTTGGAGATTACGCTGGTTACATTACTCCAGATGATGATCTTGAAGTAAATCTTACATTCTATGAAGGAAAACCAGTAGGTATTGACCTTCCAGTACGCGTTACACGTACAGTTACATACTGTGAACCAGGTGTAAAAGGTGATACTTCAGGAAAATCTTTGAAACCTGCTACTCTTGATACAGGTATTGAAGTTCGCGTTCCATTGTTCATCAATACAGACGACAAAATCGTTATTGATACCCGTGATGGAAGCTTCCTTGAAAGAGCAAAATAATTTAAGTTATCTTATATAACTTTATAACCCCTGTAAGATTTTCTTGCAGGGGTTTTATTTTATATGTGGAATATCTCCGATTCTTGTTGTCCAGCAAGGGGAGAGTAGTTTTCTTTGCATTTGCCATCCCTCTCCTGATGCTGTTCCTTTTGCCAGTCTTACAGTTTTTCTTCCATAAGAATTATTTAATTTATCAAGAGAATCCATGAAATCTTTCTTTTTGATATCATTCATCGGATCTATAAAAAGATTTCCCTGAAGACATGCTGGTCTTAACTGATGAAGAGTAATCATTACAGATCTGTATCCAAATCCTTCCCTGAAAATTCTTCTTAAACCTATAGTTGCTGCTTTTACAATATCTGCAGTATAGGAAGTTAGTCTGTCCAGTTCCAGGTAGATTCCGTTTGAATATTGCAGTTCTTTGTTATCGCAATAATAATTACAGGTAGAAAGATATACACTTACAGCCCCTGCTTCGGCTTTTTGTTTTCTAAGTTTCTCAACAACAGCTTCTGTGTATTGAACAACAGCACTTTCTAATACTTCAACGCTAAAGACTTTTATTCCAAATTGCCTGCTGGAAGTAATAACATCATTTGAAATTTTGTCTATCCTGTCTATGTAAGGAATCCCTCTTAGTTCCTGTACAGTTGCTATTCCCTGAATTGTAAGCAGCTTCTTAGCCTCGTTTAAGGGCATATTTTTTAATTCCAGAGCAGTTGTAATTTTGTTTTCCCGCAGTTTTCTGGCCTTTGCCGGTCCAATTCCCCATATAGTTTGACAGTCAGTTTCTGCCAGCAATGCATCTACTTTTTCTGCTTCATAAATATAAACGCCATTATGTTTTTTGGCATTTTTGTTATAGAGTTTTGCCAGAGTCTTTGTAGGTGCCGCTCCAACACATATAGGAATCCCGACTTCTTTAGCAATCCTTTTTTTTAGATCAAATCCTATTTCTGTATAATCTTTTACGCTCCAGTTGCATTTATCAAAGAACAAAAAGGATTCATCAATAGAATATTCTTCTATTTGTGGTGCATATTCCATGTATATCGATGTAATTCGCCTTGAAATATCTGCATAGAGAGTATAATTGCTTGAAAAAACAGAAATATTATTTTTAGCACAAATATCTTTTATCTTGAAATAAGGATCCCCCCGTTTTATATTGCACTTTTTTGCTTCAGCATTCAGGGCAATAATAATTCCATCATTATTTGACAGTACAGCTACAGGTTTTCCCCTTAAATCTGGTCTGTAAATCTGTTCGCAGGAAGCATAAAAACTATTTCCATCGCAATGAAGAATCATCTATCTGCTGTTTTTTACAGTGTGAATCACATGAGTTATTACACCGCAAATTAGAATTTCATCTTTCAGTTTGTATACCTGATTCAAATGAAATTCCCCTCCATATTCGTAAACTACAAAACTGTCTTTTTTTACAGGTAAGGCTCTGTCTATAATCAGTAAATCCCCGTTATAAATTCCAATGCCTGTGTATCTGCTTGAATCAACTTTCATAAAAACAGTTGCAGCAGGATGCTTTATCATCAGAGAATTTAAATCAATAACTTTGTCTTCATATCCTTGTGCAGGGGAAGGAAATCCTGTAATCATGTATTCATAATATAACTATACATAAATTAAGTCAATAAAAACTTGTGAAATGTATAGTAAAAAATGTTTCAAATCTAAGAAACCTCTTATAATTTTCTTAGAAAAAAAAGGATACTTTAGAAATCAGTTTGTGGTTTAATAAGCGTATAACAAAAACAACGGAGAAAGTTCCGCTAACAAAGAGGTATAAACATGAAAAAAATATTTTTTGTCCCATTAATGCTTGCTGTAATCAGTTTGTTTTCAAGCTGTATTATTATGTTTCCTTCTGAATATGACTGGGAACAGACTGGATATGAAGTAGAACAGGAATGTCAGAATTCAACAGGCCGCGTAGTTTTTGATAACTGTACAAGCTATGCAAGTACTATTGAAAAGATTACCAGAAAAAAGTCTGGATCTAGTATGTGGTATACATGTTGGAAACCTAATTCAACACCAGGAGATACTTGCTATGCTGATTTAGATGCCGGTGTATATGATTTTGAAATCTATGTTAAGGATACAAGATACTATAGATCAGAAATAATAACTGTTCCAAATGTAAAAATTGTTGCAGGTAATAAGACCCGTATTACAATTAAATAAAATAAATCTTGTGACTGATAACCATAAAGATTGCTCCTTATAAAAAAAAGAACTTCCATCTGGAAGTTCTTTTTTTTTGCAGAAAAACAATTAAGAATTAGAATTCTTTCTTTTCTGTCTTACGTCTCTTGTTCAAAAGTTTTCTTTCAAGAGTTGTTTTCTTCTGGTGAAGAGTTGCAGAAGGTTTTTCGAAATATTCACGTTTTTTGTATTCGCGAATGATACCTTCTTTTTCAACCATGCGTTTAAAGCGTTTGATTGCTTTTTCAAGGTTTTCTGAATCGTCAACCATGATTGTTGCCATATGTGTTTCACCTCCCTTGTACCGGAAATCCCGAAAACATAGAAATAATATTATAGAAAAATCATAATCTTTTCAAGTAGCTTTCATCAATAGAAAATCCGTTAAAAACAAAGCGCTTGTGCGGTTTGTTTAGGATTCTCCAACAACAGCACAAGCAGAGATTTATCGAAGCGGTGAGAGCCCCCCCCAAAAAAAATGGTTTAAAAACAAAAAAACCTTCTCAAAAAGAGAAGGTTTAATTCGCGAGTGACGGGGCTCGAACCTGCCCAAATAGGAAATCCGTTAAAAACAAAGCGCTCCAGCGGTTTGTTTAGGATTTACCAACAACCGCACAAGCAGAGATTTATCGAAGCGGTGAGAGCCCCAAAAAAAATGGTTTAAAAATAAAAAAAACCTTCTCAAAAGAGAAGGTTTAATTCGCGAGTGACGGGGCTCGAACCCGTGATCTCCGGCGTGACAGGCCAGCGCGATAACCAGCTTCGCTACACCCGCTTGATGTTTAGTATATTAACAAATTGAACATTTTATGTCAATAAGATAAACAACTTTTTTTACAAAATTATGCAAAAAAATCAGGATATTTTTTACGAATATCCTGTTCGTCCACATAAAGACGATTCAAATGCTTTAAAATTAATCCTTTTACAGTTTCACTGTCTCTCTGCTTGAATACAGTAAGAATTGATTTATGTTCCTCAATAATTGTAGAAGGATCTGATGCATGCAAACGTAATTCACGGAAACGGTCATAATGAATATTCATAGTTCTAACCATATAGTGACACTGCATCTTATTTGCAATCTTATACATGATTTCATGGAACGCATTATCAAGTTCCATAAATTTATCAAGATTATTTTTACTGTGATAAAATTCCTGAAGGTTAATGTTTTCTTCTAAAGCTGTTATATCTTCATCTGTTGCTTTCAAACAAGCTTCTTCTGTAATTGCCGATTCAATTGTTGCACGAAGAAACACTGCTTCATCAACTAAAGACATATCAATAAGGCTTACAAGACTGCCTCTTTGTGGAAGAATCTCTATAATTTTTGTGTTGGAAAGTTCCTGCAAAGCTTCATGCACAGGAGTTCTGGAAATATTAAGTTCATCTGCTACATCCTGTTCACTAATCATAGTACCAGGTTTTAATTCAAGATTGATAATATTATTTCTGAGAATTCTTAATGCGTATTCTCTGTTAGACTCGTTTTTTTCTTTTTCGGTTGTCTTCATGGGGATTTATTCTAAATGAGTAAGGATTTACTGTCAATAACTTCTTTTTTCATCATTTTAATTAAAATTATTCTTGACAAAACAATATTATGATTTATCATATAATTATAAAGTCAACTAGTATGCAAGTACACAAGTATACTTGCATATAAACGGAGTTAAAAAGTGTTACTTAAAAAACAGGGTGGGGAACTTGCTGCAGCCGGCAATCCAGGTTTCTCTCGACATTTAAAGAAATACTGGCAGTATTATTTATTAATGCTTATTCCAGTTATCTACTACATAATTTTTAGATACATTCCTATGGCAGGTAATATTATTGCCTTCCGTCGTTTCCGTGCTGGTCACAGTATTTTTGGTGATGAATGGAGTGGATTTAAATATTTTAAACAGTTTATTGGAGATAAAACTTTCTGGCGTGCATTTAAAAACACACTTTCACTTAATGTTTTTTATCTTCTTTTCAGATTCCCATTAACATTGATTTTCGCTCTTCTTTTGAATGAAATCAGAAATCTCCACTGGAAGAAGTTCGTTCAGACTGTATCTTACTTACCACACTTTATTTCTATGGTAATCGTAACAGGTATGATTCGCGAACTTGTTTCTACTTCTGGTCCAATTAATACATTGATTCAGAATTTAGGTGGAGCTCCAATTTCTTTCATTGCTCTTCCTGAATGGTTTACAACAATTTTCGTTGGATCTGGTGTATGGCAGAGTTTAGGATGGGGAACAATCCTTTATCTTGCGGCAATCTCTGGTATTAATCCATCTTTATATGAAGCTGCAAAAGTTGATGGTGCAAATCATTTCCAGTGTATTATTCATGTAACAATTCCTTCAATCCTTCCAACTATTACAACATTGCTTATCCTCGATATTGGTGGATTGGTTGGTTCTGGTGGTGCTTTTGAAAAAGTATTCCTCTTGTATAACCCAATGGTTTATGAAAAAGCCGATATTATTTCAACTTTCGTATTCCGTTTAGGTTTAGGTTCAGGTAACTACAGTTATGCTACGGCGGTTGGTTTGTTCGAAGCATTGTTGAACCTTATTCTTCTTACAGGTGCCAATAAGATTTCTAAGAAATTGACTGGCTCTGGATTGTGGTAACAGGGAGTGAATTATGGAAAAAAGCGTAAAAGTTAAAGATTCAACAGGATACATTGTTTTTTCATGGATTAACACATTCATTATGCTGTTTGTTTGTGCAATCACTTTATATCCATTTTTATACCTGGTAGCACAGTCATTTTCATCAGAACAGGCTATTACACAGGGATTAGTTTCAATTGTGCCAAGAGGATTCAATGTTGAAACTTACAAATCTGTACTTGGAAAAGGTGAATTCCTTCACAGTTACGGAAATACAGTAATTTATTCAACACTTGGAACTTTCCTTTCTCTGGTATTAAGCAGCTGTCTCGCTTATCCACTTTCAAAGAAAGAACTTTACGGAAATAAATTCCTTACTAAGTTTGTAATTTTTACAATGTATTTTGGTGGCGGATTAATTCCAAACTATGTATTGATGCAGAAACTTCATCTTATCAATCATGTAGCTGGTTTTATTATTCCAAGTCTCCTTAGTACATATTACATCATCTTGATGAAATCATTTTTTGCACAGACTCCTCGTGAACTTGAAGAAGCAGGAGAATTAGACGGATTAAGTCCAATTGGAATTTTTATAAGAATTGTAATTCCTTTATCAATGCCAATTATTGCAACTATGATTTTGTTCAACGCAGTAGGTTACTGGAACAACTGGTATAATGCTTTCCTTTATCTTGATAAAAAGGATATGTGGCCTGTAGCTTATTATCTTAAAACAATCATCAGTGGTGCTTCTACATCTGCAGATCCTGGTGAAGCTTCTGCAGAAAAGATGCAGATTGCCGCAAATATCAAATCTTGTTCAATGGTATTGATGGCACTTCCAATTATCTGTATCTATCCGTTTATTTCTAAGTATTACATCAAAGGTATGATGCTTGGTGGTGTAAAAGAATAATTTTGAATAAATCGGGATTTAATGTCCTGTTTTGTTATAGAAAAATAGTTTATATCTTTAGGAGGATAAAAATTATGAAAAAGTTTGTGACTGGTTTTGTTGCAATGACTTGTCTCGCAGCTCTTTTTGTTTCTTGTGGTGGAAACAAAACTGGCAAAAAAGCTTCAGCAGAAGCAAAAGGTTACACATTTGGTGAAGAAGTAACATTCCACTCAGATGATCCTGTAACTTATTCAATTTCTTTCAGTGACGCATCTTGGTATGCAATGCAGCCAGAATGGGAATCTGAAGGTGTTTTCAAAAAGATTGAAGACTTAACAAATGTACATCTTGATATTACTTCTTACGACAGTGGTGACTATCCACAGAAAGTTAACCTTGCAATCAACTCTGGATCTTCTACTTACATCATTCCAAAAATCTACTCAGAAGATCAGTATGTAGCAGGTGGCGGTGTAGTTGCAGTTTCTGATTATGTTGACTATATGCCAAACTTCAGCGCATTCGTAAAGAATTACAAAATGGAACCTGATTTGGATACAATCCGCCAGAATGATGGAAAATACTATCGTCTTCCTGGTATGCATCAGGCAGCTCTTCAGGACTACACAATCATGGTTCGTGAAGATATTTTCGAAGCAGCTGGATATGATATCCGCGAAATTGAAAAAGACTGGACTTGGGAAACATTACACGATGTTCTCGTTGGCGTAAAGAAATACATGGTTGCTAACGGATTGTGTTCAGAAAAAGACTACATCTGGTCTGACCTCTGGTGTGGTGAATCTGGAAAAGGACAGGGTGGTAACCTCTTGAAATTGATGGGTACTTCTTATGGTGTTCTTTCTGGATGGGCTATCGAAGGTTCAAACGGTGGTATTAAATTTGATCAGAAGAAAAAAGAATTCTATTCTTCTTCAATCAGTCCTGATTTCAAAAAATTCGTTACTGTTGCTAACAGCTTTGTAAAAGATGGTATCCTTGATCCAGAAACTTTCACACAGTCTGATGATGTTGCTAACAACAAATTCTACAATGGTAAAACTGTAATCAAATCAACAAACCGTTCATCAATGACTAACGATATTGCAAGTTTGCAGAAAATTACTCCAAATGGAAAAGTATATGTAACAGCTTATCCATCAGGAACAACAAAAGACTTGGCAGAAACTTCACGTCTTGAATGTGGTGTTATGATTTCTACAAAAGCTTTGGATGAACTTGGTGAAGCAGAATTCATTAAACTTATGCGTTTTGTTGACTGGATGTTCTATTCAAAAGAAGCTTACACTCTTACAAAATGGGGTGTTGAAGGTGAAACATGGCAGTATGTTGATGTAAATGGTATGAAAGTTAAAAAACTCCTCCCAGGATACAAATGTGGTGGTCTTGGTATTGGTGGTTCTGATGATGATGTTGATATCCGTCTTAAATGGGGATTTGCTGGTGGTAACTACTTCTATGGTCACTCAACAGCTGAATCAACAGATAACTTCACTCCAGAAGTACAGGATTTGTATGCACGTTATGCTAAATACAAGACAGTTGCTACAGTAGATCCAAAAGCTAAACCAACAGAAGATCAGCGTGAACAGTTGAACCTCTGGGCTGTTCCTCTTATTGATAATATCAATGCTTGGACTTTGAAGTTCGTAATTGGTCAGAAAGATATCAATAAAGACTGGGATCAGTATGTTGCAGATTGTAAAAACCTCAACATTGATAACATTGTAAAATTAACTAACGAAATCTACAAAGCACAGTAATTTTGATTTAGTTATTTAATGCTCCATAATAAATAATTAAGCCTGAGATTTCTTTATGAAGTCTCAGGCTTTTCTTTTATAAATAAAATTAATTTTGAAAAACGATTAGCGGTTGAAAGTAGAGTTAATTTCTTTTACTGCTTCAAACAATTCGTTGATTGCTTTTTCTGTAGTATGTGGGCCAAAACTGAATCTGACAGATGTTTCCCGTAATTTTGAATCTACATGCATTGCTTCAAGAACAGGACGGCTGTTTTTCTTAGAAGAGCAGGCACTTCCTGTAGAAATACAAAATCCCTTTGAATCAAGAGCACGCAGCATTACGTTTCCCGGAATATTATTAAAAGCACACTGAACTACAAAAGGAGAGAATAATTCCTGTTTGTTAAGTCTGCTTTCTGGAACAATAGTTGCTCCTTTTAATTCAGATAATTTTTTTACAAAACTATTTGTAATTTCTTTCTGATTTTCAAAAAATTTGTACTGGTCTGAAGATTTTTCACTTTCTTCAATATAATAGCGTTCAAGACATTTAGAAAAAGCAACTGCACCAAACGTATTTTCAGTTCCGCTGCGAATCCCATTTTCCTGTCCGCCGCCTCTTAAGAACGGTTCAAATTTGTCTTTTGAATATAAAATCCCAATTCCACGAGGACCGCAGATTTTATGAGAACTAAAGGCGGCACTATCAATCCCTTCATAAGATAAATTTAATGGTATTTTTCCCGCAGCTTGCACACAATCTATATGAAACTTAGGCTTTCTTTTTCCTTCTGCCCATTTTGAAATTGTATCTGCAATTTTATAAACAGGCTGAATAACTCCAGTTTCATTATTTACAGCCATAATACATACAAGCATAGTATCCGAAGTCAATAGTGACTGTACAACTTCCGGCTGAATAACACCATCTTTATCTGCAGGAATTGCTACTACATTCCAGCCGCAATGTTTTAATGCTTCGGCTTGTTCTCTAACAGCGGGATGTTCTATTGAACTGATTAATACTGTACCTTTTGAAGGTTTTGCAAGTAATGCAAGAAGAGGAATGTGATCACTTTCTGTTCCGCCAGATGTAAAATAGATTGTTTCAGGTTTTACTTTTAATGTTTTTGCACAAAGATTACGTGCTTCTTCAAATAAAACTCTTGCATCTTTCCCAATCTGATGTGTACTGGAAGGATTTCCCCAGCATTTTAAAGTTTTACTTAATGCTTCTGTTACAATGTCTTCGTCAGCAGGACTTGTAGCGGCCCAGTCAAAATAGTGATCAATAGAATGCATATTTATTCCTTATTTAAGGGTTGCAAGAATTTCAGAATCTTCAACTTCTTCAGCAACAATATCACAAGTGTTTTTTGGAATTACAACTTTAATTTTGCTGTTCATATTCTTTTTATCTTTATGCATAACTGTAAGGAATCTCTCTCCAATAGCGCCACCTGCAACAGATGATGGAATTGATTCTGTATTCCAGTCATATAATTCAAGAATCTTAAAGATTTTATTTTTGAAAGCTTCCATACAGTAGCCTTTATTCAAACTTAAAACAGTTGCTCTGCCAATTCCCCAAGCAACAGCCTGGCCGTGAGTAATTGCACCTAATCCGCTTAAAGTTTCAAGTGCGTGTCCGTAGGTGTGTCCAAGGTTCAGGAATGCACGAATATTTCTTTCAGTAAAATCTTTTTCAACAAAGCTTGATTTAATCTTTACACATTCCATAATAATGTTTTTTAAGATTTTGCTGTCACGGGCTTTAATTTTTTCGCTTTCAGTTTCCATAACATCAAGCATCTGTGCATTTGAAAGAATTGCTGTCTTAAATGCTTCTGCCAGACCAGAATTGAACTGCTGTTCAGAGAGAGACTGAACAAAATCTGTACAGTAATAGATTTTTCTTGCAGGATAAAAAGAACCAATCATGTTTTTGTAATTGTCAAAATCACAACCTGTTTTTCCACCCATAGCTGCATCAACCATAGCAAGCAGAGTAGTTGGAACAAATTCAACTTTAGCGCCTCTTTTGAAAATAGAAGCTGCAAAAGCTGTAATATCACAGATTACACCACCACCAATACCTACAAATAAATCATTGCGGGAAAAACCTGCTTCAATAGCGGCAGAAACAATTTTAAGAACGCTTTCTACTGTTTTATAAGGCTCGCCGGAACCAAGAATAATAAGATAGTCATTATTGCATCTGTCGTCTTCGAATTTAGAAAGGAAGTTTTCCATGCAGGGAAGAGAAGCTACAGTTCCGTCTGTTACAAAATATCGTTTCCCGGTATTTTCAGCACCAATATTGAAAATAGAAACTAAATCAGGAGTGCCATCAAAAAATTCAATTTCTGAACTTTCTGTGCCAATGTAAATTGATGGGTAATTAATCTTTAAAATTTCGTTTGCCATGATGGAAGTATTTTAATATATTTCTTCCATTTGGTTAAGTTGTTCAATGTTTTTTTCTACTCTTGCTATTTCACGTTTAAGCATCTTTTCGTAATCTAATTCCCCGGTTCTGATTCTTTCTCTTTCATCTTCCCAGTTTTGCTTTGCAGTAATGAATAAAAAGTTAAAAGATGGAGCATCTGCTTTTTCATACCACAATTTTGCTTCCTGCCAGTAATATAATGCAGATTTATAACAAGATAGAGTTATCTGTAAATTTTCAAGATATTCCTTTTTAAACGCAGCGTCGTAAAAATAAATATTCTGTTTGTCGTAAATTTTTCCAAGTCGCAAATGCTGTTCAATTAATTTAAGATTAATGTGCATCTGGAATAAATAGCGGTATTTTTCCCACTGTTTTTCGTTTTCAACTGTAAAATCAAGAAACTGAGGATTACAGAAATCTGCTTTTGCAGCCTGTTCCAGCCAGTAAATGTTTTCCATTACAGAATTTGGATACTGCTTAAAATGTATATGATAAAGATTGTAATATTCTTCTTTAAAGTGCACGTAATATGCATTAGCTTTCTGCGCTGGTACTAAAAAGAGAATAGTCATCAATGTTGCAAGAATTAAATGTTTCTTCACAACTTATTTATCGGTATTTTTCTTATGCACTATTAGAAGTTATTTTGAAATTATACTGTCAATTTCTTTGTTGATTACCGCTGCAATTTCTTTAATTGATTTTGAGGCATCAATGCGAACAACTTTCATACCAGAAGATTTATCTGCTTCATATTGGCTGATTACCTTTTCGTACAAAGCAGCAATTTTTTTCTGAATATCGATTTTTTCATAGATTTCTTTTTTTTCATTTCGAGCATCTACTCTGGCAAGAGAAATCTCAGGATTAATTACAAAATAGAAGAGTAACTGTGGCAAAGGAAATGTTGAATTTAAAAGAGCAGGCAGTTCTTCTCCACAACTTGCTGACTGATACGCCATACTTGAAAAGAAATATCTGTCGCTGATAACTATTTTTCCATTGTTAATCTGATCAATAATTCCGCCTTCACCATATAAGTGCTGGCATCTGTCTGCGGCAAACAAAAATGCATTTGTCTTTTCATCCATTTTCATTTCACCACCAAGCATTTTTCTTAGAAATTTTCCAATTTCATTTGAAGTAGGTTCGGCTGTTTTATAAATTTTTTCAGGCAATCTTTCTGCCAAAATGTTAATCTGTGTGGAAGTTCCACTTCCATCTATGCCTTCAAATACAATGAAATTATTAAGTACCATATTTTTTATTATAATGTATTTTTTTCTTTAAATCTAATTTTTTCACAGGTCTGCAACAATTAATTGTTCATAATGCCATCTTCTGTTATAATTATACGATTAAAATTGGACTTTTTGTATACTTTTGAAATTACATCAGGTTCACTTTTATCAGATGGTTAGATGAAAAAGATTTCTCGTACTTCGAAAATTTGTTTTATTATTTTTCTCTTTTTAGTCCTGATTGCACTGGCAGTTTCACGTCCAATTAATAAAAAACTGTCTGCCGCTGTGAGCAGTTATACTTTGCAATTGCAGAATACAATTCAGGAATCAACAGGGTTGAATATTTCTTACAAGTCTTTTTCTCCATCAATTTTGAATCAGTTTGAAATTTACGGAATTGAATTAACAGATAAAGAGGGCAATCTTGTTGGTTCCATAAATAAACTGATTATTAATTACAGACTTTTCTCTCTTATAAAAGGGGACTATCAGCGTTTTGTCCGCAATGTTGTAATTGATGGTATTAAGGTTGATTTAAAACGTACTCTTGATATTGTAACAGCCCTTTCTGAAAACCCTGATTCTGAAGCTGTAAAAGTTTCTGATGATTCAAATGAATTAACTGCTTTGATTGATGATTTTGCTTCAATCTCCGAATATATTCCATCTAATATTGAAATTAAAAATGTTGAACTTTTTTATGAAGATGAAAATGTTGATGCTTTAGTTTCCATCAGTAATGTAGTTGTCCTTAATTCTACAAGAAGAAAAAGTCTTGAATTAACTCTTGGTGGAAAAGGCCGTGTTTTAGTTAAGCCAATGGACATGTTGTTTACAACAAATCTTTTGATGAACGGAACAATTTACGACAATCTTGAAAATTCTTCTGTTCACTTCAGCATTTCAGATTTTACAAACGGCGAATATAAATTAAATAAATTGAACTTCCTTGCAACTTATGCAGATAACGTTTTTGATGTTCATTCAGTTCAGAGTGTTAATCCATTCTATGTAGGTGCAAAATACGATTACAAAAATAACATAGCAGAAGCATCTGTAAAAACAGATAATCTGGATCCTCTTACTTTGTTCACAACATCAAATAAAGAAATAAAAGATTTAATCAGAGATTTCCGCCTTTCTGTAACAGCAGACGTAAAATATGAAATAGACGAAGACAAACTTTCTTACGATTCAAATGGCCGCGTTTATGTTCCTGCAAATTATGTTCCTGGTGGCGCAAATGTTTCTTATAATCTTGCCGGCGATTTAGATAAATTGAAACTGAAATATCTGAATGTTACTGGAGATATGTTTGATGTTGGCGGTAATCTTGATTTAACTTTCAAAAACCTTCAGCTTTCCGGTTTGCTTGATTTACGCAGATTCAGTCTTCCTAATGGAAAAATTGTTTCTTCTGAAATTAATTTCCATTCTATGTCAAAAGGATTCTTTATTGCTTCTCCAAAAGTTGTTATTGGTGAAAAAGAATTAACTTCCATGCTTGTAAAAGTAATTCCTCAGAATGATTCTGTGGACTTTGAGTTTGAAGTTTCTGATTATATTTCATCTGAAGAAAACCCTGATGATGTGCAAGTTGGTGTAATTTCAATAGATGGTAGTTATCTTACAGCCTCAAATTATTTCCAGACAAATGTGTCTCTTAACAGTTTGTCTGTATTAAGTGTGCTTCAATATGTCCAGCAGCTTGTTGATTCAGAAACTGCCCAGACTATTGCCGGTCTTGAAGATTTTGCCGCTCCTTACATCTTTACTGGTGATGTATATGCTTCTTCAGATTTTGATTCAGTTTCTTTCAACGTTCCTTACGTTCTTGTTGCTAATACAAAAGAAGATAATCAGTACCTGTTCTTATCTGCCAACGGAAATGAACAGAATATTCAGATAAACAGATTCGATTTGATTTTAGGAAATTATGCTATAAATCTTGTAGCAAACTTAACAAGACTTCCTGATTCCAATGAAATGTTCTTTGATGTGGGAGCTGTTGCTTCATCAATTCCATATAATTTTAATGGAACTTATGTAGATAACGTAATTACAGTCAGTGGCGATTATGGAGTTAATTGTCAGGTAAGACTTAATAAAGACAGTGTTGACGGTGAATTAATAGTAGAAAATCTTCCTTTGCCTCTGGAAAACGGTTCATATATTCTTTCTACAGACAGTGCCTTTACTTATTCAAGTGCAAATGGTCCTGAAGTTCAGTTGACTCAGTTTGTAGTAGAAAAATCTGATATTACATCTGTAATTAATCCAAAACTTATGATTGGCGGCACAATTACAAAATATGGTGCCCAGTTATCAACAATCGGTTTTTCAGATATGTATTCAAATCTTGAAGGTGAAGCTGATATTACTGTAAACATGGATGAAGGCATTTTTAATTCAGCAGGTATTTCTCTTGCATTAAAGAGTACAACTGCAGAAGAAAGAATCAATCTTGAAGCAGCCGTATCTAATCCTGATGGAGTTGAATTAAATTCTGATACAATAATGAATAATCTTTATATCAACTCCCAGCTTGATTTTAATAATTTTGGTTTAAGCCGCTTTACAAGTCAGAAAAATGACAGCAATGAATTATCAGCCTCTTTATTCCTTACTGGTACACTAGAACATCCATATGCCGCATTGACTTTGCGAAAACTGTCAATGCTTATTTCAAATGACATTATGACTGCAAAAGGTATGGCTTTACTGGAAGACAGAGACCTTTCTATTAACGAATTGAATTTTACTTCAAGAACATGGGGAATTAATAACATAACAGGTAATTTCTCAATTGATCAGCTGGAAGGTGAATTAAAAGGCTTATTTAATCTTGTAAGTTCAGACCAGGATCTTGAAATCCCACTTAATGTACGACTTCATGATGCATATTTTGCAGAAGATTCACTTGCTCCAGAATCAGTTACAGTTACAGTTTCTTCAGATAACGTTGGCGGTACTATGATGAACAAAAATGTAGGCTTTGAAGTTTCTGTAATTTATACTCCTGACGTTATATCAGTATTCTCTTCAGATAACATTGGTCTTGTAGGAACATATCTTCCAGAAACAGGCGAAGTTTTTGGTTCTATTGATTCAGAAGGCGTTATGATGCTTGATGTAGGTGGAACTGCCCAGAGTGACAATCTTAATATTCAGATTTCAAATATTGATATTAATTTAAAGAATCTTCTTTCATATTTCAAATATGATGATTCTCTTAAAGTTGAAAACGGTAATCTTAAAGGCGATTTACTTTTACAGGGAAACTTTGATACACCAGATTTATTTGGTGAACTAAGAATTGATTCTCCACGCTGCTATCTGCCATCTCTCTTTAAGAATGTAGTTTCTGCAAAAGAAATGAAAGTCACCGCTTTACATAATGAAATCACTCTTGAAAAGCAGGTTTATTCTCTTAAAAATACACCTAAGTTCAACATGGACGGTAAAATCGTACTTGATAAATGGGCACCAGATTATATGTCCCTTTCAATTTCTTCTCTTAAGAATGATTCAATCCCTCTTGAAGTTAAGAGTGAAGATTACACATTTATTGGTGAAGTAGCAGGAAATCTTGATATTTTTGTTGAAGACAACATTATGGACGTAACTGGGAAACTTTACGGAGAAAACATCAACTTTGATATTCCAATGCCTGGTTTAGGTGATCTTACTTCCAGCTCTGACAGTGATTCTGATGTTCCTGATCCTGATGAAATGACTCTTAGAACAAATCTTGATATTACTTTTGGAACCCACGTTATTTTCAGTTATTCTCCAATTTTACGTGCAGTCTTTGTTCCAAATACACATATTTTCATTAAAACAGATGATTCAACAGACTTGTATGAAGTAAGCGGCGAATTAAAAATAAAATCCGGAGATATCAATTATTTAAGAAGAAACTTCTATATTAAAGAGGGTAATATTAAATTCAATGGGGAAGATATTACAAATCCTATAGTTTCAATTGCTGCGGAAACACGAGAAAAAGATTCTACGGGGCAGAATATAAGAATTATTTTGTCTGCAGAAAATCAGTATCTTAGCGAATTGAATCCAAAATTCTCATCAGATCCACCAAAATCAGAAAATGAAATCTTAAGTCTTCTTGGTCAGGTTATTCTTGCAGATGCTAAAGGTCTTGGTGATATTGTTGCAACTGCCGGCGAATACTGGCTTCAGTCTACTGTAATGCGTGAAATTGAAAACAAGTTGCGAGATTTGCTGAATTTTGATATATTCTCAATAAGAACTAATGTATTGCAAAATACTATAAACTTGAGTAATGCAGGGTTACTTACTAACGAAAATATTACAATTGGTAACTTTCTTGATAACTCAACTGTTTATATAGGTAAATACCTGGGAAGTAATTTGTATGTAGATGCAATGCTTCATTTATCTTTGGAAGACGGTGACGTAACAGATATTTCATCTGCAAAAGGTCTTTTGTTCAAGCCTGAATTTGGTCTTGAGTTGGAACTGCCAATTGCAAATATCAGATGGAATATGGCTCCAGATATAAATGCACTTATGAATAATCAGTATGTTCCATCTACATCTCTTTCATTGTCATGGAAGTTTAATTTCTAGGATTACAAAAAGACATATCGGTGAGACACAGGAGTTAAAAATGCGTAAATTACTGTCAGTTGTTTTGATTTCTTTATTTGCTGTTTTTTCAGTTACAGCACAGGAAGATGACAGTGAATGGTTTTGGGATAAAAATATTTCTAAAATCGAATTTAATGGTTTGAATGCCGTTAAAAAATCTGATTTGAATGCGATAGTTAATGCATATACAGATATTCCTTTTACAGAAGAAAATTATAATGATTTAATGGATCGTCTTTCTGCTTTGGATTTCTTTGATGATATTGAACCTTATGCAAATCATGACCCTAAAAATGCAAATAATGTAATTGTAGTTTTGAATGTAAAAGAACGACCAACAGTTTCTCTTGTAACATTCAGCGGTAACCAGAAAATCCGTAATGGTGAACTTCGCGATATTGTAAAAACAAAAACTTCTGATATTTTTGTTGAAGCTAAAGTTCTTATGGATGAACGCTTAATCCGCAATCATTATATTGAAAAAGGATATTCAGATTCTCAGGTTTCTCACAAAATTGAAACAACAGATTCTGGAGTACAGATTACTTTCATTATTAAAGAAGGTGCAAATACAGTAATCCGCGAAATCCATACAACAGGAAATACAATCGTTTCTGAACGTTCATTAAAGAGCAAACTTAATTTGAAAGAAATTGGCCTTTTCAAAGACGGTGCATTCCAGAATAGTGCCCTTGAAATGGATAAAAGAACAATCGTAAGTTATTACCAGCAGAAAGGTTATATTGATGCTGCAGTTTTAGATGTTCAGATTGATTCAGAATATAATGAAGAAAAACAGCGCCAGGAATTAGTATTGAATTTTATTATTCAGGAAGGCGCTCAGTACGTATATTCAGGACTTAAACTTCAGGGAAATGAAATCTTTACAGATGAAGAACTTCTTTCAAAAATGAAGCTTAAGGAAGGTGCAATTTTTGATGCAATTAAATTCCAGGAAGGCTTAGCTGAAATTCAGGGTGTATATGTTGATAATGGATATATGAGCGTTCAGTTGTATCCAATTCCAAATAAAGATCCTGAAAGACGTGAAATCTCATATGATCTTTCTATTACAGAAAGTGTACGCAGCCATGTTGAAAATGTAATCATCAAAGGAAATACAAAAACAAAGGATTATGTAATTCGCCGTGAAATCCCAATTGATGAAGGTGATGTATTCTCAAGAGAAAAAGTAATTTCTGGTATGAGAAATCTTTACAACCTTCAGTTCTTCTCAAATATTGTGCCAGATTTCCAGCAGGGTTCAGAACCAAACTTATTTGATGTTGTTTTTGCAGTAGAAGAACAGTCTACAACAACTTTGAACTTTGGTATGACATTCTCTGGAGTTACTGATCCTAACGATATTCCAATTTCCCTTTATTTCAAACTTGAAAATTCTAACTTGTTTGGTGAAGGAAAAGCTATTTCTACAGAAACAACTCTTGCAAAAAATGAACAGTCTTTGAATTTCTCTTATTCTCAGAACTGGCTTGGAGATTTACCAATTACATTGTCTCAGTCTCTTTCTTTTGCACATACTAATTCTGCAACACCAATTAATATGTTCCAGCCAGATTTAAGCCTTGATCAGTCATATTATTATATGGATTATGAAGGTTATACTGCTTCTTTAGGAACTGCTGTTGGTAGAAGATGGACTCCTGATTTTGCAATTCTTACTGCATCTGCTGGTCTTAACAACTCTCTTACAAGATACTCTTATGATGAAGCATTGTATGCACCAACAGACTTAGGTATTTCAATGTTTGCCAACAGATGGGGATTAATGAACTCTTTGTGGGTAAGTGCTTCTGCAGATGCCCGTGATATTAATTACGATCCTTCTGAAGGTTGGTTTGCCAGCGAAAGACTTACATGGTCTGGACTTATTCCTGGATTAGAAAAAGAATTCTTCTTAAAATCTGATACTAAAGTTGAAGGTTATTATACTTTGTTTGATATCCCTGTTACTGAAACATGGAACTTTAAGGCTGTTCTTGCCGGTTATATGGGCTTCACAGGTTTGTTCCCTGCTGCAGATACAACAATCAGCGAATCTAATAGACTTTATATTGATGGTATGTTTAATGGTCGTGGTTGGACTGAATTGTATAAATCTTCAAGAGCACGTGGACAGGCACTTTGGAGTTCTCAGGTAGAAGTAAGATTCCCATTAGTTGCCGGAATTGTTGGTCTTGATTTGTTCCACGATACAGCAGTTGTTAAACCTACTGTTGGAGCAATGTTCTCTGATCTTCATATGAGCGATGTATACATGAGTTTTGGTCCTGCTATCAGAATTTTGATTCCACAGTTCCCATTACACTTAATGTTCGCATTCAGATATAAATACGATGGCAATGGATTCCATTTTGCAGATAATCCATACCAGTTTGTATTATCATTCAACTTGTTAAACAAATAAGCATAGAGTGCTTTAAAAATATTATTTGGAGGATAGAAATGAATAAAACAAAAAAAATTATTCTTATTGCCATTTCTGTTTTTATGTTTGTAGCTGTTCAGGGATTCTCTCAGCAGATTACAAAATTCGGTGTTGTAGATACTTCAAAAGTTTATAGTGCATATTTCAAGGATTCATCTCCTGTAAGAAATTACGATGCAAAGAAAAAAGAATTCCAGAACGAAATTACAAAACGTGCTGATGAAATTAAAAAGCTTAAACAGAAGAAGCTTGAATACGAAAAAAATGGTGATAATACAAATGCTCAGAAAGTTGCATTGGATATCACTAAGAAAACAGAATTCCTTACAGAATACACAAATGCCAAAAATGCAGAACTCGAAGCAATGCTTGCAAATATGCAGAGAGCAGATGATTTCTATAAGAAATTGTACAAAGTTTTGGCTAAAGTTGCTGAAAGCGGCGGTTACAGCATGATCTTGAGTTTACAGGAAAATAATTCTATCTTGTGGTACAGTAGTTCTGTTGACGTAACAGATCAGGTAATCAACGAACTTGGTAAATAATGTCAGAAACTGAAACTTTAACACCGATGATGGTCCAGTACCAGTCGGTGAAAAAAAATTATAAAGAAGAAGTAGTATTTTTCAGACTAGGTGACTTCTACGAAATGTTCAATGAGGACGCAGTAGAAGTCTCTCGTCTTTTAAATTTAACTTTAACTCATCGTGCTAATCAGCCAATGTGTGGAATCCCATTTCATGCTGCAAAAATTTATATTGCACGATTATTGAGACTTGGCAAAAAAATTGTAATTTGCGAACAGGTTGGTGAGATCCCAAAAGGTGGAAAGGGGATTACTGAACGTAAAGTTGTTGAAATTATCACTCCTGGAACTGCCGTTGAATCTGAATATTTAGACGGAAACAATGCAAATTATCTTGGTGCACTTTCAATTGTAAAAGGTCGTGCAGGTTTTGCTTTTATTGATGTTACAACATCTTCTTTCAAAGCAACATCATGGCCTGCAAACAAAATGGAAGAAAACTTTGCTAAAGAATTGAACAGGGCATCTCCACGAGAATTTTTACTTCCATTATCACTAAAAAATAATGCTGATATTCAGGCAGCGTTATCTTCTCATACAAATATTTCTGTTTCGTATTATCCAGACTGGGACTTTAATCTGGAACTTTCTACAAAAAAATTAAACGAAACTTTTGGAACAGTATCTCTCAAATCATTTGGTCTTGATGATGGAGATGCAGAAATTGTTCCGGCAGGTTTTTTACTTGATTATCTTGTAAAAACAACAAATACTTCTCTTGAACATATTACAGGCATTCAGGTTTATTCTGATTCTGAGTATTTAATGCTGGACGATTCATCCAGAAGGAATCTTGAAATCATTCAGAATATGCAGGATGGAACAATTAAATATACTTTGTTTGAATGCGTAAATCATACAAAAACAGCCATGGGGCTTAGACTTTTGCGTACCTGGCTTTTATTCCCTTTAACAAATCGCAGTCAGATTGAAAACAGACAGAATCGTATAGCTTCTTTTGTGCAGGACAGAAATCTTCTTGAAAAAGTCAGAACAGATTTATCTTCAATTCTTGATATTGAACGTCTTGCCGGCCGAATCGCTATGGATAAAGCTCATCCTAAAGATTTACAGGCTTTACGTTTCAGTCTTGAACAGTGGGCTAAAATTAAAAATTATCTTAATCAGTACGATTTTTCTTTTGTTTCATCAGATAAATCTTACGAAATAATTGAGTTGATTAAAAATTCAATTCTGGAAGATCCGTCAACTTCTCTTACTGACGGTGGAATTATTAAGCCAAAATGGTCAGAAGAATTAGATCATTGGCGTGATATTCATGATAATTTCAATAAAGTTTTACAGGAATATGAAGCAGAAGAAAGAGAAAAAACAGGCATTACAACTTTAAAAATAAAATATAACAATAATGCCGGATACTTTATTGAAGTTTCAAAAGGAAAACTTGGAGCAGTACCACCTCATTTTATTATGAGAAGGGCTCTTGTAAACGGCGATAGATACACAACAGAAAAACTTCAGTCTCTTGAGCAGGATTTAAATGAATCTTCTACAAAAATCCTTGAACTTGAAAGAGATTTATTCCTTGAGGTTAGAAATAAGCTTCATCAGGATGTGAATTATCTTTTGCAGATTGCAGATGAAGTAGGAAATACAGATGTTGTTGCTTCAATGGCTTTTGCGGCTGCTAAGAATAATTGGGTTTGTCCAGAAATTGAAGATTCAACAATTTTTGAAATCAAAAATGGTAGACATCCTGTAGTTGAAGGGCATCTTCCTATTGGAGAGTTTGTTCCAAATGATACATTAATCAGTGCAAACGGATATCAGGATATTCCATCTTTTAATTTGATTACTGGTCCAAATATGGCCGGAAAAAGTACTTATTTGCGTCAGAATGCCTTGATTGCTTTACTTGCTCAAACAGGTTCCTTTGTTCCTGCAACAAGAGCAAGACTTGGAATAGTTGACCGCATTTTCTGTCGCGTTGGTGCTTCAGATAATCTTGCAAAAGGTGAATCTACTTTCTTAGTAGAGATGATGGAAACTGCAAATATTCTTCGTACTGCAACACAATCTTCCCTTGTAATTATGGATGAAGTTGGCCGCGGTACATCAACTGAAGATGGTCTTGCCATTGCCAGAGCCGTTTCTGAATATTTAGTAAGTAATATTTGCTGTAAAACTTTATTTGCAACACATTATCATGAACTTACCAGAATGGAAGATAAAAGAATTAAAAATCTGTGTCTTTCAATTTCAGAAGAAAATGGAACTGTAGTTTTTCTTAGAAAAGTAACTGAAGGAATCACAGAAAATTCTTATGGTATTCATGTTGCAAAAATGGCAGGTATTCCTTCTGAAGTAATTAATCGTGCCAATGAAATATTATCTCATATTCAGCAGGCCGCTGCAGGAAAACCTGTTTTAATTGATGAAAAATCTATTCCGGTTAAACAGTCTGAACCTTTAAAAACTCCAGGCTTGTTTAGTGATGAAGAAATCATCATTTCAGATATTCTTTCATGTGATTTGAATAATATGACTCCTCTTGATGCTTTACAGGCAATTGCAAGATGGAAAAAAGAGCTTCAACCATAAAAATTTTTTTAAAAAGTTGCGTTTTTTTTTAAATCTAAACAAGAATAATAGTGATGACTAAATTCTTGTTTTTATTTAAATCATATGTAAAACATCTTCTTAGATTTGTCTTTGCATTAATTTCTTCAGGCAATGACTGCATTGTCTGTGGAAATAAAACTTATGTTTACCCGGTCTGCAAAAAATGTATAAATCAGCGGTTTGATATAAAAAAATTGCTTAGTGTCAGACGCTGTTCAATTTGTGGCAAGGAAATTTTAACAGAAAGTGACATTTGTCTTAAATGCAAAGAAACTCCTGTAATAAAAAGTCTTAATAAAGTTGTTCCTATTTTATCTTATCGTTTATGGAACAGAAATCTCTTGTTTTTATGGAAAATCCTTTCAATCAGATCATTATCTGGACTTCTTGCTAAATTTATGTCCAGAGCACTAAATGAACTTGGAATCAAATATATTATTCCGGTTCCGCCTCGTCCTGGAAAAATTGCTGAAAATGGATGGGACCAGATAGATGAATTGTGTAAATATCTTGAATATAAATATGGTTTTACAGTTCTTCATCTTCTTGAAAGAAGAAATGTAATTCAGCAAAAGAAACTGGACAGACAGAATAGATTAAAAACAATCGGAAGTTCCTATGTACTTGTTTCTGAAGAAAAATTAAAAAAAGAAATTAAAAAAATAAAAGGGGAGTTTCCTCTTGTTTTTGCTTTGATTGATGACGTATCAACAACAGGTGCTACTTTAGAAAGTTGTGCTCAATCATTAAAGCAGCTGAATCTTGGTGAAGTAGTGGGGGTGACAATTTTTAATGTAGATTAATTTTTTTTTTCAAATCAGATGGTTCTTGTTTTATGTTGCAAAACCTTAATTTTCGGAGTATTATATAATATATTGTTTTAAAATAATTATATAGTGGAGATATTATGGCTAACGCAGATAATCAGATGCAATTGGTAACTTTTATGTTAGGTCAGGATTTATATGGCGTTGATATCATGGATGTAAAAGAAATTGTTCGTATTCAAGATGTTCGTTCAATTCCAAATGCTCCATATTATGTAGAAGGATTTATCAATCTTCGTGGAGACATTATTCCGATTATTGATTTACATAAAAGATTCAGAATTCAAGCTTTGCCATCAGATCAGATTGACTTTGACGGTGGATTTATCATCTTGAATATCGAAAATAATAAAATTGGTATTATTATTGATAAGATTGCCAGGGTTGTTTACGTTAAGAGCGATGATATTAAAGAACCTCCTCAGATGATTAGTGGTATTGGTTCCGAATATATTGAAGGTGTAATCCGTGAAGATAATGGATATTTAATTATGCTCAATATTCGGAAGTTGTTTAATCCTAAAGAATTACAGAAAATTATAGAAGCTTAGAATGATTCAGACATACAGTTCAACTATTCGACGAAAAGAAATGGATGCTGTTTTAACTTGTATGGTCGATGAAAAAATCGGACCAGGTGAGTTGAATCAGAGATTGATCCAGCAAGTTAAGGAATTTTTTAAATGTGATGGTGCAGTTGCGTTAAGAAGCCCTGCAATCGCATTGGCTTATGCTTTACAGGCTCTTGATGTAGAAGTCGGTTCAAAGATTATGATTTCCGCTTTAGCTCCTGCATGGCAGTATATTGTTCTTGAAAATTTAGGTTTTGAACCTCTGGTTCTTGATGTTGAAGAAGCAAATGCATTAGTATCTGCTGAAATTGTTCAGAAAGGTATTCTTGCTGGTGGAAAAGTTCTTGTTCTTCATGAAGCAGAAGGGATTGTGCCAGATTTAGAAGCAATTACTCAGCTTGGTGTACCAGTTATTGAAGATGTTTCTCAGAGTGCCGGCGCTTCTGTGCCTGAAGTTGATGAAAATGGAACAGAAACTGGAAGAAAAAAAGCTGGAATGTATGGTGTATACTCAATTCTTGGTCTTGAGGAAAGAGATGTTATTACAGGTGGTTGTGGTGCTGTTTTAATGGCTCCTGGCCGTCGTGAATGGATTGTCCTTAAGAAATTTGTTGATGCAGCACCTGTTACTGATCTTTTGCCTGATTTAAATTGTGCTCTTGCGTGGGTTCAGTTAAAAGAATTCAATAGAAATGAAGCTTCAAGAAAAGAGATTTTTGCTTTGTACCAGCATTCATGTATGATTGGCAGACACAAGATGTTTGCAAGAGAAATGGATGAAGGTTCAACAATGGCAACTTTCCCATTAGTTTTAAGTAGTTCCGTTAAAGATGTAAAACAGTATACCGCAAAAAAAGATGTAGAAATTCAGCTTGCTTTTGCAGGTTCTGTTATTGAATATAAAGATGAGTTATCTGAAAATTGTATACATGCAAAATCACTTTTGCTTCGTTGCGTACATTTCCCATTATATCCAAGATTGACTCACTCGGAATCAGCTAAAATTGCTAAAATATTAAGTTCATTACCATAAAAATTAGACGGTATCAAATGAGAAAAGTTCTTATCATTATTAATATAAGTAAAGATGAATCGATGTCTCTTTCAAAAGAGATTTCCAGCTATTTGAATTCAAAAGGGATAGAAACTTCTTTTTTGAGTTTTGATGGTTTTTCTGATAATGCACAAATAAAAGACGTTGATTTTGTTGTAACTTTAGGTGGTGATGGAACTGTATTATATGCAGCCCGAAATTGTGTTGATGAAAATATCCCGGTTTTCCCAGTTAATCTTGGAGAATTTGGTTTTTTAGCTTCTGTTGAAGTTTCTGAATGGAAAGAACAGATAGATTTATATCTTGAAGGAAAACTTTCTGTTCAGAATCGAACAATGATTCAGGCAGAATTAGTAAGAGACAATGCTGTTATTTCTACAGTTTATGCATTAAATGACGTTGTTATCAGTGCCAAGAATACTGCAAGAACAGTGGCCCTTGATATTCAATGTAATAACATACATTTATGTAATTTGAAATCTGACGGTGTAATATTAAGCACCGCAACAGGTTCAACTGCATATTCTGCATCAGCGGGTGGACCAATTATTTCACCTTTGTTAGATGCGTTTGTACTAACACCAATTAATTCCTTTTCATTATCTTCAAGACCAATAGTTTTGAGTTTAGATCAGGAAATATCAATACAATTACAGCCTTGCCGTACTAAAGAAATTAATATGATTGCAGACGGACAGGAAGGCATTCTGTTATTAACAGGAGATATTATTAAGATTAAAAAACTTGATAAAAAAATCCAATTAATTTCCTGTACAGATGAAAAATTTTACAAAGCATTACGTTCCAAATTAAATTGGACAGGAGGGCCTCATGCTTGAAGAATTAACAATTAAAGATTTTGCTCTCATAGATTCAGATTACCTTGAATTTTCAAAAGGATTTACTGTTTTATCTGGTGAAACAGGTGCCGGTAAATCTATTATTATTGGTGCTTTATCTTTCCTTTTAGGAGGAAAAGCCGAAGTTTCTCAGATTCGTGCAGGAAAAAATGAAGCATCTGTATCTGGTGTTTTTTATCTTGCAAAAAAAGGTGAACCAAGAAAATTAAATCCTGATGATGAACCATTGAATGCGTATGAATGGCTTGATTTGCATGGCATTGAAGTTGAAAATGACAGAGTGTTGTTGCGTCGTTTTATTCGGGATACAGGAAAATCTGGTGCATGGATTAATGACACTCCAGTAACCAGAACAGATCTTGCACAATTTTCTGCCTTTCTTGTTGATATTCACGGCCAGCATGAACATCAGTCATTAATGAAAGTTCCTGAACATAGAAAATTCCTTGATAGTAGAGCAGGAATTGTTTCTGAAGTACAGGAATTTACAAAATTATATGCTCTTTTAGTTTCCAGACGAAAATTATTAGATGAATTTTCTATGTCAGAAGGGGAACGTCAGAGAAAATTTGAAATGCTGTCTTTTGCAGTAAATGAAATTGCAGAAGCAAAATTAAAAAAAGATGAAGATACTGCTCTTGAAGATGAAGAAAACAGACTTCTTTCTTTTGAAAAGATTTATTCAAGTGTAGAAAGTATTAATGAAATGCTTACAAGCGCTGAAGGTTCAGTTATTAATGTTCTTAAAAAAATAAAACGGGAATCTTCAAATGCTGCTGCTTTAGATAAATCAGTTTCTGTTCTGGATGAACGAATTGAATCTGCTTTTTATGAATTAAACGATATTTCAAATGAATTTTCAATTTATAAACAGAGTTTAGTTTTTGATCCTGCAAGACTTCAGGAAGTTCAGGATAGATTATCTCTTATTTATAATTTGAAGAAAAAATATGCATCTTCCGTAAATGCTCCTTTATCAGAAGTTTTTGCTTATTATGAAGAAGCAGAACGTTATGTAAACGAAAATAGTGAAGGTAATAATAAGAAAGAAGTGCTTCTTGCAGAAATCAAGAAACTGGAAAAAGAAGTTCTTCAGAGAGCTCAGATTATTTCTGAAAAACGAAAAACTACTGCCTCTGTTCTTTCAAAAGAAGTTGATGCTATTCTTGCTAAACTTGGAATGAGCGGAACAAAATTCGGAATTAAAATTATTGATAAAGACGGTTCTGATATTGAACAGAAATGCGGTCCTTATGGAATTGATAATATTGAATTCCTTATTAGTGCAAATCCAGGTTCTCCATTGCTTCCATTGGCAAAAATTGCTTCCGGTGGTGAATTATCTCGTGTAATGCTTGCTTTGAAGACAATTTTTGCTCAGTCAGATTCAGTTGATACATTGATTTTTGATGAAATTGATACTGGTATTGGTGGGGAAGTAGCTGTTGCAGTTGGTAGTCATCTTGCAAATCTTGCAAAAAATAGACAAATTTTCTGTATTACACATCTAGCAAGTATTGCAGTATATGCCGATAATCAAATTAAGATAGAAAAAGCTGTTTCTGGAGGAATTACTTCTTCAAACGTACATTTTGTTGAAGGTGAAGAAAGGGTAAAAGAAATTGCCCGTATGCTTTCTGGTGATTCTGACAATGAATCTTCTTTGGAACACGCTAGAACAATGATTGCAAAATTTAGCGGAGGACGTAGTTAATGGCTAAGATTTCAGAGGAAACAAGACTTCATTTTAGCGAAGCAATACAACCTTTTAAAGATAAAATAACTCAGACTCTTGAAAAAGAAAAGACAATGCTTAATGGTATGCATACTGGTGATCAGGATTTAAGTATTAAAAAACTTCTTCTTTGTGAAGATATGATTTATGTTTCGTCTTTGTACATTGCGCAAAACAGTCTTTCCATGAAATTAATGGAAGTAAAGAATAATGATGCCCTTAATGAAGCCAGAAAAATTCTTTACAAAGCTATTATTTACCTTGAAGATGTCGTTACAAACTTTATTGATGTTTCTTATGCCGATCTTACAAAAAATCAGGAAACAATTACTAATATTAATATAGAAAAACGATATTTGATTATCAGAAAACTTGGATTATCAATCAGAATACTTAAGGATGCTTTTGGTGATAACAGTAAATGGAAATGGTCTTTTGTTGAACTTGAAGGTCGTTTTACAACTGTAGCAAAAAATCTTATTGATATGAAAGAAGCTTCTAAAGATTATTTTGATCCTCGTTCAGAACATTATGAAACTACTGTTTTGTATATCCGCTTGATTACAAAATTATTGAATTCTGCTGCTACTGGATATCGTGATAGATATGAACTTTCTACACGCCGTATTGATGATATGCGTGATGCAATTAAATATCTTCTTGCTTTAAGAAAACTTTACATTGTTCTTGGAAACTCAGAGCAGGCTGAAGAAGTTAAGAAAAAGGCAATTGTCTGGAAAGACAAGATGGATGCCGATCAAAAGAAAGGTTTAAGCAACTAATGGATAAAAATTTAGCTCTCAAGATTTTCGAAGGTTTTTCCATTCAGCGATGGAATGATTTAGTACGCCCTTTTGACCTGGTTGAGATGGATAAAGCGGCTGAAAAAATGGTTTTGGCCTATATAATCGGAAAATACGAAGAAAACAAAGGAAATAAAATCGACTGGAACTGGATGATTTATGCATCTTTGTTTGATTTGCTGAAAAAGATTGCACTTTGTGATATAAAGGCACCGGTTCAGCAGATGTTGAAAAAAGAATTTCCAGAAGAATATCTTAGACTTAATGAATGGGTTTTGAATCAATACAGGGTTTTAATTGACGATGAAGATTTGTTTTCAAAATTCACAATCTATATTGGTCAAAAGGCAGGTTCTTTTCCTGTTCCTGAAGAATTAAAAAAATCTATTCATGTATACAATGCTGCTCATAAATATTCCACAATTCGTGAATTAGAAATGATTTCTATGGTTAACGAAAAAGAACGTCTTTCTAATATTGATAAGGATTTAAAAAAAGAAATACAGCCTTTCCTTGATCTTGAAGGATTACAGAAACTTTTTACTCATCAAAAAGTATTTGATTTTCTTTTAAAAATTGAACAGCTTCGTTTCCAGATTAGATGGAATCAAACTCCAAGAATCCCAAGAACTTCTGTATTAGGACACTGTTTTTTTGTTGCTGTAATGACTTTGTTATTAGGAAGAGAATCGAATCCTGATATGTGTGAACGAAGGGTAGTTAATAACTTTTTCAGCGCATTATTCCACGATTTGCCTGAATCTGTAACAAGAGATATTATTTCTCCAGTAAAGCAGGCAACAGATGATTTGCCAAATATTGTTAAAAAGATTGAAGACGAAATTGTAAATAAAGAACTTGTTCCATTAATGGAACCTTTTTATGTTGATGAATTAATTTACTATACATCAGATGAATTTTCAAATCGTATTAAAAGTAACGGTAAAGTAATTAAAACAACATGGAAAGATCTTAATGACAAATATAATTCAAAAGATTATGATCCTGTTGATGGTCAGCTTGTTCGTATTTGTGATCATCTTTCTGCATTAATGGAAGCAGATATTTCTATAAAACACGGTATTACTTCTTCCCATCTTACAATTGGAAGGGATAGTACATTAAATCATTATGGACCTGCTGAAGTTTTGAATGGAATTAATGTTTATAATTTATATCATGATTTTATAAAAGAATAATAAATGTTTTTGATTATCTTCCGATAATTAAATTATGAAACTTTCATTGTCTAAAAAATTATTAATTTTATCTTTTATTGCATTTTTGAATCCTCTTTTTGCTGATACTAAGCACACAATTGTAAAAGGGGACACTCTTTATTCTATAAGCAAAAAATATGGCGTTTCATTAGCGGATTTACGTAAAGCCAATAACTTAACAGACTCTGATGTTATTAAAATTGGTCAGACTTTAACAATTCCTTCTAAGGAAAGTGGCAAAGCTGATAGTAGCAATGCTCCTGCAAATACAGACACTAGAAAGGTTGAAACTTATACAGTTGTAAAAGGTGATACTTTATATGGTATTGCAAAAAGAAATAATATTGCAATTGCTGATTTGCTTGCTCTTAATAATATGACTTCATCATCTATAATTAAAGTAGGTCAGAAAATAAAAATATATTCAGGAACTCCATCTGTATCTAATACAACAACAACTACAACTACAAAAACTGATACAAAATCGGATTCTAAAACAAATACAAGTACAACAACAACTACTACTGCAACTACAACAACTGTGCCTGATACAAGAAATTATGGAACATCTGTTGTGGCTGATTCATCTGTAATCTGGCCAGTTAAAAATCCTACTGTAACATATCTTAAAGGCAAAGTAACTGGAGTTCAGCTTTCTGCTAAAAAAGATGAAACTGTTTCTTGTATTAGAGAAGGAACTGTTGTTTATATTGGTGTTTATCGTGGTTACGGACAGTTCATTTTTGTTCAGTCAAAAACTGGTGTAATTTATGCTTATGCAGGACTTGGAAAGATTCTTGTAAAGAAAGGTGATTACGTTGTAAGCGGCACTGATCTTGGAACTGCAGGCGTAGATTCTATAACAGGTAAATCTCAGATTACATTTATGGTTTTCCAGAATGGGCAGCCAATTGATCCAAAAAAAGCACCTAGAAACTAAAATTTCTTCTTGTTTTTATTACAATAATCAATTTTTTCAATCATTTTTAAAAATAATTGCTGGCAGGTAATTGCGTCATCCAAGGCTCTGTGACTTGAACCTTTATCAATAGACAGATAATCTGCCAGAAATTCCAGTTTATGATATTCAGCTTCCGGATAAACAATCTGAGACAATCTTAATGTGTCAATAAATCTGTTTTTAGCAGGTAATTTCCCCGCATTCATACATTCAACATTCAGAAAATTTAAATCAGCCTGTGCATTATGAGCAATTAAAATTGTTCCTTGGATAAATGAAAGAAAATCATCAAGCTTTTCATTAATAGGGGGAGCAGAATCTACCATTTGCTGAGAAATATTTGTTAGTTGAATTATAAAAGAAGAAAGCTTCTGATACGGATTAAAAAGGGAACTCCATGTTGAAATTACACCTTCTTTGTTGAACTTAATCGCACCAATCTCAATTATTCTGCCTTTAGAAGGAGATAATTCAGTTGATTCCGTATCAAAAGCTGTGAAAACTGCCTCAGAATTAAATATCTGAGGTAGTTTTTTTGTAGAATTAATAATCTTATTTAGATGCAGCATCAATGATTGTTTTAATATCTGCAGAGATTCCATCACAAAGTTTAGCAGCCTGAACTTTAGCATCCATATACCATTTGTCAGAACCGTCGCCAGCAGGAACCATAGAGTTGATATAGAACTTAATCTTAGGTTCTGTTCCAGAAGGACGTGCACTTACGATAGTACCGCTTTCAAGATAGAACTGAAGAACGTTGCTCTTTGGTAAGTCAGGGTCATTCATCAAATCTCTAACTCTAACTACTTTTTCTCCACCTAAAGATGCAGGTGGATTATTTCTAAGACTAGCCATCATATTTTTCATTGTTTCTACACCAGAAGAGCCTGGGAAGTTCTGAGAAATAGAGCGGTCTTCAAAATAACCATATTCTTTATACATATCATCAAGATGTTCAAGAAGGCTCTTACCCTGTGATCTCCAGTAAAGAATCATTTCTGCACACATAGCAGCGGCAGAAACACCATCTTTATCCATTACTTCACGTTCAATTTTGTATCCGTAACTTTCTTCCAGACCAAATACGTACTGATATGAATCATCTTTTTCAAAGTTAGCTTCAGCAGCAGCAATCCATTTGAAACCTGTAAGACAATCCATCATAGTTACACCGTATTTTTTACAGATGTAGTCACCGAATGGAGATGTTACAATTGAACGTATGATTGCAGGATTCTTTGGCATTTTTCCAAGTTCTTTTCTTGAAAGAAGAATGTAATCAATAAGCAAAGCACCCATCTGGTTTCCGCTTAATAATACAAAGTTTCCGTCTTTATCTGGGAATGCAGTACCAAAACGGTCTGAATCTGGGTCAGTTGCCATTACACCGTCTGCTTTTTCTTTTTTAGCAAGTTCAACTGCAAGTGTAAGAGCTGGCTTTTCTTCTGGATTTGGTTTTTCAACAGTAGGGAAGTTTCCATCTGGTTCACGCTGTTCTGGAACAGTAATGATATTCAATCCTAAATCACCAAGAACTTTTTCAACGTGCATAGCACCAGTTCCGTGTAATGGTGTGTAAACGATTTTTACATCTTTTGCTTTTTCTTTAATCAAAGCAGGACGGAAAAGCTGTTCTTTACACATAGCCCAGAATTTTTCATCAATTTCTTTATCAATTAAAACGAGTTTTTCAGTTGCAATAGCTTCAACTCTTGTCATAGTCTTTACTGTTGTAACTTTATTTACTTCGTCAATAATTCCTTTATCATGAGGTTCGATTACCTGAGCACCATCGTTCCAGTATGCTTTATAACCGTTGTACATTCTTGGGTTATGAGAAGCTGTAACAACAACACCAGTCTGAGCTCCTAATTCACGAATAGCAAAAGACAATTCTGGAGTAGGACGTAATCCGCTGAAAAGATATGCTTTAATTCCGTTTGCTGCAAAAATCAAAGCTGTTGCTTCTGCAAATACATCTGAGTTAAGACGGCTGTCATAAGCGATTACTGCACTTAAAGTTCCGGCTGCTGCTTCTTTTGGGAATGCCTTAATTACATAGTTTGCAAGTCCCTGAGTAGCCATATTGATTTCAAGAGTATTCATGCGGTTTGTACCACCACCCATAATTCCTCTTAAACCACCAGTTCCGAATTCTAGAGTCTGATAGAAACGGTCTTCAAGTTCTGTGTAATCTTCTTTAGCAATAAGGTCTTCAACTTCTTTGCTAAATCTCTGATCTTTTTCTGCTGCAATATATTCTTTTGCACGCTTTAAGATTTCTGCTTTATCCATATATGAGCTCCCATAATTATTTATCTATTAACATTTTTATTATATACGCATTTACTGAATTTTTGTAGTATTTTTCTCTAACAAAATAACTATAAATTATCAGCTTTTTGAATCATAGAAGATTCCCATTGAAGAAGCCATTTTTCTTCTTCTTCATTAGTTCCTTCTACATCACACATTACTCTGAATACAGGTTCGGTTCCACTTCCGCGCATCCAGATAAATGCAACAGATTTGTTTTCTGCATTCTTGAAAAGAATCTTTAATCCGCCTTTTCCAGATTCAGAATAGTCAGTCACATTACGGGTTTCTTTTGTACCCTTAGTGATTACTGCTTCATAACTGGCAATTCCGTATTCTTTTGAAAGTGTTTCTGCTTTTTCTTTCCATTCTGATTCAAAAATTTTCTGGAAGTTTGCCTTTAATTTTGCATGGTCCATTGTATTTACATGAAGAATTGCTCTTTCTTCACTTACACCTGTTGTTGTAAAAGCTGGCAGCGAATCAAGAATATCTGTTAATGTAAAATCGTTTTTATATTCAATTCCCGCTTTATTACACCAGATCTGATACAAGCCGTTTTCTCTTATTAAAAGAAGCTTAATAATTGCAAAAATTGTGTTCAGTGGGTCACGTACTGCAGATGGATAGGTGATTGTTCCTCCATTAGAACCTTCACCAAGAATACGAACATTGTATCCTTCTTCCCGTTTTTCTCTTGCAAGATTAACAACATTTGCTTCACCAACTTCTGCTCTGAATACTTTTGCACCAAGTTTTTCTGCAATTGCTTCTATTCGCATTGATGTAGGACAGTTGACTGCAACAGCTGGTTTAAAATCTTTATTGTCTGTATTTTTCCAGATAGAATAGGTAAGTTCGCTTAAAACACTAAGACTAAAAACTTCCTGCGCTTTAAGAATAACTGCTTTATTATTTTTTTCATCCCAGTAAACAATATTACCACGATCTCCGTCACAGTCTGGCATATAACCTAAAATAACTTCATTGTGGCCGGCCTGATGCAAGCGTTCCATTTCTTCAGCAACGTATACAAGATTTTCGCTTTCAGGAATGATTTCATGAACGATTGATTCTTCATTCATTGTATAAAAATAGATTTTATTTTCTGCAAAGAAATTTTTATCAATACATTTTACGCGGGAACTTCCGTTAAAATCGCAGACAATTCCAATTGGATTTTCAGTAACAGAACTTTGAATCATCTGGAAAAAGTCATTCTGATATTCTTTGTTTTTAAGATCTGTGATTGTTTCTTTTACAAAATCGCTGTAAGCATGCAATGCATTGAATTTTGCACTTTCAGAAGTTTTTAATACCTGGGCAATGCTTGAAGAATAAGCATCTTTTACCATAGATTGAACTAAACTGTCATCTGCAAGAATATCTTTAAAAGCCTGTGTTACTTTTGCATTTTCAGCAGCATTTAAAACACCACCGTCATTAGTTCCAAATTTAATTCCGTTATGGCCAATTGGATTGTGACTTGCAGAAATATAAATAAAACCGTCTAACTTACGTGCATAAGCCATAATTTCTGGTGCAGAAGTGATTCCTGAATACTGGATGATAGCACCTTTCTTAACAAGAGCATGAAGTACACCTTCAACAATTGCAGCTCCTGTAGGTCTTGAATCCATACCTACTGCAATTACAGGACATTCCTGATTTGACTGTGCTTTTAAATAATCAAAAAATACATTTGCTGCAACAACAGCAATAGCTTTATCATTGTCAGAAATTTCAGGTCTTCTATCCTGTTCTTCTCCGGAAGCTGCAAAAACTTTACGCCAGCCCGAAGCTGATAAAATCATATTATGTTCCATAATATCTATTATAACACTGAAAAGAGGATTTAACAAATATTATAAATTAAGGACAAACCCACTATCTGATTTCTACAACGTAATTGATTCGTTTATCGTTTCCAATAAAATCTTCAACAGAAATACCAAGAGTAGAGCGCCCTGGAGTTAACATTGCTTCTCCAATAAGCTGATATTCAGAATCTGGATAAATATCTGTGTTGATATACTGTTTTTTTCCAACAAGGAAGATTTTATTTGTTTCTTCATCAATTTTGTCATAAGAAATTCTATCTACTTCTACACCGTTAATTGAAACTGCAGTTTTGTAAGGGCAGGCAATAGGATTTCTTCTCATATATAACTTGTATAACCCTGATTTTAGAACTGTTGAATTTGTTAACGGAAATGATTCGCCGTTTTTATTCACAAGCTTCAAATCAGAAATATAAAGTGGAATTTCATTTTCATAACGTGGCATAAAAATGCGTGGATTGATTGCGGAACTTTTTGCAGTATCAAAAATCTGGAATTCAAGATTGCTTCTTGTTACCTGGAAACCCGAATTTCCTGTAGAACCAATTTTATCTCCGGTTGCAATTTCTTTTCCATTTGTGATTTCTGCAGGAATTGTATCCCGTTCAAGATTTGCGTAAACAGAAACTAAATCATCTTTGTGAGCAATTAAAACTGATGTTCCTAAACTTGATGGAAATAACAGGCTTTCATCTTTATCATCAGAAATCAACATTAAAAGTTTTCCATCTCCAATTGCTGTAATGTCAGAAGGATCTTTGAAAATAATAGATGTACTTACTGAATTATTTATATTCTGTCCAAAGTATGATTTGATATTTGTGTTTTCTGCATTTTCCAAAGGCCAGTTGTATGTATAAACTGCGGCAGCTGTAAAAATAGAAATTGCAAAGGGTACAATAAATTTAATTTTCTTCATTCTGTTACTCCTTTGTTACCTTGATTTTTGAAATTGTATTATCTTTTCCAATATACAAAGCTTCTCCCATTGTCTGGATAAAAGCATTTTCAGATTCAAATGAGAATTTTCCCTGAAGGCTGTTTGTTTTTTCAATAATGTAAACTGTGTAAGTTGAATCTGTTTTTCCAAGAACATAAATCAAAGAATCATTTTCTTTAATAGAAACGATTCTGTCTTTAATGTCAAATTTCACATTTGATTTACTTTTGAGATTATAAATACCTAAGCCGCCTTCATAATTGTAATAGATGCATTCATTATTATTACTGAATTGAATAAGTGAACGTCTGCGCAATTCTGTTGGCAAATATTCGTGATAAATAATTTTTGACTGATTTTTATCTTTTTTTGTAATAATAAAACGCTGTTTTTCAAGTCCGGAAATACATGCAAGATATTCTCCATCAGATGAAAGTGATACACCATAAATTGCTTCTAAATCACTTCCGGCTGGTGTAAAATCAATTTCGGTACGTCCATCCCCGTTATTTAAAACTTTAATGTTTCCGTCTGCGTATCCAATTGTTGTGTAATTTTTATTTGAATAGAAAGCTGTTATAGGAATTGTATTTTCACATGACCATTCAATACGTCCGCTTTCATTGCATTTTACAAAAGAGGCACCGCCTGGAAGAAAAGTATATACTCTGTTTTCAGAAACAAAAGGGTAACCTTCTGGCTTAATTTGTCCAACAAGTTCACCACGTTTATTAAATAATTCAACATTAGTTGTGTTTGTTCCGTAAGTTGCGTAAAGGTCTTCAGAAATAGTTACTTTTGAAGGGAATGTAACAAAAAGTGCGATTTTACCAGTTTCAGTAAAATATCCTGCAGTCTGCCCCAGATTAAAGAAAGTTTTTTCTTCAGAAGGACTAATGTTATCTGTAACTGGAGAAGATAAATTCAATACCCATTCAGGAGTATAATGATATTCCTTAGCTAATGGTTTTGCGGCAAAAATTAAATATAAGAAAGAAAATACAGTTGCGATTGTAAAAATAGTTACTGAAATACTTTTTTTTGTTTTCATAGTAATTATATATGCTATAATAATAATTGATAAAAATCAATGAAAAGAATATAGAAATACTTTTGTTCTTAAAACGTTTTAATTGACAAAATAACGTAAACAATGCAAAATATTCATATTAATTCAAAAAAATGCATTTATAGCGAGGGCTTATATGAATGATGTAATTCTTACTATTGAAGAAGTTGCTAAATATCTTCGTGTTTCAGATAGAACAGTTTATGATTGGGCACAGAAAGGTGAAATTCCAGCAGGAAAAATTGGTACTGTATGGCGCTTCAAAAAATCTGAAATTGAACGCTGGGTAAACGCAAGACTTTCTACAGATGCTTATGAATCTGATACTGAAGTTAAAGAAAGAAATGTTCTTTCTCCAGATAGAGTAGTATTTATTAATCAGAGTACTCAGCATGATGCAATTGTTCAGTTGTCACAGGTTCTTGCTACTGCACCACAGGTAAAAAATGGAGCTGAATTGACTGAGGAAATTTTAAAACGAGAACAGCTTATGAGTACTGCGATTGGTTGTGGAATTGCAATTCCTCACGTTCGTCTTGCTTCTGTAACTGATCTTGTAATGGCAGTTGGTATTTGTAAAAAGCCAATTATGGATTTCCCAACTCTTGACGGTCAGCCAGTAAATCTTTTATTTATGATTGCCGCTGCATACAATCAGCATTCATATTATTTAAAGACAATTTCTCATTTTAGTGCAAAATTACACTCAGATGATTTAAGAGCTGCTTTGTTAAATGCTTCTAGTGAAGATGAAGCATACAGTCTTCTTATTCAGAAATAATTAAGGAATTATAACCGGGAACCATTTGCTTCTGTCCGCAAAGTCTTTAGCAATAGTTCCCCAGTTTACTTTAGCAGTAGTTTCTCCCATTAAAAATTCTAACTCAGTTCCAGGAATCTTATATTTCTGGCCAAATCCATTTAATTCACCGGCAACCATTGCATGAGAAAATTCCGGTGATATCAATAAAACAGCATCTTTACCCATCACTCTTAAAAAAGCGCACATCAACATAGATCTGCTGTCACAATCATTTCCTTCTCCATAAAGTACGGCAGGCAATGTAGTAAAATCAGAATCAGAAGTATTTGCAGCCCGTTTATATTCAAAAGTCTGAATCCATGAAAGAAGTTTTTGAGCCAGAACTAAATCAGGATTACTGAAATTTTCTTTTTCTGCAATCGGATACAATTCTTTTACAATATCTTCAACGGCTGTACAAACACGGCCAAAATTATCTCTGTAAATGTTTCTGTAATAACGTTCCCATGCAACCTGAACATCAACTCTTTTTGCATATAATCTGAGCACATTATATTCAAGATCAACAACAAATTTGCTTGCATCCAGATCGCTTAAATACATCTTTGTTTTAATCTGATTGTCATCAATATCAATAAGTAAATCAACTTCATCTTCCTGAGGATAAGCATAAGTAGCAACAATTCCAGGAGTACAATAAAAATCCCAGTCAACACATAATCCGTTTAAAGCAGAAAGCATTACTTTTTCATAAACATCACTGTTTTCGGAAGGAGCATAGGCCAAAATCAATATGTAATATTTATCATCCTTTGATGGAGTACAAACAGCCCAGCCTGTATATTTCTGGTCAAGTGTCATGTTAAAGTTTGCAATAACGCTGTCTTTTCCATTCCATTTATATGTATCCGTATAATATTCAGCACCTAATTTGGCAAGATTTGTTTTACAGATTTCTGTTTCATTATTAAATTTTGTGTTATCTATGATTTTAGAAATAATTGTTACAGGTAAAAAAGTTGATTCCAGAACAGAAGATCTTTCATCTCCAGTTTCAACACTTTCAAAACCGGCAGGTTCATCAAGAAAGTAAATAAATTCATTATTAAGATAAGTCTGGCTATAAAGATTTGTTGAGAATAAAAAAAGTATTGCAATTGTGAGTTTTTTTATAAATTTCATTGACTTACTTGTCATTTTAGTTTTCCTCTATTATATTATTTCGGATGAATCTTATTCCTATTTTATACGAGAACGATGAAATTATCGTTATTAATAAACCATCTGGACTTGCAGTTCAGGGTGGTGAAAATATTTCTCACTCATTAGATAAAGACTTTTCACAGCAAATCGGTTACAAAATTTTTTTAGTTCACAGACTTGATAAAGATACAGCCGGACTTATGATAGTTGCAAAAAATCCAAAGGCTGCCAGTAAATGGACAAAATTGATTGCAGATAAATCTGTTAGAAAAGAATATATTGCAATTTGTGCAGGTACTTTGAATCAGAAAAAAGGTGTTATAAAAGAAGAAGTTGTGCAGCATGGTGAAACAAAAAAAGCCGTTACTTATTATGAAGTAGAGCAGGAAGCTGATTATGTTTGCCAGGCCGATGGAAATAAGATTACTCTTTCAAAAATAAGATTAAAACTTGAAACTGGACGAATGCATCAGATTAGAATTCATTTATCAAAACAGAATTGTCCAATTGCAGGTGATGATCAGCACGGAAATTTTAAAATCAATAAGATTTTAAAAAAAGAATTGAAAATCAAAAAACTTTTGCTTGCTTCTGTTTCTCTTACAATTCCAATTGACGGTACAGAAAAAACTTTTGACATTGATTTACCAGAACATATGTTAAACCTGTGTTTTAATTCTTGACCGTTTCTTCTATTACCGTTAAAATTAATATTATGTACGATTTAAAAGATTCAGATTTTTTTGACATGGATGATGACGCTTTTGATACTATTGTAGAAGATGATATTTCTTTTACAGGTTCAGTAAAAATTAAAAAGCCTTTCATGATCCGTGGAAAAATTAAAGGTCATATTGATTCAGAAAGTGACCTTGTTATTGATACTGGAGCAGTTGTAGAAGCGGATATTACTGCTGACAGAGTTCTTATTAGAGGAAAAGTAAAGGGAAATGTTCATGGCGAAAAATTGATTTTCGTTGCATCAACAGGAACTTTAAATGGTGATATTAAAAGTCAAAAAATAGTACTTGAACCTGGAAGTGAATTCACAGGTAAATGTACAATGGTTAAATAATATGAGATTAAAGAAATTTTTATCAGTTTTATTATTAAGCGGATGCGTTTCACTTCTTTCGGCTCAGACTTCAAATAAGGATGCCCTTGTACTTTATCGTAACGGGCTTTATAGAGAATCAATTCAGGTATGTGAAGAAGAATTAAAGGGTAATCCAAACCGAATTGAATCATATGTAGTAATGTGCTGGTCTCTTGTAGAAAACAAACAGTATGTTGAAGCAGAACAGCGGGCTACAGAAGGATTAAGAATCAGTCCTTATGAATTACGTTTGATTGAAATCCTTGGTGAAGCTGAATATTATCAGGGTAAAAATAATGCTGCTCTTGAACAGTTTGAAAAGTACGTTGCAAATGCAACAGAAAGTGCAGGCCGTTTTGGAAAAGCATATTATTTTATGGGCGAAATCTATATTCGTTTAGGTCGCTTCCAGCATGCTGATATTGCTTTGTCTACAGCAGTAAAAGCAGAACCATTACTTGATAACTGGTGGGTTCGTCTTGGATATGCTCGTGAAATGGCCAAAAACTGGATGGCTGCTATGTCTGCTTATGATGAAGCTTTAAGACTTAATTCATCATCAGTAGATGCTACTCAGGGACGCTCAAGAGTAAGTAGTCAGCTTCAGAAATTCAACTAATCTTCTATGATAAAGGTTCGGATTGAAACTTTAGGCTGCAGGTTAAATCAGCTTGAAAGTGAAGCAATTGCAACTTCTTTCAAAAACAATAATTATGAAATTTCAATGGAGTCTGTTTCTGCCAAAACTGTTGGTGATGAGCAGACTCTTATTTGTGTTTTAAACACTTGTACAGTAACTCAAAAATCAGAACAAAAAGCAAGACGAATAATCAGATTGCAACTGAAAAAATTTCCTAAATCTGTGGTGATTGTAACTGGGTGTTATGCACAGGTTGCCAAAGATGAAATTGAAAAAATTGATCCGCGAATTTGTGTTGTTCCGGGTCTTGTAAAAAGCCGAATTTTGAATCTTGCTGATGTTAGTAATGAATATTTTAAATCTCATCCCGATACAGCAGATTTTTCTTCCTTTGATTTTATCAATTTTATTAATGAAAAATTGTTTAATGCTCCTGTTCTAAAAAACGATTTTCCAGAAGCAGCATTCAAATTATATACAGATAAATTTAATGCCCATTCCCGTGCTTCTTTGAAAATACAGGATGGCTGCAACAATAACTGTTCTTATTGTGCAATTCATAAGGCAAGAGGCCACAGTGTTTCCATTGATGTTGAAACTGCAACTCAGCGGGTAATTGAACTGGAAAATCAGGGGCAGAGTGAAGTTGTTATTACTACTGTAAATATTGGCCAATACAAAAGCGAATATAACGGTGAAATATATAATTTTGCAAAATTGTTGAATCATCTTTTGAAAAATACATCTAAGATTAATTTTAGAATTTCCAGTTTGTATCCAGAAATTGTTGATGATGAATTTTGTGAAGTTATTAAAAACGATAGAGTAAGACCTCATTTTCATATTTCAGTTCAAAGCGGAAGTGATAAAATTCTGAAACTTATGAATAGAAATTATGTTGCAAATGATGTTCTTGTTGCCTGCCAGAGATTAAAAATTGCTAAAAAGTCTCCGTTTATTGCCTGTGATATTATTACAGGATTTCCTGGTGAAACTGATGAAGATTTTGAACAGACATTGAAACTTTGCAAAGATTCTGGTTTTACCTGGATTCACGCGTTTCCTTATTCTGAGCGTCCTGGTACTGATGCTGTAAAATTGCCAAATAAAGTTCCACAGAGTATTTCTGGTGAACGTGCAAAAAGACTTACGGAATTTGCAATTAACAGTAAAATTGAATATATAAACTCATTTAAAGGTCACATTTTATCTGCCATTCTGGAAACTGAAAAAAAACCTTTACTTGTTTCTTCCGGAAATAATTCTGTGATTTATCATGCAATGACAGAAAACTTTATTCATTGTGAAATTTTATCATCAAAAAAGATGGAATTAAATAAAACTGTTCTACTTAGGATTTTAGAGTCACTTCCTGGAAGAATTATAAAAGGTGGTGAAATAGAAGCAGCAGCAGAATTTATTTAAAAAAAAATTAAAAAAATCGGTTCTAAGTACTTGAACAAAAATTATAAATTGTGTATATTATAACAACGTAACGGGCAGTAGCGCAGCTGGTAGCGCGTCTGGTTTGGGACCAGGATGTCGCAGGTTCAAATCCTGTCTGCCCGATATTTTTTGGACGGTTAGCTCAGCTGGTACGAGCGTCTGGTTTACACCCAGAATGTCGGGAGTTCGATCCTCTCACCGTCCACTTAGGCTCTGATGATTCAGAGCCTTTTTTGTTTTAAATTAAATTTTGTTTTTTATAATAAATCTATCTTATAAGTCGGATCGAACCCGCTCGATAAATCTCGCTCAAGCCGCTTTTTCGATGAACCTAAAGTGACCCTGCCGGCTCACTTTTTAACGGTTCTTCGATTATAGGCAAGTTCGATCCTCTCACCGTCCACTTAGGCTCTGATGATTCAGAGCCTTTTTTGTTTTAAATTAAATTTTGTTTTTTATAATAAATCTATCTTATAAGTCGGATCGAACCCGCTCGATAAATCTCGCTCAAGCCGCTTTTTCGATGAACCTAAAGTGACCCTGCCGGCTCACTTTTTAACGGTTCTTCGATTATTTGGTATTAGGAATAGGGTATTTGCTTTTGTAGGATGTGGAGAGGGACTTGATAGAGTCGCCGAAGAAATATCCTTCTGTACCGTCAATAAGTCTTACACGATACCATTTTTTAGGGTCAATTGGATTTTCTTCGTTTACAACATCATCTAAGAAATAAAAACCTGTTGGTTCTGTAATGAAACAATTTACTTTTGCATCATCCATAGCTTCATTAAATAATGGCAGAGATAACGCATCTGTAAGACCAAATTTTTCAAAATAGTTTTTGATTACAACAAGTTCACTGTCATAATAATCATATTCGTTTTTATTTAGATTATTACTTGCAGGACCAATTAAACAATACATTTCGCCATAATTTCCAAAACTGAATGAATCCAGATTGAATTTTAATGATTTGCTGGAATTTTTTGAGTAAAAGTGCCATGGTATGATAATTTCTTCAAGGATTTCACCAGTGTTATCTGAAATAAGAATTTTATTTTTGCAGAAGAAAATATTGTGTCCTGTTTTTAATTTTCCGTAATAAGAAGCTTCTGGGTATTCCGCAAGCACATTTATATAACTGTATCCCAGCGAATACTGGATTTCATCTTTATAAAGAATCCAGCCTTCATTTTTATATTCTACAGTGAATTTTCCTTCCTGATATTCCAGCCAGTTATTAAGTTCATCTGCAGGAATTGGGTTAGAGACAGTTTTATTTGCAAAATTAACCCCAATTAATTCCATAGTCACCGAGTTTTGAATAATTGCACCGTCATTCACATCATATACATAAATTAATGATGAGTCATAATGATCTGGCAGAAATTCTTTTAAATCATACCAGTGACCTTTATATCTGTAGTTAAAATTCGAATCCAAAGAACGTCCATTCTGGTTATAAATGATTTTACCTAAATTGATGTTGCTGTCAGTTTTTTCATCTATAGACCATTTTCTGTTCTTATAAATATATTCAATTTCAGGAGTGTTTTCTTTGTAATAAAAGGAGAGTTCTCCGTCTTCATTAATACATGGACCATAAGGCATATAAAATTTAGCACCTTCAAAAGCACTTGCTGTGTCACAGATAAAAGGCTTTGCAATAATTTCAGGAACACATAGAGTTTCTGAAGGAACTAATTCAACCTGATATTCAGAGCAGATTTTGCTTATTTCTGAAATTCCATTTTTGTTTTTATTAATATCTCTTTCAAATACTTTTGTAACAGTGTTTTCTTCTGAAACAACTTCAGTCGGGATAATTTCAACTACTTTTGATTCTTCTGATTGTGAATTAATAAATGAAGTGTCAGCTGAATTGGTTTTGTTACAACCAATAATTAATAAAAGCGGAGTAAAAAAAATGACTCCTGTAAAATATTTCTTAATTTTTTTCATACTCAATCCTTTTTACCAAAAAAAATGTCATTGTCTGTAGATTAAAAGGTCTATAAACAATGACATGTTACAAGTTTTATTTAATAAATTTATTCCTTGTTAGATTCCAATGAAGTGTGTATTAACTTTGTCTTCAACATATTTTACAAAGTCATCAATCTTCATTGTTTCCTGTGGTTTTTTACTGCTAAAGCGGTAACGTACACAAACAGAACCTTCAGTTTTTTCTTTTTCACCAACTACAAGAATATATGGTGTTCTGTGTTCTGTAGATACCTGTTTAATCTTTGCTTTCATATTATCATCGCCAAGATAAACATTTGAACGGATATCATGAGCAACAAGTACATCATTTACCTGTTTAGCATAATCATCAAATTCTTCGCTAACAGGAACTACAGCAACCTGTTCAAATGCAAGCCATGTTGGGAATGCACCGGCAAAGTTTTCAATCAAAATACCTAAGAAGCGTTCCAAAGAACCAAGAACGGCACGATGGAGCATAACAGGGTGATGTTTCTGATTATCAGCACCAATGTATGTTGCATCAAGGCGTTCTGCAGAAGGGAGCTGGTAGTCAACCTGAATTGTACCACACTGCCATTCACGTCCAAGACAGTCAAAAAGCTTGAATTCAAGTTTTGGACCATAGAAAGCACCTTCACCAGGCTGAATCTCATATTCCAAACCTGCTTCATGACAAGCATCAGACAAAGCTTTTTCTGCACGAGCCCAAGTTTCTAAATCACCTACGTGATCTTCTGGCATTGTAGAGAATTTTACTACAAGGTCATCAAAACCAAAATCATGATAAACTGTTTTCAAAAGTTTACAGAATTTTGCAACTTCCGGTCCAATCATTTCTTCTGTACAAAGAATGTGAGCATCATCCTGAACAAATCCACGAACACGCATTACACCGTGCAAAGTTCCAGATGGTTCATTACGAACATCGTTACCAAATTCAGCAAGACGAAGTGGTAAATCTTTATATGAACGCTGTCTGCTTTTGAAAATTTCCAAAGCACCAGGACAGTTCATTGGTTTAATTGCAAACAAACGTTTTTCAGATTCTGTGATGAACATATTTTTCTGGTAATGTCCCCAGTGACCTGAACGTTCCCACAAACTGCGTGGCATAATTGCAGGAGTATTAACTTCCTGATAACCGTCGCGACGTACCATTTTGCGCATATAATCGCGGATTACTGAATAAACAGTCCATCCATTTGGATGCCAGAAAATCTGACCTGGATCTTCAGGATCAAGATGGAATAAATCCATTTCTACACCAAGTTTACGATGATCACGTTTTTCTGCTTCAGCAAGCATTGCAAGATAATCTTTAAGATCATTTGGTTTTGCAAAACAATATGCATAAACACGAGTAAGCATTGGTCTTTCAGAATCACCGCGCCAGTAAGCACCTGCAATTTTATTAAGTTTGAATGCCTGTCCGTTAATTTCTTTTGTATTTGCAACATGAGGACCTCTACAAAGATCAATGTAGCCATCCTGTTCGTATGTTGTGATTGTTGCATCAGCTGGTAAATCATTAATTAATTCAACTTTATATGGTTCATCAGCAAAGATTTTCAAAGCTTCGTCTTTGGAAACTTCTTTACGAACAAAGTCATGATTTCCTGCAAGGATTTTTCTCATTTCTTTTTCTACTGCAGGAAAACAATCTTCAGTAAATTTGGTGTCTGTTGGAAAATCAAAATCGTAGTAGAATCCGTTTTCAATAGCAGGACCAATAGCGATTTTAGTTCCAGGATAAAGATGTTTGATTGCCTCAGCCATTACGTGTGCGCATGAGTGTCGAACGATTTCTAATTTTTCGTCAGCCATAATAATACCTCTTAAATTTATAACACCAAATTTTGCCAGATCAAAGTCTGACTTTTATAATATTATCACTTTATACAAAAATATGGAATATGTGTAAATTTTGAATTTAATTTTCCCACTGCAATCAGATTTTCTTGCAAATAAAATAGACTTTACTATTTCAAAATTCCAATAAATTTATTAAATTATATGTATGGTTAAAGCAGAAATTTTAGATAAAGAACTTAAATCTCATCTTGACGGTCTTGAAGAAGATAAAATGCGTATTTTTACATTAGCCGATGGTCGTGTTAGAGGCGCATTATTTCATGGAACAAGATTTGTAAATCAGATTAGAGCACAGCATAAACTTGGAATTCTTGAAACATATATTCTTGGACAAGCTGCTCTTTGTGGTGCCTTAACAATTCCAATGATGAAGGACATGGAACATACTGTGATTAAATATGAAGGTACTGGTTCTGCAGACGGATATTCTATTGAAGCTGATTCTACCGGCTATGTACGCGGTTATTTGTACAATGAACATATTCCTGTTACAAAACCCCTTGAAAACTGGGATTTATCTGAATTTCTTGGTGTTGGTAATATTACTTTTTCCCGTGTTCATAAAGATGATAAATATCCTCAGAGTTCAACTGTTGATGTTGATAATTCAAATATTGCAAAAGATTTTGCATCTTATTTTGCCCAGTCAGAACAGATTCAGACTGCTTTTAATTCAAGCATTCAGTTTGATAAACAGGGCAGAGTAGTTGGTGCTGCTGCAATGTATCTTCAGGTTATGCCAAAAACTGGTGGAACTGCAAAGGTCGGTTCACAGGTAGATAGTCACGACCAGGATACTGAAGAAGATCTTGAATTACTGAGAAAAGTTGAAAATGCATTCAGAGCATGTCCAAGTTTGGGTTTGCTTTTTAGTGAAAAGGAAGTAGATTCTGAAGATATTATCATTGGTCTTTTCAGAGAATTTAATCCATTGATAACATTAAAAAGGGATATTGTTTTTGATTGCAAATGTAATGAAGAGCAATTTATTCATTATGTTCATAATCTTCCTGCTTCTGAAATTGAAGATATGAAAAAGAATGGACTTGATCCAGTAGAGATAACCTGCAGAAATTGTGGTTCTGTTTATAAAATTAAACTTTAAGTTTGATTTAAAATCTTGACCATTGGATAATTTGTTATTATATTTTTAGTAAACAATTAGTATTGTTATAAATAAGGGGATGTCCCGGTTTCGACGGAATTGGGAAATCTTGTATTGCAAGTAGGAGTGAAGGTTCCTCAAACTGACAAAAAAATAACTGCAAAACGTGAAGAAGAATATTCTGACGAAGAACAGTTCGCAATGGCTGCCTAGTGCACCTTGCAGGACCCCAGTAACCCTGTTCCGCGTTGCTGGTTAGTCTTTTACCTATCGGGACTTGCCATTTAGTGTTTCTGATCATTATTTGGGACATTTTATCAGAATAAGGGAACGACGCTTGTTATGCTGCTACCGGTCCCCGACAACCACCTCGCATAACTAAACTTGTAGAGGTACCTGGTTTACTTTTTCGGACGGGGGTTCAATTCCCCCCATCTCCAATAATCAATCCTTACTTGATTCAAGTAAGGATTTTTTTTATTTAAAATTATTATTAAACAAAAAAAAAGAGCGAATCAAAGATTCGCTCTTTTTTTTTATGCAATTAATTTATTCTGCATCAGATACATTATGGAATTTCTGCTGATATTTTTTAAGCATAGCAACAGCATTCTTTTTTCCATTGTATACAAATCCACCATTCCAGTATTCCAAAGCAGCAAACAAAGCGTTACCACCATCCTGGCTGTCAGATTCTTTTGTACGGAATGAAACATAATTAGAAAGTTCCATAAAGTCATTATTATGAAGACATTCAATACGTTTTTTATTGAATTCATTCCATTTTTCAAGGTCTGTAAATCCTTCACCTTCATCCTGAACAATAATATGTGCATGAGTAGGGCTGAATGAATACCATACAGTTACCTTTTTATTAATATCACAATGGTTTCCATGTTTTACAGCATTTTTGATAACTTCACTAATCTGCTGTTCAAGAAGGTTTAATTCCTTAATTTCTGTTGGAGCTGACTGCACAATTAATAATGTAAAGTAGCGAATCTGTCTAAAATCAGAAGGAAATTCCTTTTTGAGCATATTTGTTTTATCAAATAATGGATCATTTTCATCTGATCTAAGTTCTTTAAATTCCTGTAACACTTAAAATCTCCTAAATAAGTTTTTGTGACTATAAGCTTATTCTTTTACCATAAGAAGTGCTTCTTCAACACTATTTGCAATTGGGAAGTAGCCCATCAATTTTGTAAGTTCAATAACCTTTTTTACCGAACCGTGAATATTTGAGATTGCCAATTTAAGATTCATCTTCTTGATTGTTGAACAAATGTAAATAAGCGCACCAATTCCAGACGAGTCAATGTAATCTACCTGTTCAAGATTAATAACGAAATCTTTTACGTTTTTCTCCAACATCTTCATAACAAGTTCTTTTAATTTGTAGGAGTTGTAGAGATCCATTTCTCCGGTTACGTCAATGATGTAAACATCACCATTTTTGCGTATTTTTAATTCCATAAAGAAGCTCCTTTTCTATTGTATTTTAATAACCAGAAGACTTTGGTCATCATATTGTTGTGTGCTGTCAGAGTATTTTTTCAAATCTTCTTTTACGCGATTTGTAATATCTTTGGCACTTGCATTACAGTTTTTAATTATTACTTTCTTCAAGCTCTCAGTGCTATATTGTACACCATTTTCATTTAATGATTCAAGTAAACCATCAGTACAGGTAACAATAATATCACCTTCATTAAGAGCTATATTTATATCAGAATAAACAGTATCTTTTTCAACTCCCATTGGTTCAGTTGGAACTGAAATCTGAGATAACTGCTTATTAGATGCACTGTATAAGTAAACAGGGTTATTACCACAAGTTGCAATTTGAGCTTCTTTTGTAGTGCTGTTGTAGTTGATTAAAGCAACACTTGCAAAATGGTCAATTTTTGAACTTTCAAGACAAATACCTCTGTTTGCCCATGAAAGAATTGTTGATGCTGACTGAGCAGTATTTACGGCAAGACGCAAAATTGCACGAATCATAATCATTACAACTAAGGAATTCATTCCTTTTCCGGCAATATCAGCCATTACAAAAGAAATTCTGTCCTTTCTTGAAACTAAAACGTCATAGAAGTCGCCACAAACATTTTCTACAGGATTAGAGAAACATCCAATCTGGAGATTATTAATAACAGGGAGTTTTGCAGGAAGCAAATCTTTCTGATATTTTGTAGCAATTGTACCGTCTTTACTCAATTCTGCTTTTTCTGCATAAGCAAGGAAGCTGTAAAGTGGTTTTAATGATGTAGAAATTGCATCTGTCAAAATACATGCTTCATCAAATTCTTTTTCATTGAATTTTTCTTTTTCAGGTAATCTTGAAAGACCAACAACACCAATTACTAAATCCTGCTGTTTGATTGGTACAAAAATATATGATCCACATCTTAAGAATTCTTCAGGTCCATTCTGGTAGATTCTTGGTTCTTTAATAGAATCTTTTACTAAAAGAGGGTTTCCTTCAGTAAAAATATCACCAAAAATGTTTCCATTAAGAGGGAATGTAGCAAATCTAAGGTTTGTTTCTACACGAATTGGTTTATGTGGCAAATCTTCTGGCAATTTATATGGTGGAGGGAATACACCTGTTAATGATTTAACTGCAAGCCCGTTATCATAATCATCTGCAAGAAGAATTACACAACCATCTGCTGTTACTTTTTCAGCAATGAATGTATTACAGTATTCAAGGAAGCTTTCCATACTATTTTCTGTAGAGAAGAAAGTAGAAACTTTTGAAATCAATTCCTGATTTACTTCAAGAATACGTTTATTTTTTCTTTCAACTTCAAGAAGCTTTTCTTTTGCTACCTGATCTGTATTAGTATTTGCAATTTCCTGGTTCTTTTTTGCGTTTCGTTTTTCCTGTCTTTCAGGAGTGTCGAAAATTTTAATAATAAGATATGGAACTGCAAGGAATTCAGCAAGAATAATTGTATAAACTAAATAAGTGTACTGATCTTTTACAGATGAATAAACAACACCACAGATAACAACTGCTGCCATCATGTAAAAAATAAAGCTTACTTTTCCTGTTTTTCTTACTTTTATTAAAGAAAGCAAGAGAATTACAAGAATGGCAATGCCTGCTGCGATATACAAAGGTGTCTGGATGTAATCGTCAAGAGTCAATTTTTGCTCCTTAAAAAAAATTTTAAACATTTTTGACTTAATATTAATATTATCATTGAAATATTTAACCGTCAAGAAAAAAGGATGGTCATTTGTGAGAAAAAGAAATGGGTTTGGTTTGATGTTTTTTACAGATTTACATCATTCTCATTGATTGAATTGTCGATTGCTTTTCTTAAAACAATACGTTTAATTTGGTTAATTACCTGCTTATACAACGGAATTCTGTATTTTTTAGTAAAATTTTCAACTGCAGAATCAATATTTACTTCTTCACCAAACTTTTGTTTAAGCAAATCCCAGTAGCGGACAATCCATACATATAAATCGCCTAAAGTTCTTTTTGGGAATTTTTTGAGGATTTTTTTCTGTCTGATTGAAGCTACAATTGGACCATAAACATTGTGATACCAGGAATTAATAGCATCTTCCATAGAAACTTCTTCTTCTTTTTCCTGATTCATATAATATTTATGAGTTAAAATGTGATTATAAATAACATCGTATTTACCGGCAGCAGAGAAATCCAAACACCAGTAATCTGTAATGTCACCAAAACTTGTTTCTGCATAGAAAACACGTTTTTCATAATTAATAATCTGTTTTAAGAGATCTGCCATATTATTTGATGTTTTAAGTTTGATTTCACTCTGAAGGGAAACCACTTCTGCATCAATAAATTCAGTTCCACGAGATTTTGCAACAGAAACACGATGATTTCCGTCTCTTACAAAATAAAGACCTGCAAGTTCGTAAACTTTAATTGGAGGCAAATCAATAAACTTAATTGCTGCTTCATCTACATGTTCCCATCTGTTTCTTAAAAAAGAACTCTTTGGGAAAAAATGATTGTCAAAATCCTTATAGCGACCCTCACTGCCAACAATCTTATCAATAGGAATTACTTTCATTCCAATATAAGTTTCATTCTGAGGCTTGATCAACTGTTTTACATCATTAAGTGAAATAAGATTTACTTCTTCAGGATTCAATAAATGCTGAATTTCATTGAACAATGCTTTGTTTCTTGCTCTGTTAAAGTCTTCTTCTGATTGTGCTTTATGTAAGTCCATTATTTATTTTCCTCCTGTATCGGTAATTCAATAACATAGTGGGAGTAGGCATTTACAACCACTGTGTCTTGATGTTTAGAAACTCTTTCCTCTCTTAAATCGTATAAATGGATATGCCCGTGGACCATATAAGTTGGTTTAAATTTTTCTATAAACCAGTTGAAGGATTCAAAACCTTTGTGGCATGGATCTTCATGGTCGTGAATGTGTCTTGGTGTAGCGTGAGTAAGGAAAATATCCAGGTATCTGCCAAAACGCAATTTGTTGATTAATAATTTTGGAACCATCATCAGTAATTTCATTTTCATCTGAAAGTCTGAATACTGATTTAATCCGTTATTATATTTTAATGAACCAGAAACGCCTGCAATCAGCAAAGGTGTTTTTTTACCAGTTTGGGGATCTGTATACTGCAAGTCATATTCTATTGAAGATTTAAATCCTAAATACTTTGCTCCATGCCCATGACTCATTTCTGCATCTTTGTTCATGTTTCCGGGCATAGAATTATTAGTTTTATGATAGTAAGAAAATTCCTTTAAGTTGTGGTTTCCAAAAATAAAATATGTAGGTTTGTTAAAAACAGATACAATGAAATCAACATAATCCATAGGTAAATCACCTGCACAAAGAATTCCATCAATGTCAGGAAATATTTTTTTTACCTGCTGATTATAAATAAGTGGATCTACATAGTCGGAAACGCAGAGTATTTTCATTTTGCACCAGCAGCAGAAAGAATCTTTTCAAGTTTTTCTTTATCAACTAATTCAATAGGTCTACCTTCTGCCAGTCTTTTAGCTGTATTAGTGTATCCTGAACTAGATAAAATGAATCCCTTTACACAGTTCAAAGATTTTAATTCATCAAGAGATTCTCTGACTACTGAATCTTCAACAGCTTCTGGTTCTCTGTAAAAACGAAGATACATAACCTGTTTGCGGACAGACATCCATGAATCATCTTTTTTATCAACAGCAGTAATAAGACAACCCCATTTTTTATTTTCAACAGAAAGGCACTGCATTTTCATTCCTTTTTCTGCTGCATTTTTACAAATCATAGGGAATTCATCATTGCTGCAAGTTAAGTAATCTTTAAGATAATCGTTTGCATCAAGATCTTTATATTCAGACAATTTTGCACTTACATCGCGGAAAGTTTTATTTCTTTTATAAATAATTTCCCACTGCTCAATAGCCTTATCAATCTTACGAAGTTTTTCCATACATGTTGCAAGGAAATAGCGGGCATAAATTGTTTCAGATGCCATATTGTCTCTGTCAAGTTCAATTGCTCTCTGGAAATCTAAAGCGGCATTATCATAACGACCGGCCAGCATAAAACAAGTACCGTGTTCAATAACTGATTTCTGTTTTAATTCAGGGTCTCTCTGTGCTTTTTCAAAAGATTTTAAAGCAGCTGGAATATCTTTAGAATCCTTCTGGATTTTTCCAAGATAATAGTAAGAAGCATATGTATCTGGACTTAATTTAAGTGAAATATCAATTTCTTTTCTTGCATCAACAAAGTTTTTCATGCGGTAGTACATAAGACCAATTTCTGCATGAGCTTTTGCGTGACGTTTATCAAGAGCTACTGTTTTCTGCATTAATCCAAGTGCAATATCATATCTGTTGTTATCTTCGTATAAACGGCCTGCATTATAGAATACTTCCGGATTACGTGGATCAAGTTTTGTAAGCAAAATATAGTTCTTAAGGGCTTCATTAGTCTGATTATGTTTCATTAATAAATCTGCATATTCAGTTCTAAATGAAAGTTCATTAATTCCCTGACCAAAAAGAGCATTTTCATTTACGAGTTTGTATTCAATAAGTGCAAGTTCTGGTTTACCTTCCTTTATATATGCTTTTCCTAAATAGTAGTGAGCCTGGAAGTTTTTTGGATCTTTTGAAATAATCTGTTTGGCAATTTTGATGGCGTTCTGAGTTTTATCTTGCTTAAGTAATCTAGGAATTACATCAAGCTTTTTAGGGAGAACCATGCTTTTTATTACCAAAAATAAAAGTGCTGAAATAATGACTGCTAAAACTGTAATTATTACAATTTGAAAGCTCATATGACTCTCCTGATTTATTCACAACTGAAACCTTGTTGTGTTTTGTTAGTTTTAATAATGAAGTTAAAAAATCGCAAACCGATAATTAAATAAGATTATTGAAATTTAGTAACTATGTCAAATGGGAGCCTGGCTATGAATAGAAGATTTTGCCTTTGTATTATGATTTTGACTTTCCTCACTTCCGGTATTGTTTTTGGAGAATCAGAGGGTGAAAAATATTTTAGAACTAATAAACCCGATTTAGCTATTAGTGCCCTTGAAAAAGAAATCATGTCTGGAAAAGCTTCACCAGATGCTTATAACTATCTTGGATTAGCATATTTTCAGATTGGGGATTACTCAAAATCTGTAGATGCGTTTGCAAAAGGAATCAGAATGCCAGATACAGATAAAAAGATTCTTGCATTTAATCAGGGAAACTCTTATTACGCATTAGGTGATTATGCAAATGCTGCAAGAAGTTATTCATTAACTCTCACTATGGATAAGTCTTATACAAAAGCATTATTAAATAGAGCAAATACATATCTTATGGCAAAGGAATATCCTAAGTGTATTGATGATTATGAATTATTCCTTGAACTTGAACCAAATGATCCACAGCGCCCTCAGATTGAAGAAATTCTTGCTTTGTTAAGACGTCATATGAAAGAGCAGGCAGAGGCAGAAGAAAAGGCTGCTAAAGAAGCGGAACGTAAAGCAGAAGAAGCTGCTATTCTTGAAAAGGAACTTGAACGCCAGAAAGCAGAACAGCTTCAGAGAGAGGAAGAAGAACGTATTGCTGCAGAAAAAGCGGCTGAAGAACTTAGACTTATTGAAGAAGAAAGAAGACGCAAAATGCTTGAGGACGTTGCTAATTCTTTACAGAATACTGATTCTACTAATATGAGTTCTGGTGCAGAAGACATTATTGATTACGAATATGAATCTGAACTTGACTAGAACTTGACTAGAGAAATCATTCTCTTTAAAGTTATTCTATAGAAGACTGATGGAGAAAGTTCGGTATGAAAATTGATTTCGAAAAAATTAAAGTAAAAACTGTAGAAATTTTAATTCTTGTTAAAGATAAACTGGTTATTGCCGGTAAGTGGATTGCTGAAAAGACAGTATTCATTTGTGGAAAAATTAAAGTCTATGCAATTGTTGCCGGAAAAGCAGTTGCTGCTTTCTCTGTAAAAGCTTTTAATTTTACAAAAGAAAAGTGTATAGCCGGTAAAGAAAAATTCGTATTATTCGTACAGAACTCAAAACAGAAAGCTGCAGAAAAAAAAGCTGCCAGAGCAGAAAAAAAAGCAGCCACTCAGTCCCAAGATGTTAAAACAGAAAAAGCTCCTGCAAATAAAGGAACTAAGAAAACATCAGTCGAAGAAAAAACTCCTGATACTACTTCTGGTGAAGAAAAAGACGCTGAAAAAACTCCTGTAAAAAAAGAACTTACTGAAGAAGAAAAGGAACTTAAAAAAGAAAAGCGTAAAAAGGTAATCATCATAATAATTGCGGGAATTATTATTTTAATTCTTTTGTGGTTACTTCTCAGAGGAATCAGAAGCTGCAGTTCATCTTCTAGAGAAAGAGAAAAAAGTGCAGTTCAGGCTGTTGCAGTAAGATATGCCGGAAAAGGTGAATTTGACAGAGCTTTAGATAAACTTGATGATTTTATAGAAAAATATGGCGATGATGATGACATCTGGGATTTGTGGAATAAAATCATCGACATGAAAAAAGCAGTTGAAGGGGAAGGTGGAAACACAACAACAATCATTCCTTCTTATCCAGATAATCTTCAGTTGAATTTTGATACTTCTGGTCTTTCTGATGCAATGGCGCAGATTAATAAACAGGCAGAAGAAAATCGTAAGGCAATGGAAGATTTAATGCGACTTCAGAATTCAGGAAACTCTGATAATGGAGATGATTCTGATAGAGCTGCTGCACAGGCCGCTGCCGAAGAAAGACGTTTACAAGAAGAAAAACGCAAAGCAGAAGAAGCTGAACTTGCAAAACAGGATGCAGAACTTAAATCAAAGATTGATGCTGTAAATGCAGAAATTCAGAAAGGAAAAGATGCACTTGCTGCAGGAAATCTTAATGATGCAATGAAATATTTTAACAATGCTCTTTCTATGATGCCTACAGTTCCGGGAAATCCTAATTTCGGGGCATCAAAAGAATCTGAAATTGCACAGGCCTTACTTGATGCTGCAGAAAATGCAAAATCGCCTGCAGACAGAGAACGTTTAATGAAAGAAGCTGTGAACTATGCAGAAAAAGCATTAAAAGATAATCCAAATGATTCTGGTGCCCATAATGTACTGGCTCAGAACGCAATCAACAATAAAGATTACAATCTTGCAGAAAAAGAATTAAAAGCGGCTGCAGAAGCGGTTGATGATCCAAACAGATATTTATACTGGTATAATCTTGGAAAAATTCAGTACACATTAAAACGCTATACAGATGCAGCAACATCATTTACTCGCTCTTGTGAATGTAAAAATGATTTTGCACCTAGCCGATATAATCTTGGTTTAACACAGAAAATGCTTAAGAACGAAAATGCTGCACTTGCTGCCTTTAGAAAAACAGAAGAAATTGATCCTCGTCATGAAAAAGCATATCTGGAAGAAGCACGTATTCTTGCTGGTCGTGGGGATTATCAGGGTGCAATTGAAGCATACAAAAATGTTTTGAAAATCAATAATGTAAACTCTTCTGCCGCAATGGAGCTTGGTTCTGCATATTATAAACGCAAGAATTATTCAGAAGCAGAAGACAGTTACAGACGCGCAATCACAATGCTTACACCAAGTAAAGATATGACTCTTACAAAATACAATCTTTCTACTGTTTTGTATGATGCAGGAAAAGTTGATGAAGCAGTTAAATACGCAAAAGAAGCATATGAAGCAAAATCATATTTGCAGTCTTCTGTAGATAAAGCAAATGTTGTTTATAACTATGCCCTTGTTCTTGATAAAACTGGAAAGAAAGAAACAGCAATCCCAATTTATAAGGAAGTTTTGTCATATAATGCAGACCATGTTAAGACAAAAATTAACCTTGGAAATATGTACATGGAATTGAATCCTCCTGAAGTTGATTTAGCTCTTAAATTGTTCCTTGAAGTTTATCAGAAAGAAAATAATAACTTTGAAGCAAATAATAATCTTGGTAGTGCTTATCTTGAAAAAGAAGATTTCTCTAATGCAATTAAGTTCTATCAGAATGCAATGAGACTTGATCCTAAAAATACTGATGTTAGAGCAAACCTTGCAAAAGCTTATGCTAAGAATTATGAATATGACAATGCAAAAACAACTTATACAGATTTAATTAAAATGGATGCCCGCAACTGGGATGCTTACATTGAACTGGCAAAAGTTTGTATGCAGTTAAATGATAACGCAAAGGCCGAAGAATATTTGACTTACGTTCAGGACAATAATACATCATACAGAAAGACCGAAGTAACTAATTTGCTGAATGTGATAAGGAATTAGAAAAGCCTAAAAGCACAAGTTTATCTTTTGAAGTGTACTACAAAAGTTGAAGACAATTTTGAGAGGTAAATTTTTTTTTATTCCTTATCACTTAGTGATTTATCCAATATATTTTTGATAAGAATACCTTACATTTTTTTGTTGAACCTGCGCATATCTTAATGTTGTATCAATTTTTGTGTGACCAAGTAATACTTGTACCTGTTCAATAGGCATGCCCTTATCTATAGCTCTTGTAGCCATAGTTCTCCTGAATTTATGAGGATAGGCCTTTATGTTGTTACACAGTTTTCCACAATCTCGTATAATATGTTCTACACTATTTATACTAAGGCGTCGATGTTTATGCTTTTTTGAGACTTTTCTATCTGTCACAAATAGGGCAGGTTCATTATCTTTTCTTGATTCCATATACTTCTTTAGACTCATTTTTGTTTTTACATCAAAGTATATGCATCGTTCCTTTGAACCTTTTCCATATACAATCGCAGTTTGATTTTCAAGGTTTATATCATTTTTATTTAATGATACTAATTCTCCAACTCTTAATCCAGATGACTGAAGTAAATCAAAAATGGCTAGATTTCTTATGTTATTAGAACACATTTCTCTCATTATTACTATGTTTTCATCTGTATAGACAGATTTTATCGTTGTTGGAATTTTGACTTTTCCTATTCGGCGCATAGGACTTTTTAAAATATAATCTTCATTCTCTAACCAGTTATAGAAACTTGATAAAATTCGTCTTATGTTGTCAATTGAAAGAGCAGAACATTTTGTTTTATTTTGGTAATTGTATAGATATAAACGAATATCTTCGGATGAAGCATATCTTATGTTTGTAATTTCTTGTTCAAAAGTTCTAAGAACTTGCGTATAATAAGTTTCTGTTCTTGCCGATCTACCTTCCGATTTTTTTGTAAATATAAATAGTTTTATTAAATCTTTACTTTGTTGTTGATTATTAAGATTTAAAACATCTTTTAATACACTTTCAAGTTTTATGATTTGCTCAGGTAAAAGTGTATCTTTCATTCTTAATTTAATTTCATTAATTATAGCAGTATTCATAATTTCACCTCGAAAAAAAATTTCGGAAAGAAACAATAATACATTTAGATGTTGTGATAAACTTTTAATATCAATTTCTATTGAT
>JAKSTI010000010.1 GCA_024402665.1 Treponema sp.
AGTTATTGCGGTTAGCATTGATTGATGTACGAAGTGTAATTGCAACTTTCTGGAAACCGAATTTGTCTGCCAGCTGTTTTGCAACTGATTTATAGCCTTCTTTATTAAGTTTTCCGCCATTAATATCTGTATTTTCAGCTTCAATTCCAAATACATCTTTTGCATCTTCTTCGTTAGAAATACAAACATCAACATATTTACAGATTTCTGTCATTGCTTCACGAGCCTGTTCACGAGTCCAGAGTTTACCGCGGTAATTCAAGTCGCAGCTTACTGTTGCACCAGCAGCCTTTGCAGCCTTACAAGCTTCAATACAAATCTGAACCATGTTTCCACCTAAAGCTGGAGTAATACCAGTCAAATGGAACCATTTACAATCCTGGAAAATTGTTTTCCAGTCAAAATCTTCTGGTTTAGCTTCTGCAATTGAAGAATGAGCACGGTCATAAATACATTTTGAACCACGCTGAGAAGCACCGCGTTCGTTGTAATAAATACCAACACGGTCTCCACCACGAACAATGTAATTTGTATTTACACCATAGCGGCGCAAAGAATTGATTGCAGCCTGACCAATTTCGTGTTTTGGAAGTTTTGTTACATAATAAGAATCCAAACCATAATTAGCCAAAGATACAGAAACGTTAGCTTCTCCACCACCAAATGTAGAAGTCATTTTATCAACCTGAACAAAGCGGAAATATCCCTCTGGTTCAAGTCTTAACATAATTTCACCAAATGTTACTACTTTCATATATACTCCTTAAGGGGGATCCCTTAAGAATCCCCTAATTTAGGGAGAAGAACCCCCTTCTACTCGGAAGCGTGGGGTTTCTTCTCCCTAAAACCCTCATCTTCCCCAAGCACCGTTTAGGGCTCTGCCCTAAAAACCCGAAGAAAATGAAATTTTTAATCCTTTTTATGATTATATAAATTAACCACGAATTTCTTTTACAATTTCTGCGGCTTCGCGAGTCAATTTTTCGATTTCGGCGAAGTTACCTTCTTTTACTAAATCGCCTTTTACCATCCAGCTGCCACCGCATGCTAAGATTTTGTCGCAGGCAAGGTAGTCGCGAACGTTTGTAGCGTTAATTCCACCTGTTGGCATGAACTTCATCATTGTGTATGGAGCAGCCATTGCTTTAATCATTTTTAATCCGCCGGCATTTTCTGCTGGGAAGAATTTAACTACATCAAGACCAAAGCCAAGTGCCATTTCCAGTTCTGTTGGAGTCATAATTCCAGGACAGATTGGATAATTATTTTTAATACAATATTCAACAACTTTTGGATTAAATCCTGGACTTACAATGAACTTAGCGCCAGCACCAATTGCACGGTCAACCTGTTCAGTTGTAAGAACTGTACCAGCACCTACAAACATTTCAGGGAATTTTTTTGACATTAATTTAATGCATTCTTCTGCAGCAGCTGTACGGAATGTTACTTCTGCACAAGGAAGACCACCTTTTACAAGAGCTTCAGCCAATGGCTCTGCATCTTTAGCATCGTTTAATACTACTACTGGGATAATTCCAGTTTCACCAATCTTTTTTAATACGTCGTTCATGACAGTTATATCCTCCTAAGGACATCTTTATAACCGCAGATACACGCGGATGCACGCAGATAAAGGTTATAAACAATTCATTCAATCATCTGCGTTTATCAGCGTTCATCTGCGGTTTATATTTTAAAAAAATCAATACTATTTTTATATGATATATTCTTTACCATCTCTCCCAGCAATTTTTCATCACATGGGAATTCACCATTTTCTACCAGGTTTCCAATGTAGTTACACAGGATTCGGCGGAAATATTCGTGTCTTGGGTAGCTTAAGAAACTTCTTGAATCTGTAAGCATTCCTACATAATTTCCTAAAGTTGAAGTTCTTGCATAAACACGAATCTGCTCTTCAATACCGTCTTTGTGATCACAGAACCACCAGGCTGGACCAAAAATACAGTTACGGAAGTTTGCAGCCATTGTTGCAAGTGCATCGTTATCTTTTGGATTCAAGTTGTACAATATTACCTTTGGAAATGCTGAATTAGGAATGCGGAATGCGGAATTATTGCATGCACTGTAAATTCCATTAAGTACTGCACCTAATTGAGGAGCAAAATTGAAGTCGTGAAGGCTGTCTTCACCAATATTTTTTCCGGCAGCGGCAAGCATTGCACCGTTTTGGTCACGCAAAGCACCAATGTGAATCTGCATTACAAAACCTTTTTCGGCATAAAGCTTTCCAAGTTCCTGTAAAACATAACCTTTGTACTGAGCAAGTTCATCGTGACTAAGTTTTTTACCAATCCATGCTTTTTCAAAAATGTAATTTACATCATCTTTTGTAGTTGGCATGTAGAAATCAGTTTCCAAAGAATGATCGCTGACTACAGAACCGCAAGCCTTAAAATAGTCCATACGGATTCCAAAAGCCTTAATCATATCGTCGATTGATTTAATCTGTACGCCAGTAACTTCCTGCAATTTTGAAATATATGCAGGATAAGCAGGACTTTCAGCATTAATTGCCAAATCTGGACGGAAAGATGGACGAACCTGAACTGCTTTCCATTCAGCAGCCAGCTTTTTATGATATTCCAAGTTATCTAAAGGATCATCAGTTGTACAAAGAGCCTTTACATTTAATTTTTCAAGAAGACCACGAGGAGCGAATTCTGGTTTTGTCAAAAGTGCATTACATTTATCCCAGATTTCCTTTGCATTTGCTTCTGTGATTGGCTCCATAATTCCAAAATAGCGCTGAAGTTCCAAATGACTCCAGTGGTAAAGAGGATTTCCAATACATCCCTGCAAAGTGCGGACGAAAGCAAGGTAACGTTCGTAGTCAGCTTTTTCTACAGCAGCTGCACCACCACGTTCTTCATCACTTTTAACAGTTCCATCAAGACGGATATGACCAGTAATCAACTCTTCAGGAACACCAGCGGCACGCATTGCACGCCATTTGTAGTGGTCGTGATCTAACCAAGCATTTGCAAGATTTCCCAAAGTTTTGTTTTCATACATTTCCTGTGGAGACAAGTGATTATGAAAGTCAAAAATTGGTTCCTGCGAGGCAAAGGTGTGGTAGAGTTGCTTCGCGGTAGCTGTTTGCAATAGAAAACCTTTATTCATAAATGTAATCATATTTGCCTCGAAATTAAGAATTAAGAATGCAGAATTAAGAATTTTTCTTAAATACTGCTTCTTAGTTCTAAATATTCTCTTTTAATGAAGAATCAGTTTACTTCGGGGCGTTGCGGGGTGTCCCCGCTCGAAGGGGTAACGAGCAACGAAGTGCGAGTTAGGGGAAGGCTTTCCCCTCCTAATTCTTCATTCTTAATTCATAATTCTTAATTACGAAATACTCTTAAGAGTATTTCGTACTGCACCAACGCCGGCAGTTAATTTTTCAAAGTATGCCTCAACTTTTGCACCAAGGCCTGCTTCGTATAAATCTACACCAAAGATTTCCTTGCGTTTCAAAAGTGGTTCTACTGTTGCGTGAACATCAAACTTTTCTCCAAGTTTAACATTTGCTACAACAGGGCAAACATCATTCAAAAGTGGATCTGGAGAAAGTTCAAAAGCTTTTCCATCATCACCTACTCCCATTAAATAACGGAGCCACAAAGCTTCTACCAATGGAATAACTTCGAATGAATCTACGCTAAGTTCTTTACGAGCCAAATAACCTTTAATTGTTTCACCAAAACGGATGCTAAGCTTCTGAGAAGTATCGCAGGCAATTCGCTGTGGAGTATCTGGCATAAATGGATTTGGAATACGGATATTTACAACTTCATCAATAAAGTTCTTTGGTTTAATAATTCCAGGATCTACTACAACAGGAAGACCTTCTTCATAACCAAGACGTTTTACAAGGCGAAGCAAATCTTCATCTTTCATTTCGTCAGCAATCAAAGTATAACCAAGCAAACAACCACTAACTGCAAGGAATGTGTGAAGTGGGTTCAAACAAGTACAAACCTTCATCTTTTCAACCTTGTCTACAGTTGCACGGTCTGTAAAATACAAGCCTGCTTTTTCCAATTCTGGGCGGCCATTAGGGAATTTATCTTCAATTACTAAATACTGAACTTCTTCTGCGTTTACAAAAGGAGCAACATAAGTTTTTTTAGAAGTGATTACTGGCTCCAGCTGTTCAATGCCGTCATCTGCAAGAATTTTTTCAACTTTGCTATCGGGACGAGGTGTGATTTTATCAATCATTGTCCAAGGGAAAGATACTTTAGATTCATCGTTGATGTAAGCCAAGAATCCAGGTTTACAAACTCCACGGTTTTCCCATTCTTCTGCAAATTCACGAACAGCAGCATAAAGCTTATCGCCGTTGTGTGAACAGTTATCCATACTTACCATTGCCACAGGAAGCTCACCGTTGGCAAAACGTTCATGAAGTAAAGTTACAACTTTACCAATGTATGATTTTGGAAGGACAGGACCTGCAGCAAAGTCATCTTCAACGCCTGGCATCATAACGCCGGCAGCATTTTTAAGAAGATAACCTTTTTCTGTAATAGTGAAAGTTACCATCTGAAGCGAAGGATTACGGAAGATTTCGCACAAACGAGCCCAGTCAGCTTCGTTTTCGCTGTCGGCAGTCAAACTTTCCATAATAGATGCAACTACAGTTTTTTCTACAGAACCAGTTGATTTTAATGTTACAAGAGCACCAATGTTATCGTGTGGCTTGTACATTTTTTCAATGATTTCGTAGTCATAACCTTCTGCTACAACAAGACCTGCATCAAGAACACCTTTATTCAAAAGTTCCTGAACAACATTAGCCTGGAAAGCACGGAAAATATTACCAGCACCAAAGTGAATCCAGAAAGGAGCTTCTTTAGTTGCCTTCTGAACTTTATCAAAATCAAATTTAGGAAGAGAATAGCCCTTTTCAGCCCATTCAGATGATTTAATTCCTTCTTTTGTAAGTTTCATTTTATACTCCGTATAATTAAGAATTTAGAATGCAGAATTAAGAATTATTTAACTTGAGTCTTAACTATGCTGACCAAAAGTTTTATTAATTCCTCACAATCCGAATAAATAGTTTTATATTCCTTTTCTGGAAGAAAATCGCTTTCATAAAGTAATTCAAGCCAATATTCAGTTTCTTCTGCTTCTTTCAAGGATATATGTAATTTTGCATAGAAATCAGCCTTCGATTGCCCCCTTACTCCTTCCCGAATGTTAGCACCAATACTAGTTCCGCTTCTAAGTACCTGTTTTGATAATACAAATTCTTTTTTCTCATCAACCAAATACTTATACATCCGAATAATTCTAAGCGCAAAAGCCTTACTCTTATCAACAATTACATTATTTTTTTCCAATCATTGCTCCAATTCTTAATTCTTAATTCATAATTCTTAATTTAAAAAATCTATCTATAGATTTTTACTCCGCTGCGGTCGATAGATTTTTCACATGCTTCCCACAAGCCCTGCAAGTAACAGGCACCTAAAGCACGGTCGTACAAACCGTAACCTGGCATAGCTTTTTCGCCCCAGATCATGCGGCCGTGGTCTGGACGGATAACTCCATCAAAACCTGTTTCATACAAAGTTTTAACAATTTTGAACATATCAAAAGAACCAGTTGAAGAAAGATGAGCAGATTCCTGGAAGTCTTTTACAGGATCATCAATTGCTGTGTTGAACTTAAGGTTACGAACATGAGCAAAGTGGATTCTTCCCTGTGCAGCTTTAATAAATTCACAAAGATCGTTTTTGCGGTTTGTACCATATGAACCTGTACAGAAAGTTAATCCATTGTGTGGATTTGGAACTGCATTAAGCATTTTTACTACGCCTTCCTGATTTGTAATAATGCGAGGAAGACCAAATACTGGCCATGCAGGATCATCCGGATGGATTGCCATATCAATATTGTATTTATCACAAACTGGCATGATTGCATTAAGGAAGTAAACAAGGTTATCAAAAAGTTTTTCTGGTGTAACATCCTTGTACATCTGGAACAATTCTTTAACACGAGCCATTCTTTCTGGTTCCCAGCCTGGAAGAACAAAGCCGTTTGAATTTTTATCAAGGCGTTCAAACATTTCTTCAGGTTTTACACCTTCAATTGCTTTTGAGTTGTAAGCCAAAACTGTAGAACCATCTTCGCAAACGCGGGCAAGCTCTGAACGAGTCCAGTCAAAAACAGGCATAAAGTTGTAGCAAACCATATGAATGTCTTCCTGACCAAGACGTTCCAAAGTTTTAATGTAGTTTTCTATATATTTATCCCGGTCTCCACCACCGATTTTAATGTCATCGTGAATATTTACACTTTCAATACCGGCGATTTTAAGACCTGCATCTGCAACTTCTTTTTTAATTTTCTGAATTGCACCAAGTTCCCATGCGTCTCCAGGAACTGAATCGTATAATGTAGTAATTACGCCGTGTACACCTGGTACCTGACGAATCTGCTGAAGAGTAACGGAATCAAAACCTGTTCCGTACCAACGTAAAGTCATTTCCATTTTAAAGTACTCCTAACAAATACTAGTATACTACCTGCATATATCTTTTGCAAGAAAAAACTTGCATACTAGTATATATTTTTAATCTTTTTTAATTGTATACTCAAAACTTGCTTTTGCTATGTTAGAAGAGGCTTCAAAACGCCATTTGCTTAACTGATCAATAATTTCCTGACGAACAACAAGAGGAAGAACAGACTCTGGAGTGATTACAATGTCACCACGAGGAACATTGCCACTTTCTACTACACGGAAACTTATTTTTACAGAGCGATTTCCATCAATAGCCGCTGCAGCAAGTTCCGAAAGATGAATGGAAGGAGATGATGGTTCCAGTAATAATCTGGCAGAACCATCTGACATTTGAATAGAGACTTTTCCAGTACTGTCTTTAGAAGTATTCAAAGATGAAATAGATTTAGTACCATTTGTTGAAGAAGAAAAGTTTGAAGGTTTAGTATTTACAATATTATTTAAGGCGCTAGAAGTACTGTCTGATACCTTTGTATCAATTTCTGGTGAACTTGTCTTTGTAGAGCTGGACTGAACTGTTTCATTTACAGTTGCAGCAGTAGCAGCCGAACCAGAGAATGAACTTGTCTGATCTACAACTTTATTTACAGTAGAAGGATTATTTGTTGTTGCCTTTGTTGTATCCTGAAAAAGACTGCCATCCCAAACAGCTGCTTTTTTTGTACCATTCAACTGAGCAGACATCATATCCTCTACACTAGTGGCATAAGTTTCACTCGGACGTGGAGCAGATGTTGTAGTTGTTGTACTTTGAGTTCCATTTTTAACAGGAGTAGAATTTTTTACCGGAGTTTCTGACTTTACAGGAGAAACAGGTTTTGGCTGCTGAACAGGAACAGTCTGTACAGGGTCTGGAACAGTATCTACAGGCATTGGGGAAGAATCAGCAGGTGCGTCATCAAATTCCAATGGAACTTCTTCTGCACCAAGACTTACATCCTTAGGAGTTGGAATATAGTGATCTTCTGGACTTAAAACAAGCTGAACTGTTTCAAATTTGATTTCTGGCGTACTTACAGGTTTTCGTGGGTTTATTACTGCAACAACAATGAACAAAATAAACCAGAAACCGAATGTAGCGGCTAAACCAATAACACGGCTTGAAGAATGAGGCTCACTATCTTTTCCAAACAAAGGAAGGTAAATCATTTTTCTGTGGCAGTCCTTAAATTAATTAAACTGAATCCATTTTCACGGATAATATCAAAAATATGAATGATTGTACCATTTGTAACTTCAGCATCACCCTGCAAAGTTACAGGAAAATCTTTTTTCTCTACTGGTCCACAATCAAAGGCAATCAGGAATTCTCCAAGATTATCCATTGTTGCTTCCTGGCCATTAAAATATAAAGTACCGTCTTTTTCAGCAGAAATTGTAATTCCCTGAACAGAAGTATCTTCTGAAGTATGGCTTGTAGGAAGATTTAATTTTATACCAGGTAAAACCGCAAAAGTTGTAGACACCAGAAAGAACAAAATCAACTGAAAGACAATATCAATCATTGGAGTCATATCAACATTTGGTTGAAGATGGTTACGTCTTGCTTTAATTTTCATCTTTATCTAACACGTCCTGTAAGTCTTAAAACAACAGATGTTACTACAGATTCCATTTCTGCAATACGTCTGTTTACTCTTGAAACAAAATAGTTATGGAAAATAACAGATGGAATTGATACACAAAGACCAGTTACTGTTGTTACAAGTGCTTCCGCAATTGAGCTGGCAAGTAAAGAAGGATCTCCCATAGAACCACCGGCACCTAAAACGCCAAACGCTTTTATGTTACCAGTTACAGTTCCCAAAAGTCCCAGCAAAGTTGCAATGTTTGCAATAGTACCAAGTGTTGTAAGAAGATGTTCAAATCTTGGAATTGCAAGATCCATTTCTGCTTCAACAAAATCACGCAAGTCTCTTTCTTCATAGTGACGGCAGTCCAATGCTTTTTTAACAACGATTGCCATTGGAGTTCCTGCTTCAACACATGCAGTTACAGCTCCTTCATAATTAGATACTTCCAGTGCAGTAATCAAAGTATTGCGAAGTTCTGCATCCCGTTTATTAATATTGAAAAAATAAATACAACGTTCAATGATGATATATGTTGAAATGACTCCACAAATAATAATTGGAATCATTAAAATTCCACCTGAAGCTAAAGTTGATAACATTTTTACCCCCTGAATTTAACTATTAATGTAATGTTTCCACTTTCTTTTACATACTGGCCTGCATAAGTTCTTGTTGAACCAGTAAATAATTTTAACATATCCTGAACAGCCACACCTGCCTGAACAGAAGATGTAATTTTGTAGTAAGAAGAGAAATCCATAACAGGAAATGCGTCTTCTCCACCAATGACACCATTTATATCAGCAATTAAGTCCCACTTTTTATTACGAGTTGTATATTTTGCAAAAACATCATAATAAAAATCTGCATCAAGTACTGCTGTATCCATAAAACAGATTTTCAAACTGGTACCAAAATCAAAATTATTATAACGGAAAGCAGCATTAAATTCTGCATTTAAATAATCTTTTTTTCCACATGTATACTGATAGACGCCCTCTGCCCCAGGAACTGCACTATAATCAGGTTCCCAAACGCCATTATCAAAGGCTGTTGTCTTGTAAGTTAGGCCTGCGTTTAAGGAAACTTTTTCCAATGGAAGTTTAAGCATAAATGTTCCGTACCAGAAAGAAGTTTCTGATGGAATAAATGAGAATGCAGAAAAACGATTTTTTCTTTCCAAAGATGAAATATTTGTGGCAGAAGATTCCATACCGCCTTTCAAATCAAAATATTTTGATTCAATTCCAGCTGTAAATGGGAAAAGCACTTTATTTTCGTTTAAGTGACTGCCAAATACAACTGAAGCATCAGCAACAGCTTTTAATTCCCAGGAATTTTTTGAATCATAAACTGCATTCAATTTAATTTCGCCTCTGTTCAAAAGACGCTGCTGAGGAATTAAAGGCATTGGTGTATTCAAAACTTTGTTACAGTCAATTGTAACAAGATAATCTGCTTTAAGACCTGTTGAAAAGTTTCCAAAATTACCGTTAAAGAATGCATAAGGCTCAAAAGAGAAAACGTAAGATTTTTTAATCCAGTCTGTTGAAATTGTACTGCTGTCAGGACAATCTACATAACGGTTATATAAATCTCCAGAAATGCCGGCTCCTGTCTGCAATCCGATTTTTTTATTTTTTACAGGGATTTTCTGAACATAATCAAAACCAGCATTTAAAAGCCCCTGCTTAATTCCACTTACATTAGTTGATTTTCCCTGAAGTCCGTTTGAAAGACCATCATACATTCCAGAAATCTTAAAAGAAGCATTTCCATTTACAAACTGCTGTGAAATACCAACTTTTGTATCACTGAAATTATAGCCGTCTTCAGGAGAATAAGTTCCATAACTGCCAATTGTATTATGAAGGAACGAAAGATTAAAAGGATTTTCATCATCTCCTGCATTCAAAGAAAAATCGCCATAAAAGTTTAATGGATAACCGCCACCAATTTGTCCCTGAATTCCGTATTTTCCAGTAGAAAGACCATCATCATCTGAAAAACCTTCATCCACAAAAGGTTCATAAACAACTTCTTCCTGAGTATATTCCAGAGCAACTGGCTTAATAGAAAGAGGCAGATTTGTGTAATCTGTAAGTTCCGGTGCTTCTGCCTTTTCACTCTGATTATTTCCTGAAACAACAGTAGTTAAATCAGGAAGTTCAATTCGTTCGTTTTGTGCACTAAGGATTGCAGTAAAACCGCAAAACAAGGCAGCTGATATTAATATTTTTTTATTTATTTTCATCATAGATATTACCTTAAATTACAACAGTTTAATAATTAAACAAAGCATCAACATTTTTTGCCTGTCTGCTTTCTGGATAAAGAGATTTAAGAGTTTTAGCAGTCTCTCTTGCATCCCCAATCTTTCCATTCTGAATAAAATCATCAATTGCAGAATAAAGTGCAGCGGCAGCCTTATTCTGATTATCTTTTCCACTTGAACGATAATATTCTGCGGCCTTCAAATAATTTCTTAAATAAACATTGATTTCGCCCATATAATAAAGTTCATCTTTATCTCTGGAATCTTTTGCATTATTTAATTCTCTTGCCATTGTTGCAGCACTTTCATCCATTCCACTGTCATTGTAAAGTTTGAATAATTCAAAACCAATGAGACGACCCTGCTTTGTAGAGTAGCCCCCGGCATTTTCAAATTCAGTGCGTTTTTCTGCAATATCCCTTCTTGTTCCACCATTAATTTTGCGCAAAACAGAAAGCTGGTCCTGAACTCCGTCTGCCAATGCCTGAGCCTGATAGTTGTTCATTAAGAATTCTGCAATTCTCTGAGCCTCTGCGTAATTTCCTGCATTATAGTAAGCCTGCAAAAGATTTTTATTTCCACCATAGTAGAAAGTTCCGTTTGGATATTTTGAAAGCATTTTTTTTGTCTGCAAAATACAACGCTGATCATCGCCGCTTCTTAAATAACTTTCACCACAGAAATAATATGCGTTTTCCAAAAATTTTCCGTTAGAATATTTTGAAATGTATCCTGCAAATTTTTCTGCTGCCTTTCCATAATTTTTCTGGCTGTAATACAATTCACCTCTGCGGAAACAAGCTTCTTCTGCTTCTGGTTTTGATGAATAATCCCGTTCAATTTTTTCGTAAATTGCATCTGCCTGAACATAGTTGTTTAATTTTTCATAAAGAAGTGCACTCTTGCTCCAGCATCGCAATGCAAAATCAGATTTTTCATTTGTATATGGTTTAAGAGTATTAAGAGCCTTCTGATAATTTCCACTGTCGGAATAAATTTCTGCACAGAAAATTATTGCTTCCTGTTTTTCTTCTTCATTAAAGCAAACCTGAATCAATTTTTCTGCCTGTGTTGCAGCGGAATTAAAATCACCACAAAGAACCGCAGATTTTGCAGCAAGTTCATGGGCTTTTCTTCCTAAATCAAGCTGAGTTGTTTCTTCTGCATATACTGAAATCAAATTATATGCTTTTTTATATTCCCCGGCTTTATAAAGAGCATATGCGTTGTAGTAACGTGCTTCTTCATAATATGGAGCGTTTTTCTGCTGTTTTTGGATATAATTATTAAGATATTCCCCAGCCTTTTTCCACTGAGCTTCATTTACACAGCAAAGTCCACTTAAATAATCAGAAAGAGGATTTTTTGCAAGATCAGAAATTTTCTGTGCCTGACTGTATTCGCCCTGAAGGAATAAAACTTTTGCATATTCAATGCGGCTGTCTGACTGAAGTTTCTTCTGCCCTTCCAGTTTTGAATAAATATCTACTGCATTTTTATATTTTTTCTGACGGGCCAGAACACTTGCATAAAGAAGATTTGTGTCTGTTTCTGAAAATTCCCGGCTGTTATTCTTAAAAAGATACTGAGTCAAAAGATTTTCTGCCGAATTGTAATTTTTAGATTTTACATATGCCAGTGCTTCAAGATAAGTACTCTGTTCATCAGGATTTTTGATTTTTCCGTAATAAGAGTGAACTTTTGGATAATCGCCCAGAATAGAATTTGTGTAAACAAGAATCTGGTAGTAAACATCAGAAACATCTTTAATATTGGAAGAAAGAATGCCTTTTTCCATCTGAATAAGTTTACGCTGAACTTCTGCCGCAACGTGAATAGATTGTGGATTATCATTCAGCTGATTATAGGCAGAATTAAGTTCTTTCATATAATCTGTTTTCTGCGCATAACAGAATGTTGAAAGAAAAAGAATCAATAGAGATAAAATTTTTGTTTTCATAGTTTTAATTTTTCTTAGTAGGGATTGAAGTTGAAAGAGGAACGAACTTTTGTCAGATAAACGAAGTCGTTTTTATAGATAAAGCAAAAATCTTCAAGAGTAATCATTCTGCCATCTATAAATACACTGCATTCAAACTCCTTGTTTTGATTAAAGTATGGTAAAAAAGCTACACACTTATTGAAAACTTTCATTTCTGGTTCAATTGAAGTGTCAATTTCTCTGATTGCTCCAAAATAGAAAGTATCAGGTTCTGTGGCCGCCAGTAAATACAACAGCGATTTAAGAACTTTAGTATTATAACCAGTATCCTTAATAAAAGTTACGGTATTAGAAATGCCTCTGCGTGGGTCTCCGTCATCATAAGTAAGAACAGATGCTGCAAATGGATTTAATGTAACATCAACACCAGAATTAAAATAACGGTATTCACGGCCTGTATAAACAGAAACTACAGCCGAAGCAAGATTGCGTACCCAGTCCAAAGAAAGATAGAGGCTGTATTTTTGAGATAAAATGCCCTGATAACCAATATCTTTAAAATCAGTTGTATATTCAACTAAAGGTTCTCTTTTTAAGTATGAGCCTGAAAGTGGATATACAATTCCATCTGCAATCCATTTTACAAAGCCCTGTGATGACAAATACAATTTTCCGTTTTCATCTGAATCTGCACCAGCAGCAAACTCTTTTCCATCAGTTAATTGAACAAGTTCCCCTTTTTCGTTGTAAATTGCATCTTCTGCATAAACAATATTTGAAAGTGAACTCTGGATTTTTGATGACATTGAAATTACACCGTTATACAAAGCAGGATTAATAAGCACATATTTCCATGGAAGACTGCGCTGTGTAAGTTTAATTACATCATCAATAGAAGCAGTATAGAAAGTAGAAAATGGAACTCCTGTAGAAACGCCTTTTGCTGCATAATTACCAAAAATAACTAAATCTGCAAGGGCTGTTTTTCCGTTTGGAGAAAACTGAACATAAACATCACTGTCTGAAGCAAAAAAGTATCTGATTCTGATTGGTTTGTTTGTTTTTTTGTCTTTAATTAAAACCCATGTTCCAGGAAGATTTCCAGGATAAACATACTGTTCTGCCTTTGTAAAACCATCGCCTGACAAAACATTTACATTCATCAGTTTGCCGGCTGCTACAAAAACATGATAGCTTGAATCATCTTCTTCAAGAAAAACTTTAAATTTCTGACCACCATCATTTGATAAAAACTCTGGATGCTTAAAAGTAATTTCTTCATAAGAAGCTTCAAACCATGGTTCAACAAGCTGCTGACGGATATCAGCAGAATCTGGAATATTAAGTTTGCTGTATTCTGCAAAAACAGGAGCAATCAATAAAGAAAAATTAAAAACTAATAATAGAATAAACTTTTTTTTCATAGAAACTTCTCCTGTTCTTCAGATTAATCTTAGTTATGTTCAGCTGGATCTGTATCAGTACAACCAGAACTACCTTCTGCATATCGTACTTCTGCTTTTACAAGAGATCCGTCTGACAATCTGATAATTCCTTCTTCAACTTCATCCGGATGATTTCCAATTGGAGCATTAGAAAGAAGAAGTTTTAAGCGGTTAAGCTGATTTACTTCCGAACTACCAGGGTCATAGTCGATGGCAGAAATATTAGCGGCAGGGAATCTGCGTCTTAATTCCTTAATCATTCCTTTACCAGTTACATGGTTTGGAAGACATGCAAAAGGCTGTACACAGGCAATACTTGGTGCACCTTCATGAATAAGTTCAACCATCTCTGCAGTTAAGAACCATCCTTCGCCAGTAATGTTACCAAGCTGAACGATATCATCAACACCTTTCATCATTTCATAGATTGAATTTGGTGCTTCAAAACGACGGCTCTTTCTTAAATAACGCTTCATCTTCTTTCTGAACAATTCAAGTCCCCATACTAAAAGTTTTGCGTTACGTTCTGTTTTCTTAGGGAAAGCAAGCTGTTCGTGGCGGAAAATACCTGTTGCAAATGTATAGAAGAAGAAGTCTAACAAATCAGGCATTACACATTCTGCACCTTCACGTTCAATTGTTTCTACAATCTGATTATTTGCAGTTGGATGGAACTTAACAAGAATTTCACCTACAACACCAACTCGTGGTTTCTTAATTGGTTTAAGAGGAAGTTCATCAAATTCCTTAATAATATTCTTCAAAAGTTTGTTGTATTCTTTTGTTGAAATATATGTTGCAAATTTTTCTTCTGCAATTGCATTCCACTTTTCATAAAGCTGATTTGCACTGCCCTGTACTGCTTCATATGGACGTGTACGATAAAGAACTCGCATCAATACATCACCAACAACAAGACATCTGACAAGGTTTGCAAGTAATCTTGGATTTAATTTGAAGCCTGGATTTTTTTCAAAACCCTGAGCACTTAATGAAAGAACTGGAATCTGTCCCCATCCTGCATCATTTAAGGCACGACGGATAAATCCAATATAGTTAGTAGCGCGACATCCACCACCAGTCTGAGTGATAATAAGTGCAACTTTATCAAGATCATATTTTCCGCTTTCAAGGGCACTGATCATCTGACCGGCAACAAGCAAAGAAGGATAACATGCATCATTGTTTACATATTTCAAACCGGCTTCTACTGCTTTTGGATCAACTGCATCAAGAACTACAAAGTTGTAACCGCCACTACGGAATGCTTTCTGCAAAAGCCTGAAGTGGATTGGAGACATCTGAGGTCCAATGATTGTGTATTCTTTTTTCATTTCTTCTGTAAAAATAACACGATGGTAAGCAGAAGAACGGATAATTGGTTTTACCTTATTTCTGCGGCGTTCTTTTACAGCTGCAATTAATGAACGGATACGGATTCTGACTGCACCAAGGTTTGAACCTTCATCAATCTTAATCAAAGTATACATTCTGTTTTTAGCTCTGAGAATTTCATCAACCTGATCTGCAGTAACGGCATCAAGACCACAACCAAACGATGTAAGCTGTACAAGTTCAAGATTTGCCATTTCTGAAACAAACTGAGCGGCACGATAAAGTCTGTTATGATAAACCCACTGGTCAATAATTCGTAATGGACGTTCAATTTTTCCAAGATGAGCAATTGAATCTTCTGTAAGAACAGCAAGTCCAAGTCCATTAATCATTTCTGGAATACCGTGGTTAATCTCTGGGTCAAGGTGATATGGGCGGCCCGCAAGTACAATACCGCTGCCACCTTTTGTAATGATTTCTTCAAGAGCATCTTCACCTGCTTTACGAACATCTTCACGGAATTTTTCCTGTTCTGCCCATGCTTTTTCTACAGCTTCATTAATCTTTGCTGCAGTCAACTGTGGGAATTTAGGAAGAAGTTCTTCACAAAGACGTTCCTTCAAACGAGGTTTATCGTAAATTGGAAGGAATGGATTCATGTAAGTGATAGATGGATCCTGTCTCAATGAATCAATATTGTTACGCAAAACTTCTGGATAACTTGTTACAATAGGACAATTGTAGTGGTTACCAGCACCTGCATCTTCCTGTTTTTCATAAGGAGCACATGGATAGAAAATAAATTTAATTCCACGCTGAATCAAACTTTCTACATGACCGTGGCTGATTTTTCCAGGGTAACAAACAGATTCAGAAGGAATAGTTTCCAATCCTTTTTCGTAAACTGTACGAGAAGAACGCTGACTTAAAATAACACGGAATCCAAGTTCATTGAAGAAAGTAAACCACAATGGATAATTTTCATACATATTAAGTACACGTGGAATACCAACATCTCCCATTGGAGCATCTTCTGGTCTTCTTGGAGCGTAATTAAATAATCTCTTGTATTTCCATTCAAAAAGGTTTGGCATTGGACCAGCATCGTCATCATCAAGTCCAGTGTTCTTTTTGTTGCTTGCATCAATAACCTGACCTTCAATTTCAGCACCACGTTCACAGCGGTTACCAGTAATGAAAGTACGTTCTGCGTCTCCTGTAGAGAATGTGTTGATTGTAAGAAGACAATTGTTCTGACATTTTCCACAACGGCGCAAATCAAGTTCTACGTGGAAGTTTTCAAGTTCTTTTAATGTAGCAATTCCAGAACGAACATCATGAACAGTTCCTTCTGGTTCTCCAGGTTTTGGTTCCATTAAGTCACGCCACTGGTCGTAAGCAATTAAAGCTGAACCATAAGCACCCATAAGACCGGCAACATCTGGACGATAAACCTGAACACCTGCAATTTTTTCAAAAGCACGAAGAATGGCATCATTAAAGAATGTACCACCCTGAACTACTACTTTTTCGCCAATATCTGAAGCTTTGCGCAATTTAATTACTTTGAACAAAGCATTTTTAATTACTGAGTACGAAAGACCTGCTGCAATATCGCCAACTGAAGCACCTTCTTTCTGTGCCTGTTTAACGCGGCTGTTCATAAATACAGTACAGCGGCTTCCCAAATCAACTGGTTTCTGAGCCATTAAAGCAATCTTTCCGAATTCTTTAACGTTCATACCCATTGTGTTTGCAAAGTTATCAAGGAAGGAACCACAACCAGAAGAACAAGCTTCATTTAACTGAATAGAAACAATAGCACCGTCTTTCATACGAAGGGCTTTCATATCCTGTCCACCAATATCAAGGAGGAATTCAACACCAGGAACAAAGAAGTTTGCTGCACGGAAATGTGTAATTGTTTCAACTTCACCAGAATCTACACCAAGGGCAGCCTGGAACAAAGCTTCACCGTATCCTGTAGAAACAGCACGGGCAATATATACATCTGATGGAAGCTGGTTATATAAATCTTTTAAAACTTTAACTGCAAGTTCAACAGGATTTCCCTGATTGTGTGCATAGAAATCCCAGATGATGCGACCATCTTTATCAATAAGACAGGCTTTTGTTGTTGTAGAACCAGAGTCCAATCCAAGGAAAACAGGACCGTGAGTTTTATTCAAATCACCACGTTTTGCTTTCTGTTCTGAATGGCGTACCTGGAATTCATCAAGTTCTGCCTGATCTTTAAATAAAGGTTCAAGACGCTGAACTTCGCTTAATTCTGCACCAACAAGATTTTTCAAAGATTCACGGAATTCTGCGATTGTAGGGAATTTAAATTCACCGTCCCCAGTGAAAGTTCTTTCTGCACCAAAAGCACAACCACTTGCAACAAATAACTGGCTGTCTTCTGGAATAATAATTTCATCATCTTTAAGTTTAAGTGTTTCAATAAAACGGAAACGGAGCTGGTCAAGGAAGTGTAATGGACCACCAAGGAATGCTACATGACCACGGATTGGTTTACCACATGCAAGCCCCGAAATTGTCTGAGAAACTACGGCCTGGAAAATGGAAGCGGCAATATCTTCTCTGCGGGCACCTTCATTAATTAAAGGCTGAATATCTGTTTTGGCAAATACACCACAACGGGCTGCAATTGGATAAATCTGCTGAGCACCTTTTGCAAGTTCGTTTAATCCGCTGGCATCTGTTTCAAGAAGGGCAGCCATCTGATCAATAAACGCACCTGTACCACCGGCACAAGTTCCGTTCATACGCTGTTCAACACCACCTTTAAAGTAAGTGATTTTAGCGTCTTCACCACCAAGTTCAATTACAACATCTGTCTGAGGAATTAATTTTTTTACTGAAGTTGTAGCAGCAATTACTTCCTGAATAAAAGGAATGTTAAGCCACTGAGAAACAGAAAGTCCACCAGAACCTGTTACCTTAACTGTAACTTCCTGATTTACTCCATCTGCACATTTTGTTTCAAGAAAATCCAGCGCCTTATTAACAACATTAATAATTGTACTGCGAATATCTGCACGATGACGCTGATAATCTCCGTAAATCAAATTATCATTGTCATCAAGAATTGCAACTTTTACTGTAGTTGAACCTACGTCTATACCAATACGAACTGGTAGTGATTTCATAGCATTTTCCATGCTATCCATTTTAACCACTTAAAGACAATTTTTCAACTAAATATAATATTATTGAAAGAAACTACTCATTTCCATCAAGAAGTTTTACTGGAGAACCGGCAACTACATCTCTGAAATTAAATTCTTCTTCACTGCCCTCTTCTTCAGAAACAGCAGGAACAAATTTGTAATATCCCTGGTCAAACGGATAAATTGTACCTCTGATTGTTTTTTTACCAGTAATCTCTACAGGAGCGCCATCAGCAGTAATAAGATAACGGGCTCTAGGTGTAACAAAAATTACAACACTGCTGGCAGAAGTAGAATAAACTACAACAGCATTATGATTTGTCTGATTCAACATTTCATTAATACAATCTGCATAAGCATAACCAACACGTTTGTACATCTGTTCCATCTTGCTTAATTCTTTCTGCATTTCTTCCTGAAGAGCCGCCAGCTGACCAGTTAAATCATCAATCTGAAGATTCAACGACGCTTTATCTTCCTGCATTTTAATCATAGCATCTGCAAAAGTTTCTCCCATCTGATCAACAATTTTATTTGTTGTAGAAACGTAACTTGGAATAGAGTTCTTCTGTGGAATTGCAGCAACCGCTTTTCTAAGGTATTTATATTTGTCATACAAATCCTGATACTGAGAGAATGCATTCTGAACAGTTTCATCTTCAATCTGGCTAAGAGAAAGTGACAATTCAGAATTAAAAGTTTTTGTTATTTTATACTGATTGTCTTTAATAATTTCTTTTGCCTTTTCATCACGCAATACAGGGTCAAGTTTATCAATTTCTGCTTTATATTTATCAGAAACCTGACCTACAGCAGAACGCATATTATTTGAACTTTTTGAACCTTCAAGCTGGAGCTTCAAATCTTCAATCTGGCTTTCGTACATATCAACAAGACGCTGACGTTCCATTTCCTGAACCCTGCGTTCTGCATCAAGAGCACTGTCATTTGCTTTTGCAGACTGAATCTGGCTTGAATCGTATTTACTTAATTCTTTTTCATACTGTTCAATTTTCTGCTTCATTTCTGCAATTTTTGGTTCGTATTCCGCTCTGATTAATTCAACTGCTTCTTCATACTGCTGATTGATTTCATTCTGTTTTACTGTAGCAGAAGCACCAAGTTCTTTTGCAAGGAACAATGCATCATCACGTTTAGTCTCAGCTTCCTGGAGTTTATTTTCCATTGTTGTTTCATACATCTGAGCCTGTTTTACAGCATTATCGTATCTGTCCTGAGCTTTTGTAATTCCATCAAGAAGATTTTTCAAATTCAAATCGTGGAACGCTTCAAGATTTACAGTAATCTGTTCGTTCTGTTTTGAGATTGTGTAATTAATTAATAAAGCAGCACCAAGAACAAGAAGGAAACAGCCTACAAGCAAAAGAGGAACAAAAGGCGATTTATTCTTTTTTGTTTTTGCGTATTCCCTTTCAAGATTATATGTATCGCTGGAAGTCTTTAACTGAAGATTATTTAATTCTTCATTAAGAAACAGGAGTACATCTTTATGACGCTGAATATTGCTAACTTCTCTCTTTTCTACTTTGTTGTCATTGTCCATATTCCACTCCAGTCTTCAGGAGCTGCTTTAAGCCCCATTCTTTCAAGAAAGACTTCTGTTACTTCAAGTTCAGAATCTTTAAACAGTTTTCTGGCTTCTTTCCAGTCACCCTGATAATATGCTGCTAAACCTTCTTCAAACATGTTGTATTTTTCAACAAGTGAGGCATCCATTTCCTGAGTATCAAATGGGAAATAAATCTTCTTGCCTTCTGTCTTGCCTTTTACCTGCACAGTATCAATTTCAAAGAATTTATATCTGTCAGATTCTTTTTCAACTTCACTTTTAATATATTCAGAAACAATTACAGGAAGATGATAAATACGGGTTAATCCTTCAAGGCGGGATGCAGAGTTTACATTATCACCAATTACTGTATTTGCCATATGTTCATTAGAACCGATATTTCCATAGAAAACGTTACCACCATCAATACCAACACCAACATCAAGCAATACAGCCTGGAAAACTCTGTCTTCTGATTCAGAAAGAGTTCTGCGTGCTTCAATTTCTTTACGGCGCTGAATCATTGTTTCTCTAAGGTTTGCAGTTACTCTTGTAATATCCCATGCAGCCTGAATCGCATTGTAAGATTTAGAATTGGCACTTTCCATTGTTCCGTAAATTGCAAGAATAGCATCACCAATAATAGATCCAACTACACCATTATTTTCATGAACGTTATGAATTACTCTGTCATAGTGAACGTTCAAAACGTCAATAATATCATTACCTAAAGTTTCTGTTCTGTAAGTAAAACTCTTGATATCAGAGAAAAGCATTGTAAGTTCCCGCTGACTTCCTTCAAGAGCAATTCGCTGGTCTGTATAAGCTTTGTGAACAACGTCTTTTGAAACGAATTTCTGGAAAGTTCCAAGAAGATTGTTTACTGAAGAAGACAGGGAGTTGAAGGATGCCGCAAGATAAGTAATATCATCATTTGGAGCTTCTGAAAGATCAATCAAACCAAGCTGTTTGTGACGCTGCATTTCATACAAATCATGGGTAATATCACGAACTGTTTTAAATTCCCGGTTTACAATAAATGAACCAATAACAATAAACACAATTGTAAGGGCAAGAATAATAATTGAAGTATAAAGATAAACCCGTCTGTTGTTTTCAGAAAGGTCAGAACGTTTTTCTGCTCTAATTAAGTAGAATCCCCAGTCACTCTGATATTTATAAACACCAATATAATCTTCATTGCGGCAGGTAAACAAAACAGAACCTTCTGTAATTCCAGATGCCAGTTTTGAATTCAATTTATTGATTGCATCCATATCGGCAAACATTGTCCATTCTGTTTTACCGTCTGCACAATTCATAAAACTGATTGAGCCGTCAGTTTTTACGCCAACTGCAACACTGTTCTCGTTTTTAAAACCAGACTCAGCAACTTTTTTTAAGGAATCCATAGATTCATCTTCACTTTTTGAATAAGTGAAAATCTGATACTGATTGGATGAACTGTTATAAAGTTCCTTCAACTGCTCAACCATAATATCATTGTTCAATTTTAAGGTTTCTTTTTGTGATAACTGAAGTGTGATTACGTTTGTAGCAAAGTTAGATAGCAAAATAAGACAGATAAAAATTACAAGAATTTTTAATCCCATAGGGACAATAATCGTCTTTCCAACTTTGGAAAACAATTTGTGCTTGCTGGACATGAGTATCTTCCTCTTTATTGATTTATATTATTGTAAATCAATTGATAAAATTTCTCAATTTATTTATTCTAATGTCATGGAAAAAAACGAAACAACAACTAAAAAATCTAATTCAATCATAAAGTCAGGCATTATCCTTTCACTGATGACTCTTGCTTCAAGAATCATGGGGCTCATAAGAGAAATGACAAAAGCATCTTTTCTTGGAACATCAATGTTTGCAGATGCGTTCACAACTTCTTTTATGATTCCAAATCTTCTGCGCAGACTATTTGCAGAAAATGCAGTTTCAGCAGCTTTCATTCCAACATTTAAGGATTACCTTTCTAAAGGGGATTCTGATGAAAATAAAAAAAGCACACAGGAGTTTCTTTCTGCCACATTCACTCTTGTTTCTTTTTTAACAGCAGTTGTAGTTTTAATAGGTATTTTAATCACACCTTTACTTACACCTTTATTCTGTGACGCTCCGGCAGCAGGTGTTGAAAATTTCCAGCAGCTTTTTGAACTTTACACATTAAAATCTCAGGAAATCACAATTCTTACAAGAATCATGTTCCCATACCTGTTCCTTATTTCAATTGCGGCACTTTTCCAGGGAATTTTAAACGGATGTAAGATTTTTGCACCTTCCGGATTCACACCAGTTCTTTTTAATCTGATTATTATTATTGCAACTTACGTTCTTTCTCCATACACAGCAAATCCTGCAAGAGCCATGTCTATTGGTGTTTTAATTGGCGGTGCAGTTCAGGTTTTCTTCCAGTGGCCATTTATCAGAAAAACAGGATGGAAAACAACTTTCACAACTCTTAGAAAAACTTTTACAAACCCTGGTACAAGAAAAGTAATGGCTTTGATTGCCCCTACTATTATTGGTATGGCTGCATATCAGCTTAATGATATTGTTTCTACTGCGCTTGCCAACAGAACAGGCCTTGGTATTGCTTCAAGTTTGCAGTACTCACTCAGATTGCAGGAACTTATTCTTGGTATTTTTGCAGTATCAATTGGTACAGTAATTCTTCCTGATCTTTCCGGTCTTGCTAACGAAAGAAAATGGAATGAATTTAATCAGATGCTTCTTCAGGCAATCAAAATCATGACATTAATCTCTGTTCCAGTTACATTCTACTCACTTGTAAACGGCAAAGAACTTATTACCCTGCTTTATAAATCAAAGAGTTTTGATGAAGCTTCCGTCCTGCTTACTTTAGGTGAATTCCGCTATCATATGATTGGACTTTTGTTTATAGCCTTAAACAGAGTTATTGCTCCAGCGTTCTATGCACAGAAAAAACCTAAACTTGCAACATACGCGGGAATCACATGTTTTGCTTCAAACATTCTTTTTGCTTTCATTCTTGTTGCGCCTATGCAGGGAAACGGGATTGCACTTGCACTTACAATAGCCAGCGGAATCAACACAATATTCCTGTTCATCTTTATGAAAAAAATGGACGGAATGAACGGGTCAGAAATCTTTAAACTTGTAAAAGGAACACTTGTTTATATTATAAAACTCGTAATCCTTTCTGTAATTGCAGCAGTTCCTTGTTACTTCCTGCGCCCGGTTCTCTTAGACTTATTCCAGGACTATTCAAAAATTGTTTCACAGGGATTACCTTTACTTATTTCCGTTGTGATTTTTGCATTCATTGGTGTAGCAGAATTAATCATTACAAAAGATGAAGTTGTAGCTATTATTTTAAGAAAATTTTTAAAGAGAAAATAAAACTATGAAAGATACAAAAGAAAAATCAAATACAATTAAATCTGTGAAAGATTATTCAGAAAAAGATTTGCAGGTTTTATACGCAAACAGACGTGCTTTTTTTGCACAGAAACTTCTTGAAAACGAAATAGGCTCTGTTGTTTTTATTGACAGCGAAGAACACAGAGATCCTTCAATCAGATATTTTACTGGTCACACTTCTGATGCAGTTTTGATTATTTTTTCAGATTCATTTTCTGTACTTATTCCATGGGATGAAATCCTTGCTAAAAAAATTGCCAGCTGCGATAAAGTGATTCCTTATACCCGTTATAAAAACAATCATATTGATGCAGTAAAAGCTGTTCTTAATATGTGCAACACTCACGGCTGCAACACTAAAGTTGAAATGCCTCCATATCTTACATATCCAGATTACCTTCACTTCATTGAGTCTTTAACCAACTACGACTGTCGCTGTAAGGAAAATGGATTACATACTCTGGTAGAAAAGCTTCGTATGCAGAAAGATGAATATGAAATCAGCTGTATTATGGAAGCCGCAAGAATTGGTGATTTGATTATTGATGAAATTGAAAAACAGATTAAATCAAATACAATTAAGACAGAAACTGATGTTGCCCTGCTTATTGAAAAAGAATGCAGAAAACATGGGTGCGAAGGAACTGGTTTTGATACATTAGCAGCCGGCCCTTCAAGAAGTTTTGCAATTCATGCTTTCCCTAATTATACAGATGCTTTATGGCCTGATACAGGACTTTCTATTCTTGATTTTGGAGTTGTTGTTAATGGCTACACAAGTGATACAACTGTAACTGTTGCAAAAGGCCCTCTTTCTGAAGAACAGGAAAAACAGCTGGCACTTGTAGAAAAAGCATACAACGAATGTTTAAAATTATACACAACAGAACATTCAATTGCAGATGCAGCAAAAAAAGCAGAAAATATTTTTGCCGCAGAAAAACGAAAGATGCCACATACACTTGGTCATGCAATTGGGCTTGAAATTCACGAAAAACCAAGAGTAAGTTCAAAAACTGATCCTAAAATGAAGTTTCTTCCAAATATGGTTTTAACACTGGAACCAGGACTTTACAGCGAAGAACTTGGCGGCGTGCGACTTGAAAATGATGTTCTTATAAAAGAAAACGGGAATCAGGTTTTAACTAATTCCCGTATTATCAGAATAGATTAAAAAATCGCAGATTTATTATCTTCCAGCTGGATTTTCTCAAGAATTGTATCTGCACTGTCTCTAAGGGCTTTTGCAAGATTCTGATCTTCTAGTCCCAGTGCAAGAGATTTCATAATTTCAAGAACTTCTGTTATAAGAGCGTTGCTTGGTATTTCTGAATCTTCTTCTGAAAGAAGCTGGAAATCTTCACCTAAAGTTCCAGATTTTATTAATGAAAGAACTGTCTTTAATAAACCTGGTTTTCCAGACATTTTAGCAATGATGAATTCAAGCTGCATTCTGATTTTTCCAGATTCAAAGGCTTCTTTTTCAGGACCTTCAAGGAAATCTTTGAAAGAAAGAAGTTTTTTGAACAAATCAATTTCATTTTCATTTGCAGAGGCAACTTCTTCGTCAGCAAGAATCTTTTCAAGTTTAGGAAGAAGATTTTCTGCACTAAGCACATTTGCTGCTTCACTGGCAGGAGTTTCTTCTTCTACATAAATATCATCTGCAGCTTCCTGTGGTTCAAGAATTGTATCTACTGTGTCAAAAGCATCTGCAGGTGCATCTTCAACAAAAGAATCATCTGCGACAGGTACATCTTCAACAAAAGAATCCTCAACAACAGGAGTTTCTTCAACAGCAGCAACGTCTTCAATAGCTGGTGCTTCTTCAATAGCTGGTGCTTCTTCAACAACTGGAGTTTCATCAACAACAGGCTGCTCTGCAACAGGTTCATCAATAACAGGAGCTCCAACTACTTCTTCAGCAGCTTTCTGTTCCGCCTGAGCATTCATTACTGTATCAACCGCAAATTTTGTTGAATCCTTAATTGCATCCTGCACACTATTCTGCATCTGTCGTGCAAATCTATCTAAATCGTAAGAAGTAATTCCCTGTGCATTCTGTGGCTGATAAATTGGCTGTGGTTCATAAGGACGATTCTGTGGTGCCTGATATTGTGGAGCCTGATACTGCTGTGGCTGACTCTGAGGCTGAGGTTCATAAGGCTGCTGTGTCTGTGGCTCATTCTGGTACTGAGGTTGTGGCTGAGACTGCATCTGTGACTGTGGCTGAGCAAGACTGTCATTAAAGTCTGAATCAAAACCATTGTCAGATCCAAAACCGTTATCCGATCCAAAACCATTATTATTACCGCTGTTATTTCCAGAATTTCCGTTGTTACTACCATTACCGTAATCAGAAACAGGTTCTGGCTCAGGTTCCGCAACAGAACTTGAATCATCTGCAAACTGATCAAAATCAAAAGCATCTTCTGCAAAATCTTCAAGGAAAGATGGAGAACCGTCTTCTTTTTCTGCAAAAGGATTTGGTTCATCACCAGAGAAATCTGCACCAGGAACAAGCTGTTCTGCTTCAGATAAAGGTTCTTCTTCAAAATCATCAAAAGGAGAAAGACTGTCATCTGCAATTCCGGCAAAAGGATCTGAATCATCAGCATCGAAATTGCCAGTGCCATCTCCGGTTCCAGAAGCATTTTCAGCATCGCCAAAACTATCTTCACCGCTGCCAAAACTGTCCTGAGCATCACCAGAATTATCTTCACCGCTACCAGAATTTCCAGCAGCATCTTTTTCTTTATCACCATACCCATCAGAAGCAGGCATTTCATAAGGAACAGCAGCAGGTTTTTCTGCAGATTCACTTTCATCTGCATCAACAAAATCAGGAGAATCAGGTTCTTCATCAATACCGTCATCTTCTGTAGCTTTATCTAAATCATCAAAGAAGTCATTTTCTTTTTCAAGCAAAGCTTCGCCCATTGGAACGTTATCGCCCATTGTGCCAAAATCAAATTCGTCAGCAGCCTCTTCTTCTTCCTGAACTGGCGCTGTCTGTGGAGCAACAATTTCATCAGTCTGAGGTTCTGCAACAACGTTTTCCTTAGGTTCTTCAACAGGAGTAATCTGACTCTGAAGTTTCTGAATTTCTTTATCTGCAAGCACATTTGGCTTTTTCAAATTGCGGCTCTTAGAATAAGAATCAATTGCTTCTTCAATTTTGCCTTCTTTTTTATAAATATTAGCAAGAGCATTGTAGCCGTCCGGATTTCTTGAATCTTTTGCAATAAATTCCTTTGCTTTTTCTACAGCAATATCATTTTTTCCAATCTGAGAATAACGTTCTGCGGCAGAAAGCAAATGTTTTTTATACTGATGACTAAGTTTCTTAATATCATCGAATTTTTTTTCTGCATTTTCATCATCTTCAACACAAATATAATACTGACCGTACAAATCAAGAACCTGTGGATCAGATTCTCCATTATCTTCGTAAAGATTCTGAACATTAGAGTGAGCTTCTTCAAATTCTTCTGCTGAAAGTAAAGTATGAACATACTGTTTCTGAATATCTTTATTTTCAGGAGCAAGTTCATGAGCCTTTGAAACAGCATCAAGTGCTTCAAAATGTTTTTCTGATTTTTCAAGAGACTGTGCAAGACCAGAAAGAACATCAACATCATAATTGTCTACAAGGCTGGCACGTCTGAAAGTTTTTTCTGCAGAATCATAATCAAACTGATCAAGGTAAATATTACCAAGCATGCACAAAAGATTAACATCATTTGGATGAAGCTGAATTGAATTCTGAACTAAATCTGCAGCTTCCTGTGTATGCTGACACTTAATCAACAAAGCACTAAAATCTTTTATTGCTTCAATCCAGCCCGGTTTACTTTTCAAAGCAGTTTCATAGCATCTGATTGCATCAGTATACATTTTTGCTTCGTTATAACATGTGGCAAGATTATAATTCAAAATAGGATGATTTCTGTCTATCTGAAGACCACGTTTAAATGAATTGATTGCTTTCTGATACTCTTTTTCTGCAAGATAAATTGTACCCATGTGATTGTGGGCAAGAACATCTGTTGGATTTTCATGAATTACAACTTCAAAAGCTTCAATTGCATCATCATAATTCTTCATTTCTTTATAAGTAAAACCAAGGTTGTAGTTTACGCTTGTACTCTGGCGGCCTTCATCAAGAGCTCTCTGCAAAATATTAATAGATTCGTCATAACGTTTTAAACGACGATAGATGGCTCCAAGACTGTTCATTGCATCAACGTAATGAGGATAGAAGGTGATAATCTGTTCATAATATGGGATGGCTTTTTCATCTTCTCCACTCTTTACATAAATCAATCCAAGTTCATTAAGATAATCAACATTGGAAGGTTCATCAGCCAGAAGCTGTTTATATAATCTTGCGGCAGTAACATAATCATGAGAAATTAATGCTGCTTTTGCACGATTAAGAATCAGATTTTTTTCATTAACATTGCTAACGTATTTTTCAGCCATCCTAAGCCCACCTTAATTTAATCTGGAGAGAGGTCTTGCAAAAACCTCTTTTGACAACGGTCCTACAATTCTATCATCAAGTGATGACCAGGTTGCAATTGCAAAATAATAGATCTTGCCGTTTTCCAAACCAGTTAATGTATAAGTTGTTGTATTTCCAACTTTTATTGGCGATTCTCCCTGAACTGCAACTCGTCCAAGATATTCACCAGGTCTTGTTCCATAATAAATATAATATCCTCCGGCGGTATTATCAACCGAATAACTCCAGCTTAAAGTTACACTGCCATTTCCTGCTGCTGCTTTTACTGTAAATGGTGGTAAAGGCAAAGGAAGCTCTTCAAAATCTAAAGTGATTTGAGTAAGAGTTGGTGTAACAGAGCCTTCTCCATCAGGGTAAATATCACAGGCAAGCTGGAAATACATTCCAGAGATATTTTTTAAATCTTCTCCGCTTGTAACAGGCTTCCATTCTGGATAAGTAGAAGTCCAGTTGAAATAATTGTCTCCGGAACGAACAAAGAAACTTACTTCTGTTTGTGAAGGGACATTCATTTCTGCTTCAAGTTTGCTTAATCTTGATCCTGTAGAAACAACAATTGGTTTTGTTACAAAACGACCGCCATTTGGTCTGTAAAGCATACGTCCTGTTTTTCCTGCAACTTCTGCTGACTGATAATCTGGTGGTGAATAAGGACGACGCAAAATTCTGATATCATCAATTTTTCCAGTATATTCTGTACAGAAATCAACATTTGCAGGGGTTCCTAAAAGAGCAAGGTAAACAGCGCCAGTTTCTTTTCCGTTTGTTGTTACATATTTAATGTCTTCTGTAATTCCGTTAACAAGATATTCAAGAATTCCAGATTCGCAGTCGTAAGAAAGTGCATGATATGTCCATGAATCAGGAATAATTTTTGTACTTCCCTTCAAAACGATTTCTGAATCTCCATAAGGATTGCTGAATTCATCAAAGAAATTAGAAAGAGTCCATTCAACTCTGCCATTATTAAAAGTACAGTTCAAAAGCTGATAGATAAGTCTGCCAGATACATTTTTTGAAGTTTCCCAATGAAGGATGATTTCGCCGTTTTCTACAATCGATGGAGAAAGCCAGAATTCAATTGAAAAAGAACCCATTACTCCCTGAGAACCAAAGAAAGTACCAGGTTTTCCGTGAATGCTCATTCCACCAGTATTGCGACTTAAGCCGGCGCCTTTTGCCATAATGCTTTTGTCTGAAATTTTTAAGTTGTTTTTTACAATTTCGTAATCGCCGGCTGCAATAGGATTTGCAGGATTTTCAAAATTGATTAATAAGTCAGTTTCTTCGTCATAAGTAAAAGAGTTTGTTGCAAGCTGAATACAATCGTAACCAAAACGTCCCTTTCCTTTTGTGATATTTTCTTTTGTCTGGAATTCAGGCCAGCCAGCTTTACCACCCAAAGTTATTTCTTTTGCATACAAAGAAAAAGGAAGTGAAAAAATAAACAACGATAATAATGATTTTACAAAAGTTCTTTTCATAAAAATATAAAGGTCCTCTATCTATGTTTTCGGAATAAAAGAACCTTCCCTTTAGATTAACCTATTATATCACACATTTTATCACATAAATATACAATTTTTTAGTTGATTTTTACAACATTCTGAACTTATAATATAAGAATGGAAAAAAGAAGATTGTTTAATCCGGGGAGGGTTGTATCAATCGTAGCTTCTGTTTTGTTAACAGTAGCATTTGTATCCAGTTTGTTTCTGAATGGAGATCCATTATCTATCATTCCTCACACTGAAATTGTAATTCCGATTATTCATGCAATTTCTCTGGTTCTGGCTCTTTTCTGTATTATCAAACCCGAATTCAAGATTCAGTTCGCTATTATGCAGCTTGAAAGTGTTCTCACAATTGTTACAAATTATGAACACTTAGGTATTTTCTTTTTCTGGAGTTCTGTGTTCCTTCTTACAGTATTGGAATATCCAAATAAAAAAAATTCACGCCTGCTTTTTATCTCTTTGTTCTTCCACGGGCTTTCACTCATAGGTGTATATCCACACGGAATTGAAAAAACAATTATTGCTGCAGTAAGTTCTGTTTTCTACGGTTCAATTTTCTTCTGGATTTACGAAGTATTAAAAATCAGATTCAGCTGCTTTACACCTGCTAAAGTAAGCGAAAACTCAACTATTTCTAAATTGCCCAAAGGGGCTGTACTTAATCTTTCTGATTACAAACTTTCTGAACGTCAGATAAATTTTGTTCTGGATAACATCACAAATAATCTTTCTCTTAAAGATTTAAGCGAAAAATACTATGTAAGCATTTCAACTGTAAAAAAAGAATTCCGTGAAATGTATCAGATTTTTGGCGTTACAAAACTTGAAGAACTTCATCTGCTTTTAATGCAGTATCAAATCAAAAAATAAAAAAAAGACCTTCCCCGAGGAACCACTCTCAGGAAAGGTCTGAACTAAAAAAAAAGAAAAAAAAACTCTCTCTTGCACTTTTATTTAAGAAGGACAAAACTTAGCAGTTTTTTATGACTCAAATACTATTTATTTTTCACAATTATTTCAATTAACTAAATGCAGAAATAACCAAGGTTACCAAAAAAATAACCAAAGATATTGAATGATTTACTTATTTACTACAAAATATTAACAAATGGCTAAATCAAATTACTGGGAAATCCTTCATGAAACAGCTTTACGGGCACCTCAACAAAGCGGAGTCTATCTCTGGCGTAATGAAGAAGAAACTGTAATTTATGTAGGAAAAGCTAAAAATCTTAAAAACAGACTTTCATCGTATTTTTCAGGCAATAGAGATATTAAAACAAGGCTTCTGATTGCCCACGCAAAATCTATTGAATACATTACAACAACAAATGAATATGAAGCTTTTCTTCTTGAAAACAATTTAATTAAAAAATACACACCACGATACAACATCAACTTAAAAGATGGAAAATCCTACCCTGTATTACGCATTACAAAAGAAGAATTTCCAAAGATGTTTAAAACAAGACGCATTCTTCAGGACGGCTCAACATATTTTGGTCCCTACCCTGACGTAAATGCCCTTGATACTTTTATTGAAACAATCTTTAAATTATATCCTGTTCGCCATTGCCGTACTTTCAGAAAGAGAGATACACCTTGTCTTTATTATCACATGAAACAGTGTAAGGCTCCCTGCTGCAACAAAATCTCTAAAGAAGACTATCAGAATTATATAAAAGAAATTATTGATTTATTAAGCGGAAAAGCAGAAGATAATATTGAACGTCTTACTGAAGAAATGAAACAGGCCGCAAAGGATCTTAACTTTGAAAAAGCAGCCCGTCTTAGAGATGGAATAAAAGCCCTTATGGTTATGAACAATCAGAATATAGTAGAAAGTTTTGATTCTGAAGACAAAGATTATATTGCCCACGACAGAGAAGGAGAACTGGTAAGTTTTACTGTTCTTAAAGTAAGAAGCGGAAAATTACTTGGTCGTGAAAATTATAGAGTTGAAAGCCTTAATGAAGATGATGAACTTTTAAGCGAATTTATGAATGCCTACTATGAAGATCTGCAGCAGGTTCCACCAAATATTTTTGTAGAAAACAATGCCCAGTTCGATTTAATCAATCAATGGCTACAGGATAATTTTAAAGGAAGTTCAATTCCAAATCTTTGCGTTGTTTCTTCTCAAAGAGATATTGCTTCTATTAATATGGCACATCAGAATGCCCATGAAGATATTGTACGCCGCCTTCGTGAACGTGGTGATACTCCTGCTCTTGAAGAACTTAAAACTTTACTCCAGCTTGATACCCTTCCTGTTAGAATTGAAGGTTTTGATATTGCCCACATTGGCGGTAAATTCCCGGTTGCTTCTCTTATCAGTTTTTACAATGGAAATCCAGATAAGAAAAACTACAGATACTTCCGCTTAAAAACAACAGACGGAATTATTGATGACTTTGCATCTATGAAAGAAGCTGTTTCAAGAAGATACACACGTTTATTAAATGAACAAGCCGATTTACCAGATTTAATTTTAATTGATGGTGGTATTGGTCAGGTAAATGCAGTTGAAAGTATTCTTCAGTCGCTGAATCTTGATATTCCGGTTGCCGGTCTTGCAAAACGTGATGAAGAAATCTATCTGCCTGGAAACAGTGTTCCTTTCTGTCTTCCAAAAAGAAGTGATGCACTTAGACTTTTACAACGTGTCAGAGATGAGACTCACCGATTTGCAACAAGCCGCAACCAGAACCTTAGAACAAAAGAAAATACAGAATCTATCTTTCTTGAACTTCCGGGAGTTGGTGAAAAAAGGGCACTTACTCTTCAGAAACAGTTCACTACTCTGGAAAATCTGGCAGAAGCAGAAGAAAGCGCAATTGCACAGTGTCTTCATATAAAAGCACTGGAAGCAGCAGATATTCTTTTGAAGGCAAAAGAACTTCTTAAAATCCGTAATGAAAAAAAGGCGGCGCAGAAAAGATCTCTTGGTGTCAGTGGTACTACAAAAGAAAAAGCGGCGGCGGCACAATACATTCAGGATCTGGCGTCACTTGCATTTGAAGCGGCAGAAGGATCTTCTACTTACAAAAGCAGCGACAATAATAACAAAAAGTAATTTACTCTGGAAAAATAATTCAATATACTTTTCACCATGTATTTATTAGTTATTAAGCAGCTTCTTACAATGATTTTAATTGTAATTGCAGGATTCATTTTTGCCAGAATTATAAAAGCAGAAGATACACAGCAGAAATTTTTAAGCAAGTTTCTTCTATATTTTATTAATCCATGTCTTGTAATCAGTTCTTTTAACAGAGATTTTGATGCCCTTAAATTCAAACAGCTTCTTGTTGTAATTGCCATTGCCTTCCTTGTTCATTTTGTAATGATTTTGACAGCTACAATTTTTACAAGAAGCAAAAAAGAAGAAAACAAAGCATTTGATATTCTGAACAGAATGGGAATTGTTTTCACAAACTGCGGATTTATTGGAATCCCATTAATCAGAGGGGTTTTTGGAGAAGACGGTGTTTTCCTTCTGATGGGAAATCTTGTTGTATTCAATATTCTTCTTTGGACTTACGGTTACTATCAGATGTGTGGCCGCTTTAATATCAAGGAAATAATTACTAATCCAAATATCATTGGTGTTTGTATCGGTATGATTATTTTCTGTCTGCCTGTAAAACTCCCTGTATTTATAAGCACACCTGTTTCTATGATTGGAGATTTAAACACTGCAACATCCATGGTTCTTATTGGTATGCTTCTTGCAAAATTCAAGAAACCAGAAAATTCCAGTGCAATTTTAAATCTGCTTAAAATGTCAGTAGTACGATTAGTTGTATGCAGCATTGTAAATCTGGCACTTTTGATTTTAGTATACAAACTTCTTGGTCCACACATGGAATGCGTTATGCTGATTTTTGTAGTCTACATCTGTTCAATGTGCCCTTCTGGAACAAGTATTCCAAGTTTAGCCTGTGTTTTTGACCAGGACACTTCCTATGCAAGTATTGTAGTTTCTGCAACAGGCGTGCTCTGTATTTTCACAATACCTGCTTTTGTAAAACTAGCAGAATTGTTTATAAAATAACAAAGGGGCGTCCCTAAACTCTTGAAAAAAAAATATATATATTATATTATATATTTATTGCCGGGATGGCGGAATTGGTAGACGCCCAGGACTTAAAATCCTGTGCCGAGCGATCGGCGTGCCAGTTCGATTCTGGTTCCCGGCATGAAGCCTTCTCTTTAGAGAAGGCTTTTTTTTTGCACTTTAAGAGGTTGTTGTATGGAATTTCATAACTATTCATCTGTTTGCGCTTTCAAATCAATTGAAGACATTAAAGGAAAGAATGTCACTATTATGGGATTAGGCTTAAATGGAGGTGGAGAAGCTGCCGTTAAGTTTTTCCTTAAAAAAGGAGCCAATGTTCTTGTTACAGATATGAAAACTGAAGAACAGCTTAAGCCAACAATTGAACGCTTAAACAACGATCCTGAAATTGATACAACAAATTTAACATATCGCCTTGGAGAACACAGAATTGAAGATTTTGAAAATGCCGACTGTGTAATCAAAAATCCTGGCGTCCGCTATGAAGGCAACAAATATCTTGCAGCCGCAAAAGCAATTGAAACAGACCTTTCTATTTTCTTAAGATTCACAGACTGCCCTATTATTGCAGTAACTGGAAGTAAAGGAAAATCTTCAACAGTAAGTGCTATTTACTACGGACTTAAAACTGCAGGATACAAAGCATTCCTTGGTGGAAACATTACAGTAAGCCCACTTACATTCATTGATGAAGTTACTACAGAAACACCAGTTGTAATTGAATTCTCATCATGGCAGCTGGCAGATTTACGTGGCAGAAAAGTATTAAAACCATACATCTCAATTATTACAAAAATCGTTCCAGATCATCAGAACTGGTACGGAAATATGGAAGATTACGTAAAAGACAAACGCCTTATTTATGCAGAACAGGATATGGGCTGCTATTCAATTTTTGATGCAGGAGAAGATGAACCGGGAACAGGACCAGACCAGACACTCTACCCTGATACAGTTACATGGGGAAATCTTTTTGCAAAAGAAACAAAAGGTACAGTTTTACGCTATGGAAAAGACAAACTTCAGGAAAAACAGTATGGAGTCTGGCTTGAAAAAGGACCACGTAACACTTTCTGCGGAAAAGTTTATCTTCCAAGAATGACAAAACCAGAAACAATTATGAAAGGACTTTCTGTACCAGGCTCACACATGCGAACAAATGTTCTGAATGCAGCACTTGTTATGTACCTTATGGGTATTCCTGCAGAAAAAACTGCAAAAATCTGCGAAAGCTGGCAGGGAATTGAACATCGCCTTCAGTATTTCCACAGCTGGAAAAATGAATGTGGTACTACTTTCAAATTTTATAATGATACATGTGCTACAGTTCCAGAAGCAGCCGCAGCAGCAACTCAGGCTTTTGAAAAACCAGTTACTCTTCTTACAGGCGGTACAGACAAAGGTCTTGAACTTGATAAATTCACTGAAGCGGTTATTAATAAAGACGGCTCATTTATCCCTGTAAAAGCAATGTATTTCCTTGCGGGAACTGCTACAGATAAGATTCTTCCTGAACTGGATAAAGCTGGCATAAAATACAACGGACCTTATTCAAGCCTTGCAGAAGCACTTGATGCAATTAAAACTGACTTACAGAAAGCAGAAGGCCAAGATGAAGTTGTAGTTTTCAGTCCTGGCGCAACAAGTTTTGGAATGTTCGCAAACGAATTTGACCGTGGCCATCAGTTCATGAATGGCATCAAAGAAAGATTCTAGATATAAAAAATTAAAAGTCTAAGAGTATTCTTCCTCTAACATTTTTATCTTGTAAAATGTATTGGACCAGCTTCACCATTTTCATTACTAAAATATACATTGAATCCGTCATTTGCTTTTACAAATTTTAAATGGGTTTCAATCTCATCAACGTACCCATCGTACTCAAAAATATCTGGATCCTTTATAGGGATAAATATTGGAGCTTTATCTATATCGTAGACAATTCCAAAAAAAGGATTAAATATCCATGGTTCAACGCAAACAGTTTTTGTATCATTATATAGTTCAAAAAAATTATTAGAAAAAGAAAGAATATATTTATAATCTTTATTAAATTTAGTTTCAAAATGACTAAAGCATTTTATAAAATTATCGTCAATAGAAAATAAATCAGAATCTATAGATTCTGACAGCCCATCTTCAGTAATCCATTCTGGAAGATTTATAATATATCTAGGAACAGCTGCCGGAGAAGTCCATTTACAACCTGCCTGTAGAACTATTAACAAAATAAAAACAATGAAGATAAAATATTTTTTCATTAAGTACCACCTATTTAGGCTGAACATTCCAACTCATCCAATGCACGAATGGATTTACAGCTTCCCATTGCCCATCATCTAAATAATTAATATCACGTATCAATTTTAAACTTATTCCAGGAATTCCATTGTCAACAGATTTTTTAGGTATCCCTAAATTATATATAGTTTATACTCTGAAACAACTCTGTATATGACATGACAGAATTAAAAACGACAAAAATAATAAAAAAAATTTTAATACAAATTTCATACTATACTCTCCTAATATATTTTCAATAAATGTCGTTTTTAACCTATACTAATCCTATCCTTTATAATTCAAAGCAGAAACTACAGCAGCAACACCGGCTCGACCAACGTTAGAACTTAAACCAACGCCCCATGCATCATCACCATTTTCTTTAGTAATGTGAACATAAGCCATAGCTTTTGTATTTGAACCTTCACCAATAGAATGTTCATGGAAAGAAACAATATTGAATTTAGGAGCAGGAGTCTGTTTCAAAGCAGCAACAAAGGCATCCAAAGGACCGTTACCATTACCAGTAATTGCATAAGTTTTACCTTCCCAGATAACAGTTGCCATAGCAGCTACCTGTTCTTCATCACCACCACGTTCACCTTCAATATGGCGTTCTGTAATATCCTTAACAGTCAAAGGAGATTTAGTATTTAACCATGCTTCTGCAAATGCATCGTAAACTTCCTGGTTTGAAATTTCACGCTGCAATTTATCTGAAGTATTTTTAATAACATTTCCAAGGAATGGATGCATTGCTTTTGGAACAATAACTCCAAAGAATTTTTCAAGAATGTATGCAGCTCCACCTTTTCCACTCTGGCTGTTAATACGGATAATACCTTCATACTGACGGCCAATATCATGTGGATCAATTGTAAGATATGGAACATCCCACAAAGCATTTGGTTCCATATTAACGCGGGCAGCCATACCTTTACGAATTGCATCCTGATGTGAACCAGAGAAAGCAGTAAATACTAATTCACCAACATAAGGCATTCGTTCATAAATTGGCATTCCTGTAAGTTTTGTATAAACTTCTGCAATTGCAGGAAGATCAGTCAAATCAAGTTCAGGGTCAATTCCCTGTGTATACATGTTCAAACCAACGTTTACAATATCAAGGTTACCAGTACGTTCTCCGTTTCCAAAGAGACATCCTTCAACACGGTCTGCACCAGCAAGTAAACCTAATTCACACTGAGCAACGCCTTCACCACGGTCATTGTGATTGTGTAAAGAAATGATCAAATCTTCGCGGTCAGAAATATTCTGGCAGAAATATTCAATCTGATCAGCAAACTGATTTGGCATTGCACATTCAACAGTTGTTGGCAAGTTGAAAATAATTTTGTGATCTTTATCTGCACTGTCGCCCCATTCTTTTTTAACAGCTTCACAAACTTCCAGAGCGTAATCAATTTCAGTAGTACTAAAGCTTTCTGGAGAATATTCAAGCTGAATTTCTGTACCTTCACTCATAGAAAGACAAGATTTTACACAGCGGATACCATCAATTGCAATCTGCTTAATTTCTTCTTTTGATTTACCAAAAGTATATTTTCTCTGAGCAGGGCTTGTAGAATTGTATAAATGGAAGATTGCCTTTTTACAACCTTTTAATGATTCAAAAGTTCTTTTAATTAAATGTTCACGAGCCTGACACAATACCTGAAGTTTTACATCATCAGGAACATGGTTTTCTTCAATAAGACGGCGCATAAAGTTGAATTCAGTATCAGAAGCTGATGGGAATCCTACTTCAATTTCTTTAAAACCTAATTTAACAAGGAGATCAAAAAATTCCAGTTTCTGTTCAACACCCATTGGATTAATCAACGCCTGGTTTCCATCTCTTAAATCTACAGAACACCAGATTGGTGCTTTTGTAATTTTCTTATCTGGCCATGTTCTATTTTTAATTTTTACATCTTCAAATGCTTTATATTTTCCGTTTGGATTCATATTCATACTATTTTACCAATCCTTCAAAAATTTGTTTAATATCTTCCACGAAGACTTCTGTGTCAGTTTTTAGCTGAATCAGGAATGAATTATCGCTTAGGGATCCTAGAACCGCTTCCATTTCCTTTTGATTTCTATATGTCATCAGTCTGTAATAATCTGTATAATCTTTTTCCCTTGATTTTAGGGAAGCTTCATATATATCATTAGCAACAACAATGACGTCATCAATAATATCTCTGTATAGTATAGCAGAAAACTCTTCTATTGGTCGAGAATAAAGTTGTTCCAATAGATATAGGGCGTATCTGACTTTCCACTGATTATAATAAGCTTCACACTGATTATAAAAATCGTGAACCTCATTCCAGGTTTGAATTGCACCTGTTTTAATCAGCGAGAATAATTCCTGTAGTTTTACAGAAGGAATTATCTGTCCGCCAACATTTTCCCACTCACAGAATAACTGACACTTTCTTATTTCCTGAATCACTTCCAGGGACAGTTTCTTTTCATTAAGCATTTTACAATAATCAATTAATTCTCGGGTTGCAAAATACTTAACTATTTTTCTATACATCTTATAAGCCTTTACAGGCTTTAGGATTTCAGCTCCATATTTTTTCTGGCAGGTTGAATCAAACAAAGAAAACTGTGAATCAGGATGCTGATGCATATAGTCTTTTGCCGACTGATAATCAACCTTTAGATATTCAGCAGTTAGAGTTATGATACGTTCAATTGCCGACATAATTTCCTGCATTGTATCTGGCGCCATTGGATCATACTCAATATTCTGAATCTTAACCTTGCGCTTATCTCTCTTTACAAACTTATTCTTGTTTCTGGTAATTGCAAACATATCGTACATAAACCAGAAGGCCGGAATAATTGAAATTGCTTCATCAGTACGTTCACCCGGAGAAACAAGGGCAAAAGGATATGGAATATCAAGTTCATTCTGATAGCTTCCTTTTGAAATAAGACAGAATGAAGCAAATTTTGAGTTATGTTTAAAATCACTGCAAAGACCAGGCCAGAAACCACGTTTTGCAAAAATTTCACCATCAGGACTCCTTGAATTATGATTACTGCCGATTGTTGCACCAGAAGCAATATTTGACTGTCCCATAACAGTTGTAGCAATAAGAAATGATGAGTTGTGATGCTGTTCATGGAATGGGAAAATCAGATTGTTCAAAACTTCACAGCAGGAAATTGTTGAATTATCACCAAGGACTGAGTTTAAAAGTCTTGCACCATATTTTACCTGACAGTTTCGTCCAATCACAAAGCGAACCGCAATAGCCTGATAGAACACACGGCATCCGTATCCAAGAATACCGTTTACCATTTCAACCCCTTCTCCAATCTGAGTTACTTCCTGTTCAGAAGAAAGGATTGTAATATTTTTAAGTTTGAAAGCGCCTTTAATATATGCAGATTTTCCAACTTTTGTATCTTTAATAATATTTGAATTCTTAATAACGGCATCATCATCAACAATACCAAAAGTATTCAGCTGTTTTGTATTTCCGTGTTCAGTTAATTCTACAAATCTTTTTAACAATTCACTGTCATCTCTAAAATGAGACCAGATATAAGCATCTGCAGGAATCATACTTTCAAAAGGTAAAATACTGCGGCCGTCGTTTTCGTTTGCAACACCAATCCAGATTCGGTTAGATTCAGGTTCCCCTTCTTTTAAAATACCATTTCCGAATTTAGAATGATTTGTACAACACATTTCCTGAATATTAAAAAGAATTACTCTGTTTCCAAGACGATAGTTGTCAAGATAAGAAACGTTTCTAATAACAACATCATCTCCGGCAACAACATTGCTTACTCTTGAACGCTGAATTCCGCAGTTTAAATGCAAATCATTATAAGTTAAAGTTGCTTTTCTAAGACGGCCAAGAATTACAAATCCAGAGAAAGTGCTGAGGGCAATAAGAGATGGATCAAAACCATTTTCTGAGTCATCAACATAAAAATTTGTCCACTGAGGATCTTCACAGAAGTTATCATTCTTTTCAAGAATTTCAATTTCTGCAGAAGTAAGATGTCTTTTCCCTTTAAGCAATTCCTGAGGAATATTTACCGACTTATCTTTTTCTTCAAAGAGTTCTACTTTAACCATATCTCAAGTATAGTGTATTCTGAAAAAAAAATACACCATCTTTCTACATTGAAGTTTATGGGAGTTCAATTTATAATTAAAAAGATTATGAAAAAGATATTTAAGATTTTATCAGTTTTATTTTTTGCAGTAACATTATTCCCAGTTCAGCCATTATTTGCAGAACCTGCAGACAATCTCCATGAATACACATTAGAAAATGGACTTACAGTTTTTCTTCTGGAAGATTCAGCCGCTCCTTTAATCAGGGTTGAATTTGCAGTAAAAGCAGGTTTTTCTTCTCAGACTCAGAACACCTGCGGATTTTTTAAACTTTACACAAACATTTTTGCTTCCCAACTGCCACAATTAAAATTTGATGAAGCCGGTTGTTATGCCGATTCTTCCCGCTATATTGTTACAATTCCTGCTTCAAAATTAGAGCCTGTAATCAAACAGATTTCAACTGCCGCTTTTTCCCCTAACCTTTCTGATGACATTATTTCTGCTGAATTAAATGCAATGAAAAAAGAAGTAAAAGAAAATGCTTCATCAATGTCTACATTAATTAATTCAGCTATTGATTCAAAAGTTTTTTCTGATGCTCCATGGAAACACGATTCGGGAGTTTATCAGCCAATTTTTAACAAAACAACTATTTCTCAGGCAAGAACAATTCTTAAAACAATCAGCGAACACTGGTACATTCCTCAAAACAGCGCCCTTTTTGTAAGCGGCAACATTAATGAAGAAGAAGTTCTTAAACTGATTGAAAACACATTTGGCACATATTATTCAAGTGACATTTATAATTCTAAAAAATCACAGCCAGAAGTGAACAAACAGCGCCGATTCGTTATCCACAATCCGGAATTTTCAAACGAATTAACACAGGTTGTAGTTCAGTATACAAAACTTGAAGACATGGAACAGGCAGATTTAGCAGCGGCAATTTTAAATAACAATTATTCTTTCTTTAAATATAATCTGTTAAATCAGCCGGAATTGAATATCCCTGGAGACGAATACATTAACGTAGCATCTGCTCATAAACGCGGTTCTTCCAGATTGATTATTCAGTCGCTTTTACAGGCACCAGAAAACAAAAAATTAAAAACAAACTCTCTTGCACAGGCAACAAAATTCTTAAATCAGGTAAAAAACAGTATTTCACAAATTAATCCCGGGGAATTTTCTGCTTACCAGAGCCAGCTGATTTTTGACATGAATCTTCTTTCATCAAATTCATCTGTTTTTATGGAAAAACTTTCTTCATATTGGGCAATCACAGATTATTCTGCATTTATTGATGACACAATCAATTATTCTGCAAACTCAATTACTGCACAGACTCTTCTTTCCAGAAAAACAAAACTTAAAGATGAAACACTGTATCGGCTTCAGACAACTCTTCAGAACAATGATCCATATATCTTTGTAATCATTAATTCTGCAGATTATAAGGCGAACAAAGATGCTTATAAAAATGCAGGTTTTGAAGAAATCACTTTGACAAATTCTTCATGGTATACACAGGATATGTATCAGAATGCAATTTCTGATAACAAACAAACAAATAATCAGAGTCCTTCACCAGAAACTACAGTAAACGAATTTGAAAACGACTACTACAAAGAAAACATTGCAAAAATAAAACAGGGAAGATTATTAAACGGAATTCCACTTATTACAAAACAGAATCCAAACACTTCTCAGATTTCATTGCTGCTTTCTATTCGTGGCGGAAAATTAAATACAGCCAGCGACAACGGTTTTGAAGAAGTAATGGTTGGTCTTCTTGCAACAAATATTCAAAAGGCAATTTACGAAGAAGCACAGAAAGGCAAAATCTTTGGTATTCCAAATGTAACTTATGACTGTAACATTGCAACAAGTTATATCCTTCTTGAATGTGAAAAAGAAGATTTTGAAACCTGCTGTCAGTGCATTTCAAATGCATTAATTTATGGCGATATTATTCCAGCTGTTGCAGACAGAGCTGTAGCAAACCGCCAGTACAAAAAGAGACTGGAAAATGGAAGTGCAACCTATCAGCTTTATAGTGCAATGATTAAACAGCTCTATCCTAAATCTGATTTTGCAAAGATTTTTGACAGTGAAGCAGAAATTCTTGAAAAAACAAGCTATCAGAAAATTCTGGAATCTTACCAGTCTTTATTAGACGCATCCCGTTATTCTGTAATTGTTACAGGCAATTTTGATAAAAAGCTGGAAGTTACACTAAATACAACTCTTGCAATTTTAGGAAACCAGAACGGCACAGTTCACTTCTCTTCTGTTCAGACAAATCTGCCAAAAAATAAAACTGTAAACGTAAAGGTAAATCACACTTTCCTTACAGACATTCCAGCAGAAAAAGCAGGACCAATGCCAGCAGTTTTAATTCCAACTACAGAATTCCTTGATCCTGTAGTATATGCTTTCCATTCTCCAGAAAAAGGAACAAAGGAAGGTGCAATTTTTGATGCAATTCTGCTTTATCTTGAAGAAAAACTTAATGAAGAAATTCAGAAAAATAAGCGCCTTGATAACGCAAAGGCATATGTCACTTTCTCAAAATCTCAGATGGATGTAGCAACAATTACAATTCAGAATGTTCCACACATTAAAGAAATTGATTCAGCCTTCAAAAATATTATTGATGAACTTGAAAACCAGCTTAAATCTTCTGACAGCGAAAATGTAATTCAGAAAATCAAAGACAACTGGATTGTTAATAATATGAACGAAGCTTATACAAACTCCGGAACTGCATTATTGCTTCAGAAAGGATTTGAATACTTCCCATTTGAAGCAAAGCCTTTACTCTATCTTGAAGAATATAATTTTATTAGAAACGGCACTGTTACAGATTATGCTGATGTGCTTGTGAACTTCCCTTCTAAACCTGGTTTACGCGTTTATTCTAAAGACGGCAAAAAATAATTTGAAAAAATAAGCAGGGAAAAAAGCTTTTGAAATCATAAAAAAGATTTTGGGCAAAAAAAATCCTTTCTCTTACGAGAAAGGATTTATCGGCTCCTGCTGGGCTTGAACCAGCGACACACGGATTAACAGTCCGTTGCTCTACCGACTGAGCTAAGGAACCATCCATTCATTGCTGAATGTATTACTATAATATTAAAATCCGCATTTAATGTCAACAGGTTAAAGCGATTTTTTCACAATTTTTTTGAAAAAATCGCCAGAGCCAGAAGCAGGTTTATTTTACAAGAATAAATTCTACACGGCGGTTTTTCCAGTTATTATCCTTATCTTTAGGATTTACAACAGGTTTTGTACCACCCATACCTTCTGTAGAAATATTTCCTTCAGAAACACCACGTTTTACAAGGTAAGCTTTAATTCCATCTGCACGTTCCTTAGAAAGAGGCATAAGAGCACGTCCCCAATCCTTAAGGTTATCAACTGTTTCTTCTTCTTCGTTATCAGAAACTCTGTTTGCGTGTCCCTGAATTGAAATCTTATAATCAGGGAATTTCTTAAGAATATCTGCAATACGATTCAAGATTTCAACATTTTTCTTAACCTGGGCTGAAGAAAGTTTTGCATTTGCTTTCTGGAAGTTTGAAGCATCAGATTCAAAGATGATTGAAGGAACAGCCATCTTCAAAACATTACCTTCACGAATTACAAGAACATCAATTGGAATAACGCCTTCAACTACAGAAGTCATACCAAGGTTATCTGTTACAGTAAACTTGTATGGATAATCCATAGCAGACTGTACGCGTTCAGCATTTCCGCCTGCATCTTTATAAATATTACTTAAACCGTCCCAAATAAGACGTTCAGTAATCTGTTCTTTACCTTCTGTTGTCCAGAATTTTTTACCTTTAGGATCATTAATTACAAAAGACCAGCTCTTAATCTTAGCCTTTGTTGTACCTGTAAGACGGATGAACAAATCATCATCAATACCATCGTTATCTGGACTGAAATACTGAGGTGCAGTCTGAACAGTTAACTGAGGAGGAATTGCTGTACAAACAAATGGACTTGAAACAGCAGAAACTTTGTTTCCTTTCTTATAAACAGCTTCTACAGTTGCAAAGAAAGTTCCTTCACAAACGTTATTATTTTCATCAGCACCATTCCATTTGAATTTTTCTGGAAGGTTCTTAATATCTTTTTCTGAACGGCTGAATACTACAGTTCCATCTTCACGTTTAATATTGAACTGCCAGCTGAGAATATCTTCTGGAACAGTTACTTTAATGTCAAAGTCCTGAACATCAAGAACTTTGTCGTTATTAGGAGAAATACCTTCATATTCGGCTGTAAGATAAATCTTTGTTTCGCGGTTATCAAGAACAATATTCTTTAATTCTGTAGAGAAACTGTTTCCAGCATCGTCAGTAGAATAAATTACAAGATTATATTTTCCGTATTCAAGTACGTTTCCAGATTCATCTGTACCGTCCCATTCAAGCTTAGATTTTACACCAGCCCAAGTGAAAGTCTTAACTGCTTTATCCTTAGAGTTACGGATTTCTGCAATCCATTTCTTTTCAGATGAAGAATCTTTAATTGTTACAGGGATATTATCCTGAACACCGTCCCCATCAGGAGAGAAATATGTCCAAGGAATCTGTGCTGTAAGAGTTGGATATTTTGTATCAAGAACAAAAGTAGAAGTTCTTGCAGATGCTGAAGAACCATTTGCTGTTGAAATAGAAAGTGATGCAATGTATTCACCATCAGGACAGTAAATACCATCGTTATCTTTACCATTCCATACAAAGTTTACAGGAAGTTTTTTGTTTTCTTTCTTAGAGTAAACTACATTAGAACCAGAAACATCTGTAATAACAAAATCATAACTTACAACATCTCTTGTTTCAGTTACAGGAGATAATGTAATTGTATCTTTTACACGGTCATTATTTGGAGAGAATGCAGAATCGCTGGCAGCAAGAAGTAAAGTTGCTTCTGTTGTATCAAATGTAACAGAATCAATAGCTCTACCACCACCAATATTTCCTGCTGAATCTTTTGCAACAATTACAAAATCATAAGCGCCTTTTTCTGCAATTTTTCCACCATCATTCAAACCATTCCAAACAACAGCTGCTGGAGGATAAGAACCTAAATCATAAGTTCTGACAACCTTTCCAGTATCAGCAGAAATAATCTGTGCCTGCCAGTTTTCTACAGGAGCACCATTATTCTGTGCAGTTGCAACGTTGAATTTTACATCAGGAAGATCTTTTCCACCAAATACTTTTGTAGAAACAGCAATCTGAGCTTCAGGTTTTACTGTATCAAGAACGATGATTGGTGAATAAATTTTTACAGGAACGTATCCGTTTAAGTATTTGGCACTTACAGAAGCCTGATATTCACCATCTGGAAGAAGATTTCCGTTATTATCTTTACCGTCAAAAACAATAGAAGAAGGAGGAACAGCACCTGTAGAATTAAGATTATAAACTCTTACAGGAGAAGCATTTTTGTTTCCTGCTTTAGAAATAGCAACTTCCCAGTCAACAAGTTTATTTCCAGTTTTTGGATCTGGAACAGGAATCATAATATTGAAAGTAACGTTTTTCTTTTCACTTTCTGTTTCAGGGGAGAAATAACGTGTTCCATCAACATAGATGTTTGTAGCAGGTTTGTCTGCAGAATAAATGATATTTGAAACAACAGTTCTTGGTGCTGTATTTCCGGCACGGTCTGTAGCAGTTACTTCATAAGAATAAACGCCATCTGGAACCTGTGTATCATTATCGTTTGTACCGTACCAGTTGATTGTAGCTGGTTCTGAATCAGACCATTTGTATGTTTTTACAATTTTTCCATCAGAAGATTTAAATGTACCAACCCATTCATCTTCCTTAGAACCAGTCTGATTAATCTTAAGAGAAGATTTTGAACCTTCACCAAAAGTTTTTTCAGAAGGAGCTGTAACAGAAACTGCAGGAGCAACTGTATCAACAATTACTTCATATTCCTTTGTTTTACCAACGTTGTCGTTATCATCAGTAGCAGTTACATAGTAGTAGTAAAGTCCATCTGGTGCTGTCTGACCATTATTCATTGCACCGTTCCAGGTAATTGTTTCAGGAACAGGAACACCTTCTTTTACAGAAACAAGCTGTTTGAAGAAAGCTTTTGCTGTCATTTTTCCAGGTAAACCAACTTTGTTTTCAATAGTTCTGACAACATTATGATTGGAATCCATAATAATAAGACTCCATGCCTTAATGTAACGTTTGTCAGAAATATGAAGAGGAATAACCAGTTCATCCTGAACACCATCATTATTTGGAGAAATATACTTTGGCTTAGCAAATGCAAAACCAGAGATCAAAGATAAAATTAAAACAGAAGATAAAAATTTAGCTTTCATAATTAGTCATCTCCTTCATCACCAAACCAGAGTGTAATTACAGGAGGTGTTTCGTCCTTTGTACCAAGGTTCAAATCAACTTCTGTAGAAATAGCGTGTACTGAATTGAAAAGTTCTTTGTATGCTACAACAGTAGACATTTCACTTTCAGCCCAACCTTTTGATTCCATATATTCATTGTTTTCAAAACCAAAACGGAATTTCAAACCAATACCAATTGCTGGAATAAAGCTGTCATGGCCCTGTGCAAATTCTTCAAGATTAAATTTTTCTGCCACACTGATATAAAACATATTCTTAATAGAACACTGCAATCCGGCATCAAAAATAACTGTGTGGAACATTGGTGTAGAAACATCAGCTGAGAATCCGATTTTTACACTGTCTTTATTAAGAAGTAAACCTGAAACACCAGCTTTAATCATAAGCAATGATGGATATGGTGAAACATCAAAACCAGAAATCATTGGTTTAGAAGAAGTCTGTGTGTATGTTTTACCAAGATTCATAATAGAACCACCAATACGGAAATCATCCATAAATCCAAGTTTTCCATATTTATAAAGGAAACCTAAATTTCCGTAAAGGCTCCAGTCAGTACCTGCGCCCCAGAAGAAGCCGCTGTCAAGACCAAGACCAACATAAAGATTATCAGTAATGCTTTTTGAAAGACCAAGTTTAAGGTTCATGCTGTCATTAATGTTCATATCTTCAAAAGAACACATTGTTCCATTAATTAAGGCAGTAAATACGGCCCATTTAAAAGGAACTACAGAACCAAGCTGGAATGCAGCACCAATTTTTGGACTGTCACTTGGATTTGCAGAAAACAAACCAGTAAATCCGGCATTAAAAGCAATACGCTGTTCATTGGCAGTAAGAGCTGGGTTCACAGAAAGTGAAGATGGATTTGCGTAAAAAATTCCACCACCTGTTGAAGATGCAGCATTTGTCATTAAACGCGCACTAGATAATTCAAAAAAGTTTTCTCCGTTTACAGGAGGATTGTATGCATCCTGTGCATATGCTGTGCAAATTGAAATCAACATTGCAGTCAGCAATAATATTCTTTTCATAAAATCACCTCTATCCTAAACATATAGTAACAAACAGTTACCCTATAATAAGAACATTCTTATTATAAATAAATAACACATTTTATTCCATAAAAAGTTGAAAATTCGCAGAAAGTGACTTATTATGGAAGAAAGGTATATTATGGATATAGAAACAAGAGATGACGAAAAAAAGAAGGCTCCAAAACAGGCAGAATCTAAAAACGGATTCCTGCAGAACCTTATTGAAAGTATTTTTAAAAGTTCCAATCCTGAAGCAGAAAAGAAACGCAAATTAAAGGCAATTGCAAAATCCTTTTCTAAAACTAAATATCACAACTTCTATAAAACCTCAACAATAGAAGCTTTGGCTCCTTTTGCAAAGCTTTTTTATGATATTTATAAAATTGTTGCACCAGCTCAGACAATGTTCAAACTGAATGATAATCCAACTTTGTACAAACGCCAGATTATCAGTTATTCGCTTTCAGAAAAACAGGTTGAATTATTAAATCATTTTGATGCAAACAAATTGATTGAAATGTCTCGTCAGGTTCCATTTGAACAGCTGGAAGAAAAAATTCAGGAAGAACTTTCTTTATTTTCAAATGAATATGATCCTGAACGAATTGCAAAAACAGAAAATATTTATAAAGCATATCTTCATTTTAAAGATTTCTGTGTTTTTGATTATTTTCTTATGCTTAAAAAATTCGATTCAAAAATTCCAGAAAATAACTTTACTGTAGCCCCTGCTTTTGACAAAGTAAATGCAGAATACATTGTGGAAGATTTGAAAGATTTTATTTCTGTAGCCTACCCTATTATTGATGAAAGCATTGTCTGGACAGATTTATTTGATTTCATCACTCAAACAAGAGGCAGCGAAGTAATTAATCCTGCTATCTGGAAAAAGGTAATTGCAAAAATTAAGGCTATCAGATCTTCAGGTGCTTTTGAGTTGATGATTCGTCACATTTCAAGAAACCCATCTTACGCTTCTGAAGTTAAGTTCCATATGGAATCAATTGTAGAACCATACATTGAAAGTGTTGAAATAGAAACAAACGACAATTTATCAAAAATTTCTCATCAGCAGAAACAGAGCAAGACTAATTCTTTATGTGATCAGATTTTTGGCACAACAGAAATCAAAAACTTAAGATACTATGCTTCTTATGCAAACGAACCTTTGATTAAAAAGGAATTAAACACTTTTGATTACACAGACGCCTTGAATTATCTTAAAGCATTCCTTCTGGAATATGTAAAAAAAGATATTCGTGAATTCTTTGATGTAGTTGTAATTCGTGGTCAGTGGGATGCAACTCTCTCTGCCCCAATGTCAAATGCTTATCAGGAATTATTAAAGACTTCTGATGAAATTACAAATTTTGATAATGAACTTGCTGAAGAAGGCTCGTTAGGAATTAAGATTAAAACTTTGCTTCCAAAGACAGCTCATGATCCTGGAGCAGAAAATATTATTAATCGTGTTGTTGAAGATTCAAATGAAACTGCAAAAGGATTTATTGTTACATCAACCCAGAACCTTGTAACAATTGGAAAAACTCTTAAGCAGTTGATTGAAGATTACATGAAACAGAAGCCTGTTCTTGTACATAACTGGCGTGAACTTGAACGCTACCTTGATCATCCAATGAAGGAATTCAGCGTAAATATTTATAAGAAGATTTACCTTTTTGTTCAGTTGATGCAGCAGTACTTAAACGGCTAACTAATCAGCAGACAGCAAAAAAAACTATTCACTTACAATCAGTGAGAAGCTGTACTTTCTTAAAAGATTCTCTACTGTAACAGACTTCCCGCTGATTGTAACTTTTTCAATCACCTTTTCACCATCTTTTACAGTTCTTACAACAGTCTTTGTTTTAGAATCCACAGTTTCTGTAAATTCAAGTTTTGACTGATTCAAATTATTTTTAACTGAATCGAATTTATAAAAAGCATTCTGCAAGTCGTTGATAATATATTCTGGTGGCATATTTTTTGGAAACAAAGGACAATCAAGTTCAACAGATTCACCATCGTAAGTCATAGTTCCCATATCTGTTCCAAAATCGTTCATAATATCAATGAAAACACCATCTGAGTCAGACTGAACATATACAAGAACAGCAACAGAACTGCCGCCGTTTTTAAGATTCAGCTGCATCAAATCATCAAGTTCTACATCAACTTCAGAAGGAGGAAGAATATTAATCTGTTTTGTATTTGTAACATAAACTTTATCTAATCCCGGAAGTTTTTTTACTGTAACACAACTTGTAAGCGCAAAAACTCCTGCAAGAATCAATAAACTGATTTTTTTCATATTCTGCCTCCTTTTTTTTCTAGAAACTTCTGTCGTACATCATAGAACTGATATAAGAAGTAGTTACTCCAAGGAAAATTGTAAGTCCCATAAGATGAACTGGTGTAAATGAACTTAATGCAAGTGCACCAAAAGAAATTACTGTAGTTACAAAAGAGAACATTGTGGCAAAAGGTTCAAGAGTTTTATTTTCACGTTCCTTGTCATTTTCGTTCTCAATCATATAAATGATGTAATCAATTCCAAGACCAAATACAAGAATAATTCCTGTTGTGGCAAAGAATTCAATATCAATTTTTGCAACAGCAAAGTATGCAACTGTAATCAAAATAATAAGACATGGAATTGAAATAATCTTAAGAGCCTGCTTCCAGTTATAGAAAAGTTTGAGCACAATAAACATTACAATATAAGCGATTGCAAAAATCTTAAGAATCATGATTGTAAGTTTATCAAGATCATTTCCCATATCAGCCATCTTACTTACAAAATAAACATTATCCATTCCTTTTGTAAGTTCACGGAAAGCTTCTTTATTATCCATTTTATTTGGCATTACAACTGTATAATATTTGCCGTCTATATTTCCAAGCCATGCAGATGAAATTGAAGAAGTAACATATTCAGGAACGTTGCCGCTTTCAAGACTGATGTATTTTTTTTCTGCAGCATCAAGTTCAGCCTGCAAATCTTCTGCCCATGAAGCATCAAATCCAAGCATTTCATACTGATCTTCTGCGTAATCCATAAGTTTTTTACAAGCTGCAATAGAACGTTTCTGCTGTTCAATTGAAGGAACAAAAAGGGTTGTACTGATATAACCAACTTCTTCCGGAGCCGATGTATCAAGGATTTTGCAAACTTCTTTTTCTCTTAATAAAGCTTCTTCTTCTGTATCGCCGCAAATAATGTACCAGCCAGAAGGATTGTATCTGATGATTTCTGAAACTTCTTTGTTATCTTCATAAAGTTTACCTTCAACAGTAAACAGTTTGAACATATCGTTTTTAATGCGGATATTATTATGGAAGATTGCAATTAAAAGGATTGCAACAACAAAAATTGAAGTATTAACAATGCGGCCAAATTTCTGCTTGCGTTCCAGATTTGTTGGCTTAATCAAAGATGCAATTGCTAATTTACGTTCTTTCTTTGGAAGAGGAATTAATGGATAAATACCAAGAGTTGTAATATAAGAACTAAGTAATCCTACAAGACAGAATGTTGCCATCTGACGGAGCAATGTAAATGGAGCAAACAAAAGGATTGTAAAACAAATGCCTGTAGAAATAATTGCCATTGATAATCCTGGCATAAGATGATTTCTAATCTCTTTTCCAGATTTCAAAGACGGATTTCCGCCCCAGTTTACAAAGTAATGAAGGCTGTAATCTATACAAGAACCAATTAAGGAAGTTCCAAATACAAGTGTAAGAATGTGCATCTGTTTAAATGAAGCAAGTGTTACTAAGAAAGCAGCCACCATAGAAACAACGATTGAGAATACACTGTAGAAAAGTGGAACTGGAGATTTGAAAACTAATAAAAGAATCAATACAACAATAATCATAGAAACTGTTGTAATAATTGAGATTTCAGAAATTGCGGAAGTTGAATTTTCCTGACTTGTAAATGGAGTTCCAAAGAAAAGGAAGCGTGTTCCATCAGTTTCAAGATTATGACAAACATCGTAAATTTCAACAACGCCGTTTGTTTTGCTCATCATGGCAGCACCTTCATCAGAAAGATTACCACGAAGGAAAACATACCATTTGCCGTCTTTTTCAGAAGCCATAACACTGTCTTTAATAGACATTGCTGTTCCAGAAGACTGAACTGCCTTCATATAATTTGAAAATTCAGTTTCGCATAACATAAAAGGATCAGTTTCAAGATTATCAAGCGGGAGCACATTGAATGGACTATAAGCCTGCATCAAAGCATTTTCTGCAAACTGTTCTGCTCCACCATCGCTTTCAATTAATTCAATATCTTCTTCACTAAGCAAATGGAATCTGTAATCATACATAAAATCTGTTACTTCAGTGAGTTCAGAAAAATTATTATACAAAGTTAATGATGTAAAATTAGAACTGTCTTTTAAGGAATTATAAGCACTGTCAGCCGCATTCTTTGCCTTATCAAAACTTTCATTTTCAACAAGGATATAAACATTCTGTCCTGTAATACTTGTTAATTTTTCATCAACAATTTTGACAGATTCGTTATCCATTTTTTTAGGAAGCATATTCAAAAGATTTGCATCAATTTGAATGGCAGCTGGATTAGAAAGATATCGTAATATAAAAAATAAAATGATACCTGCATGGACCGCAATCCATGCAGCAAAAAAAGCTTTTCTGCTTGAATTATTTAAGATTGAGTTTAGCTTTTTCATCAGAAGTTAATTCCTTTGAATAGGTTTGATTTGTAAACTGGTAAGTAACTGTATTACCACCGTTTTCTGTAAGTATAATAGAATCAAGAGATGTTGATTTACCGTTTGATTTTCCTTTCAAAACAATCTTACCTACAACAGAAGAGATAGTTGAATCTTTTGGAAGGAGATTCATTTCCCAGGAATTGTCAGCGGCAGCCTTAAAATCAACAGTGAAGTTTTTCTGAAGTAAAGACAAATCATTACTGAAAATAGCAACAAGAGTTGAGGCAATGCTGGCAAAAGACTGATTATCTTTTGCATTGATTTCTTTTTTAGAACCGTCAGCACCAACCTGAGTAATAACAGAAGGAGTTACAATCATTGAACTTGGAAATGGTTTTTTAGTTTCCCATACAATTCCATCAACACAGAAAAGGTAAACACCTGAAGATTTAAGTTCACGTTTTCCTTTTGCAGAATTAACAGCTTTAATCTGTGTAAAATCGCCTTTAGTAACAGGATTCACTGCAAGCTGTTTACAAACATCCTGAACAGTTAAACCTGCAGCAAAACTATTTGCACAAAAAACAAAACTCAAAGCAATAACAGATAAAACAAATTTAATTTTTCTATTCATTTCAAAACTCCTGACTATTATTTTTGAAATCGATAAATTATAAAAGATTTCACATTTCTTAACAAGTTTGCTATAATTTATAATATGGAACATATCGTAAAGCCTGGAACATACATTCCAGAAACAAACTTCACTTATCCGGAAAATCCTTCCGAACCTCTATTTAATCCAAAAATTATTCGCAATATTGATATTGAAAATAATTTTCCATTCTTAGACAAATCCTTTAAAGGACGCATAAGAAACTTTCTTATTTACACAGGCATTTTCCTGCTTGTATTCCCATTGAATAAAATCCGATATGGATTAAAAGTTACAGGAAAAAAGAATCTCCGAAAAAACAGAAAATATTTCAAAAACGGAGCTATTACTGTAGCAAATCATGTTTACAGATGGGACTATCTTGCAGTTCTTTACGCTGTAAAATTCAGAAGAATGTGGTTTCCAGCCAGAGCAGCAAATATTCAGGGGTCTGACAGTAACTTGATTCTTGGTGCAGGCGGAATCCCTATTCCAGAAACACTTGGTGCAGCCCGCCACTTTAATGAAGCATTTGACACTCTTCATAAAAAGAAGAAATGGATCCACATTTTCCCAGAAAGCTGCAGATGGGAATTTTATGAACCAATCAGACCTTTCTTTAAAGGCAGCTTCAAGATGGCATACAGATACAAAGTACCTGTAATTCCTATGGTATTCTCATATAGAGAACCAAAAGGAATTTACAAACTTTTTAAGGTAAAACATCCATTAATTACACTTTCAATCGGTAATCCAATTTTTCAGGACAGCAAAGAGTTTGAAGGATTATCAAAAAATGAAATTATTGAAAAAATGTGTTTAGATACACATCAACAGATGGTTGAAATGGCAGGTATTGAACAAAACTGCTGGCCACCTATTGCAGAATAAAATCAGAAAATTCTTCCCATGAAAGGAAAGGATGTTTCACAGTGTCCTTATCAGTGCCATTTTTATAGGTGCTGATCTGGACAAACTTCATTCCACTTAAACGAGCCCCTTCTCCATCAGTATCATTTCTGTCACCAACTACAAGCACTCTCTCTGGCGAAACTTTTAAAACATCTGCAACTTTTATAAACATCTGGGCAGCTGGCTTAAAACAGAATAATTGTTCGGTAGAAAAGCAAGTATCTTCACAATGAATAGATTCAGCAGTTACTCCAAGAGCCTGCAGTCTTTCTTTTACATTAGGATAATCGCTCAAAATAGAAGTTTTAATATTCTTTTTGTACAAAGCATCAAAAACTTCGATAATATTTTCTCTGGGTTTATATTTTTTTCGCAATACTTTTGCAAAATTTTTCATGTATTTTTTATAAAACCAGTTTTCAATAAATTTTCTGGAATAAATACTTTTCTTAGCAATAGCGCCAAAATACACATCATTATAGGCGTTAACGGAATCAAAAGACTGCCCTTTAAGCCCATTATGCACAACTCTTTCCTTGTACATCAACAAAGCAAAAAAAGGCATTCCTTTGATTAAATTGCGAGAAAAATCTTTGTAATCATATAAGGTGCCATCAAAATCAAAAATGATGGCATCTATATTATTAAGTTCAGGAATCATTATTTAATAACCAATTCTTTGAACATTGCGTGGCGTTTTTCATCCTGCATAAGAAGGTTGAGTTTGAACTGTCCGTCGCGGAAACCTTTCTTCAAACATTCTTCCTTGAACTTAGCAAAAGAATCTTCCTGTAATACGTGAGCAATTGGATCTTTAACACGTAAAGAGTCGCGTTTTGCTTCATATTCGATATTTACAGATTTAAGTTTAGCATCTACGCAGTCATTGAATTTTTTAACATCTTCGTCTGAAATTTTATTCTTGAATTCATAGTAGATGTGGTATACAGAATTCTGAACATCAGCAAAACCTACAAAGAAAGCAGTGTTGATTCCAGTTTCTTCTTCTGCAAGACCAACAGCTTCAATAAACTGGCGTTCGTGTAATTTTTCACCAGTCATAGAGATAATTCCGTTGATTTTCTGGATGAACTGAATTGTTGGAATTGTACCGAATTTACCAGTAACTTCAATAAGGTCATTCATATTGTATCTGTAAAGACCTGCAAAAGTTGTTACATAAATTGAATAGCGTTTTCCAACTTCAAGTTCGTGGAGCTGAAGGAATTTTGGATTTGGATTTTCAAGATCTTCTTCAGAAATGAATTCAAAATAATGCATATGTGGGAACAATACAGTATCATTCTGACCATTAAGAACAAGACCAGTTCTACATTCTGAAGAGAAGTAAGAGAATTCCTGATGGAGTGTATCTTCAGAGAATGAACCCTGGAATTTATCCATATAAACTTTTGTATTACCACATTTCCATGTTGTAAGAATACAAAGTCTTGGCCAGTAGTGTTTTGGAAGAACATTACCGTATTTTGCTTTTAATTCACGAAGTTCTGCAGCACGAGCAGGATTTGGTTTGAAAACTGGAGCAAGAGCAGCTCTGATTTCTGGAGAAATATCAAGAGATTCGTTTAATGTACCGTTTTCAATATCTTTTACGTAATCATCAAAGTATTCGTTTACATTGTTCTGCATTTCTACGATTGTAGATGGGTTTGCAGTTACAATTACGTGAACATCCTGTTCAATACCAATTCTCATAAGAGTATAGTAACGTGCTGTATAATCAGAAATAGAGAATACATCTGCTGGAGCCGAATGAATACATTTAATGAAATCTGGAATATCGCGGCGAGTTACACCAGAAACAGATCCGTATACAGTTCCATCTGGAGCATAACCTTCAATATCTTTACCTACGATTGAGAGTGCTGGACCTTCAAAACAATGTGGACGATGCATCATAAATGTGTAAAGCCAGAGCTTTGTCATTTTACTGTATACATTGTCATAATATTCGTTTGTGATTGGAATCCATTTTGGTTCTTTTGTAGTACCACTTGTTGTAGCATACATTTTTGGTTTTCCAGGGAAAAGAATATTTTCTTCACCATTCTTATGTCTTTCAACAAATGGTCTGAAATCTTCATAATCAGCAGGAGGAACATTTTTCTGCCACAAAGCAAAAAGTTCTTCATCAGTTGTTGCTGCAAGGATATCTGCAAAATTATGAGCTTTACCCCATTCAGAATCTTTTGCATAATCAAGAATGTTTCTTAATGTCTGTGCTTCTGTATTTTTACAATTTTTTGATGCTTTCTTAACAAGTTTGTACTGTTTTTTTCCTACAAATCCAAGTGCAAAATTGATAAGCCACAATTTTTTTGGTTTATTTGGTAACTTAGCCATTTAATAGCCTCCAAAGAAAAAATAATAAACTCAATCGGTTAATTTTACATTGAATTTGTCAAATTTTCAAGGAGGCCATTTTTTTTTAAGAATTATAACAGATTTTTAAACGCAGCTTTTCTTTATGCAGACAGCCGGTTTCTTATAATCAGCTTTCCACAATTTATGAATATTGCAATATTCAAAAGCCGCTTCTACTTTTTCTCCCGACATAATCGCAAAATCCACATTTGGAGAATTACCCGGATCAAGCCACTTCTGTTGAATTCCCTTATCGGTTTGCAACAAAATCCATTCAATGTAATGTTCTGTTTCAGAGGGATGTATTTTTGCCCCCACCGTAACAGATACAGTATTCCCAGACACTTTTATTACAGGCACATGTTTTTCTGCAGGCCCGTCTGTAGTACCAGGAATTAATTCAACCATTGCTTCACCACAACAAATAGTGGGAGTTCCAGAATTCTTTACAATGGCAATTATTTTGCCACAGTGTTTGCAATAATAAAATTTTAATTGCATAGATCACCTCGTAAATTACAATAGATTTCAGCCCAGAAACTCTGAAGCTGCCAACACTTATAAAATACACCTGTCCATAAAAAAAGTGGCATAAATACACCCGCAAACGGTCACCAGAAAATCACACAGAATAAGATGATTAGTTTTTCTATCAATTCATTTTGCTTTTATTATTTTTATAGAAGGAGGCTTGAAAATATGAAAATAGCTTTTTACGATACACATTCTTATGACAAAGATGCGTTCACTTTGGAAAATCAAAATTACAATTATGAGATTGATTTTTTTGATTTTAAACTTTCAGAAAAAACAGCGGCTACAGCAAAAGGGTTTGATGCAGTTTGTGTTTTTGTAAATGATATTCTTGATAAACCTTGTCTGGAAACTCTTGCACTTTACGGGATTCAGCTTGTAATTCTAAGATGCGCTGGTTTTAATAATGTAGATCTGGAAACTGCAAAAAATCTTATGATTAAAGTAGTAAGGGTTCCTTCTTATTCACCAGAGGCAGTTGCCGAACATGCAGTTGCATTACTTCTGGCCCTTACAAGAAAGATTCCACAATCTTATGTACGGACAAAAAGTGGAAATTTTACACTGGAAGGATTAACAGGCAGAAATCTGAATGGATTAACGGCTGGGATAATTGGGACTGGAAAAATAGGAAAAACACTTGCAAATATATTAAAAGGGTTTGGAATCAATATTATATTGCATGATAAATATCCTGATCACACCTGGGCTGAACAAAGAAATTTTTCATACGTTCCATTAGACGAGCTGTTCAAAACAAGTGACATAATAAGTTTGCACTGCCCTCTTAATGATGAAACAAAATATATCATAAACGAAAAATCTATCGCTTTGATGAAAAATGATGCTGTAATTATAAACACAGGTCGCGGTGCATTAATCAATACTGCTGCATTAGTAAAAGCATTAAAAGAAAAAAAGATAGGTGGAGCAGCACTTGATGTATATGAAGAAGAAAGCAAATACTTTTTCAGCGACTGGTCGGAAAATGTAATCAGCGATGATATTTTAATCAGACTTTTAACATTTCCAAATGTAATTGTCACAAGTCATCAGGCATTCTTAACAAAAGAAGCCCTTTGTGAAATTGCAAAAACTTCTCTGGAAAATGCAAGAAAAATTGAAGCAGGAGAAAACGGAGCAAATCTGCTTATCTGATTTCTTACGCTATTTTTCCATAGTCTGATTTTTTTCTTTTTCTTTCCTATATAAATCTACAAGCTGTTCTCGAGTAATATTTCCATTTCGCTCCCGGGCAGCTTTTAATTTTCTATAAATTGTATTCTCACTAAAACCTTCAACTTCTTTCTGGTAAACTTTTCCATCACAAAGCTGATCCAGAATCATTTTTTCATCTTCAAACAGAATAAGTTTTTTTCTGTCATATTTATTGTTCAGAACATAACCTACAACCTGAACAAACCAGACACTGCGGACAATATGAATAAAGAAATGAATCAGTGTTTCGTCATTTAAACCAAAAGCAATACAGACACAAAGAAAATATAAAGAAATAGCGGGAATCTTAAGTTTAGGCTGAATCCCAACAACAATACAAATCACAAAAAGGGCCGTATAATTATTGAACAAAAAGGATTCTTCCATGGAAATCAGAAACACAAGGGTCAGACCATAGATTAAATAGAACCAGGAAAAAAATCGTTTTTGGGAAAGAAGGACGACGGGAACATAAATAAGATTAAAGCTGATTACAATCCAGGTGCGGATAGTAAAAACCCCTTCAATTCCACGCCAGAAATACAGGAGGGCAAGAAGGAATGATTCAATAGAAGTAAAAAGAATAAAATTGTCATTTAAAAGTCTGGAGAGACTTTTTGAAAACTTTTTTTCGCTCATAAATGTTAAACTCCCATAAATCATTCTAGCACAAATAAAAATTTATTAAAGAACCTACTTGCCAATTTATTAAAATCAACAGATAATTTTATAAGGAAAAAACAGGGAGTCCTTATGAAAGAAATAGTATTAGGTTCAACAGGAATCGTTTCACCACAGAATGCATTTGGAGCTTTACCAATCCAGCGCGACGATTTTGAAACAGCCTGCAATATTTTAAGAAGAGCCTATGATGGGGGCATGACTTTTTTTGATACCGCCCGTGCCTACTCAGACAGCGAAGAAAAAATGGGATTAGCCCTAAGTGATGTACGAAAAAATATTCACATTGCAACAAAAACAATGGCAAAAAATCCAGAAGATATGAAAAAACAGCTGGAAACTTCACTTACAAACTTAAAAACAGATTACGTAGATATTTACCAGTTTCATTGTGCAGATCAGGTTTACAGACCAGGGGATGGAACTGGAATGTATGAAACTGTAGAAGAATTCAAAAAGCAGGGAATGATTCGCCACATTGGAATTACAGCTCATAAAATTGGAGTTGCCGAAGATGCAGTAAAATCTGGTTTATACGAAACACTTCAGTTCCCATTCAGCTATCTTTCTGGTCAGCGGGAAATTGATCTGGTAAAACTTTGTAAAGAACATAATGTTGGTTTTATTGCAATGAAAGGTCTTGCCGGCGGATTAATTACAAATTCAAAAGCAGCTTACACTTTTATGACACAGTATGATAACGTTCTTCCAATCTGGGGTGTGCAGCATATGCATGAACTGGAAGAATGGCTTACTTTTATGAAAGATTCACCAGAATTTGATGATGAGATGAAGGCATTTATTGAAAAAGACAAACTCTCTTTTGGGGATGAATTCTGCCGTGGATGCGGTTATTGTATGCCTTGTCCTCAGGGAATTATTATCAACAACTGTGCCCGAATGATTCAGATGATTCGCCGCAGTCCTTCTAAAAACTGGCTTAACGAATACTGGCAGGATGCTTTTAAAAAGATTGATAACTGTACAAATTGCGGTGCCTGTAAAAAGAAATGCCCATATGGACTGGATATCCCAGTTTTATTAAAGAAAAACCAGGAAGATTACAATAATATTCTTTCTGGTAAAACTAAGGTGTGAAATTAATTATGACTCCAATTCAAGAAGAAATATATAAAGCAATAAAACAACTGTCAGAAAAAGCATCTTTTACAGAGTTTCAACTGGCAAAAAAAATCAGAGAAAATACGAAATTCGAAGGAAAGAAAAAGGCAGGCATTTCCTTAGCCGATATTCTGGAAGTAGTTGATACTTTAAATTCTGAAGAAATCTTTTTTTCAATTCATGTCAATTCTGTAAATGAATGTTTGTTGAAAAAAGAAACTGGAATTGTGGAATTGCCTTTGGAAGCAAAACAGCGACGTCAGAAATCAGAAAAATCAATGGAAATTTTTACATCAGGAGATTTTTCTGGAAAAAAAGGAAAGTCTGGTAAATCAAAAATTGTAAAAGAAAAACGTAACGAAAGAAAAAAAATGAGTATTTACGAAAACTACGACGATTAATCACTCTTCTGAAATTACTACAGAGCTCACAAAAAGTCCCTGAGCAACAAAATTAAATGTCATAGCTTTTCCCCGTAAGTAATTAGTTCAAAAGTATTTAATATTTCAAAATCATCAGGGTTGGCTGTTATTATTTTTGAAACACCAGCCTGTGCATAAGCGGCGGCCATAGTTGTATCATTAATTCTTTTTCGTCCAAGATTATGCATAGACATCCATAATAACTGCCGTTTTAAAGAATCATCATCTGCATAAACCACACGAACTCTGGAATGATCAATCCAATACCAGCAGCGTTCAATTGCAGTTTCCATAGGAACAGGATTAGTAAAACGTCGAGGATCTGTAACTACATGCAAAAATTCATTAAAAATATTACTGTAAATTACAAGAATAGAGTTCTTTTCATTCCGCCACCTATTAAAAGCTTCAACTGCTGCTGCGTGTCTTGGAGATTCCAGAATTTCAAGATCAATCAAAAAAGCAGTATCAATCCCGGTCATAAGAACCGCCTAACATTTCGTCCTGAAAATCTTTAGAAAGCCAGTCTGCATTTTCTTTAAGACCACCAACAGAAACAGGTTCCCAGTCATCAAAGGAATCATTCTTTTTCTGAGATTTTAAATACATATCCATAGCTTCACGAATCAAATCAGCAGTTTTTCTTTGCTGTTGTTTTGCCAGATGTTGAAACGCCATGTACTGAAGTTCCTCGAAATAAATTGAAACTAATTTTTTTGTTTGTAATGCAATCATATATATAATATATATACATAGCGTATATATGTCAACTTGTTTTAAACATTGTTTATATATGTAAAAAATCTTATACATAAAATTCGGTAAATTTAATTTGACTTTAAAACTACCTCATGCTATATTCAAAGCATGAAAGACACTCTTAAATTTTTACGTTTACAAAACAATTTTTCTCAAAACAAAGTAGCTGATTATCTTGGCATTTCCAGACAGATGTACATGAAGTATGAATCAGGAGAAACAGAACCAACTGTAAAATGTGTTCGGGAATTAAGTAAGCTCTACAATGTAACTTACGATATTCTTATTGATGATAAATACAAATCTGAAATTAAAAATGATTCTTATTCAGATAAAACCGATGGCTCGCTCGAAGTTCACAGTTCAGCTCCAGCATATACCGCCAGCACCGCTTCTATAGATTCCTTAAATTATCGCCAGACTCTTCGCTATCTTTTTAAATTAAATCGGGAAGATCTTATTAGAATTGCAACAAAAGCCTTAAGAACTGCAGAAGAAAAGAAACAGGCAGAAAAACCAGAAGTTCCAGAAATGAGCCAGGAAGAAAAAATGCGGTTGTTTCATAAATTAAGTGGATGCATTAAAGATGTTCAGATAGAAGATGCAAAGGCTGAATATTTGAAATATCTGGATGAAAAATATAGTGATTATATAAAATAAGGTGGGAATATGAAAATTTTATTGGATACAAATATTTTGCTTGATATGGCAATAAACAGAAATTCCAGTCATGATGCTGCAAATGAAGTTATAACATCTTGCGTATCAAAAAAGCATGAAGGATACATCACATCGCATTCCATATGTGATTTTTTTTATATTTGTCGAAAGGAATTTGATTTAGAATTAAAATGCAATTGGGTCAGCTTTTTTATTAACACCTTCACCATTCTTACAGAAGATAAACAAACTTTTACAAAATGTCTGAATGCAGAAGATTTAGATGATCTGGAAGACCAGTTACAAATGGAATGTTCGGCTGCTGCTGAGTTAGATTACATAATTACAAGAAACCTTAAAGATTTTGAAAATTCCAAAGTACCTGCACTTTCCAGCGAAGAGTTTTTGAAACTGTAATTTTCCAACGCTTCGTTGAATTTTTGCCAAAAATAAATTGTTAGGAATTAGTGAATCTCTTTGTTATAGTTACAGTGTCGACAAAAAACACCGGTGCATAAAAACAACGAGGTAGTTATGAATAATATGTCTTTAGGAAACAACATTAAAAAATTCAGAAAGGAACAGGGACTTACACAGGAAGAATTGGCAGCAATTCTTTGCGTTACAAGTCAGGCTGTAAGTAAATGGGAAAGCGAAAACGGTTTGCCAGATACAGCGCAGATTGTCCCATTGGCAAAAGCTCTTAATGTTTCTACAGATGCACTGTTTGGATTTGCCAGTTCTTCTTACGATAAACAGCTGGCAGAAAAAATTATCTGGGAAGCTGATGGAATCCGTGATTCAGGAGAACCTGCAGAAGGTGCATTAAAAGCAGCAGATTTTCTTGATGCAAAATGTGAAGAAGATATTTTTAATTACAGCATTCTCATGCGCTATGTTCAGGCTGTTGCACATATGAGTCGTTTTGTAAATTACAATGGATTATTTGCAGACGATAAAGCTGTGTGGCAGAAGTATGTAAGAAATGCCGAAAATCGTGGCGCACAGGTAATCCGTTATAGTGATGAAAAAGAGCTGGTAGAAAAATGTCATTATGCTTTGGCTTGGATTTATTGGCACGAAAAAGATTTTGCAAAAGGTCGTGAACATATTGCAGCTTTGCCTTCTGTAAAAAACAATATGCTTCAGGAAACAATTAATTCTTACTACGATTCCATGGAAAATAGTGAAGATGGCAACCCTGATTACGAAGCATGGCGTATTTCTGTAAGAGATAATTTCCAGAATTTTGTGCGTGCAATCAATAAGCAGTTTGTTTATTCCGCAGAATCTACAATGTGGACTTTCCCAATTGAAGTTTCAGAACCCAATGATTTGTGGGTAATTTCTGTTATGGAAAAAATAATGGAAAATGATGTAATGAAAGCCCATTGTCAAGGATTCTACAGAGACACTGTAAAATATTTGATTGGAGTTTATTTGCGCAACGGAATGGCAGATAAAGCCGCAGAATTGTGGAAATCTCTTGTTAAAAAAATGGACGAATATGTTTTATTCTGCGAAAAACAGAATGCTATAGATAAAGCTGAAGCACTGAAAAAGTTCGGTGAAAAATCTGTAAAAAACATGTCCCATTACACAAAAGAATATGCCGAAAGCAAAAAGCAGTTCATGTTAACTCAGTTGAAGAGCTGGTTTAATGGCGAAGTGTGGCAGTCGTTTGAAAAGAAGATTTAAGCTGCTCTAAATAATACTGAGGGGGAAAGCCTTCCCCCTGGGTTCAACCGCTTTGCGTTTTCACCGCACCCCCTTCACCTAGGGCTCCGCCCTAAAACCCGAAATAGAAAAACACTAAAAATTACAGATATAATGCCCCTCAATTTTTGAAGGTCGTCAAACAAAACAAGACAGATAACAGATGCATTAAAAAAACTTGAAAAAAAATAGTATCATAAAAAATTTATTAAATCGATTTAATCATTTTTTTATATTTCAATTTGAAATTATTCAAATTTCAATTAAAATTAAAGTGGAATGTGTAGTTAGGGACTATACACTTTTTACAAAACTAGAACAATGAAGATTGTTTAGATTATTAATTATAAGGAGTGATTATTATGACAATTACTTTTTGGATTGGACTAGCCATAATTATATTTCTAGGAATTGATATTATTGGCTTTTTTTGTGGAGGATTATCAGATTTACCTACAAGTTTTACGGAATATTGGTGTTATCCATTATATTATTCATTTTTATACCCAATGGTAAAAGATGGCTTTGGTATGTTTACAGCAAGTATTATCAGAATTTTTGAATTTTTGGGTATAATAGCAGGTGTAGTTTTAATAATGTTGCACTAATGAAATTTTTCTGGCAATGCAGAATTTATTTTAAGTATAATGACCTGCAATTTTTGGAGGGTCGAAAAACTCTATATAAAAATAAAAAAAATCCCGCCAGTCAGTTTTTTTACCGACCAGCGGGGCGTTGCGGGGTGTCCCCGCAGAAAGGGTAGCGACCAACGAAGTGGGCGCGAAGGGGAAGACTTTCCCCTCCTTTATCTTATTTTACCAGGCTATGATATTCCTGGAGAGATTTTACTCCACCTTCTCGTCGCAACCTAACGGTTGCTTACCTAGTTTTGTCAGCTTACGCTGCCAAAACTAGCACCGGCTCAGGCGGATTTGCAAATCTAAAATACTATTTTACTAAAGAATGGTATTCCTGCAATGACTTAACTCCGCCTTCGCCTCCATTACCGTTCTTAACTGCGGCAATACCTTGAACTGCAGCAACAGCTCCAGCCAAAGTTGTGATGTATGAAACTTTGTATTTCAAGCACATCTTGCGGATTGTTTTACGGTCTTCTGCGTAGTTGCGTTTTGCTTTTGGTGTGTTGATTACGAGGCAAACTTCTTTGTTCATAATCATATCTACTACGTCTGGACGACCAGCACCAATCTTATTTACAACTTCACATTTAATTCCGTTAGCATTGTAGAAATCTGCTGTTCCCTGTGTAGCAACCAAAGTGAAGCCAAAATCTTTAAGAGTTTTACCAACCATAAGAACCTGATCTTTCTGGTTTTCTTTATCACTTAAGCTGAGCAAGATTTTCTTGTTTTCCCAAGCTGCAGGAGCGTGTGGTAATTCAGAACCAGCTGCTTCCTGTGATTTGTAGAATGCCATTGGGAAGCTTTCTGCCATACCAAGAACTTCACCTGTAGAACGCATTTCAGGGCCTAAGATTGGGTCAACACCAGGGAAGCGAGCCCATGGAAGAACTGCTTCTTTTGCACCATGATAAGGAATTACTTTATCTTTAAGTCCAAGTGATTCAATTGTTTCACCAAGCATCAATCTTGTAGCAAGACGAGCCATCTGAGTGTTACAAACTTTTGATACAAGTGGAACTGTACGAGATGCACGTGGGTTAGCTTCGATTACGTAAACTTTTCCGTTTTCAATAGCATACTGCATGTTCATCAAACCAGTAACTTTAAGAGCCTGAGCAATCTTAGTTGTATATTCTTTAATTGTTTTAAGATTATCAGCTGGAATAGAAACTGGTGGAATTACACAAGCAGAGTCACCAGAGTGAATACCTGCAAGTTCTACGTGTTCCATTACAGAAGGAATGTAAACATTTGTACCATCAGCCAAAGCATCAGATTCACATTCAAGAGCGTTCTTTAAGAAGCGGTCAATTAACAAAGGACGATCAGGAGTTACACCTACAGCCTTTGCTACATATTCTTTAAGTGTTGCTTCATCATAAATAACTTCCATACCGCGTCCACCAAGAACGAATGAAGGACGAATCATAATTGGATAACCAATTTTTTCTGCCAATTCTTTAGCTTCTTCAAAGTTTACAGCCATTCCAGATTCAGGCATTGGAATACCAAGTTTATCCATCATGTGACGGAAAATATCGCGGTCTTCTGCAGCATCAATTGAGTCAATTGAAGTACCAAGAACGTTTACGCCATTTTCCTGAAGTTCACGAGCAATGTTCAATGGAGTCTGTCCACCAAACTGTACAATAACGCCCATTGGTTTTTCTTTTTCGTAAATCTGAAGAACATCTTCTGTTGTAACTGGTTCAAAGTAAAGTTTGTCTGATGTATCGTAGTCTGTAGATACAGTTTCTGGGTTACAGTTTACGATGATTGTTTCGTAGCCCATTTCTTTAAGCTGCATTGCTGCATGACAACAACAGTAGTCGAATTCGATACCCTGACCAATTCTGTTTGGACCACCGCCCAAAATCATAATCTTCTTTTTGTTGTCAGATGCTTTTGATGTATCTGGAGCATTGTATGTTGAGTAGTAGTAGTTTGCGTTTTCTACGCCAGAAACTGGAACTGCAAGCCATGCTTCTTTAATTCCAAGTGCATTACGGCGATCACGGATAGCTTTTTCAGAAACTTTAAGAATCTTAGAAAGATATTTATCAGAGAAACCATCTTTTTTAGCCTGAATCAAAAGGTTATCAGCTGGAACTGAACCGATTGTTTTAAGCATTTCTTCTTCCAAATCAACAAGTTCTTTCATCTGTTCAAGGAAGTATTTTTTTACATAAGTGATTTCATAAAGTTTATCAAGGCTTACACCTTTACGGATTGCTTCATACAACTGGAAGTAACGTTCAGAAGAAGCAGTTTTGAGCATTTCACAAAGTTCATCAGCTGATTTTTTGTTGAAATCTTTTGCAAAACCAAGACCTGGGCGGCCATTTTCCAAACCACGAATAGCTTTCTGGAAAGTTTCTTTGAATGTCTTACCAATAGACATAACTTCACCAACGGCTTTCATAGAAGTTCCAAGAGAATCTTCTACAC
>JAKSTI010000011.1 GCA_024402665.1 Treponema sp.
TACTACTTATTCAAGATAACCGCCGTAACACCAGCCAGCCATCCCAGACTTTAATTTATTTCCATCCCTGTCTTTTCCAGAGATTACTTCTACTTTTACCCAGTTAGAATTTATTCCATCAATTGTTTCTGCTTTTCCTAACTCAAGTACTTTTACTTTTGTTCTAGCAGACATTACAGTTAATACATTTGAAGAAGTTGCTTCTGCTGAACGAAGTTTTAAGTTTTCAGAAACAGTCATTACCTTGTTTGGAGCAACATTAGTTAAAGGAAGGGATGTCTGCTTTACAATTGAAGAACCATCATAGTCGCATGTGCCATCAGCATGCCGTGGAAATGTTATACTCGTTTTATCGTATAAATTTGTTTTCAAGAAAGATTGAATTTCATTTATTGTATCTTGATTAGCTGAAACAAAAGTACCCAATAATTCGCCACCTTCATGACTGATGTATAAATAATCTCCATCTGTTTTTATATTTAATACTAATGAATCTCCTGCAGAATATGAAACTTTAGAGTCATGCATATACCAGTCGTCTACTATGGCTGATAAAATATATCCGTCATTTGATTTCTCAATTTTTTCTAGGTACAAGCTACAAGAATTAAATAAATCCCTAATGTTCATCAATATATTAAAAATATCTTGTGTCTGTACATTACTGATTCGGATTAAGTAATCTTCGTCATATTCGCTTTTTGTTTTCTGATAATTACTATATCCAGATGGTTGAATATTCTTGATATTCTCCCTGTCATTTTTGATTAACAAATCAAAATAGGTTTTAGAAATCCATCTCTTATTCATCTTAATTTTTGATGAAGATAAAATATCATTTGCAAAAAGGTCACTTTCTTTATATGGAACAAGGTTATCAAGGTCAGTAAAATAATATGCATACTTATAAACTATCTTGACTGCATAATCCCAATTAGAAATTCTGTAATAAATAGTTGTACTGTCTACCTGAAGTTTCTCACCTTCATCAATATCATTGCTGTAAACTCTTTTTGTACCATATGAAGTAAATAATTGAGATTCATTTTTTGTTTTAAAGTCAACTGCATATAATTTAGTTGAAAGAAAAAAAACAACAGATAAAATTATACCTACACTAAACTTATTTTTCATACTTTTTACCTCTCGTGCACCAGTGGTGCATCCACATAACAAATATTCTCCATATCCCATATAAATTTCTTATCCTTCTGTTTTGTCCATATAAGATTTATAGTGGAATAGTCTCTACTATTATAACACATAATGTTGGGATTTTATACGGATACAGATAATCTTTTTTTTGAACAAATATTGTTGGTGCGGAAGACAGTTTTTATTGTTTCCAGTTTTCAAGTTTCAGATTTGGAATTTTTTCAAAGTGTTTTGTATTATTTGTGACAAGAGTCAGATCATTATAGAGGGCAGTTGCAGCTATCATTAAGTCCATGTCTTCAATGCGACTTCCACTTTCAAATAGTTTTGCTTTAATACTTGCAAAGACTTCCATAACGCCTTCGCTAAGCTGTTCAATCTGATAAATATCGCGAATATGATTAACAAGAATCATATTTTTCTGTTCATTCTGAGAACGTTTTGCTCCAAAAACAAGTTCGGCATAAGTTATCATAGAAATTGAAATTGGGATTTGCTTGTTTTCTTCAAATCTTGCTAATACAGATTCTTCACCACGTAGAGCAAAAACTATTGTGTCTGTGTCAATCAAATATGCCATCAGCTGCCTCAAATCTGGTTGAATTTTGTCTTGATGAATAAATATCTTCTATAATTTCTTCAGACGTTCTTGAATCTTCCCACTTTCCTGAAAGTTTTAGAAATTCTTCTGTTGCATTTTTTGTCTTGCCAGGAACCGAAGTGAAATATTCCTGTAAAATTGAAATCACTTGCTGGCTGATAGAGCGATTTTCTTTTTGAGCAGAAAATTTAAGTCTGTCATATAACCGGTCATCTATATCTCTAACTTGTAACAATGCCATAATTAACCTCTTTTATTAAAATAATCCTATCTGCATGAAATTTCAAGCATTTTTCATGCAGATAAAATAAATCTCACATCCTATCCAACGGACTAATAACTCCGCCAGCCCCTTTATTCAGAACATGGGTATAAATCATTGTAGTTCGAAGATCGGAATGTCCAAGTAGTTCCTGCACAGTTCTTATGTCGTAGCCATTTTCCAAAAGATGTGTTGCAAAAGAATGGCGGAAGGTGTGACAGCTTGCGTTTTTATTTATTCCGGCTTCAAGGATGGCTGTTTTTACGGCCTTCTGCAGTAAAGATTCGTCCAGGTGCCAGCGGCCTTCTTCTCCGGTTTCTTTATTTTTCCATCTGTGTGCCTGAGGAAAAAGCCATTGCCATTTTAGTTCTTTTGCCGCCATTGGATATTTTTTTTCAAGCTGATTTGGCATTGCAACTTTTCCCCAACCTGCTTCCAGATCTTTCTGATGAATCTTTTTTACAACTGCAATCTGCTCTTTAATTTTGGGAACAAGTTTTTGTGGAAGCATTACGTGTCTGTCTTTGTCCCCTTTTCCATGACGGATTATTATTTCATTCATGTCAAAATCAACATCAAGGATTCTTAAAGCTAAAACTTCATTTATACGCATTCCAGTTCCGTACATCAGTTCTGCGGCCAGCTGTTTACTTCCACTTAAATTGCTGATAACAGAAACAACTTCCTGCCTGCTGAAAACTACCGGGATTCGCTCTTTTTTCTTTGCGTGGATTACTGAAGCAAGTTCTACAGGATTTTCATTTTTTACAAATCTAAAATAAAAAAGAAGTGCTGCCAGTGCCTGATTCTGTGTGGATGGACTTACATGTTTTTTTACTGCAAGCTCCGTTAAAAATGCATTGATTTCTGCCTGCCCAAGATTTTGTTTTTGACTGTATTTTAAAAGAAATGCTTCAACCCATTTTTTGTAAGCCTCACAGGTTTTCTCGCTGTAGTTTTTTGCTTTCAAAACTTCCTGCATTTTCTTTATTGGAGCGGAAGGCACAATAGGAATTTGTTTTTTATCAGAAATTCCTTCATCCACATTAAAAAGTCCTGTGTTGTACACATTCATCTTTAATTGATTCAGTGCTTCTGGAGAATTTGGAACCAGCCATAATTTTTCGTCATCATTCCATTTTCTTTTTGGAATTTTACGAACCGAATTCAGAAGGTCTGTATTAAAGCCTTCTGGAAAACCGACTGCAATAAACGAGTCATCATAAGGTTTAATTTCTATCTTCATATAATAAAGATAATATAAATAAGAGCAATTTGACAAAAAAATTTAGAATATCTAATTGCTGTATCCGCTGTTATTGAACGTTTTCCATGAATTATTTCTGATATTCTTGTTTCCGATACCTTGATTTCTTTTGCTAAACGATATGCTGAAATATTCATCAGTAATAATCTGTGATTCTGACATTGTCCTCTCCTCCATTCTCAAACTTTTTGCAATTGCTCTAAGATTTTTAATGTTGGATTTCCTATTATCATGATATATTCTATATTTAGTCAAACAAAAAGCACGGCTTTCCCGTGCTTCATTTTATGAATATTAAATTCCTAATAATTTACTTTTTTTCAATTTATATTCACTTTCATCTATCAATTTTTTTTCATAAAGATTTTTTAATTTCTCTAATTCTTCTTCTAAATCATCAGAAACATTATTTTCTGGTATTATATTTTCCTCGTGTTTTTCTTCTTCCATTATTTCAGGCTCACTAATAGCCTCTTTTAATTTTTCCTTATATAGAACTAAATCATCATATCCATTTGCATCAGGCAACATAACTGTAAAATATTTTAACGAAGAGGTTCCAAAATACAGTTTTTGAAAAGATCGAATGTCTTCAAAATTTGAGGTTTGTATTTGTTTTTCGACGTATTCCTTTATTAGATTTCTTTGTTCTTCCGAAATTGTAGACATTGTATATCTAGGAGTATCACATACTTTACACCAATTATAATTATCAAGATTTGAAGAACCACATTTACTACAATACCAATAATTATTAGTATCAAATGCGTTTGTACTTGAAAGTAACGATTTATCGGAAAAGTTTTTCCCACAATACTTGCAAACTACTGCATCACCTTTTATCAATTCACCACAATCGGGACATTTTTTGAAATCCCCACTTAATATAGATTGTTGTTCTAGGACAGTTCTATTTTCGCCTATAAGAGCAACAATAATACCAGCAACTAATGGTGAGAGAAAAATAGCAAGGGCCAAAAAACCACCAAATGACCACCCTCTATTCTTTGCAACTGAGGCAACAAAAAATGCAAATCCTAACCATAAAGCAAAACCAATAAACCCCATAATAATCTCCTATTAAATTCAGCATTTCCAAATATACTACTACTTCGATATTATTATTTCAAACTTGAATTAATGTATTTTTTCTTATTAATTGTAATAGACTTTATTTGACCATTTTCTTTTTCTATATTTTTTACTTCTGGATTTTCAAATTCTTTTACATACTGATGTTTCATAGTTGCTAAATCAAGAGGCCCCTTTATATAAAAGGCGGAGTTGCCATAAATAGAAGAATCAGGTTTTAAATAAGTATAAAATATTATTTCCCCCTGAGAATCCATTGATGCCCATGTATATTCTTTTCCCCAAGATTTTGATTCTTCTTTAAACGAAAAACAAGAAATTGGAAATAACTCACAAGAAATTAAAAAAACTGTACAAAAAATAACAATCAAACTTGGCATTATTTTTTTCATATAAAAATCTCCTTTTTCTTCTATTATATATATATATATATGATGTAAAGTTTTTCTTTTGATTAAATTTGATCTTTTGAAGTGAGAAAAAGTTTTTAGCGGGGCGTTGCGGGCTTTCAGAATGTTGCGAAAGCAACTTCCTTAAAGCCTGCACGGGGGATAGTGGAAAAGACCGGAGGGCTTGAGCCCGAGGACTTTGGAGCGAAAGGGGGTTGCCCCCCCTTCCTGTATTAATTTTTTATTCTGCTACTAGATCTTTTAAGTCTTTATTTGTCATTGCACAAACACAAGAGTCTGAGTAGATGTTTACAGCTGTTTCAATCATGTCGATTACTGCATAGATTGGGAGGATAATTCCCATTACACCGATTGGCATTCCTTTTCCGGCCATAAGTGAAAGTGTAAGGAAGAAACATCCCATTGGAACACCTGCGTTTCCAACAGCACTGATAACTGAAATCAAGATCCATGAAATTACTGTGATGAGGTTCAATTCAACACCGCCGTTTTTCATAACAAAGAGTGAAGTTACTAAAATGAATGCGGCACATCCGTTCATATTGATTGTTGTACACATTGGAAGGATGAAGCGAGAGAACTTTTTATCACATTTTACGCGGTTTTCAACACAGTCCATTGTTACTGGCAATGTTGCAGCTGAAGATTTTGTGAACAAAGCTGTAAGGATTGCAGGAATCATGTTTTTGAAGTGTTTTACTGGGTTCAATCCACGAACCAAGAGGAAGATTGAAAGAACGATGAAGAACTGAATCAAGTTTCCGCTTAAAACAACTGCTGTGTATTTTCCGATTGATTCCATTGCAATGTCTGCACTCATTTCTTTTACGAGCTGAGCTGTGAATGCGATAATTCCGATTGGAAGAATTGTAATAATCCATCCGATGATTTTGAAAACCAATTCCTGGAAACCAAGAATTACATTCAAAAGTGAAGTTTTTTTGTCTGAATCGGCCATTTTTGAAATGCCAATACCGAATGCAAAAGAAACAATAAGAATAGAAAGTACGTTTCCTGATACAAATGGATAAAGAATGTTATCTGGAATTGCACTTGTGAAGTAGCTGAGGAATGATGAAGAACTCATGCTCTGGATCTTGTCTGCAGCAACTCCTTCGTAAACTGAAGCTGAAAGTACTTCTGGTTTAATGATGAAGAACAAAATTGCGGCGATTGTAGAAGCAGCAATTGTTGTAAGAAGTGTGTAGAAAATTGTTCTTCTGAAGATTTTTCCTGTTTCTTTGTTTCCACCAAGTGTAGCCAGTGTAGAAAGAACAGAAACTGCAATTGCAGGAACAGCACAAAATTTGAAGAGTCTTGTGAAGACTGTTGCAACAAAATCACATACGCTGTCGATTGCGCTTACGTGAAGTAAACCAAGGATTGCACCAATTATAAGAGCGCCAACCCATAAAATTAATTGTTTAACCTGTTTAGTCATAATATAACTCCATTTCGACTATCATTTTACAGAAAAATCAAAAAAAATAACACCCCGTGTTTCTATTAACAGTTATATCCCAGGTCAAATGCCTTAAGATTTACTTCAACAAACTGAGGTTTTACACAAGCTTTAATTGCTTCTATCCATTTTTCATATGCTATATCAAGATATTTTGCAAGGCGCCCCATAAGAACAATGTTTACTGATTTTACATTTCCGGCCTGCTGTGCCAGAGAAAGACAATCCATATCATCTACAGAAACACCTTTTGCTTTAAGTTCATCAAGAACTCCTGCAGGATATTCAGCGGCTCCAATAATTACTGGCATTGGATCAATCTGCTGATTATTTACTACAATTTTTCCGCCTTTCTTAAGGCATTTTGCATATCTTGCTGCTTCAATTTTTTCAAAAGAAACAATAAAATCTGCTTCTCCTTCTGCAATAATTGGAGAATAAACTTTTTTGCCGTATCTGACATAAGTTACAACAGAACCACCACGCTGGCTCATTCCGTGAACTTCACTTACTTTTACATCATAGCCTTCATTTGTAAGAAGAACTCCCAGAAGCTTACTTGCAAGAAGACTTCCCTGTCCACCAACACCAACAATCATTACATTTTTAGTTTCCATGACGTCTCCTCCTTTCTATTCCTTCTGAGTCATTGCACCAGGTTTACAAAGCTGAGTACAAACATTACATCCAACGCACTGGGTAAAATCAATTTTTGCTTTCTTTTTTGAACTGTCAAAACTGATTGAAGGACATCCAAGTTTAAGACACATTTTACATCCAACACATTTGTCTTCATTTACAACAACAGGTGCTTTTGGTTTTACATACTTCAAAAGTACACAAGGTCTGCGGGAAATAATTACAGAAGGTTCTTCTACAGCAAGTTCTTCTTTTACGGCAGCCTCACATTCTGAAAGATTATATGGATCTACTACCCTAACCCTTTTAATTCCAATTGCATGGCAAAGTTCTTCAAGATTTACAGCCGATGCAGGTTCCCCTTTGATTGTGTATCCTGTTGTAGGATTCTGCTGGTGTCCTGTCATACCGGTGATTGAGTTATCAAGGATGATTACAGTTGAATTTGTGCTGTTATATGCAATATTTACAAGTCCAGTTATGCCTGAATGCATGAAAGTTGAATCACCGATTACACAAACTGTTTTCTTTTCTGAATCTTTTCCGCCGGCTTTATTGAATCCGTGGAGTCCTGAAACTGAAGCGCCCATACATAAAGTTGAATCCAGGGCAAACAAAGGTGCGGCACTTCCAAGAGTGTAGCAGCCGATATCACCAAGAACACTGATTTTATTTTTAGAAAGTGTATAGAACATTCCGCGATGAGGACAACCTGAACACATTACTGGTGGGCGAACAGGAATATCTGTATCTGTTCCAATTGCTTCTGCCAGTGGTAAACCAAATGCTTTGCGGATTGTATTCTGATTGAATTCGCCTATTGGAGGGAACATTTCTTTTCCAATGCACTTAACTCCGATTGAATTCAAGTGGCTTTCAATGATTCCGTCCAACTCTTCTATTACATAAAGTTTTTCTACTTTTGCGGCAAAGTCTTTGATGATTTTTACAGGAAGTGGATTTACAAGTCCAAGCTTAAGAACAGAAACTGAATCTCCAAAAACTTCTTTCACATACTGATAGCATGTTCCAGAACAGATGATTCCAATTTCTGCTCCACCAAGTTCCACTCTGTTCAAAGAAGAAGTTTCTCCAAATTCCTGGAGTTTTTTTGTTCTTTCTTCTACAAACGGATGGCGGCGGATTGCATTTGCCGGTGACATAATAAATTTCTGTGGATTTCGTTCGTATGCAGGAATCTCTCTTTCAATTCTGTCGCAAAGTTCAACTGAATTCTGTGAGTGAGCAATTCTTGTGCACATACGGAAAAGAACTGGTGTATCGTATTCTTCTGAGATTCTGAATGCTTCTTTTACAAATTCTTTTGCTTCAGAGGAATCTGCAGGTTCAAGCATTGGGATTTTTGCAGCAATTGCGTAATGTCGTGAATCCTGTTCGTTCTGTGATGAATGCATTGCAGGATCATCTGCAACAAACACTACAAGACCACCGTTTACGCCTGTATAAGATAAGGTAAATAAAGGATCTGCCGCAACGTTTAATCCAACATGCTTCATAGCACAAGCACTGCGGGCTCCTCTTAATGAAGCACCAAAAGCTACTTCTGTTGCAACTTTTTCATTTGGTGCCCATTCACAATAAATTTCGTCATATTTTGATGCATATTCTGTAATTTCTGTAGATGGAGTTCCTGGATAGCTGGAAACTATATCTGCATGAGCCTCATAAAGCCCCCGAGCAATTGCTTCGTTCCCTAACATCAACTTTTTCAATTTATATGCTCCTGTTTGTTATTTTTAATTTATTCAAATATTTTAACACAGGTTTTATTTAAAGAAAATACGAATATATATCAAACGACGCGTATGGATATAAATGGGTGCACAAACAACATCTGCACAAGCGTAGCGCGGAAGCCGTTGGTTGGGTGCCCATTTATATCTATTTTTTATTTGAATAAAATTAAAATAACAATGCCTTCGCGATACTGAAATAGACCAGCAATGACAACGCATCAACAATAGTAGTGATGAACGGACTGGCCATAACTGCCGGGTCAAATCCAAGTTTTTTAGCACATAATGGAAGAACGCAGCCAATCACTTTTGCAACAAGAACTGTGGCCATCATAGTAACACAGACAATCAGGGCTACAAGATAAGTAACATCTGTATTTCCAAGAAGCAGTCTGTCTACCAGCATCACTTTTCCAAAACAAACAATTGCAAGAACAAGACCACACATTAAGGCTGTCTGGATTTCTTTTAGAATTACTTTTGGCATATCGCTGAATTCAATTTCCCCCAGAGAAATGGAACGGATAATTGTAACAGAAGACTGGGATCCGGAATTTCCGCCCGTATCCATAAGCATTGGAATAAAGGCTGTAAGGACTACCTGAACTGCAAGGGCACTTTCAAAACTAGTAATAATCATTCCTGTAAAAGTTGCAGAAATCATAAGAAGCATAAGCCAGATGATTCGGTGTTTAAAAAGATAGAACGGACTTGAATGAAGATATGTCTTATCTGAAGGAGTCATACCACCCATGATTTCAATATCTTCAGTTGCTTCTTCTTCCATAACATCAAGGGCATCATCAAAAGCAATAATACCAACCATTCGTTCTTCTGTGTCTACAACTGGAATTGCATAGAAATTATATTTTGACAGCAGCTTAGAAACCTCTTCCTGGTCATCATGTGTGTGAACAGAAAGCACATTAGTTTTCATAAGTTCATCAATAAGGATGTCATCATTCTTAGCAAGGAGCAAATCTTTTACAGAAAGGCGGCCAAGGAGTTTTCTGTTTTTTGTAACATAACATGTATAGAAAGATTTTTTTGTAGTTCCATTTTTGCGAATCTGTTTGATTGCTTCACCAACTGTAGTTCCAAGACGCAATGAAACATATTCAGTTGTCATAATTGATCCGGCAGAATTTTCCGGATACTTGAGAATCTGATTGATATCTTTACGGGTAGCCGCATCAACCTGACTCAAAATTCTTTCTACAACATTAGCAGGCATCTCTTCTACAAGATCAACTGCTTCATTTACATACATGTCAGCAAGAATTGCTTTAAGTTCAGAGTCAGAAAAACTTTTTATCAAAACTTCCTGGAAGTCAGGATCCATTTCAATAAAAGTGTCTGCCGCAACTGCTTTTGGCAAAAGTCTAAAAACAAGCGGAATGTTCTTTTCATCAATTAATTCAAAAATTGTAGCGATATCCTGAGAGTCCATAAGAATCAGAATATCCTTAATTGAAGAATACTTTTTTTCATCCAGAAGACGATTAATAGTATCCTCGAATGTTGCGTTGTATTCAGCCATAACTAAATAGCGTCGATAGTGAAAAATTTAAAATACAGAAGTGGAAAGTAAAAAGGAACTTATTAAAAGAGGAAACTTCTTATGGGAAGAAGCAGCTTTAATAAGTATTTCCCCGGATACGATCCAGTACTACTGCCGTCACCCATGACGTTTCCTCCTTTAATTTGTTTTGGTTTGAAAAAATGAAAGACGTTCCAGATAAGATATCCAGAAAGTTTCAATTAATTATAGACAATAATGCCGGTAGTTACAAGTAAAAAAAATGTTCTTAATTTGTATACTTAAGTCTCGGTAAATTGTAAACCAATTAATTATAAGTTCGGTTTACAATGTTTACAAAATAAGTTATAGTAAACCCACTATGAAAAATAAACTTGCTTTGAAAACTGTATTTGCGGCTCTTTTTGCTGCAGTGATTTGTGTTGGATGCTTTATGCGCATCCCTCTTGGTGCAATCCCAATCGTTTTACAGAATGCCCTCTGTATTTTAACTGGCGTCCTTCTTGGCGGCTTTGCAGGCGGACTCCCAACTGCAATCTTCCTTGTAGCCGGTCTTATTGGTCTTCCAGTTTATTCTGGCGGAACAAGCGGCCTTGCTGTATGGATGGGTCCTACTGGCGGCTTCCTCCCAGGTTACCTGATTGGTGCAATTGCAGCTGGTCTTATTGCCGGAAAACCTTCTGTTGCAGAAAAGAAAATTACATGGAAAACTGCACTTAAAATTACAGGTGCAATCTTTGCCGGAATGATTATTCTTTACATCCCTGGAGTAATCCGCTTCTGTTACTGGGCATTGGGTGCTGGAAAAGTTCCTGCAGACAAAACTGTTTTAGGCTACACAATGGGTGCATGTGTAATTCCATATCTCCCTGGCGATTTGCTTAAAATCATTATCTGTATCCCAGTTGCATTAAAAGTTCGTCCACTGCTTGCAAACTATCTTCAAGATGAAGATAATGAAAGTGATGAATAAGCTGAAAATTAATCACATAAATAAAAAATTTAAAACTGCCGATGGAACTCGTCACGTGCTTAAAGATGTTTCTTTTGAACTTGATGAAGGCACATGTACAGTTCTTGGCGGCGAAAACGGTTCTGGAAAAAGTCTTTTAATGTCAATTATTGCTGGCCTTGAAAATCCTTCTTCTGGAACTGTTGAACTTTTTGGAAAATGTGGTCTTGTTTTTCAGGAAGCAGAAACTCAGATTCTTGGAGAAACTCCGGAAGAAGACATTTCTATTGGACCAAAAAATCTTGGCTGGAAGAAAGATCAGGTAGAGTCTGCAGTAAAAATGGCTCTTGAAAAAACAGGTCTTTCTGAAAAGGCATCTCAAACTGCCAGATTCCTTTCCGGCGGAGAAAAACGTCGTCTTGCTGTTGCCTGCATGCTGGCAATGGATCTTCCCATAATTATTTTAGATGAACCTTACGCAAATCTGGATTATCAGGGTGTAAAACAGGTTAATTCATTAATCAAAGATTTGAAATCTCAGGGAAAAACAATCCTTTTACTTACCCACGAAATTGAAAAATGCCTTGGCCTTGCTGATAATTTTCTTGTTCTTTTTAGAGGCGAATTAGTTTACAACGGAAAACCAGAAGATGCTGTAAATGAAAATCTGGAACAATGGAACATTAAAAATCCATTCACTTCTTATAATTCAATAAAGGATTTAATCTGGTAAATGAAAAAAATCCCTGCCTGGATAAAAATCCTGTTTCTGCCAGTAATAAATATTCTCTTTTTTTGTCTGCCACCAATTTTTTCTTACTGTCTGATTCTGATTCAATTTGTGATTGCCTGTTTCTGCCGCATTTCTCTTAAACAGCAGCTTTCTGCCTTAAAACCGGTAATTTATTACGCAATTCTTCTATATATATCTACTTTTATTTCTCTTTTTGCCTCAGGTAGCGATTTTGAAACAAGTGCCCGAATCACTTTTACAAATTTTGAAACTCTTCAAATGCTGATTAAACTCTTTTGTGTGCTGCAAAGTGCAATGCTTCTTTTTAAAACAACTACTGCAATGGAAATCCGTTTTGGAATTGGAAAAATTGAAACTGCCATCCGCCGATGTCTGCCTGTTTCAAAAAAGAATTCTTTTACAGATACGATTTCTCTTTTTATAAATTTTATCCCTCTTGTAAGCCAGTTGTGGGCTCAGTCTAAAAAAGCATGGATTGCCAGACAGGGAAAAACTGGTGTAAAAATGTACCTTACCCTTCTTCCTGTTTTGTTTTCTGTGGGATTAAAAAAGGCTTATAACACTGCACGGGCAATGGCTGTCAGAAATTAGATTTTAAGAATTTGATTTTAGAAATTTGATGATTTCAGTGTTACTTCGCCAGAAGACAAAGTTTTTCTTGTTCCGTCTGCAAGTTCCACCACAAGACCGGCATTTTCATCAATATCAACTGCTTTTGCCTTATAATAATCTGGTCCGCCTGCTACCGGATATACAGAAAGTTCTGTTCCTATTAAAAATGAAAGGGCCTTATATTCAGCCATCACTTTTGCAACATCCTCTTTCATTATCTGAAGAACCTGAGCTGCAACTTCTGCCGCAAGAGAACATCTGCTTCCTTCCAAAACAGATTTTTCATCATCACTATTAATTCCACCGGCGATTTTTTTTACGTCATCAGGAAAGCAGTCTGGATTATCTTTAATATTAATTCCAATCCCAATAATTGCAGATTCAATCAAACCTGTTTCAAAATTTGTAAATCCTTCTGTTAAAATCCCGCAAACCTTTTTTCCGTGGGCAAATATATCGTTAATCCATTTGATTGCGCATTCAACCCCATAGATTTTTTTTACAGCCCTGCACACTGCAACTGCAGAAGAAGCAGTCAATCTTGCCGGCTGAGAAACTCCACCTTCTGGCGAATAGATTACAGTAAGATAAATTCCTGTGTTCATAGGAGAATAAAAAGTTCTTCCAAGGCGCCCGCGTCCTGCAGTCTGACTTTCTGACACGATGATTGCAGTTTTAATAGAAGGATCTTCAGTTAAAATCCGTTTTGCATAAGTATTTGTTGAATCAATTTCTTTAAAACATTCAATCCGAACTTTTCCATAACCGCCAGTCAAATCCTTGTAATTTGAATCAAGATATTCGCAGAAAAGTTCTTTTGAAAAAACATCGCTGTTTTCGTTTAAAATATAACCACCATTTGTTGTCCCGGAAATCTGCCATCCTTCCTGACGCAAAGAATTAATTGCCTTCCAGATTGCCGCCCGACTTACTCCACATGCATCTGCAATCTGCTGACCTGAAACAGAAGAGTTTTTATTATTTGTAAGTTCCTGTAAAACTTTTTCTCTGGTAGTCATAAATCACCTTAAAAATTAAATTAATTCCTTTTAAATAACACGAATCAGAATCATGTAAAGTGCAGTTCCCCCAAAAATACTTAAGAGAGAATTGCGTTTCCAGATATGAAGCACAATCGTAACAACAACGCCGCTTAAATATGGAATAAAACCGTTTGTTCCACCAATTTTTGTAAAAGAAATATCCTTGAGACAGTAAATCAGAAGGCAGGACATTACCATTGGAGGAATGTATTTTTCAATAAATCTGATTATGGCAGGAGGATTTTTTCTTGAGAAAAGTAAAAATGGGAATGCTCGTTCAAGAAAAATTACAAGAGCTGTAATCACAACTGCAATAAATGCTTTACTATATGGTGTTACCAGTGCTTCCATTAGAATCCTCCTTCAAATTATTTTTTTTCATCAGCAAAATAGTTCCAATTCCTAGGGCAAGTGCTATAAAAAGGATGTTGCTTGAATCGCCAAGGTAACCAAAGCGCCACAAAAGAATTGCGATGATTACAGAAATTGCTCCGGCTAAAGTTGGAACTAAATCTTTAGTTTTCATAATCTGTTCAACAGTAAGAACGGCAAAAAGGGCTGTGAGGGCAAAATCTACTCCGGTCATATCAAAAGGGATTAACGCGCCAAACAAAGCACCGATTGTACTTCCTAAAACCCAGTAAGACTGATCAAAAAGAGAAACAAATCCGTAAAAATCAGCAGGTTTCTGGCCTTCTGGAACATCAGTACATGTGAGCAAAGAATAAGTTTCATCTGTCAGGGCAAAAACAAGATATGGCTTCCATTTTCCGCAATTCTGAAAACGGGTAATCAGAGAAAGCCCATAAACAATATGACGGATATTTACAAGAAGTTCTGTAATGATGATTGCGAATAAAGGGGTTCCGGCTGCAAAAAGACCAATTGCAATAAACTGAGCCGCTCCTGCATAAACAATAATACTCATTAAAGGGGCAAACCACCAGTTGTAACCGGCATCAACAAGAACAAGACCAAAAGCAATCCCAATTGCCATATAACCAAAAAGAACAGGGATTGAAGTCTTGAAAGCACTTTTTAGTTCAGATTTCATAGAATGATTTTACATTTTTTTGCATTTTGTTTCTATTAAGTTAGCTGTTCATACATTGAAAACAATCAAAAAAAACTTTATTATTATTAAAATTCTTAAATATAAATTAATAGGGAATATACTATGGTTTTGAACGGATCACAAATCGTAATTGAATGTCTTGTTGAACAGGGAGTTGATACAGTTTTTGGTTATCCAGGAGGCGCAATCCTGAATATCTATGACGAACTTTATAAAAATGAAAATCGTATTCGTCACATTTTAACTGCACATGAACAGGGAGCAAGTCACGCTGCAGACGGTTATGCCCGTGCTACAGGAAAAGTTGGTGTTTGTATGGCAACTTCTGGTCCTGGTGCTACAAACCTTGTAACAGGAATTGCAAATGCTTATATGGATTCTATTCCAATGGTAGCAATTACTTGTAACGTAGGACGCGCTTTACTTGGAAAAGATTCTTTCCAGGAAATCAACATTGCTGGTGTTACAAAACCAATCACAAAATATAACTTTATCGTAATGGATCCTAAAGACCTTGCTTCAACAATCCGTCAGGCTTTCTACATTGCAAGAACTGGTCGTCCAGGTCCTGTATTAATTGATATTCCAAAAGATATTACAGCCGCTCAGATTGAATTCACTGCATTTGAAAACAGCACACAGGCTGATGATTCTGTAAAAGAAATTGTTGCAAAACTTGATGGACTTAAACGTGAAATCAAAGTTGCAGAACCAGCAGAAGATCAGCTTAAAAAAGCAGCAGAAATGATTAATAATTCAAAATCTCCTGTTATTTACGCTGGTGGTGGTGTAAAAATCAGTGGTGCAGAAAAAGAACTTTATGAATTTGCTAAAAAGGCACAGATTCCAGTTGCAGAAAGTTTGATGGCCCGCGACTGTTTCCCTGCAACAGATCCACTTTGTACATGGATGGTTGGTATGCACGGAACAAAGGCAAGTAACATGGCTGTAACAGAAAGTGACCTTGTTATTGCAATTGGTGCCCGCTTCAGTGACCGCGTTTATGGAGATGCTTCAAAATTTGCTACAGGTGCAAGCGTTCTTCATATTGATATTGATCCTGCTGAATTTGATAAAAATATTAAAACAAACGGTGTTGTAAAAGGCGATGTAAAACAGGTTCTTTCAAAACTTATTCCTTTAGTAAACAATGCCGATCACAAAGAATGGCTTTCAAAAATTGACGGATGGAAAAAAGAATATCCTTCATGCTATGACAAAAATCCTGCTGAATCTGTTAATCCAAAATTCATCTGCGAATACATCAACAAAGTTGCTGGCGAAAATACTTTCATCACAACAGAAGTTGGTCAGCATCAGATGTGGACTGCACAGTTCTATCCATTCACAAAACCACGTACTTTTGTAACAAGCGGCGGTTTGGGAACAATGGGATTTGGAACAGGTGCCGCAATTGGTATTTTGTGTGCTGATTCTAAAAACAGAGTTGTTCATATTGCAGGTGACGGATCTTTCCGCATGAACTGTAATGAACTTGCAACTGTTGATCACTATAAGCTTCCATTGATTGTTGTTGTAGAAAATAACAATGCTTTAGGAAACGTAAGAATGTGGCAGCGTCTCTTCTACGGAAAACGCTTTAGTCAGACTACACTTGATTTTGGTCCAGACTGGGTTAAACTTGCCGGTGCTTACGGATTCAAAGGTTATAAAGCAAAGAATGCCAAACAGTTTGCAAAAGCATTTGATAAAGCATGGAAAACTGGAAAAGCTTGTATTATTGAAGTTCGCGTAGACAAAGATGAAATGGTATTCCCAATGGTTCCAGGCGGAAAACCAATTTACGACATGCTTATGGAACTTACTCCAGACATGATGGACTAATCAGACTAATCTAATTAAGGAATCTCATTGCCCAATAGCAGAGTACAAACATCAGCGGAAGTGAAATTACAGTAAACAACGTTGATAAAAGACATGCTCTGCTGGCAAGAGTTTCCTCATTTTTAAACTGCATACACATCACACTAAGAGTAACACTCATTGGTGCTGAAAATCCTATCACAAGAGCAATCAAACTATATTCTGTAAAATAAGCAATTCCACTTCTATGAAGCAAAATACAGACTGCCAGAACAAAAACAGGGGCTGCAAAATTTCTTAAAAGAGCGATTACCCAGGCACGAACGTCCTTAAAACTGTCTGCAAATTTTGATTCACCAAGAGTTAGCCCTATTAAAAGCATTGCAAGAGGAGTCAGGATTGAAGAAAGGGCGCGAACTGTTACATAAAGAGCTGGAAGAGAACGGTCTATTCGTAAAACCGGGGCCTTTGTCTGTAGAAGGAAAACTGCAATTCCAAGAAACATACCAATCATAATTGGTGTAAGGAAAATTCGTTTTAGGGATTCACCAAAAGATTTTGCATCCCATTTCTGACCGCTGATAAGTGAAAAGCCGATGATATAAACAAAGATTCTGAAAACAATTGAAATTGCACTGATATTCAGAAGAACCTGTTCATATCCTTCTCTGCCTGAATAAATTGACTGAAGAATCGGCATTGAAAAAAGAGTTGTCTGGCCAATTGCAATAAAGAGCCCGCAAAGAATACCGATATTTTTCCCTTTATGAATAAAAATTAACAATCCAATACAAATTAAAAGGATATAAAAAATTACGGCAAAACCAAATTCCTTTATGCTGCCTAAAAAATTTGCGCTGTCAAAATCCTGCATAAAGGCGTTAAATGCAAAGCAGGGAACACTAAGCTTCCATACAAGGGTTGTAACTAAAGCTTTGCCTTCCCCGCCTATAATATTTTTTTGTCTGAAGATGAAGCCTATGAAGATGATTATTACTGTCTCCAAGAAAGCACCGCTAAAACTGATGTCCGTAAAAATCTGCTTAAAAATCTCAAACATATCTATTTCCAGGTTTCCCAGGTTTTCTGGTCAAGTCCAACAGTTGCCATCTGCTTTCCATTTCTGCAGACAGGCTGTTTTAAAAGTTTCAACTGATTTTCAAAAAGTTTATCTGCAATATCGTTGTCATCTAAATACGCAATGCTGGAATAATCCTTGCTGCTTTTATCAATCAACGCATCTATTGCATCAGCACGACTTCCTGTTGTTCTGGCAAGAGCATCTACTACAGAGTCAAATTCCCCTGCACTCATCTCTTTTTCTTTTAGATCAACAAACTGAAAAGGAATTCTTCTTTCCTTAAACCAGCGCTGTGCTGTTTTACAGTCAAAACTTTTATTTGTACCAAAAATCTGAATCATGAAAACAGTTTATTTCTTTTTCATCAAGTCTGCAATAGTAACAGAATCTAAATATTCAGTAACAGATGAATATAATCCTTTCCACAAACCTATAGTTCTACAGTTTGCCTCTTTCTCACATTTTTCTGCCCCGCACTCAAGACAGGCAACAGGAGCAAGAGTTCCTTCTGTAAGTTCAAGTAGTTCCCGGACCTTATATTCCTCTGGCTTACGGTTCAATTTATAACCGCCACCTTTTCCATGTACTGCATCCACAAATCCTGCTTTAGAAAGCATAGTCATAATTGCTTCCATATATTTCTGACTGATATCCTGTCGCTCAGCAATGCCTTTTAATGGAATATAACCGTCGGCCTGATTTTCAGCAATATCAATCATCACTCGAAGTGCATAACGTCCTCTTGTAGAAACTATCATGTGAACCTCTTAATTAGTCTGCAAACAATGGTGTACTTAAATATCTGTCACCAGTATCTGGCAATAAAACAACAATTGTTTTACCTTCACTTTCAGGACGCTTTGCAATTTCAATAGCAGCCCACAAAGCAGCACCACTTGAGATTCCAACTAAGAAACCTTCTTTTTTACCAACTAATTTTCCGCTGGCAAAAGCATCTTCATTCTGAACAGGAATGATTTCATCATAAATTTTTGTATCAAGAATTTCTGGAACGAATCCAGCACCAATACCCTGAATTTTATGAGCACCAGCAACTCCAGTACTTAAAACCGCAGAGGTAGCAGGTTCAATAGCAGCAACTTTTACATTTGGATTTTTTGATTTCAAATACTGACCAACACCAGTTACAGTACCACCAGTTCCAACACCGGCAACAAACCAGTCTACTTTTCCATCAGTATCTTCCCAAATTTCAGGCCCAGTTGATTCAAGATGAGCCTTAGGATTAGAAGGATTCACAAACTGTCCTGGAATAAACGAATCAGGAATTTCTTTTGCAAGTTCTTCAGCCTTAGCAATGGCACCTTTCATTCCTTGTGCACCTTCAGTCAAAACAAGTTCAGCCCCGTAAGCTTTCATAATCTGACGACGTTCAACACTCATTGTTTCTGGCATTACGATGATGATTCTATATCCACGAGCAGCAGCAACACTTGCAAGACCAATTCCAGTATTACCAGAAGTTGGTTCAATAATTACGCTGTTTTTATTCAATTTACCTGCTTTTTCAGCATCATCAATCATTTTTTTTGCAACACGATCTTTTACTGATCCTGCAGGATTGAAATATTCAACTTTCGCAACAATTTTTGCTTTTAAACCAAACTCTTTTTCAATATTTGAAAGCTCAACTAATGGTGTGTGACCAACAAGCTGATCAATAGATGTATAAATTTTTGACATAATAACCTCCGTTTTATCACCTACTTACCTAGTAGGTTATATATAAAAATATACACTCCGGAGGATTTTTTGTCAACAATTAATACGGATTTTCAATAATCGCAAGAGTATCGTTTTCTGTGTCGATTTTCAGGAAAGCGTATACTTCGGAAGATAAAATTTCATTAAATTCTGGAGAGAAATAAAATGTATTTGTTCCAATTGCAAAATGATAATTTAATTTATCCCCTTCGAAACAATTATTCAAATCATAACCCAAATAATAAAAGCCTTCATCTTTTTTATCCATAAAAGGATGTTTCACAATGCATTTGCCATTTTTATCAAATACCCCTTCTAATTTGATCGTTCCTAAAATTTGTTCTTTACCATTTTCGTTTACAAAAATTTTTCTACTAACTACATTGTGCTTGTATGTATTATTTTGCAAGACTTTTTCTTTACTAACTTCGTAAGTAACAAATAATCTCCCATATTTCTCTATTATGGGAATCATAAAATCGTAGGAATCATCTAAAGAAATTTCCACTGTAAAAACAGTTTCTTTTTCAAACTTATCTTCTTCCAAAATAACTTTTTCATCAGCAACCATAACTCTTTCTGATTCTACACTTTTTTGGGATTCGCCTTTTGTTTTAGAACAGCTAGCCAAAAGTATTGCAAATACTACAGATAATACTATTTGTTTTTTCATTACACACCCCTAATACTTTTTTTATCAATTAAAACGGATTTTCAATAATCGCAAGAGTATCGTTTTCTGTGTCGATTTTCAGGAAAGCGTATACTTCGGAAGTGGTTACACCATCATATTTTGTTGATGAAAAGAAAGTCCATGTACATACAACAAAAGAATAATTAATCGAATTTTGATCAATCATTTGATTCAAATCATAACCATAATATGAAAAACCTTCTTCATCTCTTTTACTAAAAGGATGTTCCATTATACATTTGCCATTTTTATCAAAAACACCATCTAATGTAATTGAACCTAACGAAATTTCCTTTCCATCTTTTTTATAAAAATAATTTCTATTTAGTACGTTATGACGATATTTTCCATTTTGTAATACTTTTTCTTTGCTCAATTCATAAGTAACATAAACTGCTCCGTACTTTTCTTTGATAGAAGATTCCTCTATATCTTCTAAATCAAAATTCACTTCCACTGTAAAAACAGTTTCTTTTTCCAACTTATCTTCTTCCAAAATAGCTTTTTCATCAGCAACCATAACTCTTTCTGGTTCTACACTTTTTTGGTATTCACCTTTTGTTTTAGAACAGCTGGTTATAATAATCGCACATACAATTAATAATACAATCTTTTTTTTCATTTTTTTTCTCCATATATAACAAAGCAGACAGAGATGAATTATTCACCCCTGTCTGAAAAATCTCCTATTTCACTTTATCTTCATAAGGAATCACTTTTCTTGGGTAAGTGACAAGCAGATTCACACAAGTATCATCATATTTTGTACCTTTATAAACTTCTGCTACTTCTACCCGGATATCTTCTCCTGCAGTCAAAAATGAAATATCCACTGTCTGAGGATGAGGTGTATCAAGCACAGAAAGAATTTCAGATTTGCCTGATATTAAACCTGTCACCTTTATTTTTTTTATTCGATTGTTCTGTTTATAAAGATATGGTTTTTCACAGGAACTATAACCATTCATTATTAGTAAATATGAATTCTCATCCCCTTTGATAGTAAAACCCTCTCCAATACCAGACCCTTTAACTCCTTCAACCCATGGAGTGCCAGCCTTTGGATTGCTGAGATTTTCAACATCATAATCTTTATTTTTTTCAGACAGGAAAGATGAACAGTCGTAATAATTTCTTTGTAAAGAATCAGAGAATTTTGTTGAGTTTGAAATAAACGGACTTTCATCATCAAATTCCACATTCTCACCAAAGAAGATTATGGAGTTTACATTTTCATTTGGAACAATTTCTTTTCCTGCAAGAACAAGGATTTCTCTTAGATTTTCTCCTTTTCCTGATTTACCAGAACCCGGCTCTTCCAAATCAATTTGAATTGATTCAGAAAGTTTCAAATATAATAATCCGCTTTTATAAAATTTACTGAATCTTATTTTTTGAACATCATCAGTCATTTTATACTGCACTTCAACCGTATTCCCTTTGATTGTAAAATCTTCCAAAGCAGAATACAAATCTGGCATATAACTGCCATCCAAAGAAAAATTCTGAGCATACAAAAGCCCCGGAACAAAAGCCAACAACAATACGATTAATTTTTTCATTTTGTAAAAATATCTCCACTTTTTTTATCAATTAAAACGGATTTTCTATAATCGCAAGAGTATCGTTTTCTGTGTCGATTTTAAGGTAGACGTATAATTCTGAACTACCTATAGAATCATAATCATTGTAATATAAGAATAAATTTGTATTAAGGGCAAAATCAGTTCCAAAATCCTTATTGTTTATAAAAACATCCAGGTCATATCCTGCACAATAAGAAACAGCATCTGTTGAACTTCCATAGAAAGGTTGTTTTGCTATCTGCTTTCCGTCTTTATCAAATACCCCCTCCATTGTTATGGTGCCAAGAATAATATCTTTCCCATTATTTTTGTAGAAAATCGTTCTATTTAAAACATTGTGTTTATATTCTCCATATGAAAGAACCTTTTCTTTACTCAACTCATATGTTATATAAAGTTCGCCATACTTACATTTAGCTGCAACAGCATTATCTGTATCAGCAATTAATTCCGTAGTAAAAACAGTTTCATCTTCAAGCAGACCTTCTTCTACTACAGCCTTAACTTCAGTAGCCATTTTTCTTTCGGGCTCCCCACTTTTTTGATATTCCACTCTTGTTTTAGAACAACTACTTAAGATTATTAAGCTTATCACTAATAATACGATTTGCTTTTTCATTATTACCTCTCTATTATAAACAATAAAACAGACAACACTGATTCTGTCAATGTTGCCTGTCGACTTTACATTCTGTAAGACTTAAAGTTTTGTTCCTTCATAAACTGATTTGATTACTTCATCCCAATTAATGAATCCCTGCTGTGAAACAGGTGTATTGGATGAAAAAGGAGCATAAGTCTGATTTATTGCACCAGAAAGAGTTTCATAATACTGTCCGTCTCTTCCATCATTTCTACATAACATTGTACTTCCTGATGTAGCATCAATAATCTGATTCTTTGCATTCTCTGTACCAATGAGCCACAGTAGATGAAAAAATTGAATTAAGTCTTTCATCTCTTTTATGCTTATTAAGTAATTCTCTTATATCTGTTGGAACCCCTTGATAATTACTTCTATGCATAGCATCAACTTTGTCTTTATACTGCATAAAGCCATTTCCAAGATCCCTACCATCATCTGTCTCAGAAATCTGTTCCCACTGGATTGTACCATTTTCTGGTGTTATCATATTCGGATTATATCCATAAAAACTTGGTTCTGAGCCTGTGCCGGTACCTGAAAAGGAGATTTTCATTTCTCATATAGTTTATACCCCCACTTTTTCGATTTCGGACCATTTTTATAAAAAATTTTCGATTTTTTTTTGTAAATTTTATCACTTCAGCGGCCCCTATATAAAAAAACTTTAATAACTGATATACTGTGAACATGGCTAACAAAAACAATGATTATTCAGTAATTTACACAGATGATGATCTGGTTATTTTAAATAAACGCTCAGGAATTTTAATTGCAGCTGACCGTTACGATCCTGATGCTCCACGACTCGATGTTCTTGCCGCAGAAGAATTTGGCAAACTTTATGCAGTTCATCGTATTGATAAAGACACATCCGGCCTGATTATTTACGCACGCACTCCAGAAGCACAGCGCTCCCTTTCAATGCAGTTTGAAAATCGTGAAGTTCAGAAAACTTATCATGCTTTAGTTTACGGACACCCTCTTTGGGAAGATCTTCATGTTGATATGGCACTTCAGCCAGATGGAGACGCCCGTCACCGCACAATTCCAAGCAAACGTTATGGAAAACCATCAGTAACTGATTTTAGAAATATTGGTGCAGTCGGTCCTTATTCATGGATAGAAGCAAAACCAAAAACAGGTCGAACACATCAGATTCGTGTGCATTTACAGGCAAACGGTTTTTCTATTGTCTGCGATCCTTTATATAGTGGAAATCAGAAACCTGTTCGATTAAGTGAAATTAAAAAACGCTGGAATGGTGATGAAGAAGCAGAACGTCCTTTATTGAGCCGACTTGCACTTCATGCATATAAAATAGAATTTAAACATCCATCGTCAGGAGAAACTGTTACTTTTACAGCCCCTTATCCAAAAGATATGGATGCAACAAGAAAACAGCTTGATAAGATTTATGGAGTTGATCCTTTAAATTCCTAAATTGACCAGCCACACATGAAAAAATTTCTTTTGATTCCAGTTTTATTTTTCTCTGCCCTTTTTGCATTTGCCAGAAATTTTGAATTTAATCTGGAACCAACAGCAGGACTTCGTTACGGTCATATTGGCGAATATGTTATTTTGATTGATTCCCCTTATGACAAAGACATTTTGAGTTACCTTGAGTGGGATATTCAATCCGATATTTTGTGTGGACTAAAAGCCGATTTGACCTGGAAATATTTTTCAATCGAAACTTCAATTAAATCCAGCCTCCCCAAAACCTCCGGCAAAATGCAGGATTCGGATTGGATGAATATTACAATTCCAAATATGCCGGATAAGTTTTTATATAAAACCCACTACACAAGTCACAATAATGAAATAGATAATCACTTTAATGCAAATGCTGCTTTGAATTTCAAAGTTCCAGTTCCTGATCCTTTTGGATTTTCTTTTTTTGGAAAAATCGAATACGACTCAATTAAAATGTCTGGTTATAAAGGAAGCGGTTGGCACGGATCTACAAAAATTTATAAAGAAGGATTTATTATTTATCCATACTATCTGGATGGAACGCCAGAAAGCTGGAATAGTTCTTATCCTGTAATTTCTTATACTCTTGAATCAATTTTAACCTGGCTAGGTACTACCATTTCATATAATTTTACACCTGCAATGAAATTAAATCTTTCAGGGGCAGTTTCAATTTACACTTATGCCACAGGATTAGATAATCACTTTAGCAGTGAAGCAACTTCTGTCGACTACTTAGATTTGATGAATGGTTTCTTTTCATCATTTTATGGCAATCTTAATTTTAAATACGTTCTTCCATCAGCGGGAACAATTTCTATTTCTAGTTCCGTTTTTTATCAATCCCTGATCACTGGGCCAGATTACCAGAAAAATTCGTCGCAAGAATATTACTATGAAAGTGATAAGTCCGAAAATTATATGGGCGGATCAGATTCTTTTATATTTGAACTTTCGGTAGGATACTGCTTCAGCTTCTAAAACTACTTTTTGATTTTTACAGAAACAATTCTGCGTTGAAAAACATCTTCTGCGGTAAAAATCACTTTATTATGAATCAATGTATTTCCAGAAGAAGGCAAACTTCCAAACTGTTCCAGCATCCATCCGCCAAGAGTATTCATATCTTCAGATTCCAGATTTAGTCCAAGGATCTCATTTACATCTTCCAGCTTCATATCACCAGGAACAAGGAACGTATTGTAAGAAATCATTCGGATTTTTTCTTCAGGAGCAACGTTATCACTATTTTCATCAATCATTCTGCCAAAAACAGTTCTAAGAATATCTTCCATTGTAACAATACCGGCAGTAGCACCCTGTTCATTTAATACAACTGCGAATTTATTTTCCTGAGAACGGAACTTCTGCAGCAATTCAAGAACAGTCATTGTAGCAGGAACAAACTGAACTTCACTTTTCATTCGGCCCGCAAATCCTTCTCCAGAATCCACATCATCACTGGCAGCCATAACTTTTTTGTAATTCAAAATCCCTACCACATTTTCAGAAGACCCTTTATAAACTGTAATTGTAGAAAATCCCGATTCAAGAAATTCGGCAATTGTTTCTTCTTCAGTGGCACTTGCTTCAACCATACTTACAAATGAACGATGCTTCATAATATCGCTGACAGAAAGATCATTAAACTGAATCAACTTATTAAGCATGCGGCTTTCATCTTTTTCAATAGTACCTTCGTGTTCACCAACTGCAATCAAAGTTTTAAGGTCATCTTCATTGATGGCGTTTGAATCTGTATTCACAAATTTTTCTACAATTTTAATAACAAGATGAGAAAGTCGTTCAAAAATCCAGATTACAGGGAAGAATATTTTACCCAAAGTCAGCAAAATAACAGAAGATTTTGAAGTCACTTTTTCTGGATTGTGAGAAGCGATTGTTTTTGGAATAATTTGTCCAAATGTAGTGATAAAAAATGCAATTGCAAAAGTAGGAAGTCCAACTCCGCCACCACCTAAATAATCTGCAATAAGCGAAGTTGCAAGAGCAGAAACAAGAGAGTTCAGGAAGTTAGTTCCAATCAATACTGTTGTTAAAAGTCTGTCCATGTTGTCTTTTAATTTTTCAACAGTTTTTGCGTGCTTATAATTTTCATCAATCATACGGCGCATCTTTAATTTTGTAAGAGAGATGTATGCTGTTTCTGATGATGTAAAAAATCCTACAAAGCGAATCAAAACTATAATAATGAGGATTCGGATAATAAGTTCTATCATTCTTCTTCCTCCTCTTCTTTTTGGATTCTGATTCGTTCAATTCGATGAGCCTGAATTTTCTGAACTGTAAACAGATAGCCTTCAAAAGACACTGAATCTCCCGCTTCCGGCATTCTGTTAATCTGTTCTATAAACCAGCCGCCAACAGTTTCATTCATTTCTGATGCGATATTAATATGAAGACTCTGATGAAGCGCCCTGATTAAAACTGATCCATTGATTTCAAAATCGTTTCTATCTTCAACACTATCTATATCAAAAACTTTACCACGAAGACTGTTGTCTCCTGGGATTGCAAAAATTTCACGGGAAATATCTTTTAATGTAAGGATTCCGTCTGTTCCAGAATATTCATCAACAACAATAGCCATAGACTGTCGTGATTCAAAAAGCATCTGCTGAACAGAAGACATCTTTTTTGTACCGGGAATAAAAACTGGAGGACGCATCACATTTTGAACAGAAAAATCCCCCTGATTCTTTTTGAATTTCAAACAGTCCTTCAAATAAATAATTCCAACAATATCGTCAATCGATTTTTTATAAACCGGGAATCTTGTAAAACCAAGTCTTTGGGAAAGTTCCAGAACATCCCTGTAAGAAGCGTCAAATGGGATTGCCCGAATCTTTGTTCTAGGCACCATAATATCCTGAGCTTCCAGATCTGAAAATTTAAAAATCTGAGTCATCATTCTGTTTTCATCTTCTTCAATGATTCCAGACTCAGAACTGATATCAAAAAATGTCTTGATTTCTTCTTCCGTGTAGGATTTTTTTCCCTTAGAAGTCTCAATTCCAAAAAGACGGAGCAAAAATTTTGAAATGCCAGTTACAATAAAAACAATTGGTCGCAAAAGCCACACGATGATTGAGATAAATCCGCTTAATCTATAGGCAATTGGATCTGGACAACGGGTGGCAATATTTTTTGGAGTGATTTCGCCAAAAATTAAAAGAAGGATTGTAGCGGCAAAAGTTGCGTATCCAACACCACTGGCTCCAAATTTTGCAAGAGCGATTGATGTAAGGATTGAAGAAAGAAAAATGTTCACTAAATCGTTGGCAACTAAAAGTGTGTTGATTAAGTGATCTTTTTTATCAAGAAGTTTTCCTGCCCAAAGTGCCCTTTTGTCTTTGTTTTTTCTTTTAAGACGAAGGCGCAATTTGTTCATGCCAAGGAATGCACTTTCCGAAATAGAAAAAATCATGGAAAGCACAATGAGTAGGATTGCTATAACTATTAGATACGAGGGAACGTCCATTTATTAATTTACTCTGCCTCAGCGTCTGAAGTTACAAAAAGACTCTGCAAATATTCCATAAATGAATAAATCAATGGAGTGTTTTCGCTGTCTGGAGCAACTGAAACTGCATTATTAAGATAACCCATTATTACATCTGGAGCAGCAGAACCTGTTGAAGCAAGAGTCCATGCAGCCATGTAGTAACACTGCTGAGCCAATTCTGGTGTCATGAATTTGTGCTGTGCTAATTCAATATATTTTTCAGCAGCTTCCTGAAATTTCTGTTCATTGTACAAGTTTGCAGCTTCATCTTCGCCAACTGCAAGAACATATTTTCCCATTTCACCAGATTTATTATCAGGATCAAGTTTGATTGCCTGTTTTGCCAGATCAAGAAGGAATATCTGCCACATATCAGGAGTTGTTGAATAAAGTGCTTCGATTGCCTTAAGTTTTTCTTCATTAGAACCTTTTTTTGTTGCAGAAAGCATATCATTCAGGAACTGAGTTTTGTCTGCATAAGTTTCAAGGATTTTAATAAATCCATCTGCAGAAAGTGAATCTTCAAAATATTCAACTTCAGATACAGGGTATCCTTCTTTTGTAAGAATAAAAATTGAAGGTGTATACTGAACTCCAAGAATTGAGGCCAGCATATATCCTTCTTTCATATACTGTGCATATTTGTCTGCCTCTGCCTTTTCTTTGTCAGAAGCATTTTCTGGTGCTACAGTTTTTTCGTAACTTTTCTGTGAAAAATCGAATCTGTATAAAATAAAGTGATTGTCTGCATAATCTTTGAATTCTTTTGTTCCAAGAATGTTTTCAAGATAATATTTACTGCCAGCTTCCATTCCATCCCGTTCAGATTCTTCAACAGTAACTGTAACTAAAATAGGAAGATTTTTTTTCTCAGCTTCAACTTTTGCATCATCCATACTGATAAAACAGTCATATTCATCTTTAGGACCGTCAGCTTTTTTACAGCCAGTAAGTCCAGCTGCAATCATCCCAGCCAGTAAGAGTACGCCCAAAATTTTTCTACCAATAAATCTTCCCATTTTATTTTTCCTTTATCCCAACGAAATATATTATTACTTAAAGTAACTAACACCAGCTGCAAACAAGTTTTCGCAAGTGTGTAAGGCCGCTGGCGGCCGGTGTTCTATGGAAGAGCGTTAAGAAAATTGCGAAAGCAATTTTTAGCTCATCCTATTTGAAATAACTAACACCTGCAGCAAACAAGTTCTCACAAGTTGTTTCAGATGCATTAGTAATTGGATTTCCACCAACGTTCTTGAACAAGTCAAAGCTTGCACCGTTTGCTTCCATACCAACACCGCGTTCGTTGTGACCCATCTTACCAAGTACGTGTCCGTCTGGAGAAGTAATACCTTCAATTGCGAATGCAGATCCGTTTGGATTGTCTGGTTCAGCAATTGCAGGACGTCCAAATTCGTCTACATACTGGCTGAATACCTGTCCGTTTTCGAACAATTTTTTTGCTGTTGCTTCATCACAAACAAAGCGACCTTCACCATGAGAGATTGCAATCAAGTGATTTCTTTCATCAATTACAGAAGGATGCTGTGCCCATGGAGACATAGCAGAAACAACACGAGTACGAACAATACGTGAAATATGGCGGCCAATTCTGTTGTAAGTAAGAGTTGGCATATCATCTTTCATATCAACAATTTCACCGTACATTGCAAGACCTGTCTTAACCAATGCCTGGAATCCGTTACAAATACCAAGTACAAGACCATCGCGTTTCTTTAAGAGATTCATAACTTCTTCAGAAATGTTTCCTGCTTTCAAAACGTTTGCAATGAATTTTGCAGATCCATCTGGTTCGTCACCGGCAGAGAATCCACCAGAGAGAGCGAGAATCTGTGTATCTTTAAGTTCTCTTTCAAGTTCAAGTAAGCTTTCTGCAAGCATTTCTGGATTCTTGTTACGGAGAACAACGATTTTTGTGTTACCGCCAGCAAGGTTGAAAGCACGAGCCATATCAAATTCACAGTTTGTACCTGGGAATACAGGGAGCAATACTTTTGGACTAGATTTTGGCTGAACAAATGCAGGAGCCTTACGAACGTCGCTAAGAGATTTGTGAACTGAAGTTGCCCATTCTGGAAGTTCTTTCTGCAAAGGATATCCAGAAACTGGTGGGAATACTTTTGCAAGTTTTTCTTCCCAAACTTTTACTGTATCTTCAAGAGCAATTTCTACACAAGGATTTGTAACTCCGCCTAAAGTTGCATTTACAACTTTTACACTGCGGTCAGCAATTGTTTTACCAAGTTTAGTTACTGTTCCTGCTTTAAGACCAGCTTTTGTCAAATCTTCTTTTGTTTCAATAATGATGTTACCGTATGTTGGAAGGAACATTGCGCTGGCTGAGCTTGTGGAAGCCTGCTTTCCAAGTGTGGTTTCGAGAGCCTCAACCACCGCATTATTATCGATTTCACAACCGATCATGTTACCCATTGCCATTTTTGTTACTGCTTCTGCAATACCACCAGGTCCTACTGGGTACATAGCGCTGATTTTACCAGCTTTGTTCAAATCGTAAATTACATCTGAGTTTGCAAGGAATGTGTCGTAATCTGGAGCAAGAACTTCAGAATATGGAACACTTACCATATAAATATCGTTTCCGGCAGCTTTGAATGAACCAGAAGTTACATTCTGAGCTTCGTCGTGAGTTACAGCAAATGAAACTAATGTGTGTGGTACGTTGATGTCTTCGAATGTACCAGACATTGAGTCTTTACCACCAATTGAAGCACATCCAGATTCAATCTGAGCGTCTACAGAACCAAGCAATGCAGCTGTTGGATAACCCCAGCGTTTTTCGTTTACTGCACGACCAAAGAATTCCTGGAATGAAAGGCGTGAAGTACGAGCTTTACCACCAATACAAGTGATTTTTGCCAAAGATGAAAGTACTGCAGTTTTTGCTCCGTGCCATGGTGACCACTGACCAACACGTGGGTCAAAACCGTAAGACATTAATGAAACTGTAGAAGTTTCACGAGGAGATACTACAGGGATTTTTGCAGACATAGCTGCTTCTGGAGTATTCTGATATTTTCCACCATATGGGAAAAGAACTGTTGAAGCACCAATAGAACCGTCGAAGCGTTCGCCAAGACCGCGCTGTGAACAACAAGCCAAGTCAGCCATGTTAGCTTTCCAAGCATCTGTTACATGATTCTTTACACAACCTTCACATTTTACGCCTTTGTTCAATTCTGCAGCAACAGAATCAAGTGGGTTCAAAAGTGGAGATTTTGCAGGTTCAGCTGGCTGTTCAATTACAGCATTTGCTTCGTGATGAGCACCAGCAGCATCAAGGAATTCACGGCCAATATCAACGATTGTTTTACCGCGCCATTTCATAACAAGGCGGTTTGTATCTGTAACAACAGCAACTACTACAGCGTTCAAGTTTTCTTTCTGAGCTTCTGCAATAAAGCGGTCTACATCAGTTTTGCGAACAACTACAGCCATACGTTCCTGAGATTCAGAAATTGCAAGTTCTGTACCGTTCAAACCATCGTACTTCTTTGGTACTTTGTCCAAATCAATTTCAAGACCTGGTGCCAATTCACCAATAGCAACTGAAACACCACCGGCACCAAAGTCGTTACAGCGGCGAATCATTAATGAAACTTCTTTATTACGGAAAAGACGCTGAATCTTTCTTTCTTCTACAGCATTACCTTTCTGAACTTCGGCAGCAGCTGTTGTAACTGATTTTACTGTGTGAACTTTAGAAGAACCTGTAGCACCACCAATACCGTCGCGGCCAGTTCCACCACCAAGAAGAATGATGATATCACCAGGTTCTGGGCGTTCACGGATAACTGTATCAACTGGAGCAGCTGCAATTACAGCACCAAGTTCCATACGTTTTGCAGCGTATCCTGGGTGATAGATTTCTTCTACCTGACCAGTTGTAAGACCAATCTGGTTACCATAAGAAGAGAATCCCTGAGCAGCTTCGCGAACGATTTTCTGCTGTGGGAGTTTACCTTTCATTGTTTCAGAAAGTGGAACAGTTGGATCAGCAGCACCAGTAATACGCATTGACTGGTAAACCCATGAACGACCTGAAAGTGGGTCACGGATTGCACCACCAAGACATGTAGCAGCTCCACCAAATGGTTCAATTTCTGTTGGGTGGTTGTGAGTTTCGTTTTTGAACATCATCAACCATCTTTCTGTTGCTTTAGGATCATCTTTTGCAAGAGGTTTTCCGTTTTCATCAGCTGTGTAATGAACATCAATTACAACTGAACAGGCATTGTTTTCTTCAGAAACTTCCATATCATCAAGTTTTCCATTTTTCTTGAGATATTTCATTCCAATTACAGCCATGTCCATTAAGCAAACAGGTTTATCTGTACGGCCTGCATACAAATCTGTACGCATTTCTTCGTAGTTTTTAAGTGATTTTTTGAAGAGGTCAGCATAAATACCATCTTCGATTTTAATGTCTTTAAGTTCTGTTAAGAATGTTGTGTGGCGGCAGTGGTCAGACCAGTAAGTATCCAAAACGCGGATTTCTGTTTCAACTGGATCGCGACCTTCGCCTTTGAAATAATCCTGAAGGAATTTAATATCGGCATGGTCCATAGCAAGACCCATTTTATTGCGATATTCTTCCAAAGCAGCATCGTCCATTTTAATGAAGCCGTCTACAACTGGAATGTCAGCTGGAACGTCCATCTTCATTTTTAATGTTTCAGGTTTTTCTGCATCTGTAAGTCTAGAATCTACAGGGTTTACAAGATAGTTCTGGATTTTTTTAATATCATCATCAGAAGGGTTACCTGCAAGTACAACAATTTTTGCACAGCGAACAACTGGTGCTTCTGAATTAGTTTTTACACCTTTAAGACCGGCACGGAGCAAACCAATACACTGCTCTGCACTATCGGCACGCTGATCGTACTGACCTGGAAGGAATTCCCAGATAATCTGTTTACCTTCAACAGCTGGAAGTTCTTCAAAAGAAACGTAATCGCTCTGTGGTTCAGAGAAAATGCGAGTTGCTGCAATTTTTGCAACTTCATCACTTACATTTTCAATATCATAACGATTGAAATAACGAACTCCAGTTACGCTGGAAATTCCCAAAAAACCATTAATCTGTGATAAATAACTTTTAGCCTCGTTTTCGAAACCAGGCTTTCTTTCTACGTAGAGTCTGTACATAGCTTCTATTATATAGAATTTATACGTTTTAAGGAAGTGAAGCACATAAGTTCCATCAAAAAATCCCCAATGATTGAGTATTATCATGTTTTCTACTATAATATTTGCTACTATCAAAAAAATTAGAGGCGTAAAAATGAGTAAATACCCATTCGAAAGTATTGAACCAAAATGGCAGAAATTTTGGGACGAAAACAAAACTTTTAAGGTAACAGAAGATGAAAAGTATCCAAAAGAAAAACGTATGTATGTTTTGGATATGTTCCCTTATCCTTCAGCAGCGGGTCTACATGTTGGACACCCAGAAGGCTACACAGCAACTGATATTTACTGCCGCTACCTACGCATGAATGGTTATAACGTACTCCATCCAATGGGCTACGACGCTTTTGGTCTTCCAGCAGAAAACTATGCTATTAAAACTGGAACTCACCCAAAAACAACAACAAACGCAAATATTGAACACTTTACACAGCAGATTAAATCTCTTGGTTTCTCTTATGACTGGGACCGTTGTGTAAGTACATGTGAACCAGACTATTACAAATGGACACAGTGGATTTTCCTCCAGCTTTACAAAAAGGGATTGGCTTACGAAGCAGAAACACCTATTAACTGGTGCCCTTCTTGTATGACAGGTCTTGCTAACGAAGAAGTTAAAGACGGAAAATGTGACCGTTGTGGATCTCAGGTAACACACAAGACAATCCGTCAGTGGATTTTAAAGATTACAGATTACGCAGACAAACTTGATAATGATCTTGAAGGATTGGACTGGCCGGAATCTGTAAAAGCAATGCAGCACAACTGGATTGGAAAATCAACTGGTGCAGAAGTAACATTTACAGTTGCAGATAAAGACGGAAAAGCAACAGACAAAAATCTTACAGTTTACACTACTCGCTGTGATACTTTGTTTGGTGCAACTTATATGGTTGTTTCTCCAGAACACAAAATTATTGATTCAATCACAACTCCAGAACAGGCCGCAGCAGTAAAAGCATACCAGGAAGAAGCAGCTAAAAAATCTGATCTTGAACGTACAGATTTGGCAAAAGATAAAACTGGTGTATTCTCTGGAAGCTATGCAATTAACCCTGTAAACGGAAAACTTATTCCTATCTGGATTGCAGACTATGTATTGATTTCTTACGGTACTGGTGCAATTATGGCCGTTCCTGCTCACGATGACCGCGACTGGGAATTTGCTAAAAAGTTCAACTTACCAATTATCGAAGTTCTTAAATCAGAAGTTGATGTTCAGAAACAGGCTTGGACACAGGATGGTATTCACGTTAATTCAGAATTCCTTGATGGCTTAAACAAGAAAGATGCCATTGCAAAAATGCTGGAATTCCTTGAAGAAAAGAAAATTGGTCGTAAAGCAATTAATTATAAACTTCGCGACTGGGTATTCAGCCGTCAGCGCTATTGGGGTGAACCAATTCCTTTAATTCACTGTCCAGACTGTGGAACTGTTCCTGTTCCAGAAGAAGAATTACCACTTGAATTGCCAGAAGTAAAATCTTACCAGCCAACTGGTACTGGTGAATCTCCTTTGGCAGCAATTGACTCTTGGGTAAACTGCAAATGTCCAAAATGTGGAAAACCTTCTAAACGCGAAACAAATACAATGCCTCAGTGGGGTGGATCTTGCTGGTACTACTTACGCTACCTTGATCCAAAAAACAACGATAAATTCTGTTCAGAAAAGGCAGAAAAATACTGGATGCCTGTAGACTTGTACATTGGTGGTGCCGAACATGCAGTTCTTCACTTGCTCTATGCTCGTTTCTGGCACAAAGTTCTTTATGATTGTGGTGTTGTAACTACAAAAGAACCATTCCAGCGCCTTATCAATCAGGGTATGATTACTTCATTTGCTTTCCAGAGAAAGAACAAAACTCTTGTTCCTACAGATGAAGTTGAAACACGTGAAGATGGAAAACACTACGAAAAAGCAACTGGCGAAGAACTTGAACAGATTGTTGCAAAAATGTCTAAGTCTTTGAAGAACGTTGTTAATCCTGATGATGAAATTAAAGCATACGGTGCAGACTCTGTTCGTATGTACGAAATGTTCATGGGACCTTTAACAATGTCTAAACCTTGGTCAACACAGGGTATTGTTGGTATTCACCGCTTCCTTGAAAAAGTTTGGGCTGTTTCTGAAAAACCAATGGCAGACATCGATATTTCAGGCAAACTTGAAGACAAAGCTTTAATTTCTGTACGCAAAACATTTGCACAGACAATTAAAAAGGTAACTGATGATACAGCAACATTGAACTTCAACACTGCAATCAGCCAGATGATGATTTTCATTAATGAAGTTTCTAAATTGCCAGAAGTTCCAAAAGCAATGTGGTCTGACTTTGTAAAAGTATTAAGTCCTTACGCTCCACACCTTGGTGAAGAACTGTGGGAAAAACTTGGTAATAAAGAAACAGTTGCTTATGTTCAGTGGCCAACATTCAACGAAGATTTCACAAAAGATGATGCAAAAACAATTGTTGTAATGGTAAACGGTAAAAAACGTGATACATTCGAAGCTGCTCCTGGAACTGCAGATGACGTTCTTAAAGAAACAGCTCTTGAACGTGAAGGTGTAAAGAAATTTACAGACGGACATGAAATTGTAAAATGTATTATCGTAAAAGATAAGTTAGTGAACCTTGTTGTCAAATAATGTTGTTTTCTAACATTTTATACCAGATACTGTTGTATAAAAGCAATTAATATTGTATATTAGCAATATCAATAAAAGTGGTTGTATATTAAAGTTTTTTCTTTCTTATACGGCCACTTTTTTATTTAACACACATTTTTTTTTGTTTTTAAAAGGAGAAACAAATGAAAAAATTTATTCTTGCAGCAGTATTAACTTTAGCTGCATTCACAGCTTTTGCACAGCAGAATTCAGGAAAAGGTCCTGATTTCAAAAACAGAATTTCATCAGGTATCGTAACTATTGACACTATGAGCGATACAGTTGAATTTTCTGGTCTTTACAACAATACTTCTGTTGAACTTCTTTCTGGAAATGTTGACTGTGGTATTGATGTTACATTCGGTCTTCTTAAACCAGCAGGACTCCCAATCCAGTTTACAGACATGAATATCAATGACTGGTATATTGAATTCCGTCCATTTGATAAATTCACATTCGGTATTCATGACCTTATTTTCACACATGGTTCATACTTCCCAGTTTTGGATACAAACATTGACAATGGTAACATTGGTTCTGACATTACAGTTATATACCGCCCAATTCCTGGTATTAGAGTTGGTTTAGGTTATGGTATCCCTTCATTCTTTGGTGAAGACAATTATGGTGATGAAGCTCATCCAGTATTCAATTTAGGTGCTGACTTTACTTATGGAAACAAATTCTCTATTGGTTTCTCTATCCGTGATATTATCAACAACTTTGCTGCTGGTATCTATGGTGAAGTTCTTGCTGTTGAAAATCTTTATGTAACATATGGTTATACATATAACAACGTTTCATTAGAAATGATAAATTGGATTGGTAGTGGTGATACTCATAATATATTTGAAAATGTTGAAAAAATGATTTTGATTTCTGAGAACATTGTTTCTTTAGGTGCAACTTATAAATACAAGAAAGCAGACTTTGCTTTAGACTTTGCTTATGGCAACAACAATTTTATTTCGGAAAATCTTTACTACTTTGGTACTAAAGCTTCTTATGGTGTAACAGATGCTATTGATCTTGGCTTCAAATACACTTTATTAACTGATTTTGATGGTGATTCTTACATGAGAATTAATCCTACTGTTGATTACTCTGCAAAATCATGGTCTTGTGGAATTGGATTCAATTGTTTGATTGCTAATTCGGGTTCAATGTCTGAAAAAATCATGTCTTTCCCAGTATACTTTGAATTCTCACTCTAATTAATAGTTTACAATAACAAACATTAATTTTAGTACAAAGGGATGTCTAAGAAGCGATGGCACTGTCAACTTGCTTTTGGACATCCCTTTTTTTATAGATTTTTTTTCCTTCCCATGCTAAATTCTCATCTATGGTTGTACAAATTAAAGACTTCACTACTCCCGGCTCAGAAATTTTTGCAAATCTCACAGAACGGGAACTAAGAAATTCCTATGAAAGAAAAGGCGGTTTTTTTATTGCAGAAAGCCCCAACGTAATAGACAGAGCTCTTACTGCCGGATACGAACCAATTTCTTTTTTAATGGAAGAAAAACACATTACCGGAGATGCAGCTTTTTTAATACAGCGCTACCCAGATTTACCAGTATTCACAGCTCCTCGTCAGGTTCTTGAACAGATTACCGGTTACAAATTAACAAGAGGCGTTTTATGTGCCTTAAAAAGAAAAGAGCCTTGTACGCCAGAAGAAGTTTTGAAAAATGCAAAAAGAGTTGTTGTATTGGAAAACCTTGCAGATGCAACAAATATGGGAGCAATCTTTCGTTCAGCCGCAGCCCTGGGAATTGATGGAGTTTTGCTTACCCCAGAATGTGCAGATCCTTTAAACAGACGCTGCCTTCGTGTAAGTATGGGAAATGTATTTCTTGTAAAATGGGCACGTATTGGAAAAACAGCCGCAGATTGGCCGGAAAATGGAATGAATCTTCTAAAAGCCACAGGATTCAAAACACTTTCTATGGCTCTTAGAAATAATTCTGTAGATATTGATGATCCCGCTCTTTATAATCAGGACAAACTTGCCATTCTTTTAGGAACTGAAGGCGACGGATTATTACCATATACAATTGAACACAGCGACTATGTTGCAAAAATCCCAATGAAAGACGGCGTTGATTCTTTAAACGTAGCAGCCGCTGGAGCAATTATATTCTGGGAACTAAGAGCAGGAAGAACTCACTGATAATTTTTATTTTACTTCAGTTACAGCAGTAATCTGGTAGAAAAGATGCTTGAATCCGGTAGAAGCAAGCATTTTTTCTGATTCATTTGACATTGCCATAAAATAAAGTTTGTGACCAGCTTCTTCGCAATCATTAAAAGCGGCCATCAAAACTCCAAGTCCTGAAGCATCAAGTTCAATCAATTTTGACATATCAAGAACTACATTATTTTTCTGAACGCTGTCATAAAGGTTATCCTGAATTTCACCAACTGTATATGCATTCAACGCACCTTCAAGAATGAACTCTTTATAGTTTGCACCAGCTTTTTCAACAATAGTTAACTGTTCCATAATTCACCGTCCTCAATTAGTTTTTGAACATATCGTCAAAATTGCCGAATTCAATATCTTCAGCAGAAAAATCATCATCTGCAATTTCATCAACAGAATCGGCAGCTGCTTCATTTATTTTTTTATCAAACTCAGCCATAATTTCGTTGTTTTCAATTGTTTCAGCAATGGCAGTTTCAAGATCAGCATCAGCAACTGCAGTTACAGGAGATTCAATTTCTTCTGTTGCAAATGGATTTTCACTTAATTCAGCTTCCCCTAATCCAGCTTCGGCCATAGCAGCAGCGGCAATTGCGGCAAAATCGTCAGTTTCTGGAATAGAAGGAATCTCTGGTTCAGCTGGCATTTCAACTTCAGCCACATCAGAAGATTCAACTGGAGCTTCAGCAACAGATTCTTCCACAACTTCAGCAGACTCATTTTCAGCAGGAGTATTTTCAACAGCAGCCTCTTCAATAGCAGCAGATTCTGCCTTAGCCTTCATTTCTTCTGCTTCTTTTTCTGCTTCATCAACAAACTGAGCAGCTGTTTCATATTTCATAACAAGGATACTTACATCGTCTTCCATTTCTTTTGACATGAACTTAGTCAAACCATCAAAAGTGAACTGAACCATACGCTGTGCAGGATATGTTGAGTTATCAAGAAGTGCCTGCTGAATACGTTCCTTACCAAACTGTTCACCACGAAGAGAATGAGACTGAACAAGACCATCAGTACAAGCAAGAATAATATCACCACGATTAAGTTTTGTTGTTTTTACAGAAATATATGGAGAAATATCTTTTACGAATCCAAGAATATGACCACTACCCTGGATTTCAATTACGTTGTTATAAACCTGAGTGTAAAGCATCAAAGCAGGAATACCACAGTTGATGTAATACATTGTGTCAGTTTCAAAATCAACAAGGGCGAACAAACCAGAGAAGATTGTACCTTTTCTTAAAGAGTCTCGGATAAAGCGGTTAATCTTAACAACAAGTTCCTTAAAGTCATGAGTTTCTGCAAGATAAGTACGAATAATAGACTTTAAGATGACCATGTTCATAGAAGCGGCAATACCTTTACCACTTAAGTCACCAACTACAAACAAATGGCGCTTATCTGTAAGACGGATCAAATCAATGAATTCACCACCAATGTTGTGGGCAGGAACCATCAGATAACCAATATCAACTTTTGGATCTTTGATGTGATCAATATTTTCCTGAATAGATGTAATGATCTGTGATGACATCTTAATTTCACGGTTTACGACAGAAATAATTTCCTTATTAGAAATGTTTCTCATGTAATAACCGAATACGAAGAAGTAAGAATACAACTTGTTGAAGATTTCAATATCATATTCTTTGTAGTGGTCACCACTGATTTTTCTTCCCAAAGTAATGAGACCAAGAATGTTACGACCTTCATTTAAGATAAAGAATGCATCTGTATCTGTTTCTTTAAAGAAAGCATCAAGGTAAGTTTCTGCTTCTGAGATATCATGTACGTGACCAACTTCTGTATAACAAACTACAGATTTATTGATATTCAAAAGAGTATCAAACATTGGATTGTTCAAAGCAACTTTGTTACTTGAATTATTTGATGAATATGCAATTTCAAGATTACCTTTTCCATCTGGAATATATACAGACAAAGATGAAGTCTGAACGTTTGTCTTGAAGATTGAGTACATCTGTGCTGTGATTTCATCCATTTCTGCAGAATAGTTGATTTTACCTAAATCTCTTTCAAAAGCAGGACCGTATTCTGTAGTATAGAATCTTGATGAACTAACCATCAGCTGAAATCCTTTTACAGAAATAAAAATTGTTACAAGTGCAATTAACACAAATAATACAATGTATCCTGGCTGAAGGAAATTACCTTCTGGCTGCAAATATGCTGTTCCAAATGCTGCTGCGGTGGCTGGAAGAATATATGCCATAAAACCAGTTAACATTGATGTAGCAATTGAACGTCCAGAAGGAACTGATTTTTTAGACAAAGCAGAAAGGCTCATCAACATCATGAACAAGTATGGGTACAAGAATAAACTTGAGAAACCTACATTGGAAGCAGTCATAAAGTTCTTGAAAGCTGTAATTGCCCAGAACATAAGAAGAGCTTCTCCCATTAAAACTCCCTGATATTTCTGCAAAGAGTTTCCGCTCTTTTCATTAAAAAGCATATAGAACAGGTAAGCAATAATAGGAAGTGCATACTGGAATGAGTAAACATAAATATCTACCCAACTCCACTTGAATACATAATTTACTGGAGCCGAGAATACTTTTTCTGAAGGAATAGACAAAAGGTATTCATCAGAAATATCAATATTCTGGAATGTTTTTACAACTAAAAGAACACCAACAAGAATCAAAGCATATTTAATCAGGTTCAGAATTGTTTTCTTAACATCTACAGCTACTGAAACCATATTAAAACTAAAGAAAACCCAGAAAACACAGTCGATTATGAAAACACCGTGCAAAAGACCGTTTGTCAAACCGTTGAGCCAGGTTCCTCTGATAAAAAGAACAATTACAAAAATTGCGGCTTCAACACTTAATAAAAGCATTGGAACGATTAATGCATTAGTTTCTCTTGAGTAAAGCTGAACTTTTCTATCAATATAAAAAGTAACTACAGCGAAAGCAATCAGTGAAATAATATTTAATGTAAAGAAAACCATATTAATAACCTACCTTTGCAATCATCATTGTAACGTCATCATGAAGTTTTTTGTCGCCGTTGTATTTCATAATAAGATTTACAATATCGTTTACCATTTCCTGTGGAGATTTTGCAGCACCTGCCATCAATGTTTTTTTGTACAAGTCTGTATCACCAAGCTCAACACCATTTTCATCCATTACTTCAGAAACACCGTCAGTTGCCATAAGAATAGTATCACCACGGAACAAACGTTTTTCCTGAACTTCAATGTCACCCATATCAAGAATACCAACAAGAGATGCATTTGAAGTAAGTGGCTTTAAGCGGTATCCAGTTGGAGATGGAGACAAAATAATAGGATCTGACATAGAAGCATTGATGTATCTGATTTTCATTTTATCAGTATCAACAATACCAAGGAACAATACAGTATATTTATCCTGAAGATGCATTCCCTTAATGGCTTTATCAATAGCGTGAATTACACCAACAAGGTCAGTTTTATCTTCAATAATTTTAACTGTATTCATTACCAAACCCATGATGAGGGCAGCTGGAAGACCTTTACCAGATACGTCACCTAACATAAGAAGAGTACAGCTCTTATCAATTGGAAGAATTGAGAAGTAGTCACCAGATACGTTTACCAGTGGGCGGAAGTAAGTAGCAATTTTAAGTTTTGGAATATTTGGAATTTTCTGTGGAAGGAAGGACTGCTGTGTTTCGGCAAGCTGTTCCCATTCCTTTGTTGTAGCAGAAATTTCAGAGAGTGTAGCAATTGTCTTTGTACGAGAGATGAAGCGTTTATATTCTTCAAACAACTGAGGATAAATGCTTGTATCAAAAAGGCGTGTGTAGTTACAGAAAACATAAAGGTGCTGTTTTTCAGAACAGAGGAAGAAACCTCTTGTTTTCTTAAGACGACTTGTTACACCAAGGTGGCGGTCAAAGAAGAAGTAACCATCGTCCCATGTATCAGTATAGCGCTGGAATAATTTTTCACGAATTGATTCAGAAGTAGTGATTTTATCTGGGCTGTTATAAAGGATATAATTTTTTGATTTATCCAAAAGCAGTACAGAACAGTCTCCTTTCATTTCAAGACATTCTGAAATTGCATTATAGAAATCATCAAGAGTATAACAGAAACGCAAACGGTTAATAAAACGCTGGATTACAACAGTTTCACCAGATTCCAGAGTTTCATAGTGAATACGTGCAAGCCATATTTTCTTGATTTTGTTACATAAAATAATAACTGCAAGAAACAATGCAAAAACGATTGCGATTGTATAAATTGAGATTTTTGGAGTGTTTCTTTCTGGAATTAATAATAAACAAAAAACTACAAAAAGAATAATTGAGAATACGAAGATGCCAATAGATAAAAATTTCTTCCTTGTTTTGTACATATCCACCTCTAAAAAATGATACTATTATTCTATCATAATATCGGCAGAAAAAGGAAAAAATCGTATAAAAATCTATAGTTGTATTGCTTTCTGGTATTTTCTACTGTTCAAGCTGAGACAAACGGATTAAATCTGGCTCTGTTGTTGGTTTTTCAAGATCAAGGTACTGTCTTAACAAATCTTTCTGTTTAGAAGACAATTTTGTTGGTACCTGAACCATGATTTTTACATACAAGTCGCCTTTTTTGCTGTCAGAATAAGGAACCCCTTCTCCTTTAATACGAAGAAGTTTTCCGTTTGTTGTACCGTCTGGAATCTTGAAGCTTACTTTTTTGTCATCAAGAGACATAATTGTAATTTCACAACCAAGAGCAGCCTGTGTCATTGAAATTGGAACAGCACAGTACAAGTCGTTTCCTGAACGTTCAAAATATGAATGATCTTCAACATGTAATACAACAACTAAATCTCCAGCTGGACCACCGTTTTCTCCGGCATCACCCTGGCCTCTAATAACAATACGTTTACCGTTATCAACGCCAGCAGGAATTTTAAGTGTCATCTGCTTGTTCTTTTCTTTAATTCCAGTACCGCGGCAACCAGAACAAGGTTTATCAATTATTGTGCCCTTACCTCTACAAGTAGGACATGTCTGCTGAATTGAGAAGAAACCGTTTCCCTGACGAATCTGACCCATACCGTTACAAGTAGTACAAGTTTTTCTGTTAGAACCGGCAGCTCCACCAGTTCCGTTACATTCATCACAAGTTTCATTATGTTTAAAGTGAATATCAGTTGAAGTTCCGTAAACTGCCTGTTTGAAATTGATATGAAGATCATATCTTAAGCTGGAACCTGCAGCGGGACCGTTTCCTCTGCCACGAGAAGAACCACCTCCAAAACCTCCGCCAAAAATACTGTCAAAGATATCAGAGAATCCGCCGCTACCACCGAATAAATCAGAGAAATCATGGAAGGCATGAGAGTAGCCACCTGCACCGCCCGCTCCCATTCCATCAAGACCGGCAAAACCATACTGATCATACAAAGGACGTTTCTGTTCGTCAGAAAGTACCTCATAAGCTTCAGTTGCTTCTTTAAATTTTTCTTCTGCTTCCTTATCTCCAGGATTTCTATCCGGATGATATTTTACAGCAAGCTTTCTGTAAGCTTTTTTGATAGTATCCTGATCTGCAGATTTTTCAATGCCTAATACTTCGTAATAATCTCTTTTTGCCATATCCCATTACCCAAGAAAAAATGTAAGTACATAATATCAAAAAAAAGCCCTATCTACAATTGACAGGGCCTTTTTAATTAAAAGAAGTAAAAACTTCTTGTCAATTTAATTATTTGTCGTCGTGAACTTCATATTCAACGTCATCAGCGTTTCCTTTGTTGAAACCACTTGATGAACCAGCATTAGCACCAGCGTCTCCACCTGCAGCACCACCCATATCTGGACCAGCACCTGCACCTGGCTGAGCACCTGCAGCACCCTGCTGTTTATAAAGTTCTTCTGCAATTTTGTAAGAAGCCTGTTTCAAAGCTTCAGTCTTAGCTTTAATATCTTCTACATTGTCCCCCTGGAGTGCCTGTCTAAGTGCAGCGATTGCATCATCAATCTTCTGTTTTTCTGCACCGTCAACTTTGTCTCCAAGATCTTTTACAGATTTTTCAGTTGCATAAATCAAACTGTCAGCTTCATTGCGTGCATCAACACTTTCGCGTTTTGCTTTATCTGCAGCTGCATTTGCTTCAGCATCTTTTACCATCTTATCAATTTCTTCTTCGCTTAATCCTGAAGATGAAGTAATCTGGATGTGCTGTTCTTTTCCTGTTCCAAGGTCTTTTGCAGATACGTGAACAATACCGTTTGCATCGATATCGAATGTAACTTCAATCTGTGGAACACCACGTGGAGCAGCTGGAATACCAACTAAGTCAAAGCGACCAAGAGTTCTGTTCTGATCAGCCATTTCACGTTCACCCTGAAGTACATGAATAGATACTGCAGTCTGTCCGTCAGCAGCTGTAGAGAATACCTGGCTCTTCTTTGTAGGGATTGTTGTGTTACGAGCAATAAGTTTTGTCATAACGCCACCCATTGTTTCAATACCAAGAGAAAGTGGAGTAACATCAAGGAGGAGAACGTCTTTTACATCACCACCAAGAACACCACCCTGGATTGCAGCACCAACAGCAACAGCTTCATCTGGGTTTACAGCACGTGAACCTTCTTTACCGAAAATTGCTTTTACAACTTCCTGAACTTTTGGCATACGTGAAGAACCACCAACTAAAAGAACTTCGTCAATTTTGTCTGCTGTAATTCCAGCATCTGCCAAAGCTTTACGACAAGGTTCCTTTGTTCTTTCATAAAGATTATCTGTCATCTGTTCAAACTGAGCACGAGTCAAAGATTTCTGCAAATGTTTTGGACCTGTTGCATCAGCTGTGATGAATGGAAGATTAATATCTGTTGTTGTCTGGCTAGACAAACTGATTTTTGCATTTTCAGCAGCTTCACGTAAACGCTGCATAGCCATTGGATCATTAGAAAGATCAATTCCTGTATCTTTTTTGAATTCTTCAATAAGCCAGTTGATGATTACACGGTCCCAGTCGTCTCCACCAAGGTGAGTATCACCATTTGTAGATTTTACTTCGAATACACCGTCACCAAGTTCAAGAATAGAAATATCGAATGTACCACCACCAAGGTCGTATACAGCGATTGTCTTTTCTTTATCCTGATCTTTATTAAAACCAAAAGCCAAAGAAGCAGCTGTTGGTTCGTTGATAATACGTTTTACATCAAGACCTGCGATTTTACCAGCATCTTTTGTAGCCTGACGCTGAGCATCGTTAAAGTAAGCAGGTACTGTAATAACAGCTTCTGTAACTTCCTGTCCAAGATAGTCTTCTGCAGTTTTCTTCATTTTCTGCAAAATGAATGCAGAGATTTCCTGTGGTGAATACTGTTTTTTAGTTCCAGCTTCATCAACTTCTACACGAACATCAGCACCGTTATCTACTACTGTATATGGAAGTTTTGTTGCTTCTCCCTGAAGTTCGCCGAATCTATGTCCAATAAGACGTTTTACAGAATAAACTGTGTTTTTTGGGTTTGTTACCATCTGGTTTTTAGCAGGAGATCCTACAATTCTGTCTCCTTTAGAAGTGAAACCTACAATAGAAGGAGTTGTACGTCCACCTTCTGCATTCTGAATTACAACTGGTTCACCGTTTTCCATTACAGCAACACAAGAGTTTGTTGTTCCCAAGTCAATACCAATAATTTTTCCCATAGCCATGTCATCCTTCCGGATGCCATGGCTAAACGGTGTTGTCAAGGCTTTAAGCAACCCGTGCCTTAACAATGCCGTATACTAGAACCAATGTCACCCGGTATATTTATTTATTTTATTTTAATTACTAAGTTTATGTGGATAAGCTAAAAATTGCTCCCGCAATTTTTTTAACGCTTTCCAATTAAACAAAGGCAACTAGTTGCCTTGCACAGGCACGCGAACCATAACTTTAGCGTTTCTGATAATTTTATCTTTAAGTTTATAACCTTTAAGATAAACCTGTTTTAATGTTTCTTTTTCAACGCCTTCTTCTTCCATACGGCCAATTGCTTCGTGTTCATCAGGATTAAATTCGTCACCTTCTTTTCCGTAGCCTGTTAATCCGTATTTGTCTTCAAGCATTTTTACAAGATTGCTGTTAATCATTTTAATGCCGTCAACAACAGATTTTACATCAGTTGCTGTAGCACTTGCTTCTACTGTACGATCAAAGTTATCAAGACTATCAAGCAAATCTGCAAGTAAAGATGCATTTGCGTAATCATAAGTATCCTGTTTTTCTTTAATCATTCTTTTGCGGTAATTGTCAAAATCAGCAGCACGTCTTAAAAGCTGATCTTTCAATTCTGCATTTTCTTTTTCAAGAGCCGCATATTTTTCTTCTAAAGTAAGCTCTTTTTCTTCAGCAGCAGCTTCCTGTTCCTGAGCCTGATCTTCAGTTTCTTTCTGAGATTCAGTTGTTTCTGCTGCTTCTGTTTCGTTGATTTTTTCTTCTTCGTTAGCCATCAAAATATCCTAAAATTTTTCCTTATATAAGAAAATAATAAAAATATACCCTAAAAGTCAACAAAAAATAACAAATTTTTTTATTTTAAAAAATCTGGAACCGATTCCACCATCCATTTTTCACACTGCAATTTTGCTGAATGAAGATAGATTCTTTTTGCCTTAGGACCGCCATAAAGTTCATCCCCAATAAGAGGAAATCCCGCTTCACTTAAATGAACGCGAATCTGATGTGTCCGCCCGGTATAAAGGCTGCATTTTACAGCAACACATTCAATTCCTTCTACAACAACTTTTTCCATCACAAGAAAATCAGTTTTTGAATACTGACCTCCCCTGCTTTCTGGAACCAGCCCCCATTTTCCTGCCTGAGACTTTCCCGAAACCCTGCCCATAAATTTTTCAACAGTAAATGAATCTCCGGCCTTCAGCACTTTACCATTCTTGCTTTTGCAAACACAAAGAGCCACATACTCTTTTATAAAATCGTGACTCTGAAACATTTCTGAAATTTCTTTATTTGCATCCCGCTTTTTTGTAAAAAGAATTACCCCGGAAGTTTCTCTGTCCAGCCGATGCATAATTCCTACATAAGGCGGATTTCGTAATTTTTCATCCCTCTTCCACAAATAGCGCACAACCGCATCATGAAGATTGTCTCTGTTTCCGGTAATTGTCTGCTCAACAGGAAAAAACGCTGGTTTATTAATAAAAATCAGACTGTCGTTTTCAAAAAGGACATCAGAATCAGAAACTTCAAACTTTATGTCATCAGGCTGCTTTTCATAAAAAAATTTCTGCTCATCAAACTGAACGCTTACTTTAGACTTGCACCGTAATTCAAAAGCAGGTCTTGTACAGCTGCGATTATTAACATAAACCGCCCCGCTGATAATCAATCGTCTGATTTTTGAATTAGAAAGTTCGCCTTCTTTTATTTTACCTGGAAGTTTTTCTCGTAAAAATTCATCAATTCGGATTTCTTTGATTTTAGAATCAGGGATGAAGTCAAAAACAAAATTTTCAGTCATAAGTGCCTTTACTCTGTTGCACCAGCATTTGTAAGAAGTTTTACAATATCGCTGCGTCCAAATTTCTTTGCGTAATATAAAGGAGTATGACCATCTGCATCAGACTGAGAAATAAGTGCGTCTTTATTTTTAAGATAATCTTTTACAAAATCTGTTTTTCCAAGGATTGCAGCTTCATGCAAAGTATATTTTATGGCACGGTTTTCCTTTTCAATAATTTTTTCCATCAAAATCAGATAATCTTCGTACTTGCTTTCTTTTGCCCGGTTCAAATATTTTACTACATAAGAACGTGGAGACTCACCTCTGGCATTACGAACAGAAACATTCATTCCAAGATCAATTCCATAAATTGCACCGCCCAAATCATTGGCAGGATAATATGGAGGATTTGCTTCTTTAATACCATTGGCAATGATAAACATAAGAAGATTACCAATCTGTGGATTTTCAATATTTACTCTTGCACCTCTGTCTACCAGAAGCTTCATCTGTGTTTTGTGATTCCAGATTGCAGCAATCATAAATGGAGTCATTCCGCTTGTTGGATCTACATAATTTACATCACAACCGCCATTAATACAGATTTCTACAATTTCAGCATTATCTTTTGAAATACATGCATTTTCAAGGGCAGTTACTCCATAAGAATCTTTTACTGTAATATCAGCACCGTATTTTAAAAGCAGCTTTACACATTCAGTGTCGCCACTATAGCAGGCATTTAAGATTGGGATTTCGTTAGGCTTTTTTTCCGGATTATTTGGATTTGCCCCTTTTTCAAGCAGAAGTTTTACTACTTCAGAAAAACCTCTGGAAGCAGAAACAGAAAGTGCTGTATTTCCGTTTTTATCACGAACATTAACATCGCTGCCTTTTTCTATTAATAGACGCATGATTGAAACACAATTTGCCCTGTCAAGATAATCTGCACAAACAATAAGGGCAGTCTGACCGCTGGAATTTGTAACACCAGTTTTTGCCCCGGAATTGATTAAAAGTCTTGCGTATTTACCGTTCTGCTTCTTCAGAGTAGCCATTAATGGTGTGTCAGATGAGTTTTTATGTTTTTTATTAATATTGGCACCTGCCGCAACAAGAAGATTAATTACTTCACTCTGATCTTTTGGCTTTTCAGATGCCCAGCAGATTTCATATAAAGGAAAGTTCAATCCTGCATCAGGTTTAGCCCCATTAGCAAGAAGGAATTTTACAATTTCAATTTCATTATCAATAGCGGCATAACTAAGAACAGTATACCCGATTACATTTTCTTTATTGATATTGATTTTCTTTGCGCTGATTGCTTCTCTTGTGATTCTGTCTCCGGCTCTTAGTTTTGAATAGATTGATTCTATACTGTATTTTTTTACTTCCGAAATTTCAGCCGAAGTAAGAGCGAATGTTGAAAGAGAAAATAAAAATGTTCCTATTACTAAACTGATAAACTTTTTCAAAACTAAAATCTCATCAACTTCTATACAGAATATTCAGGACCTTCTTCTCCTGCAAAAATCCGAACTTCACAATGTTCCATACAAACATTTTCACAGAACGCTTCCAGATCCATACTTTCAGGGCCAAATAAATCATCAGGATGGTAAGAAGTTTCTACCGTAGATTCTATGTTTTCACCCGCAAGTCTGGACATAGCACCATTTACTTTTACAATATCCTGAACAAGAGTATACAACTCCCGCTTATTTTTTTCTTCAAACTTCTGCTCCAGGAACAAAAGCTGCATTTTTTCTATAGAATCATGTTTTTCTGCATCCGGATTAAAACCGCTTTTAAAATCACAGTTATTACAGCGCTGCCATTCAGCAAAATCTGCAAAAAATCTGGATGGATATATTCTTAAAGGATACAAAACCGAATTAAACCATGGAACTGCTCTGCCACAAGAATAGAATGTCTTACAGGCAAAAGCCAGATCTCTTGCATAACGAATATCTTTTGCAGAAAAAATACCAGTTACATTTGCTTCAATTTCAGCATCTTCTGTCTGAGGAAATTCCAGGTGATTAGGATACTGATTTGCAGCAAAATCAATTCTGTCCATAAACTGTTTTAATGTGTCTCCGTCTGATGGAGTTTCTGCATAATAGAGGATAAAACCAAAAACAAGGCCAAAATCATTTAAAAGCTTTGCTTTATTTGCGTAGAATTTTTTATCAAACAGGATTTTTCCACCTTTAGAAGAAACTTTAAGTGGAATATCAAAGGAACAGAAAATTCCAGAAGCGGCCATAACAACTTCACGGTCAATTACGGCTGCATCTGCATAAATTGAAACAAAAAGGTCTGGGGCTTTGGCTGCAAGGAGTTTAATCAGCTTCATAAGTTTATTTTTATCTGAGGCTACAGCATTATCATGAATAGTTAACTCTGTAACCCCATTTTTCAATAAAACAGGAAGCTGAGAATCTAAATCTGCAACATTGAATTTATATTCTTTCTGCATTGCAACCTAATTACCCAACTGCCAGACTATAAAAGAGTGATTCCCTTTTTCTTGCAGTCTTTAATAATCTCATCAGTCCAAACACTAACCTGTGTTTCACCAATGTGAGCTTTACGCAAAAGGAACATACAAAGACGAGACTGACCAATTCCGCCACCCAAAGTCTGTGTAAGTTCACCATTCAAAAGACGTTTATGGAATGGAAGTTCTGCTCTTTCCATCATGCCGCGTTCTTCAAGCTGCAAACGCAAACTTTCTGGGCTTACACGAATACCCATTGAAGAAATTTCAAATGCATGACCAAGAACTGGGTTCCAAACAAGGATATCTCCGTTCAAACCACGATGTCCATCACCACTTTCAGTAATCCAGTCATCATAGTCAGGAGCACGACCGTCATGAATTGTACCGTCATCAAGCTGACCACCAATACCAGTAATAAATACAGCGCCATATTCTTTAGCAACTTTATCTTCACGCTGTTTTGGTGTTAAATCTGGATACTGTTTCTGCAAATCATCTGCATAAAGGATTTTAATTTCATTTGGCAAAATTGGTTTGATTGCAGGATATCTGTCGTAAAGGAAGAATTCTGTACGTTTAATACAGCGATATACCTTCTTAACAATTTCGTGAAGGAAATATACAGTTCTGTCTTTAGGATCAATAGCCATACACCAGTCCCACTGATCAACATAAATAGAATGGATTGCATCAAGTTCTTCATCTGGGCGCAAAGCATTCATATCTGTATAAATACCAAATCCTGGTTCAAGTTCAAGATCAGTAATCTTCATTCTCTTCCATTTAGCAAGTGACTGAACAATTTCCATCTGCTGTTCGTTCAAGGCTTTTACAGGGAAACTTACTGGTCGTTCAACACCGTTTAAGTCATCATTAATACCTGTGCCTTTACCAACAAAAAGTGGTGCTGTAACACGAGTTAAGTTTAATTCTGTAGAAAGTGCCAGCTGGAAAAAATCTTTAATTGCAACAATTGCATGTTCTGTTTCTTTTGTATTTAAAATTGATTTGTACATTTTTGTCTCCTGTAGTTTTACCTACTCTCCATGATAGTTGATTAATGTTGTTACTTTGCAAGGGGCAAGAACCTTTTCATAATTTAAGTCCGGAAGACCAATTACACCAAAGAAATCAGTTACTTCCGCGCCTCCCTGCTGAATTAAAGTTTTTGTGGCAGCCAGCGTACCGCCAGTAGCAATCAAATCGTCAACGACTAATATTTTCTGACCTTTTTTAATATCGGCCTTGTGTACTTCAATAGTTGCAGATCCATATTCAAGATCATAACTGCACTGATATGTATCTCCAGGAAGTTTGCCTTTTTTGCGAATCAAAACAAGAGGAATACCAAGTTTTTCTGCAAGAGGAGCAGCAAAAATAAATCCGCGGCTTTCTACACCGGCAACTGCATCAAATTTTGCATCTTTATAAATCCGGTACATTTCTTCAAGACAGAACTTAAAAGCTTCTGGATTTGTGAGAACGCTTGTAATGTCATAAAAGAGAATACCAGGTTTTGGGAAATCAGGAATACGACGTATAGCCTTATCAAGTAATTCAATATCCATAATAATACATCCTAAAAATATAGAATATATTTTAATATTCTTGAGTATTAATTACAAGATAAATTTCTAAAAGGATTTTCTTGCCAGGAAATAAATTCCAGAAATTATAAGGGCAATCAAATAGAAAACAAGACCAATTCCAATTGCGCCAAATACTCCTGCCATTCCTATGAAAACGTAATTGGCAAGATGGAAGAAGAAGCACATAAGCTGGTAGAACAATACCTGGGCAACAATATAGAACGGAATGCTGAAAATCCATGAGAATTTGAAATACTGACTGTCGCCAATACGGTTTGTCCATCCAAAAGAAGCTAATCCTACAAGAAGAATAAGAATAAAGAATGGATAGAAAAGTCTGTTCAGCAAATTCTGACCATATGCCGCTTCTGAATAACCGTAAGTTTCTGCCTTCTTAGTGATATCAAACAAATCAGGAAGATACATTGTTTCTGGTTTATCAGAACAGGCTTCCAGCATAAGGAAATCGTCAAAATTAATTGGAAAAAGCATATATTCTGGAATGTTAGAAACACGACCATCTGCAAAAGTATAAGTTGGAATATACATCTGCTGAGGATTATCACGTCCTACAGATTTCAACAGAATATATGGAATAAATTCATTGTCGTTATTAAGTTCAAGAACCTGTTTAATTCCTTCATCAATATGTCTTACGGCAACAGGCATAAGTTTTGCATAAGGAACACGCATTGTTTTTATCCATTTTCCATTTTCATCAACAGTTGTAATAGAAAAATCTCTAAGATACTGAACCGAATTGCCTGTAGCTTCAATTACAGTTGCGCCTTTGAAATAAACAATATCTTCTGTTCCATCGTTATATTTATAAGAAAAATATACATCGTTGGCAGATTCAAAACTTTCAAGTTCAAGAGTTTCATCTACAAAGAAGTAACGCTGTTCTACTCTGTCTTTTGCTATTTTTAAATAGAACGAAACATCAGGATCTCTGGCAAGTTCAAGAGATTTCTGACTGAGGCTATTAAAAATATAGTAGGCTTTCAAATCGTCTTTTTCTACAAGAGCAACATAACCTCTGTATTTTTCTTCAAAATCAAGCTGAGACTGAGTTTTGGCATTTTTGTGCATTGTAGAAATATTGTTCCAGGCCTGAGTAGAAATTGTTCTTAAATCATCTGTGTTTGGATCTTTTGATGAAGAAAGATTAAGGCCGATTTCTGCATAGTAGTGAGCATCGAACCATTTTTCGTTGGCATAAGCATCTTTTGCCAGTTCAAGATATTTGTGAGCCTGAGAAATCTGATCTTCCTGAATTTTCAAATCTCTGTTTTTCTCGTAAATTGGTTCAGATGTATTAATGTCAAAACGTGGAGCTTCCATGTTTTCCATTTTAAGCTGAATGCTTGTTCTGTTTTTCAAATCTGTCCCATCAACAGAATTAGAATCAAGCTTCAAAACAGCATCTGCATATCTGGCTGCTCTGGCATAAAATCCCTGATCATAAAGAACATTTCCAACTTTTACATATTCAGCAATTAATTTTGGTCTGTTCTGGATTTCTGATTTTTTCTTGTTTACCATAAGGCCAAAAGTTTCATTAGAAAGGGTGAGCAATGCAGTACAAATAATTGAAATAAGCATTACAACCTGGAAGCGTTTTCCCATTGCAGGAGAAAATCTCTGTAAACTGCCTTCTGAATTATGTCCAAAATGAACTGAACAGCTGACTACAAAACCTGTTAAAACCATGGCAGGAAGGAATTCAAGAAAATATCCAATACCGGTACAGAATTTATAAACTCCAACAGAAACAATTACGTCAGAAGGAATTGGAAGCAGATATCCAAGAACAATACAGATTATTAATCCTATAACTAAAAAAACAGATAAAATGCCAATAATTTTTTTCATAAACCACTACTCCATCTTGCTTTTTTTAGAAAAGAATTTAACAATCCCGATGATTATAAAAATCAGGGCAAACAGCAGATTTACAAGAACAAGGAATGGGGCATCAAAAACAGACTGCATATTTGCAAAAAAGGTTTTGTTATAAATTTTTGAATCCATAAAAGCCTGAACTCCAGGATGATAATACATTGTATTGCAAATAAGAATTAATGCAGAAGAAAACAAAACCATGCAGGCATCAATCAGCTTCCAGTTAAAGAAATTTGAAAGCCCGTAAACTGCACACAAAACAACTGCAAGAGAGAGGAATCCAAGCCAGAAAGTCCATCCCTTCTGCCAGGCCTCAATCCCTTTAGAAATCAAAAGCCGCAGATTCAGATATTTGAAAATTCCGTCTCCATAGAAAGTTTTTTTAATCAGAATATCATTGTAAGGTTCAGCCTGTTTATAAAGTTCCAGCTCTGCAGAATTTTCAAATTCAGTAACTTCAACACCACCAGGTTCGCCAGAATTAATTACAACACACTGAGCTTTATTTTTGCCATATTCGTTTGAATCAAGATCATCAAAAAAATAATAAATATTGTCATCGGCAGTTCTAAAGTATCCGGAAGTAAGAACATGACTGCGTTCTTTTTGTGTACCAAGAAAATCAAATTTATCGCCGGCTTTCAAAACAACTGGGAAAATAATAAGCCAGGTTAATGCACAAACAATAAGATAAACAATCAGCTGGAACAAACCGCCACGCTGACGGATTCTAAAATATGAAATAAGCGGACAAACTAAAAATACAACGCAGGCACTAATAAAGAAAAATACCCGGAGCAATTCGTATTTTGAAAAACTAAGCAAATCTCTTCCTGCCGCATAATTCAAAACGTTCTGATACAGCATATAAAAAGCAGTTCCCAGAACAATACAAATTACAGAGAATACAACGTACATTATTATTAATTTTAAAGCTTTATTCATAAGTATATTATCGTCAAAAATGACTGTAAAATTTACTCCTAATTAATATCTAAACAAATAGTAAACAATTTGACAATTTTCTCATTTAGATTATAATGTATTGTGACGATATTATATTATAAAAAAGTGACAATAAAAAGCAATTAACTAAAGTAAAGGTTACGGAAAAGAGAATATGGATAACAATGTATTAATATCAGGTTTTGACAACGATAAAGATGACAGCCTCACTATCAATCTTCGTAGAGCAGAAGGAGTGCAGAACGGTCTTTTTATTTACCTCAGTGGTTATATTGACACATACAATTCAAGCTTCTTCCAGAAAAAAGTAACACAGATTATTGAAGCTGGATTCATCAATTTGATTTTTAACTGCTCGTCACTAAACTATGTATCTTCAACAGGTATTGGTTCATTTACTGTATTCTTAAAAATGGTAAAACCAAAAGGTGGAGATGTAGTTCTTCTTGAAATCCAGCCAAAAGTATATGAAGTATTCCAGTTGTTGGGATTCTCTCAGTTCTTTAATATTAAAAGCACAGCTGATGAAGCAATTGCATTCTTCTCTGAAGGAACAGTTACAACATCATCAGTGTTCCCATTAGTAATTTCTTGCCCTGTTTGTACAAAAAAACTCAGAGCAATTAAATCTGGCAGATTCCGTTGTTCAGGATGTAAATCTATCCTTGCAATTAATGAAAACGGTGAAGTTACATTAGGTTAGTCCTTGTGGATTTTCTGTGGATAACTTCCTGATGCAAAAGGTGAAAACGTAAGTTTTCACCTTTTTTTATGCCCATTCCCCTGTTTTTTCAAGAATTTTCCTATTTTTCCCTGAATAAAAAATGTGGATAACCTGTGCATATTTTGTGGATTAATGTGGATAACTTTTCTTCCCTCCCTCACCACTCCGCTTTTGATTTTTTTTATATTCTTTACTATACTAATTATATGGCAAACGAATTTACAAAATATCTTGAAAAAATAGAAACAGCACTTAATTACGCAATCAATATGGATTTTGATGATGACTGGAAAAAATACTCTTTTGGAGAAAGTGCAGCCAAAAAAAATTACATTCAGAACTTAATTGAACCAAACAAAAATCTTATAGATTTAGGCGGAAAAAGATGGAGGCCTTTACTTCTGCTTCTTTGTTACGAAATGGAAAAAAATCACAACAAAGAATATCTTACAGAAGAACAAACTTATGCCCTTACTCCACTTGTTGAATTTGTTCACACAGCAAGCCTTATTCACGATGACATTGAAGACAGTGCAGATTTAAGAAGAGGAAAACCAGCCGCACATATTACGTACGGACTAGATACAGCCTTAAATGCAGCATCCTGGCTTTATTTTGAAGCCCCGGTTTGTATTGACCGCCTGAATCTTTCTGATGCATTAAAAGTTAAATTTTACAAACTATACACAACAGAATTGCGACGCCTTCATTTAGGACAGGCAATGGATATTTTCTGGCACAGAGAAAAATCTTTCTTCCCAGAAATTCCAGATTACATGGAAATGGTAAAATGCAAAACTGGTACACTTGCTTCCCTTGCTGCAAAAGTTGGAACACTTGCCGGTGGTGCTTCAGAAGAAAAGACACAGGAAATTGGGGCAATTTGTGCAAACATAGGAATTGGTTTTCAGATTATTGATGATGTAATCAATTTGACATGCGGAAATCCTGGAAAAAAACGCGGTGATGATATTGTAGAAGGCAAAAAAAGTCTGCCGGTTCTGATGCATATTCAGTCTTGTCCGCAAGATAAAGCGGAACTTTCAAAATTGATGGAACAGGCTGCAAAAGAAGGAATTGAGTCTCCGGCTGTTGAACAGTGCATTGGCCTTTTGGAAAAATCTGGATGCATAAAACAGGCGGCAGATAAAGGAATTCAGCTGATCAGAGAAAACTGCGAAAAACTTTCAGAATCTCCATTGATTTTCAAATTATTTGATGCAATGATTCCAGAGGCTTTTAAATGATTGAACGTATAGACAAATTAAATAAAGAAGCACTAAGACTTACAGCTAAGGGCGAATATCCAGAAGCAATTGCCTGCTTTAATAGAGCAATACTCCTTAATAAATACAATCCTATTATCTGGTACAATCTTGGGGTAACTTATAGAAACAGTGGCGATTTAATCAACGCTAGGGATTCCTTCAGACAAGCTCTGGAATTTGATAGGAGAAATCCTGATATCATTGAAGCTCTTGCAACAGTCTACATTCAGCTTAAGAATAAAGAAGAAATATCACATTATGCAACTTACGGATTAGAAATAGATGATTCAAATCCCCGATTCTGGAATTTGAAGGGAGTTTCTTATTTTCAGTCTGAAAATTACACAGAAGCAGCAGAAAGTTTTGAAAAGGCACTTTGTTATAATCCATACTATCTTGATGCGCTGTACAATTTGAAAGACACATACGAAGAACTTGATAACAAGATTGGTGTTAATGAGTGCACTAAGAGAATAAGAGAAATTTTATAGATAGATTTTGCGGTTTCTGCAAAAGGACTAATTGTGGTAAGTGAGAGCCAATGTATTAATCTCATTTGCCATATTTTCAAGAGAAACCTGTTTTTGAACACCACCAAGTTCCCATGCAACCTTTGGCATTCCGTAAACAATACTTGAAGCTTCATCCTGACCTAAAGTTCTGGCACCCTTTTTACGCATATTCGCAAGTTCTGCAGCACCATCACGACCCATACCAGTCATAATAACTCCAAGAGATTTGTTTCTATAAATATGAGCAATTGATTCAAACAAAACATCGGCAGAAGGTCTGTGTCCGTTTCTTGGTTCAATAGTCTGTGAAGTTCTGATTACATTTGCAAGAGCTCTGCGTTCAACATACATATGATAACTTCCAGGAGCAATATAAACATGACCAGGAAGTAAAGGTTCGCCATCAACAGCTTCTGTTACAGTTAATGGACAAATGTTATTCAAACTATCTGCAAATTCTTTTGTAAAACCTGCAGGCATATGCTGAACAATAAGGATTGGCTGTTTAATATTTTTGTCCAGAAGTTTGCACATATCACGCAAAGCATTAGGACCGCCAGTTGAAATACCAATGGCAATAATTTCAATATTTCCGCTTTCTTCTTCAGGAACAATTACAACAGGTTCTTTTTTCTTTGGAGCAGTCCAGTGTGCAGGTAAAAGTTCAGTTAATGATTCCGCAGCCTTTTTAGCAGCTTCCTCGCCCTTCTTCTGAGCAACAACTCTCTGGGCTTCTTTTAATTTAGCCTGCTGAACATAGAAATCTGCATCAGGAACCTTTTTACCATTTTTAAAAGCCTGAATACGACCATAAGAAGCAATAAATTCAATAATATTTGAAGAAACATCGCCTATTCGTAAAGTAACAGATGTTCCGCCTGGTTTAGTAATAAAATCAGAAGCACCAAGTTCAAGACATTCCATTGTTACAGCAGCACCTTCTGTTGCAACACTGGAAAGAATGATTACAGGAATTTTGATGCCAAGTTCCTTTCTTTTTTTAAGGAATTCAACACCATTCATTTTTGGCATTTCAATATCAAGAAGGATAACATCAGGTTTACAGGCAGGAAGTTTTTCAAGCAAATCAAGACCATTTTCAGCCTTTCCTGCAACAGAGAAACCGTTTACATCCTCAATAATCCGGCCAATAAGATTTCTCATAAGAGCCGAATCATCACATATCATTACCGAAATATTATCCATAAATTAAAAACCTCTAATTCATATTCTTTTCATAAAGACAAGCCCATTCAGTTTTGAGGAACTTAAACTGAGTATTCATACCAAAGAGGGATTCTGAATGGCCAATGAAAAGATAAGACTGTTTTGCTGACATAGAATTGTAGAAACGATTGATTACCGCAAGCTGAGCAGGTTCATCAAAATAAATGAGAACATTGCGGCAGAAAACTACATCAAGATTTCTTGCCCCGCTGTCATGCTTCAAGTTGTGATAGTCAAACTTAATAGTGTCCATCAGTTCCTTAACAACCTGATAGCCACCGTCAACTTTTGTAAAATATTTAGAAAGATATTCAGGAGGAATACCATCAACTTTAGAATCTGCGTAGAACCCCTTCTGACCAACCATAAGAGATTTAAGTGAAATATCAGAAGCAGTAATCTGGAAATTAAAACCAGGAGGAATAATTTCCTTCATAATCATAGCGATTGTATATGGCTCTTCCCCAGTAGAACAACCCGCACTCCAGATTCTGATAGTTCTGTCCAGCGGATTAGCCTTTTTTACTTCTATAACATGAGGAATTACATAGTTAATAAATGCATCAAAATGAGGTTGATTTCTGAAAAATCTGGTTAAGTTAGTTGTAACAGCATCCAGCATGAATTTCATTTCTTCCGGATTCTTAATTACAAGAGAATAATAGTCGCCAGGAGTAGCAAGACCTTTATTTCGCAAAATATCTTTAATACGACTATCTAAGATAGAACGATTAGTTGCTGAAAAGGTGATACCACTTTCATCATAAATAAGTTTTCTGAATCTTTCAAATTCGGCATCATTAAGTACTTCTACCATAGTAAATTTATTATACACCCATTAGGAAAAAAATAGAAACAAATTCACAAAATTTGTCAATTTAAAAAAAAGGGACCAATGAAAACTTCACTGATCCCCCCTGTGGAAATTATCTGGTTATTAATTGAACTAAATACTAGTTGTTTTCTTCAAGATATTTATCAAGTTTGTTGTATGCCCAAACAGCCATAAGTTTCTTGAAAGAGAAATCTTTAATATTGCTGAAATCCATTTCTTTATAAATTGTATCAGAAGCAAGTCCCTGACCTAAGAATGGAGGTGTACCACTTTTTGTAGAGATTGAATTGTAAATAACAGCCCAAGTGATATATCCCATTTTAAATGTTTTTTCTGTTGCTGCAGCACTAAGGTCATCACCAGCAGTATTCATTTTAGCATCTTCACCATTTGTGAAAGGTTTAATTACTACAGAATCATCAAGAACAGAACCAATCAATTCCTTAAGAGCTGCATCTCCAATACTTCCATTTGCATCTTTAGTTTTACCTACATTTGGTACAATAAAAAGATTCAAACCATTTACAAATTCATATTTTGTTTTAGCATCAGTATCTTTTGCTGTATAGTAGAATGTTTTTCCATTATATTCATTTTCTGTATACAACATCCAGCAGTCCAAAACAATTTTCTGTTCTCCAGAAGTATATACATATTCATATACTTTCCACTGATTTTTAGGACCAACCAATTCACCTAAGCGATCAAACAAGGCACAACTTGTTGTTAATAATGTGCAGGCAAAAAGTGCCAATGCTACAAAAAGTTTTGTTGCTTTTTTCATATAAAAGCTCCTTCAAAAAAATATAAGATAAAAAAAATAACAAACTTTTATAATTTCTATTAATTATAGAAGAAAAAAACTTAATTGTCAAAAGTTAGTGTTTCATATGTAATTTTTTCAAAAAAAATTTCCAGAAGGTAGACATTCACAAAAAAAGAGTTTAAAGTGTTAAAGTTATGTGAAACTTATCTTGCACTATGTTGTTTGATAAATGAAACATTTTTAAGAAGACTATAAAAAAAGTTTTAGAAGGTGCAGCCAAACAAAATCGTTGATTTTCCCTGCCCCTTAAAAAACAAAACGCCTTTTTTCAGGCAATAATTTGAGAGGATTTTTCTACTATGAAAATGACAAAAAAATTTTTCGCAGCCGCTCTCGCAGTAGCAGCTCTTTCTTTAGTTGGATGTAATATGAACGAAGACGAATACGGCATCCTTGATTTCGATGCACCAAATGGTGTTTGTACAATTGATTACACAAATGAAACAAAAGATTACATTCGTGGTTGGGCAACATTCAACACAAAACGTGAAACAGCAAATTGTACTATTACAATCAAAAATCAGGATTCAAAATCAAAAGACGGAAATATGGGATACATCTTTAATCTCAATGATAACGGAGATGGAACATATAATTTCGTAGTTGCAACATTACAGTATGATGCTGCAGAATCTAAAGGGTTAAGAACATACATTTCATACTACACAAATGTAGGGGCAGCTTATCTTTCAGGTGATGGTACAAACTTCAAAGATATTGATGGTATTCAAATCGGTGCTCCAAATTGTAAAGCAGCAGAACATAAAATTGAATCTGGTACTGGTACATGGAAAGAAGATCTCGGTCCTACACCTAATGCAAACAAAGAAATTTCTGTATATGTTGAAATGACTTGTAACGAAGACGATGGTTATACTGTAAGTTATTACAATACAGATGCAAACGGTATGAAAAAAGAATCAGCTTTCTATTCTAAACCATTCACAAATAGTTTGGAAAAAGATGCAACAACAGGTAAATGGATTGTTCCAGAAAATGGTTTAGGTGTATATGCTAATGTTCTCCCAGGAAAAACATTAACAGGTTCTTGGAAGTTCTATGACATCCAGGGAAATGCAATTCCATTAGAATTGGCTGACTAATTAATTTAGTTTCCTAAAAAAATAAAATCCAGAAGCCACAGTAAAATGTGTTTTGAAGTGTACCCCAAAAGTTGGAGACAATTTTTGGAGGTACACTTTTTTTATG
>JAKSTI010000012.1 GCA_024402665.1 Treponema sp.
TTGTTTTTTAAGTTTTTCTTTAAATTAATGAAATTTTTTAAATAATGATTGAATTGAAAGAAAAATAGACAATTTTGGAATGGCGCCTTTGAAAATACTACCAGTCAGTCAGTAACTGTCAAAAACTTAAGTCGCAGTAGGACAGGTGGCGTTTTTCATAGGGGTTGGGGTAGAAGTAGCCGAAGTATAATCTAACTGTCTGACCGCCGGTTTTTTCGCCTTCTTCACTTATTAGATTTGGATACCAGACTGGGAAATCTTTATCACCGATAATTTTTTTGGGATTTGTCCAATGTATTGCATCATCACTGGCTGCAAGATAGATTTCTTTTTCCCAGGAATGGTAAACCATAATCCATTTATTCAGATAGTGATTCCACATTACGCTTGGATTTGCACCAGGGACATCACTCAGATTGCTGATGGCAACATTGCTGCTTCCAAGACCATTTTCTCCGCAGGCTTCACCTGAAAAGTCTGAACCATCCCATTTTTTCCATGTGCCAGGTTTTCCTTCGGGATCATAAGATGCGGCCATACAAAGTTTGTTGCTACCAAATCCTGCTTTTCCCTGATAATAACAGATCCAGCGGGAGTTTACTTCATCATAAATAACGGTGCCGTCTCCTAAGCCTGACCAGGATGAATGTGCTGGTTTTGGAGATGAACTTGTGATAATTGGAGTTCCTTTTTCCCAGGTTTTTCCATAATCATTACTGTATGTTACACCAATTGATTTGTGAGCTCTTTCTTCTCCAACTTTACTGACTTCATCTGGCCAATAGGTTTCTGCATGAAAAAATCCAACGTATCTTCCGCTGTCATTTAGAGGGAATACTCCAATGAACCAGGCTCCGTGATCAGTGAAATTTGGAATCACTGCGGTTTCTTTTCCAAATACAATATTATTTTTAGTTACTTTGCTGTAGTGATCTTCTGGCCATACTGTTGGGCCTTCTGTAAGGATATCAACTGCCTCGCACCAGAATAGTTGCCAGGTATCGCCTTTTTTTACGGTACAGATTTTGCCATCGGGCCAGTATCCGGGATAGTAAACGCCAGATGGGGAGTCGATTGTGTGGACTTCGCTGGGGATGGCGGGTGGGGGGTATACGCGGCAACTGATGGTTATAAAAAGTAGAACTAGTGGGGGGATTGCTTTAAGAATATTTCTGCACATACGGTAATATTAATCCGAAATTAATTTCTCGGCAATTAATTTTTTATGTGTGGAAATACACTGCCGCGCCTCAACGCCTAGTCCTGCTAATGGGATAGTGACGCAGTCCTAGTCATTGTGTCGCTATCGTGTATTTTCACAGATAAATTTATTAAGGTAAAATTGATTTACGTAATTAAATTTATTTATGAAAAAAGTAATTTTGTGGGAAATACACGAAAGCGGATTAAGAAGGTGAACTGCGTCATAATCCTTTAGCAGGGCACGTTCTTAAGCAGCTGTAGTGTATTAACGCAATTAAATTTATATATGGAAAAGTAATTTTGTGGGAAATACACGAAAGCGGATTAAGAAGGTGAACTGCGTCATAATCCCTTAGCAGGGCACAATCTTGAGTGGCTGTAGTGTATTTCCCACAACAAAAATAAATTTATCCATAAATAAAATTGCGTTTTTTTTTAAAACGTTTGTATAAATATGATGTGGGCGAAATTGAAAAAATTGATGCTGAGAATCTTTATGATGAAGATCTTGTTGGCAGATTGGCTTTTGAAAACTTTGGGATAAGGTATCTTTTTCCGTGGCAGCGAATGGTAATTGCTAATATTCTTGAGGCGTATGAATATCATGAATTGATTGAGTCGCTGGAGGGTGAGGCGAAGGTTAAGTTTGAACGGGAAAATGGGGACTCATTTTGCAAGGGGCGTCAGGTGGTGTTGCTGCCAACTGGGGCGGGGAAGTCTTTGTGCTTTCAGATTCCGGCTTTTGTTTTTGATGGACCTACGTTGATTATTTATCCGTTACTTGCTTTGATGACGGACCAGCAGCGTCGTATGGAAAGTGGAAGTCTTAGGAGTGTAATCTTTAGGGGTGGGCAATCTGAACTGCAGCGAAGGGAAAATTTTGAGAAAATCAAAAATGGGGCAAAAATTATTATTGCTAATCCTGAGGTGCTTCAGAGCGAACATTTACTCAGGCAGTTGAAAGAAGTTGGGATAAAACATATTGCTATTGATGAGGCTCATTGTGTTTCGGAATGGGGGGACTCTTTCAGGAGTTCTTATTTATCTTTAGGTAAGGTTATTGAATTTCTTAAACCACCGGTGATTACTGCTTTTACGGCTACGGCTAGTCCTGATGTGTTGTCCAGAGTTTCTGAGATTCTATTTGGAGGAGAAGTGCATGTTGTTCGCAGTGAAAGTGACAGACAGAATATTCATTATTTTGTAAGACAAGCTGCTGCGAAGAAAAAAGAAGCATTGTATTTAGCTAAAACTGAAGCGAGACCTATGATTATTTTTTGCGGTACTAGAGATAAAGCAGAAGATATGGCTCAAGAATTAAATGTTTGTTTTGGCAGGGGAAGTGCAAAGTTTTATCATGCGGGTCTTTCGAAGGAAGAGAAGGAATTTGTGGAAAAATGGTTCTTTGAAAGTAAGGATGGGGTGTTGTGTGCTACCTGCGCTTATGGAATGGGTGTTGATAAAAAAGACATCAAAACTGTTGTACATTTGCAGGCTCCAGGGACGGCAGAGGCTTATATTCAGGAAGCTGGTCGTGGTGGGCGAGATGGATCTGTGGCAAAGGCAATTCTGTTGTGGAGCCTGGAAGATTCTGTGAATTTCAATGTGTTTAAGCCAGACTCAAGAGAAGCAGCAATGAAAAAATTCGCGGAAACTACAGACTGCAGACGTCAGGTGTTGTTAGATGCACTGGGCGCTGAAAAAGCAGTCTGTAGTGGGTGCGATTTGTGTAATGAGCGGGAATACAAGGCAGGACTTATAAAGCAAAGTAAATCCGGGAAAATTGATTTTAGAGTGCGCTATGACTTGTTCAAATATGACAGACAAAAGTATGTCTCTGATTGGGAGATGACATATGGTCTTGTTCGGAAGAATAAAAATTATTATTCAGAAGAGGAACTGGAAGAAGTAGTGACGGAGCGGATGTCAAAGCGTAGCCTGAATAAAATTGGATTGAACGTATGGAATCATTTTGACAGTGTGGAAGTGGTGCGGCAGTTAAAAGAAAGCGGCAGACTTCAAAAATGCAATTTCTTGTGGAAAGACAAATTGAAGGCTGCCGCTGATGATAAAAATAATGAAAAAGAGAAGGTTTCTAATCCATAAGTGTGATTTCTACACGTCGGTTTTTACTTCTGCCTTCTTCGGTATTATTTGTGGCAATTGGTTCTGTAGAGCCTTTTCCCTGAGTAAATACGTGTTTTTCATCACGAACATTTAATTGTTCCAGATATCCGGCTACAGCTTTTGCTCTGTCTTCTGAAAGAACCTGGCGGGCACTTGCTGTACCTCTGTCTGCACAATGACCTGTAATCAAAAGATCATTAGGGAAAAGTTTTAAAATCAATGAAAGTTTTTTTAGTTTGATTTTTTCGCTTTCAAGAAGAATTGCTGAATCTGGTTCAAACTGAATATTTTCAATACTGATTGTTAATCCTTTTTCACCTTTTTTTACAGAGATATTTTCAAGATTCAATGTGTTGATTGTATCCTGAATAAGGTTAAGATTTTCATCGTTATTGAGGGATTTAAATTCTGTGATTTCTGAATGAGCGGTTCCTTTGAAGTAATAGATGTTGCCGTAAACATCCTGAATTTTAATAGCAAATTCTTCATTATAATGATCAAGGATTCCTTTTTCGCTGTCCCAGTACAAAACCTGACTTGAGTATCCAACTGTTGCAGCATAAAGACTTCCGGCTCTCATGTTTGTCTGAGAATTCTGCTGATAGAATTCGTAGTATAATTCAATTTGATTAAATTTTGTTCCGTTCTGGACTACATCTCCAACATATTTGTAAGTTGCAGTGAATGGAATAATCAATGGAGTTTTCATATTGAAAAGTTGACGCAAATCGTGAACTTCTTTTCCGTCAGCAGTCCATGTATCACCAATTTTGACTTTCTTGTTAGGGAAAACAGGAACGTTTCTTACTGTTGGCATAAAAGCATTGTCATCAATAACAAGTTCACCTGTCTTTTTCCTTGTAACTGTAACATTTGATTCTTCACCCCACACAAGATGCTTGTCTCTTCCGTTAAGCAAAGTGTTGTTTGTTGTCATGTAATTTGTATCAATTACAGCAGAACCATCTGAATTAGTTTTTCTTATGGTTGAAGAAATGCGGTTAATAATTTCTGCGTGGTTATTTAATACATTGTTAAAATAAGCTTCTTCCTCAACTGTTGAAATATAACTGCTTGATTCACCTTCGTTTTGCTTAAATGAAAAGAGAACTCCATCAGATTGGGAATTATTTGCGGCAGTCTGTGCAAAAAGTTTTACTGCGGCTGAAAAAATTAATACCAGTTTAGCCAGATTTGTTTTTTTCATCATTAAAATCCTCTATATATTATCTTATCGGTTGTAAAAGATTTATTCTTTTGACTAACTTTTGTTTTTTCACTTATAATTTATTGTATGTTCGAAATAATAAACAAAAATCCTTTAATATCGTTACTTTTAATAGTTGTAATCTTCCTGCTTCTGATTATTATTTTTGCTCAGAAAATCAGATATATGCGGATTATTAAAAAAGAACGGTCTGATGCAATAAAGCGGTCTAAAGCTGTAATCAGTGGTCAGATGATGGAACAGATGGCTCCGTATCTTCCAGATTTTCCATGTCATCCGGCAGATGCAAAGTTTCTTGGTAAACCTGTAGATTTTATTGCTTTTAAAGGCCTTGAAGATTCTGATAGAGTAGAAGAGATTTTGTTTATTGAAGTTAAAACAGGAACTTCCCGCCTTTCTGAACGCGAACAATCAATTCGTGATGCTATTGAAAAACGGAAGGTTCGTTATGTTGAATATAGAATTTAGTATGCTAAACGAAGGATTTCCCAGCGGTCAAAATAATGATCAAGGAAGTCACCAACGTTATATTTAAGTTCACAGTTCTTTAAGATTTCTGCAGGATACATTGGAGTTGTTGTCATATACTGTTCTGCTTCTGTGTTTACATAACAAGGGAAGCGGAAGAAATCAAGGAACTGAGCATAGTTTTCTGGTCTGTGGATGAAGTTGATGAATTCTGTAGCAAGTTCAGCATTTTTGGAATTCTTAAGAATACACATGCTGTCTAAGTATGCTGGTCCACCAGTTTCTGGAATAAAGAAATCAATTGTGTCATCCCATTCTTCTTCTGGAACTTCACCGTAAATAACTTCTGCATATCCCTGACAAAGCCACAAGTCTCCTCTTGCAAAATCTTTACCAAAACCTTCAGCATCGAATTTTACAATATTTGGAACCCACTGATTTTTGATATGCTGAACAGCTTCTTTTAATTCATCATCATTCTTTGTAGAAACGCTGTATCCTTTATAACTTAATGCATCACCAATTACTTCACGGTAATCATCCATCATTGAAGCGTGATCTTTAAACTGTGAATCAGCAAAAATATTCCAGGTTCGTTCATAGTTACCCTTTACTTTATTTTTGTTTACACTGATTCCAGAAGCTCCGTAATAATAAGGAACAGCATAAGTCATATCTTTATCATAGAAAACCTGATTCAATACATCTTTGTTGATGAGATTGCGGTTTGTAAACTTAGACTGAACAATTGGCTGCAACATACCTTTTTCAATCATGATTTCAACATAGTCCTGAGATGGAACTACAATGTCAAAACTCTTGGAACCACCGTTCATGATTTTATTGTACATTGTTTCATTTGAATCATATTCAGTAACAATAACTTTGCAGTCAAATTCTTCTTCAAAAGCGGCAACAACATCTGTAGGAGTGTAGTAAGTCCAGCTGTAAAGTTTTAAAACAGGTTTTTTCTCACAAGAAGAAAACAAAATAGGAAGCATTAGAATACTTGCTGCAAAAATAATCTTTGATAATAATTTTTTCATTTTTGTCTCCTTGATGGCCTAGTGGGCTGCTGCAAAATTCTTTAAGCCTTTTCTTAAAAGAATTGCAATAAAACAAATTATAAGAATCATTACAAAGGAAAGTGAGTTAATTACAGGACTTACACCGTGTTTAATCATGTTGTATACGAAAATTGGAAGTGTCTCTACGTTTCCGTTTACAAGTGATGTAATAACAAAGTCTTCAATTGATAATGTAACACTCATCATAAAACCACTGATAATTCCAGGCATAATTGCAGGAATGATTACTTTGAACAAAGTCTGCTTTTCAGTTGCTCCAAGGTCGTGACTTGCTTCAATAATTGAATAGTCAAATTCATCAACACGGGAATTTACCATAAGGTAGGCAAATGGAAGACAGAATGTTGTATGAGCAATAATGATTGTTCCTAAACCTAAGTCCATGCCAATTCCACTTAAGAAAATCAAAAGCGAAACACCCATGATAACTTCTGGAAGAACCATTGGAAGGAAACTTACAGACTGAATATAGTTTTTACCAAAGAATTTGTACCAGCTGATTCCAATTCCTGCCATTGTTCCTAATACAGTAGCAAGAACTGCCGAAGAAAGGGCAACAATTGCACTATAAAAGAGAGACATCCACAAATCTCCAGATCTTATGAATAATTCTTCATACCATCTGAAAGAAACGCCTGTAAAATGAGCACCTTCTGATTTATTGAAAGAAAAAACAATAATTACAAAAAGTGGAATGTATAAAAACAGGATAGAGAAAAATAAAACTGAATTAGATAAAGAAAATTTTGGAGCATGTTTAGTCCAGTATCTTCTTGCGTGTTTATTGTTTTCAGTTCTAGGCTGCTTTTTTTTAAGTTTAGAGACAATTAAAGTAGTTAAGAAATCCATTTACAAAGCCTCCTTGAGTTTCATTTTCTGATCCTTTCTATTTGATGAAAGCATTAAAAGGATTGCACCCATTGTTACAACTGTAAGGAATACTGAGAATGCAGATGCAAGTGGTAAGTTTCTTGCTTTGTTAATCTGATCCATAATTACGTTTCCAAGCATGTAACTCTTTGTACTACCTACCAGCTGTGGAACTGTGTAGTTTCCGAAAATTGGAATGAAAGTAAAAATCAGAGAACTAATAATACCGCTTTTAATTCCAGGAAGAAGAACTTTTACTACAGCCTGAGATTTTGTTGCACCCAAGTCTCTTGCCGCTTCAAGTAATGAGAAATCAAAACGGTCTACAGCTGTGAAAATTGGAAGAATTGCATATGGAAGATACATGTAAATACTAACAATAATTACAGCGGCTTTTGTGTAAATAAATTTATGTGGTGTAAATGTCCAGTCTTTTGCACCAATAATGTAATGCCAGATAGTTTCAAAGAATTTAAAAATCTGATTCAACAGACCTTCGTTTCCAAGAATTGACTGCCAGGCAAAGATACGGATAAGAGAGTTTGTCATAAATGGAATGATTACAAGAATCAAGAGAACTGTCTGTTTTTTGCTTCTTGCAATAGCATATCCACATGGAAGGGCAATAAGGATTGAAATAAGTGTTGAAATTACAGTCATCCATACAGTTCTTCCAAGAGCAGGTAGGTAAACGAATTTACCAGTATCCATATCTGTTTTGAAAATCTGTTTGTATGCATCAAAAGAGAACTGACGGAGAACTCCACCAAGCAAGTCTCTTTTCATGAATGAGTAGCAGACAATAATTACAATAGGTACTATAAAGAAAATAGTAAACCATGCACCCATAGGCCATGCATAAGCAGGACCAGGATTTGTTTTTTTATACTGAGCGGCATGTGCTTTAGCAGCTAATTTTAACTGAAAGCTCTGTTTGTTTTTAGTTTTTTCTTTCATACGCGGCTATTTGTTAATATCTTCTACAATATATGCGTCTTCTGCAGACCAGGAAACGTAAACCTTATCTTTCCACTGAATAACAGGACCTTCATCCATATAATCTGTGTGCTGCTTAAATACTTTGATTACTTTGCCAGTATTAAGTTTTACATAGAATTTTGACTGGAAACCTGAGTAGATAGGTTCTTCAACAACACCACTGAATACGTTTACATCTGTTCTTCCGCCTGTAGCAGGTGGTTCAAGAGTAATTCTGATTTTTTCAGGACGAATAGTGAAAGCAACTTTCTGACCTTTTTTAGTAAAGTCATAGTCTGTTACCTGCATGTAGCGGTCCAAAGCTGCAGTTGCTTCTGTATCGCTGGCAAGAGGAGCCTGCTGACCTAATTCTGGAACTGAAAGTGTAGCCATATAGTCGTCATTTCCGTTTGCATCTTTATGAGGAACACAATCAACAACTTCAGCGTCAAAAAGATTTGTTTCACCAATGAACTGTGCTACAAACTGAGTTGCAGGACTTTCATAAATTTCAAATGGTGTACCAATCTGTAATACGTGGCCTTTGTTCATTACGGCAATGCGGTCAGATACAGCAAGAGCTTCACTCTGATCATGAGTAACGTAAATGAATGTAATACCAATCTGGTCATGAAGACGGTCTAAGTCAATGAGAAGATTAGCGCGAAGTTTAGCATCCAAAGCAGAAAGTGGTTCATCAAGAAGAAGAACTTTTGGTTCATTAATAAGAGCGCGGGCAATAGCAACACGCTGTTTCTGACCACCAGAAAGCTGATTTGGTTTTTTATAGATGTGTTCATCAAGCTGTACAAGGTGTACATATTCACGAACTTTTTTATCAATTTCACCCTTAGGGAGTTTTTTCAGACGCAATGGGAATGCTACGTTATCGTACACACTCATATGTGGGAAAAGAGCATAAGTCTGGAAAACTGTGTTTGATGGTCTTTTATCTGGATTAAGAGGAATTACATTCTTATCGTCAAAAAGAACAACTCCACCCTCATCTGGGAATTCAAAACCGGCAATAATGCGGAGTAAAGTAGTTTTTCCGCATCCAGATGGACCAAGAAGTGAGAAGAACTCACCTGGTTCAATAGTAAAGTTGATGTCGTCCAAAGCAACAAAATCGTTGAATTTTTTGGATACATGATCAATGGTAACCTGACTTCCTTTCATTCAAGCAACCTCTCAATAAAAATGTGATATGTGAAATATATATTCTAAACGTAAAAATGCAATATATATTAAAAAGTGTCAATAATTTTTTGATAAAAAAAAATACTATTTTTTAATGTTTTTTTTTGTGCTTATTTTAAACTTTTGCTTTACTTTTTCCTTTTGCCGCAATGTGTTATAATAATGATATGAATCAGAAAACTCTTACAGAAATTGATTATTTTCGTATTAGAGAACAGGTTGCTGCATTTTGTGTTTCGGAAGAAGGCAAGGTTGAATTATTAAATAGAGAGCCTCTTTCAGATAGTAAAAAAATAGAATTTTTAAAAAGCTGCAGTAGAGAATGGTTGAAGTATGTTTCAACATGTAAGAATAATCCTGTTAGCGGATGGCCTACAATCGGAGCTTTGTTTTCTATTATAAAAACAAATGGTGCCTCTTTATCATTAGAGCAGGTTAAGGCTTTAGGTCTGTTTACTTTGTCTGTAAAAAAGGTTAGAGAAGCTGTTGTAAATCATCAGACTGAACTTGAATTAAAGACTCTTGCAAAACAGGTTGAATTGCTGCCAGAAGAAGATGAGACTGAAAAAAAGATTTTTAGAATCATTACTCCTGATGGGGAACTTAGAGATTTGCCTGAAATTGCGGCTATTCGTTCTCAAATAGCATCATTGAATCAGAAAATTAAAAATATCATGAGAACTTTTACAAGCGATCCAAAACTTGCAACTGTTCTTGAAAGTTCCGTTCCAGTTTTAAGAGGCGGCCGTCAGGTTCTTGCAGTAAAATCAAATCAGCAGAACAGAATTCCTGGTATTATTTATGAAGTGAGTCAGACCGGGCAGACAGTTTACATTGAACCAGAAGATGCGGTTCGCTGCAGTAATGAACTTATTCAGAAAGAACATGAACTTGAAGCAGAAATCAAGCGCATCCTTACAGAACTGACTGAAAGTTTGCAGCCATCAATCCCATTTTTCAGGGATGCACTTCCAGTTATGAAAACTTTTGATACAACACTGGCTGCCTGTCGCTGGGGTATTGAAAATAATTGTGTGTACGCTTTGGAATGTGTTGGCGAACCTCCATTGCTGCTTCAGGCAAGACATCCGCTTCTTGGTGCAAAAGCCGTTCCAATTGATATCCGTTTTATGGATGGTAAAAGAGTTCTTATTATTACTGGTCCAAATACTGGTGGTAAAACTGTTACTCTTAAAACTTTTGCTTTATTTGCAATGTTGAATCAGGCAGGATTCCCTGTTCTTGCAGAAGAAGGTACAAGGCTTCCGGTTTTCAGTAATGTGTTTGCAGATATTGGTGATGACCAGAGTCTTGATCAGAGTTTGTCTACTTTTAGCGGTCACATGAGAAATATTGCTCAGGCTGTAAATGCGGCTAAAAATGATACTTTGGTCTTGCTTGATGAACTTGGCAGTGGTACAGATCCTCAGGAAGGTACTGCAATTGCAATGAGTGTTCTTGATAAATTGATTGAAAAACAGTCTTTTGTTCTTGTAACAACACATCAGGGAATTCTAAAAAATTACGGATATACAAATCCTGCTTGTATTAATGCCAGCGTAGAATTTGATACAAGTACTCTTTCTCCATCTTATCATCTTTTGATGGGTGTTCCTGGAGAAAGCCATGCTCTTGATATTGCACAGAAAAGTGGTTTGCCAAAAGAGATTGTCAGTTCTGCAAGAAATTATATTGCAACAGAGCAGGCTGATGTTTCGGCATTAATCCGGGGCTTGAACAGAAAACATATTGAATTAAATAAATTAAAAGACAAGGCTGAACATGATGCGGCTGTGTATGAAGAAAAAATGCTGCGACTTAAGGAAAAAGAAATTGATGTTCGAAAAAAAGAACACGATTTGAAAAAAGGCAAACAGCAGGAATTAAATGATTTCCTTATTCATAGCAGACGGCAGCTGGAAAATCTTGTACGTGAACTTAGGGAAGGGGAACTTACAAGAGACAAGACACTTGGTGTAAAAGGATTTATTAATAATCTTGAAAAAGATGTTAATCGTCTTGAAGAAAAATTTGAAGCCGAAGAAGAAAAAATTGAACGGGCTGAACAGGAATTTGAAAAGGAACTTGCCCAGCAGCGAAAATATACTTCTAATAAAAAGACAAAGAAAAAACTTAGTAATGCAGAAGCCTTGAAACTTGCTACTCCAATGAATAATCCAGATGATAAAAAAGCTTCTGTTGCAGAAATCCCTGTTACTTTTGGTCCTGAAGTTGCAGTTAAATCAAAAGTGACTGGAATTGAAGGAGTGATTGCTGAAGAAGGTAAAAAAGGGTATTGGGTTGTTCAATTTGGCAGTGTAAGAATGTCTGTAAAGGAAAAGGATTTGATTATTCAGAAAAATCAGACAAAAAAACTTGTTCCTTCTGTTTCATATGATCTGGCTCCTGCTAATGAAACTGAACGTCCTGTTTTTGAACTGCGGCTTCTTGGTATGAGAACTGATGAAGCAATTAAGGCTCTGGAAAGACAGATTGATTTGTGTGCCCTGAATAATTTCCCTCACTTTAGTGTGATCCATGGAAAAGGGGATGGAATTTTGCAGCAGTTTGTAACTGATTATCTTAGTCACTGCGAGTTTGTAAAAGAATTCAGTTTTGCTCCTGCAGAAGATGGTGGAACTGGAAAAACTTATGTTACGTTAAAATAATTTTTATAATTGATGTTGTAAACTATTGACAATCTTTTATAAAATTTATATAGTAATAATCACTTATTCCCCGATTGTGTAATGGTAGCACTTCAGATTCTGGTTCTGACTGTGGGGGTTCGAATCCTCCTTGGGGAACTCAAGCTGAACTGAAAAGTTCAGCTTTTTTTTTGTATTTTTGGCTCCTTCGAATATCGGTTTAGTTCATCGCCCTCTCAAGGCGGAGAGACGGGTTCGACTCCCGTAGGAGCTAGAGGAAAAAAAACAGTCCGCGGGACTGTTTTTTTTTGCATTATTGTCTTTTCTAACTAAAGATTGTCTTCTTTAAATGTTTATTATATTTTTGTAATTGTCATATATATGTTATAATAGAAGAAATAACCAAACAGAGAGATTATATATGTCAACTTCCCAAATTCTTACAAAATCACAAATGTCTGAAGAAGACATAAAATATCATTACATCACTCCTGCTATTGAATCAAAGTGGGATAAGAGTCTCATTGTTTTTGAAAAGAAAATAACTGATGGTAAGATAAATATTAAGGGAAACAAAACAGTTCGTGAACCTGCTAAAAAGGCTGACTATACTCTCTATATGAATCCTCATACACCATTGGCAATTGTAGAAGCAAAATCTAATCAATTTACAATTGCTCATGGACTTCAGCAGGCGAAACAATATTGTGAAATGACTAAAATTCCTTTTGCCTATAGTTCAAATGGTGATGGATTTGAAGAATATGATTATCTTACAGGAAAAGAACGCACTCTTAAACTTGATGAATTTCCGACTCTTGATGAACTTAAAGACAGATACTTACACGGTTGTAATGATGGAGAAGGAATTGGTATTGAAGAATATAAGCTTGTAGAACAACCATATTATACAGATCAAAATACTTATGATCCTCGTTATTATCAGGCAAATGCAATTAATCTCACATTAAAAGCTGTAGCAAGACATCAGAAAAGAATGCTTCTTGTAATGGCAACAGGAACTGGAAAAACTTATACAGCTTTCCAAATTGTTTACAGACTTATTAAATCTGGACTTGTTAAAAAAGTTCTTTATCTTGCAGACAGAAATATTCTTGTGGACCAGTCAATTCAGCAGGATTTTAAGAGTCTGCAAAAAGTTACGCATAAAATCCAATATGCAGATGATATCAAAAAGGGTAAAGCAACTTATTCTGCATATCAGGTTTATTTTGCTTTATATCAGCAATTAATTGGTGAAGGTGGCGAAGCTCATTATTCAGAACTTTTTGATCCAAATTATTTTGATTTAGTAATTGTAGACGAATGTCATCGTGGCTCTGCTAAGGACGATAGTCAGTGGCGTTGTGTATTGGATTATTTCCAAAATGCTTATCAGCTTGGTATGACTGCAACTCCTAAAGAAACTTCCTATGTTTCAAATCTTTCATATTTTGGTGAACCACTTTATCAGTACAGCTTAAAGCAGGGGATTGAAGATGGATTCCTTGCACCTTTTAAGGTAATCAAACTTACTACAAATATCAGCGAGGGATGGAGACCAGAAGCAGGGCAATGCGATATTTATGGAAATGAAATAGAAGATCGTGTTTATACTAACAGCGATTTTGATTATAAAATTATTCTTCAAGACAGGATTAATCAGGTTGCTGAAGAAATTACAAATTATCTAAAAGCAACAGATCGAATGGCTAAAACAATTGTTTTCTGTGCAAATGAAGAACATGCTGATATGATGCGAAAAGCATTAAATAATTTGAATTCAGATATTACAAAAGATCATCCTGATTATGTTGTACGAATTACTGCAAGTGATGATTACGGAAAAGGAAAACTAGATTACTTTATTTCTGTAAATGCTGAATATCCAGTTATAGCCACAACTTCTGAACTTCTTTCAACTGGTGCGGATTGTAAAATGACTAAACTGATTGTTTTAGACAAGATGATTGGTTCAATGACTCAGTTCAAACAGATAATTGGTCGCGGAACTCGTATTCGTGAAAAAGAAGGTAAGATGAGTTTTGCAGTTATGGATTTCCGAAATGTAACTAGATTATTTGCTGATCCAGATTGGGATGGTCCACTTGAAATTGATCCAAATTATCCACCTGCACCAGGTCCTGGTCCGGGACCTGGACCTAATCCTCCAGTAGAGCCACCTGAACCAAAGAAGCCGAAACCAATTGTTGATGCTAAAGGTTGTCGTGTAGAAATAATTAATAAAATTGTTTCAGTTTATGATATAAATGGAAAGTTATTAAAGCAGGAAAGCATTGTTGATTACACAAAATCAAATGTAATTGGTGAATATGCATCTCTTGATACATTTATTCAGGATTGGAATGCCGCAGACAAAAAAGCGGCCATAAAAGAACAGTTCTCTGCTTTAGGAATTGATTTTGAAGAACTTAAAAAAGATCAAAATATGACAGATGTTGATGACTTTGATTTTATCTGTCATATAGCTTTTGATAAGAAACCTTTAACCAGAGCTGAACGTGCAAATAACGTAAAGAAGCGAGATTTCATAAGCAAGTATAATGAGCAGGCACAGAAGGTATTAAATATTCTTCTTGATAAATACATGAATGAAGGTATTTATGAAATGGAAGATGAAGCAATATTTAATACACCATTTATGAAGAAATTACTTGGTGGAAATATCACTAAGGTAATGACATATTTTGATGGAGCAGAAGGATTCCATTCTGCAATTAAAGAACTTGAAGCTGAATTATATGCAGCTTAAATAAAAAAAGGATTATAAAATGTCAAACATCACATCTTTCGTAAAGCGCTTTCGCGACATTATGCGTGCTGATCCTGGTATTAACGGTGATGCACAGAGAATAGAACAGATTGCCTGGATGCTCTTCTTGAAAGTTTATGACTCAAAAGAAGACGAATGGAAAGCCATGGATAAAAACTATGTTTCCATTATCCCAGAAGATATTCAGTGGAAAAACTGGGCTCACGAAGAAAAAGCTGGTTCAGGACTTTCTAGTGATGACCTTTTGAACTTTGTAAACAATACAGTTTTCCCAAAACTTAAGGCACTTACAGTAAGCAAAGAAACAGAAATCCGTAAGGCAATCGTAAAGACTACTTTTGAAGATGCCAACAACTATATGAAAGATGGCGTTTCTCTCCGTCAGGTTTTGAATGTAATTGATGAAATTGATTTCTCAGATTACGAAGAAAGCCATGCCTTTGGTGATATTTACGAATCCATCTTAAAAGAACTCCAGTCTGCAGGTAGTGCCGGTGAATTCTATACACCTCGTGCTGTAACAGAATTCATGGCAAAAATCATTGATCCAAAAATCGGTGAAAAAATGGCAGACTTTGCCTGTGGTACCGGTGGATTTATTACCAGCTGGCTTAAGGCTCTGGAAGATAAAGTTCAGACAGCAGAAGATCAGAAACAGTATGCTTCATCAGTTTACGGAATTGAAAAGAAACAATTCCCATACATGCTTTGTGTAACAAACCTTCTTTTACACGATGTTGATGCACCAAAAATCTATCACGATAACTCTTTGATTTACGATGTATTGAACTATTCTGATGATGATCGCTTTGATGTAATTCTTATGAACCCACCTTATGGCGGAAGCGAAAAACAGGATGTAAAAAATCACTTTCCTGCAGACCTTGCTTCCAGCGAAACGGCAGATCTTTTTATGAGCGTAATCATGTACCGCTTAAAGAAGAATGGTCGTGCTGCAGTAATCATTCCAGACGGATTCCTGTTTGGTTCAGATAATGCAAAAGTCGCAATCAAGACAAAACTTCTTTCAGAGTTCAATCTTCATACAGTAGTAAGATTGCCTGGAAGTGTTTTCTCTCCATATACAAGTATTACAACAAACATCCTCTTCTTTGATAATACAAAACCAACTGAAGAAACCTGGTTCTATCGCGTAGACATTCCATCAGACCGCAAGCACTTCAGCAAAACAAAGCCAATGGAACTGAAGCACTTTGACGACTGTATTGCCTGGTGGAACAACCGTACAGAAATCAATGACGAAGACGGAAATCCAAAAGCAAAGAAATATACAGCCAAAGAACTTTCAGAAAGCAATTATAATTTTGACCTCTGCGGATATCCACACGAAGAAGAAGTTATCTTAAGCGTTGCAGAAACAATCCAGAACTACGAAGAAAAGCGTTCAACCTTGAATGCCGATATAGACAATCTTCTTGCCCAGCTTACAACTCTTCACGAAAAAGCACAGAAAGGTGAATTGTAATGACAGCAAAAGACTTAAAAAACGCCTTATTACAGGAAGCCGTACAGGGTAAATTAGTTCCTCAAATTGCCAGCGAAGGAAATGCAAGAGATTTACTGGAAGAAATAAGAAAAGCAAGAGGGGAAAGCCTTCCCCTCGCTACAGCCCGCAAGCGGTCTGCCGCTACCCCTTCTGCGGGCTCAAACGCCGCCCACAACGCCTGCTCAAAAAGTCATTCCGAACTTGTTTCGGAATCTATTCCAGAAGATGAAATTCCGTTTGATATTCCTGAAAATTGGTGTTGGTGCAGATTGGGGGAAATAATTAATATCAAATCTGGTGATGGACTTACTGCAAGTCAGATGAAAAAAGGTTCTATTCCTGTTTTTGGCGGAAATGGAGTTACAGGTTATCATAATACGGCTAATATCCATAAAGAAACAATTGTGATTGGACGAGTTGGATTTTATTGTGGAAGTGTTCATGTTACACCAAAAGAAGCTTGGGTAACTGATAATGCTTTTATTACTACTTATCCAGAAAATCAGATCAATAGAAATTTTTTAGTTCACATTTTACGCCATTTAAATTTAGGTCAAGATAATAATGCAACTGCACAACCAGTAGTTTCTGGAAAAAAAATCTATCCAATGTTATTTCCTCTTCCACCAATAGCAGAACAAAAACGCATAGTAGCCGCAATCGAAAAGTTCATGCCTCTTATAGAAGAATACGGCAAAAAAGAAACAGTCTTAAACGAACTTAACGCCCAGATAGGCACACTCACAAAAAAAGCCATTCTCCAGGAAGCCGTCCAAGGCAAATTAGTTCCACAAATCCCATCCGAAGGCAACGCAAAAGATTTACTGGAACAAATAGAAGCCCAGAAAGCCGAGCTCATCAAAGAAGGAAAGATTAAAAAGGAAAAGCCACTGCCAGAAATTACGGAAGATGAAATACCGTTTGATATTCCAGAGAACTGGTGTTGGTGTAGATTGGGAGAGTTGGGAGACTGGCGTTCTGGATCAACTCCATCAAGATCAAATCCAGAATTGTATAATGGAAATATACCATGGTTAAAAACAGGAGATTTAAACAACGGATATATTACAGAAATCCCAGAATTTGTTTCTGACTTAGCATTAGAAACTTGTTCCATGAGATTAAATCCAGTAGGTTCTGTATTAATTGCTATGTATGGAGCAACCATAGGGAAAGTCGGAATATTAGAAATACCTGCAACTACTAATCAGGCTTGCTGTGCTTGTATTTGTTCTGACGGTTTATTCAACAAATATTTGTTTTATTTTTTAATGTCTCAAAAAACTGCATTTGAAGAAAAAGCCGAAGGCGGAGCACAACCAAATATTTCAAGAGAAAAAATAGTGAATTATTTGTTTCCATTACCTCCACTATCCGAACAAAAACGCATTGTAGCCGCAATCGAACAACTTTTACCACTTTGTGAAAGGTTAGGGAAATAAAAAATGTTAAGCATTGATAAAGCAATACACGATACAGACAATGTAATTTGTGAAAATATAAGTAAGCACGCTATATTAGATAGAGGTTTTATTAGCCAAAATATTCTTGCACAGTTACGAAACTTAGTCGAATACATCGATATGAAAGTATACCAAATTGATATAGACCCAAATAACTATAATAAACGATGTGATGCTATAAATTTTATCAAGAATCAAAAACTAAAATATCAGTTACTTTATAATTTTCATGAATTATTGCAAAAATCAACTTCTCATTACACATTAGATCCAAATAATTCAGAAAGATTAATGTTAAAATATTATGAGTACCTTTTAAAACTTAAAATATTTGTGTATGATTTATTTGCTATCGATATTTTATCAAATATAAATGATTTTCCTTTGAATAATGATACTCAACTTCTAGAGTATTACAATAAAATTTCAGAAAAAATACATAATCCATCTCAAGCAGCTTATGAAATTTATACAAAAGAAAGATATTACATTCAGAAAATTAAACCATTTTTTATTAAAGATGAAATTTTCTATGAAATAACTTTTACGCCTGCTCATGATAATGTTAGTAAATTTGATCGGACTATAGCATTTACAAAGATTGATATGATAGATAACTATGCTGTTAAATTTAAAATGCATAAAGATACAATTTCTGTTCTGGGAGTAAAAACTGAAATTCAGATAATAGATGCATGGAGTATTTCGATAAGAAACTGTGAACTGAATCATTTTGCATTTTTATTTTCTGGAAAATCAGAAATAAAATCTACAAATCTTGTTATTTACAAAGAATTAATGAAATTTTTAACTTTATACAAAGTAAATTTATTGAATTTAATTCTTGAAAATGATGAACATTATGATTTAATAAAAAAAGATATTATCACAAGAGCTAGAAATACTTCTCTTTTTGATATTTTAGATAACGCTAGAGACTTTATAATGAATAATAAAGATGGTTCAAATTTGTTACGTTATTTACTTTATACAATGAATAATAAGATTATCAAAAATCAATTATCTTGGAAAAGAGAAGAATGTCAGAAATTATCAAATTTATACGTTGAATATGGAAGTATTCCGTTTGATAGAATGCCATTTTGTACATCATTGAGAAATCATAATCCTCGAATTGCTGATTTACTTGATTGTATACCTTCAGAAAATCATGAAGATGAGTTTTTGGCAAAAAAATTAAGAAATAATACAGAACAGAATGGAATTATTTTTTCACCACTAAATGAAATAAAAGGATTTTCTGATTTAGATAATTTAATCATTTCACACAATGAAAAATTATATCATACACATCATGACAGAGATATTTGCAAATTCCATAATTTTTTATATATAAAAGAATATGTGAATGATTGTAAGTCAATAATAAATGTTATAAAAGAATTATCATCAAATGGGATAAATCAATATGCAAATTCGGTAAACAGTTGGCTCTCTAATCCTGCTAACTTTATCGATTCAGAAGAAAAGAAAAATGCGTTAATTCAAATGTTTGAAAACTCAAAAGTCGCTTTCATATATGGTTCTGCGGGAACAGGTAAAACAACTTTGGTTAAACATATATCTCGTTTTTTTGCGAATTATAATAAATTATTTTTGGCAAATACGAATCCAGCTATTGATAATTTAAAAAGGAAAATACAAACAACTAATTCAAAATTTATGACAATTTCAAAATTTGTATCAAATAAAAATGATGAAACTGATTTTGATATTTTAATAATTGATGAGTGTTCTACAGTTAGTAACAAAGATATGTGTAAAATTTTAAATAAAGCTAATTATAAATTGTTGATTTTAGTTGGAGATATATATCAGATACAGTCAATTACATTTGGAAATTGGTTTGCAATATCAAAATATTTTATTCCTAAAACATCGGTTTTTGAATTAAAAGACACATATCGCAGCAGTGATGAAAACTTAAAAGAACTCTGGAAGAGAGTCAGGAATTTTGAAGATTCAATTGCAGAATTTCTTTGTAATTTTAATTATGTTGCTAACATTGATGAATCAGTATTTTCGAAATCAACAACTGATGAAATTATTTTGTGTCTTAATTATGACGGACTTTATGGAATTAATAATATAAACTCTGTTTTGCAAAGTCGAAATTCTGGAAAAGCTATTGCATTAGGAATAAAAAATTATAAAGTCGGAGATCCAATATTATTTAATGAATCAAATAGATTTTCACCATTAATATACAATAACATGAAAGGGAAAATAATAGATTTATATGAATTTGATGATTATGTACAATTTAATATTGAGTTAGATATCTCAATAAATGATCTCGATGCAGAATGTTATGATTTTACTTTATTAGAACCCTCAACAACTTCTGGAAACTCAGTAATAAGTTTTACTGTAAAAAAGAATCCAAATACTGATGAAGATAATATTAGTGAAGAATATACAGTTCCATTCCAAATAGCTTATGCGATTTCAATTCATAAAGCACAAGGTTTAGAATTTGATTCAGTTAAAATAATCATTTCAAATGAAGTAGAAGAACAGATATCTCATAATATATTTTATACGGCAATAACAAGAGCGAGAAAAAGTTTGAAAATTTATTGGTCTCCTGAAGTTCAACAGAAGGTTTTGAGTGGATTCGAACAAATTGATCGAAAACGAGATGTAAATTTGTTGAAAAGTTTTTTATGATTTAGGCGAATATGAGAGACCTTTTTATTTCCCTTGTCTTCTTCGCCTAAAAGTGTTATATTTGTAGTAATGCTACAAATATGAGGTTTTTATGCTTTTAGAAATGAGATTTAGTAACTTTTTCTCTATCAAAGATGAAGTCTGCATTGACTTTAAGGCTGGTACTATCAATACAGCTGGAGCAAAGGAATTAGCCGACAACGTATTCTCTGTGAATGATGAAACTCTTCTAAAAGTTCAGGGACTTTTTGGACCTAATGCTTCTGGAAAATCTAGTATTTTAAAAGCGGCTTTATTCTGCAGACAGCTTGTTATCGATTCTTTCCAGAATAATGAAGGTGTTGTTTTTAATTATATGCCTTTTAAGTTTGATGGATACTTTGAAAAACCAAGTTCATTCTATATTGATTTCATTATAGACGGAATTGAATACGAATATTCCTTTTCCATCACAAGAAATCAGATTCTAACAGAAGAGCTCTACTATCATCCAACAAAAAGAAAGGTAAAGATTTTTATAAGAGATGAAACAAAAGGTTCTTCAAAATCAGAAATATACAGTTTTGGCGAAGGGCAGTTTGTAAAACCTCTGGATGTTGCTCAGAGTACAGGAAAGAATACTCTCTTCATCAGTAGAGCCAGTCAGATGGATAGAGAAGTTGCTAAAAAAGTGTATAACTACTTTAGAACAGAATTACTCATTGGTCTTCCTCAGCTTTCAGGAAATTATGCAGTAGAACTCTTCAAACAGAATAAAGAATTGATTCTGCAGGCTTTAAAAATGGCTGATAGTGATATCACAGATATCAATGTAAAAATTGAAAGAACACCTTTATTTTCAATTCAACCAAGACATACAATAAATGGAGTTCCAGTTCAATCAGATCCATTTACGCAAGTTGCAGATGTAATCAACTTCTACACCACCCACAAAAGAAATCCTGATGTTCCATTCCATCTTGAAGGAGAAGAATCCGCCGGTACAATTCAGATTTTCAATCTCCTTCTTTTATTGCTTGATGTTTGCAAAAATGGGAAAACACTTATTCTTGATGAATTTGATGCCAGCCTTCATACAGAACTTGCTCAGTTTATTCTTGATATGGTAAATGCATCTAAATCTGCACAGTTCCTTTTTACAAGCCATAATACTAATCTTCTGGATATTAAAAAGATGAGAAGAGACCAGATTCTTTTCACAAATAAAAAAGAAGATGGCTCAACAGAAGTTTATTCATTGTTTGACTTCAAAGACTTTAGAGAAAACATGGATGCAGAAAAATGTTATCTTCAGGGAAGATTCGATGCAGTTCCTTACATTAATTCTTCTATTAGTGTTATTAAAAATCTTTTAGGAGAATAAACATGGGAAGAGAGAGAATATCAAAACCAAGAAAGATGCGACCTCAGTTTCTTGTTCTTTGCGAAGGAGAAACTGAAGAAGCTTATATTAATTTATTAAAACAGAAATATAGAATCCCCATAAAGATTGTAACAAAAATAGTTGGTGACAAAATATCTCAAAAACTAATTGACCGACATAAAAAGGAATTGTCATCAAATCCATCTGAAGTAAAAACTTTTCTCATGTATGATGGAGATGTTTCAAAAATTCTAGAGACACTCAAAAACTGTGAGGGAATAATGTTGATCAGTAAGCCATGTATAGAAATATGGTTTATTGCTCATTATAAGAAAGTTCCAGAAACAGACCTTTCCAGTGATTCTTGTCTAAAACAGCTTTGCTCTATTTCTGGCTGGGAACAATATAAGAAAGCAGTTCTTACTATTAAGCAGCAGGATTCTCTTTGGGATAATCGAATGACTGCTGTAGAAAATATGAAATCAAAAACTGAAGCTAACAAAACATACAGTACTGTTTATCAATTTATTAATCTTCTGGAAGAAGAAAAATCAAAGTAATCAATTTTCAAAATAGAGTATAGCATCCAGGTTAATGTGTCGATAATTAAATGATTCTTATTTTTTGATGGAAATTTATGAGTACAGATAGCAAAAATTCATTTGATAGACTTGTTGCAGGTTTAAGTTCTGAAGACCGTACTGCAATGTTAAACAGAATTAATCAGAGCACAATGAGAAATGCTCCAATTGTTGCCCTTGAAACTGATTCTGGAGATAACTACCAGGAATTAAAAGTAAAGCTGCAGAATGAATCTTTCTTATATAGATTACTTCTCTGGATTCGTTCCCTGTTTCAGAAAAATACAAAAGAAATGATTTATAATGATGATTTGATTGCGGCTCTTGCAAGAAAAATCAATAAAAATCATCCTGGAATTGTTAATCATAAAATTAAATCACTTGATTATCTTTTTTATGAACGTTTGCTTGCTCTTCAGGAAGCAGCCGATTTTTTCAAGCCATATTTTGCTTTTGTAAATGAAAATCCCGGTGACTTTTATGTTTTTTTAAGTTCATTTGTTGTTCCTCAGCTGGCAGAACAGATTAATCAGAATGCCGACCCATTTATTCTTCCTTTTACAAAAGATCCCTCTTTGGACGCCAAAAGTGATCTTGCAAAAGAACTTGATAACATCCTTAAGAATATGGATTCCTCTATTAAGGCAAACATGTACTCTTCCGTAACCGCTGCAAACTGGTTGAATCATTTTTGTTCCCTCCCGTTCATTCATTTAAAGGCTCAGTTTACTAATGTTGCCGGAAATGTTTACACATGTCCTTATACAAATGCTCATAACGATTTTCAGAAATTTGCATCTGTTTTTGCAAAAGTTGTCCCTATATCAAATGAAATTTTTGAATCCCTGTTCCTTTTTTCTCAGAGAAAATCTTTAAGTGACAATGTTCAGGAAAAAGATATTGAAAAATCAAGCCGGGAATTTCTTGCAAAAGCTGGCGGTTATATGGGCGCTATTCAGGAATATATTTCGGAAATGTCAATTTTTAGACTTGGCCGAATTGTTTTTAATGATTATGACTGGCAGCCGGAAAATCTTGAAGGGGCAGAGGGATGGTTCCCAAGTTTCAGAGCTCAGTGGAAACGTATTCTTGATATCCGCTGGAATGAATGGCTTAGGGAACAGAAAAAACATCGTCTTAGTGATGATTTGAATGTGGATTTTGGTCTTTCTGAATTCCCTGTTATGAAATACAGACCATGGATGCGCTTGTGGAATCCTGTGAATTTTAACTGTGAATTAACTGGTGGTTTTCTTTCATGGATGGCTACAGAACAGTATGAACGAATTGTTTTGCCTTTGAATCTTGTTGTTATGGAAGGTATCTTTCTTAAAAGTGATAACCGTACTGAATATTCGGAAGGTCTTAATAACGTTGTAACTTCTATGTCAAATATAAATGTTCTGCTTGATAAGCTTTCTCCAAAAGGTGATTACGGAAAGGTTTTTGAAGATTTTGCTGTAAACAAAATGCATACTTTGCAGGTTCAGAATCAGATTAATGCTATGATGCGTGATACAGAAGGCATTATCCGTGAAGCGATTAAACTTTTTGGTAAAGGTGCCAGAAGTCTTGAACGTGTTTTCCATGGATTTTTTGATGAAACAAAAGATGGTATTCATGAAGGATTGCAGAATATGACAACAATTCAGGGGCGCGATAACAGTAAGTTCCGTCAGGAATTGCAGAACATCCGTGAATTGCTTAGAAAGAGTCTTTTCTATATTTCTGAACTTGAACCAATTGATGCTGTAGGTGAATGATAATGAATTTTTTTTCTGTAATTGAAACACCTGAGCTTTCAGATAAAGATTATATTTGTTTTGATTTTTATAAAGATGGCAAAAAACTTTCAGGTTCACCAGTTTGCGGAATGTCATTAAGAAAAGCCGGTTCCATGCGCTTTAGATGGAATGAAACTAATGATAACAGAACTGCTTTTCTTTCAAAATTTAACCGTAAGATTGTTCCTGTTGAATTAATCCATTCTAAGATTGTTTTTGATGTAAAAAATCCAGAAGATACAGACGGTTTGCAGGGAGATGGTATTATTACTGCGAATAAAGAATTAATGCCTGTTATTACTGTAGCTGACTGTATGCCTGTTTACTTATATGATTCTGTTACTGGTGTTTTTGGCGTAGTACATTCTGGCTGGAAAGGAACAGGGATTTGTGTAGAAGCAATTAAACTTGCCTGTGAAAAATATAATTCTAAACCAGAAAATTTTTCTGTTATTCTTGGACCTCATATTCATTCCTGCTGCTATATTGTAAATGAAGAACGTGCAGACTATTTTAATACTAATTTTGCAAAAGATTGCGCCGTACCTATGAAGGCAGATGAGCAGCTTAAAGTTCCTCTAAACTGGGATAATGGAGATGGCACTTTATACAGATTGTCTTTGGAAAAAGCCAACATTTTTGCTTTATTGAATGCCGGTGTTAAAAGTGAAAATATCAATGTTTGTACAGATTGTACCTGCTGTAATTCCGTTTTTGGTTCGAACAGAAGAGAAACAGCAGGCGGTTCAATTTTTACTGTGCAGGCTGCCTTTATCTTGGAACAACCGGTGTTGGGCTAAAAGAAAATTTTTCAATTTCTTCAAGCAGTTTTTCCCGCTGTCTCATAATCCCACTAAAAGAAGGAAGCCAGTCATATTTTTCCAGCATAGAAGGAATTGCATCAAAAACTTCACCATCAGCTTCTGCAATTGCTGTAAAGTAATCCATTTTGAAAGATTCTGTATCAACAGGAATAATTTCTTCTGTTGTATCAAGTGAAGTTAAAACCCATCTGTCTTTTTTGAAAGTGAGTGTAACTGTACCAGAAGTGCGTTCTACAAAAATATCATTAAATTCGCCGTCAGTTCTAAGAAGATTGTACTGAATCTGGTGAGTAACTTTTGTTCCTTTCTGAATAGGAGTTCCATCAGGATTTGTAACGGCAACAGGATTTTCATTGCGTTTTTTCAAACTTGGATTCAAATCATAATACTGACCGTCAATATACAAACCTGTAATTCCGTATAAGGCTGCTTTTAAGAAGTTTGAGTCAGAATTTGCAGCAATAATCCATCTTTCTGGATTCAAAAATCCCTGCTGTTTGTTGTAATTTTCTCTTACCTTACTGATAACATAAATATTAGCAATGCTGTCTATGTATCTTGAAAGTTGCTTTCCGTCAGCAAAGTAATCAAGAAGAACAGTATCTTTATCATTAATACCAACCATAAATGCTTCAACAGTCTGCTGAGAAGTTAATCCTTTTGAAGTATAATTGTCCAGTCTTCCCTTAATACTGCTTCTTGTAACAAGTCCGATTGTAATAAGTATTGCAAGTGTAACAATAATTGTTGTGGAATTTCTTCTGATTTTTCGTTTTGTATTGATTGCAGAATTCTGTCTTTTTAAGAATGCATCTTTTTTTTCTGCAAATGCCTCTTCTGAAAGTTTTGATTCTTTAATGTCATCTTTGAAAGTGTATAAAAGTTCAAGAGGGAAGTGGGCTGTTGGAGTTAAATCTTCTGAACCTTTTCCTTTTCTCTTTTTCCCAGGAATATTTACAAGGCTGGAATTCAATTTTAATGCCTTGTTGATTTCTGCAGAAAGATTTTTATTTATTCCGTTTACGCAAAGGTTAACAGGAAGGAATTTAGAATCAAGAATATCTGCATTGCGTTCCAGATCTTTTGGTTCAGGGTAAGGAAGATTTCCTGTAATCATCTTGTAAGAAATAACCCCTCTTAAAAAACAGAGAGCAGGCAAATCATAAATTGTAGAATTAATCCATCCGCCCTGAAGATTTAATGCATCTTCTGCAGGGAGTCCGCCAACTGAATATTTGTACAAATCTTCTGGCAGCATAAGGATTGTGACTTTTGTATCTGTAATATCAACAATAATGCCACCAGCCCCAGTCATTGGAACTTTAATATTCTGGATTGCGGCCTGTGTAAGAAGAGAACAAACGTAATAGCCTGGCAGGAAGAAATCTTTGTTTTCAAAAGAAGAAAGAGTTTTTGCATTTTCAGAAAACTGCTGGTTTCCACAATAAAAAACAATTGGATTTTTGCAGCCTTCTACATCAAAAGATTTGATTTCTGAAAAACTCCAGGAATTAAAATCAAAAACAGGTTTGTCTTTTGAAGTAAGTTCTGCAGTTGCAAGAAGTCCCTGCTGGGTAACAACTGAGTCATAATTTGTTTTACTAAAGCTTAATTCTTCCATTCGTGAATTAAGTCTGACAATATCCTTTTCAATCTGAACTAATTCCATATCTGCCTGCCGTTTATTAAGATTAAGTTTATCTTCCGTTTGCCCCGTACAAATAGTCAAAATAATCCATATTTGTACTGTAAGTAGCATTATAATCTTTTAATGTTTTTTTGTAAGATTCCATGCTTTTCCAGAAAGTAAAGAATTCAGGATCTTTACTGTAAGCTTCTGCATAAATTCTTGCAGCCTCAGCGTCTCCTTCACCTTTGATTTCTTCTGCACGTTTATATGCTTCTGAAGTTTTAGTCTGTTTATCTTTAGCAAGTTTACCAAGTAATTCTTCTTTTTTACCTTCACCTTCAGAACGATATGCTCTTGCAACCTGATTACGGTCTTTGATCATTCTGCTGTAAACAGATTCTGTAAGTTTATCTGAATATTTAATCTGGCGTGGTACAATATCAATTACTGTGATTCCCCAGTCAGAAACGTTTTTATTTGCTTCTTCAACCATCTGCAAACACAAAGCAGTTCTACCAAGTTTTACAACATCATTCTGTGAAGCAGAACGAACAGAATCTTCTATAGAGATGCTTTCTCCTTCTTCAACTTCTGGAACCTGATTAATTTTATTTGATGAACGAACAATTTCACTTAAGCTGTTCTGAGTAATAATTGTTCTGCAGGCTGAATCTACAATACCACTAAGGGCTTTGTATCCGTTATCAAGAGTCTGGAATTTCTGATAGAATTTTTCTGGATTAGAAATCTGCCAGCGTGAAGTAATATCAACTACAATCAAAAGATTTTCCTTTGTCTGGATTTCTTCTGTATCGCCATCAAGAGAAAGAATCTTTTTTGGGTAAGTTGTTACAATATCAATAAGAGGCATTTTGAAGTACATACCAGCTTCTGTCTGTGTAGAAACAATGCGCTGAAGTCTTTTTACAACAACCTGTTCCCCTTCATTTACAATATAAAAAGGTTTTACAGCAATACAACCTAAAATAATAACTGCAATTACTACAATAAAAGTAATAACTCTTTTAATTTTTGAAGCCATTAGTTTTTACCTCCGTTAAGTTCTTTAATTGGAAGAATGTTTTTCAAATCACTGTCAATAAGTTCTGGTTTAACTTCTCCACCAAAAAGTTCTTCCATTGTTTCAAGATAAATACGTTCTTTTGTAACACGAGGTGCTCTTTTGTATTCTTCGTAAACTGCATTAAAGCGGGCAACATCACCTTTTGCTCTGTTGATTCTGTCTGCCTTATAACCTTCTGCAATCTGGATTTCTCTTTCTGCTTCACCTTCAACACGGTAGATTTCTGTATTATAAAGTTCCTTACCTTCGTTGATGTAGCGGTTCATATCCTGCATAGCTTTGTTTACATCTTCAAATGCTTCCTGAACTCCTTCTGGAGCAACTGTGTTCTGGAATGTAACAGAGATTACTTTTACACCCATCTGCAATTTGTTGAAGTTTTCGTTCATCATAACAATTGCTGCATCCTGAATGTTTTTGCGTTCTGAACCAATTACATCAAGAATTGCTGTGTCTCCAATTAATGTATTGATTACCGAGCGTGAAATATCTCTGATTGTTTCTTCTTTTTCATAAACACTGAAAAGCCACAATTTAGGATCTTCAATCTGATAGCGGATTTCCCATTCTGCATCAATAAGGTTTAAATCCCCGGTAAGAATAATAGATTCTTCTGTGATGTTGTTTTTATATTCGTTGTTTCTTCCTGCCTTTACAGTCTTAAAACCGAATTCTTCTGTATAGATTGTTGTTACTGCAACATTCTGATTTTTATCAATTCCAAATGGCAATTTCAAATGGATACCTGGAGTTTTTACAGTATCTGTGTATTTACCGAATCTAGTAATAACTGCCTGTTCAGTTTCATCAATCATGTAGAAGCTGGAAAAACTTGCATAAACTACTAGTGCAAGAATAATCAGACCAAAGACTTTTCCTGGTCTGAAACCGGACTTCTTTTTTTCGCTTGTATTATCAGCCATAAAATCCTCTTTAAAAAGTAAAATTTGATATATAAAAGATATTAAAAACTGCATAAAAAGACAACAAAATTTAAAAAATAGAGTATAATTTAAGTATGAGTGAAGAAAAAAAAATGAAGATGCCTAAGCCACCAAAGGCTCCAAAGGTAAAAAAGGAACGGCCTCCAAGAGAACATCACGGACATACTCCTTTGGGCGGATTACTTACCAGAATAATTATTATTCTTGTTCTTATTCTTGGAATTTTGTGTGTATGGTTTTACGGAACAAGTAAAAATTCTGAAGCTGTAGTAGAAAAGAATTCTGTAATGGTAAAAGAGTCTTTGTCTTTCTGGCAGGAATTTGTTACATTAAAGTACAGATACAGTGATATTGTTTCTGTAAAAAAGACAGGCTTTTTAACTTCAAGTTACGCTCTTGTAAAATATTCAGGAATTGTACGTGCTGGTATTCAGGATATTACTGCGGCAGAAATAAATATTTCTTCAGACGGAAAAGTTCTGACAATCATTCTTCCGGAACCTGATATCCTTGGAAATGACATAGTTTCTCAGGAAGTTTTTGATGAACAGCACAGTATCTTTGTTCCAATGTCTATGGAAGAAGTTTTTACAGAAATCAATAATTCTAAAGAAGATGCATTGGAAGAATTGCTGAATGATGGTATTCTAGAACAGTCAAAAGACCATGCCAAAAAAATTCTAACCCAACTCTTTAAAACCGCCGGCTTTGAAGTAGTTGTCGTTGAATAATTTATTAAATAGTACAAATATAGAAAAATTCTATATAATATAATAAATGATAATGAAAAAATTCCTTTGTGAACTTTATAAATTCATTTATAAAAATACGTGAAGGAAGGCAGTGACTGTCAAAAACTTTTGTAGAGCGGAAAGATAGTTTCCTTACCGCTCTACAATGTAGCGACGCTAGCTAGCGGTTTTGACAGTTACTGACTGAGTGGAAGTATTTTTATATTTATAAATTTTTTTTGTACATAAAGGTGTATTTTCAGAAAAAAAAAGTTTTATAGGGGATAATTATGGAAAAAAATATTGCTCTTATTCCAGGTGACGGAATCGGTCCTGATATCGTAGAAGAAGCAGTAAAAGTTTTGAATGCTGTTGCAAACAAATTCGGTCATGTATTTACTTACAAAAATGTAATTGCCGGTGGAAAGGCAATCGATTTATTCAAGCATCCACTTCCAAAAGATCAGCTTGATATTTGTACACATGCAGATTCAGTTTTGCTTGGTGCCGTTGGTGGTCCAAAATGGGATAACGTAGATCCTTCTATCCGTCCAGAAAAAGGACTTCTTGCTCTTCGTAGTGGAATGAAAGTATTTGCAAACCTTCGTCCTGCAGTAATGTTCCCTCAGTTAAAGGCCGCTTGTCCTTTGAAAGATGAAATCGTTGGGGACGGAATTGATATCCTTATTGTTCGTGAATTAACTGGTGGTATTTACTTTGGTGAACGTGGTACTGCTAATGATGGCGACACAGCATGGGATACAGAAAAATATACTCGTGAAGAAATTGAAAGAATTGTTCGTATGGCTTTTGAAGCTGCAAAAGGACGCAGAAAGAAGGTTACTGTTGTTGATAAGGCAAACATCCTTGTTTCAAGCCGCTTGTGGAGAAAAGTTGCAGAAGAAATTCATGAACAGTACAAAGACATTGCTTTAGACTTTATGTATGTAGATAACGCCGCTATGCAGCTTGTAAGAAATCCAAAACAGTTTGATGTTATTGCTACTTCAAATATGTTTGGTGATATTCTTTCTGATGAAGCTTCTCAGATTACAGGTTCAATTGGTATGCTTGCATCTGCTTCTCTTGGTGATGGAAAAGGTCCTGGACTTTATGAACCAATTCACGGTTCTGCTCCTGATATTGCAGGAAAAGATATTGCAAACCCTCTTGCTACTATTTTGTCTGCTGCAATGATGCTTCGTTATGATTTCAAACTTAATGCAGAAGCTGATGCAATTGAAAAAGCTGTTGCCGATGTTCTTGAAGAAGGTTGGCGTACAGGTGATATTGCCGGTGATGTTGAAGCTGTAAAAGCAGCCGGAAAATTGTGCGGCACAAAACAGATGGGTTCTCTTGTTGCAGAGAGAATATAATCTGCTGATTTTTTATTAATTGCGGTAAAATAAAAAGAGTAATAGAATAATAATATGGAACAGGCGATTGTTAGAAAAAATGGTCTTCTTTATTCTGAAGATTTAAAAACTGTTGTAGGTGTTGATACTGACTCAAATTTATTTAATGGAAGAATTCCGTTTGGGGCACACTTTATTGATGATGAAGTGTTTACAGAATGTCCTTATGAATCGGTTTCTATTCCAGATTCTGTTGAAAAACTTGGATCTAATCTTTTTTGCGATTCAACTGAATTACAGAAGGTAAAACTTCCTGCAACTATCATGGAACTTGCTCCATATATGTTCTCTGGCTGTACAAAACTTACAAAAATTACAATGCCAAATGAATTGTATGGTTTTTCAGAAGGACTTTTTAATAATTGTACTTCTCTTGAAGAAATTCCTTTTAGAGCCGGTATTGAAGAACTTCCTGAAAATGTATTTTCTGGTTGTACAGCTTTAAAAACTCTTGTAATCCCAAATACTGTAAAAACAATCTGTTCCTGCGCTGCAGCTTACTGTTCTAATCTTAAGGTTCTGGTTTTGCCAGCATCACTTGAAGAAATGGCAGAAGATGCTTTTGCAGGATGTAATGCTATTAGAAATATCCGTATTGACGGAAGTAACGACCGCTTCTTTGTAAGTGAAGAAGATGGCTGTCTTTATGAAAGAACAGAAGAGGGTAACCGCTTAAGACTTACTGTTTCTGGTGTTGAACCTCAGGATGTTGCTTTCTATAAAGAAAATGTTGACGATGAAACAGATGATTTCTTCTCTAATGAAGATTTTAATGAAATTGATGAAACCTTTAGTCCTGAAGTAAAAGCCCTTGATGAATCTGAAGAAGGAGAAGTGGGTATTGCTGAAGAAGAAAAGAGAATGATAATGGGAGAACCTTCAATGAATGATGAAACAAATGTAAACGCTATGCTTGCAGACATCCTTGGTGAAGAAAAAGCCAGAGCCGAATCTGTTAATTCATCTGTTACAGTAGATGATAGAGAAACTCAGATTTTGACACAGATGATGGATGTAATGAGTGATCAGAGACCTGCTGATGATTCTGCCAAAGTTTCTGATGATGAACTTGCTAAGTTGTTTGCTTCTAATGAACTTGTTGAACAGAAAGAGCCTGTTGCTGATATTAACGAAATTGATAATAAGACTAAGATTCTTATTGATTCAGTTGCGGTTAGTAAAATAATTGAATGCACTCCTGTTGGTGAAGTTCCTGTAAACCATGAACTTTTTGTTATTGCAGAAAGAACTGTAAAAGACGAAGCCGGCAATGATACATTCTCTGCTAAACTTGAAAAATGCAGCAGAACTTTTGCCCATGTTCAGGATTTCAAACGCATTATTATGTTAAGCGGACTTCCTGTTGATAATGAAGAATTTATGCAGTTCTACTATCATTTTATTGGATTAAAGAACGTTGTTTTTGCCTGCGAAGCACCAAATCCTGCTTCACTTTCTGATTATGCAAAAACAATTTGTGAACAGTCTAAAATCAGTCTTGAAAGAAATGAATTACTTACTCAGAGAAAACAAATCAGTATTAAAAATGATTCTTTGATTAAACTTGTAATTCAGGATAAATTCGACTAATTATACAAAAAAATTTACTAGAAAAGGAAAAGAAAATGAAAAGCGATAACGCAAAAAAAGGTATAGAGAGAGCACCACACCGTTCATTGTTTTATGCAATGGGCTACACAGATGAAGAATTAGAAAAACCATTAGTTGGTGTTTGTTGTGCAAAAAATGAAATAATCCCTGGTCATATTGAATTGGACCGTATTGCAGAAGCTGTAAAAGCCGGAATCCGTATGGCAGGTGGTACACCTGTTGAATTCCCAGCAATTGGTGTTTGTGACGGTATTGCTATGGGACACGAAGGAATGAAATATTCCCTTGTTACTCGTGAACTTATTGCCGACTCAATTGAATGTATGACAAAGGCTCACCAGTTTGACGCCCTTGTTATGATTCCTAACTGTGACAAAATTGTTCCTGGAATGTTGATGGCTGCAGCTCGTCTTGATCTTCCTACAGTATTCTGTTCTGGTGGACCAATGATGCCTGGTCACTTGCCAAGCCACGAAGAAGGAAATCCTTATTCAGATAAAAATCTTTCTCTTACAGATATGTTTGAAGCTGTAGGTGCTGTTGCTTCTGGAAAAATTACTGAAGCTCAGTTACGGGAAATGGAACAGATTGCGTGCCCTGGTTGTGGTGCATGTTCTGGTATGTTCACTGCAAACTCTATGAACTGTCTTACAGAATCTATTGGTCTTGGTCTTCCAGGAAACGGTACAATTCCTGCTGTAACTGGTAAACGTATTGCTTTGGCAAAACATGCCGGTATGAAAGTAATGGAAATGTACGAAAAGGGAATTACAGCCCGCTGTATGATGACTGCCGATCATTTTAGAAATGCTTTGGCTGCTGATATGGCTATGGGTTGTTCTTCTAACACAATGCTCCATCTTCCAGCAATTGCTCACGAAGCAGGCCTTTCAATTGACTTAAACGAAGTAAATGATATTTCTAACAGAACACCAAACTTAGTTCACCTTGCTCCAGCTGGTCATACATTTATGTGCGAATTTGATGATGCAGGTGGTGTTCAGGCTGTTCTTATGGAACTTGCTAAAAAGAACCTTATTAATACAAATCTTATGACTGTAACTGGAAAAACTGTTGCAGAAAATATTACAGGTGTTCGTAACAGAAAACCTGAAATCTTGCGTCCAATTGAAAATCCATTCAGTGATAACGGTGGTATTGCAATCTTGTTTGGAAACCTTGCACCAAACGGAACTGTAGTAAAACGTTCTGCTTGTGCTAAAGAACTTATGCATCACACAGGTCCAGCCCGCGTATTCAACGATGAAAGTGAAGCAATGGCTGCAGTACAGAAACAACAGATTAAAAAAGGCGATGTTGTAGTTATCCGTTACGAAGGTCCAAAAGGCGGTCCTGGTATGCGCGAAATGTTAGCTGTAACAGCTGCTCTTGCTGGTCAGGGACTTGATAAAGATGTTGCTCTTATTACAGACGGCCGTTTCTCTGGTGCTACTCGCGGTGCTTCTTTGGGACACTGTTCTCCAGAAGCTGCAGTTGGTGGACCAATTGCTCTTGTTGAAGAAGGTGATTTAATTGAACTTGATATCAATAATTATAAAATCACTCTTAAAGTAAGTGATGAAGAACTTGCTGCAAGAAAAGCAAAATGGGTATGTCCAGAACCAAAAGTAAAAACTGGTTACCTTGCCCGCTATGCTAAATTAGTTAGCTCTGCAGACAAAGGTGCAATTTTGGAATAGAACTAAAAGGGATGTGCTAGTTTGCGCAGCAAACTAGTTGAGCAGCTCTGCTGCGACCAGACAAAGGTGCTATTCTTGAATAGGGATGTGCCCCAAAAAGATTAAATTTTTATGATTTGTTGGAAATGTAAAAAAGAAATTACTGTTGATTCTATTTCTCGCTCTACAGAATGCCCTTTGTGTGCTGCTGATTTACATGCATGTAAGGGTTGTAAGTTTTATTCTACTGGCTCTCATAACGATTGCCGAGAAAGTTCTGCTGAATATGTTTCTGACAAAGAAAAAGCAAATTTCTGTGATTATTTTAAGCCTGCTGAAAATGCTGGTCTTGCAAGTGGTAGCTCTAAAGCTGATGAAGCCAAGAAAGCTTTTAATGCTTTGTTTGGAGACTAATTTATGGTAGATTTTGCTTTTCTGGATTCTGGCACTGGTGGCATTCCTTATATGCTTGGACTTTTAAAACTTTATCCACAAGCTTCCTGCGTATATGTAGGTGACACTGTTCATTTTCCTTATGGCGAAAAAACTCACCAGCAGATTGTGGGTTTTGTTGTTGAACTGGTTGAAAAAGTTATAAATAGATTTAGTCCTTCTGTTATTGTTATTGCCTGCAATACTATGAGTGTTAATGCTCTTAATGTTTTAAGAGAAGTATATCCAGATCAGCAGTTTGTGGGTACTGTTCCTGCCATTAAACTTGCCGCTACTGTTTCTAAAAAAAGAAGAATTGGTTTACTGGCGACTAAGGCTACTGTAGAAAATCCATATAATCAGGATTTGAAAAATCATTTTGCCAGTGACTGCGATTTAGTTTTGCGGGGCGATCCGGACCTTATTTCTTTTATTGAACACAAGTCTTTTACTGCTACAAAAGAAGAACGGGAAAATGCCTGTAAACCTGCTGTTGAATTTTTCAGAAAAGAAAATTGTGATGTAATTATTCTTGGCTGTACTCATTTTTTGAACATGAAGGAAGAAATGCAGTCTGTTTGTGGTAATGACATTACGGTTGTAGATTCTGTTGAAGGGGTAGTGAAACGAGCTTTAAGTTTGAAGCGGGCGTTGCGGGACGAACTTGAAAATGCTGTTCCCGCATTGGGGGTAGCGGAAAAGACCGGAGCTTGCGAGGACTTTGGAGCGCAGGGGGCTTTCCCCCTCCTTTTTGTTACAGGTTTTTGTGACAAAAAAGATGAAAAAGAGTATGATGTACTTTGTAAACGCTACTCAATTACATTTGGTGGAAAATTATAAATATATATAAGAGGATTTTATGAAAAAGATTATTTCTGGAAAAGTTCGTGAAGTTTACGACTTGGAAGACGGAAGAATGGTAATTGTAACAACAGACCGCATTTCTGCTTTTGATGTTATTTTGCCAACAATGATTACTGACAAGGGTAAAGTTTTGAATGCTCTTGCTAACTTCTGGTTTGATTATACTGGTGACATTGTAAAAAATCATATGATTTCTACAAACTTAAAAGACATGCCAGCTGAATTCCAGAAACCTGAATTTGAAGGTCGTACAATCCTGGTTAAAAAACTTAAGATGATTCCTTACGAAGTTATTGTTCGTGGTTATATGTTTGGTTCTATGTACGAAGCTTACAAAAAAGGTGAACCATTCCTTGGTCACAAATTTGATAAAGAATACAAACAGGCTGAAAAGCTTGCTGAACCAATTGTAACTCCTTCTACAAAAGCTGCTGAAGGTCACGACATTAACGTAACTTTGCAGTATATGAAAGATGATCTTGGCGAAGAACTTGGAACAAAAATTGAACAGGCTGCTTTGGCTATTTACAAAAAATGTTACGACTGGGCTTACAAAAACGGAATTATTATTGCTGATACTAAATTTGAATTTGGTTTGGATGAAAACGGCGATTTAGTTCTTGGTGATGAAGTTCTTACTCCAGACAGCTCTCGTTTCTGGGATTTGTCTAAATATGAAGTTGGTGGAAGTCCTGCTTCTTACGATAAACAGTTTGTTCGTGACTGGCTTAAAGACAATGGTTTAGCAGGAGATCCTAACATTAAGGAAATCCCAGCTGAAGTTGTGGCTAAGACTTCTGCAATTTATAAAGAATGTCAGACTAAGATTTGTCATAAATAAGTTTATTGGTTTTAGTGTAAAAACAGAAACCTGTAAATGAAGTAATAAGAGGCTGCCCGTTTTTATATGGACAGCCCCTTTTTTTTAACGGGTGATTAGTACTGGCCGCAGGCAAAGCACAATACTACAAAAACATATAAATACAAAATTCCAAGTACAGTGAGAAGAATTTCTTTAACATGATATTTCTTCTGGCATTTTTTGAAAAATCTTTCAAATACGTTTGGTCTTCTGTAGATTTTTCTCTGGTAAGGATTTGAATAATTAATGATCTGCATATGCATCACCTCTCTTGTATTTAGTTTATGGCTTTATTATAAGAGGGTAGGTGTCTCAACTAGTGAGACGGCTAGAAAAAAAATTATTTTTTTTCCTAAGAGAATTCTTATTTTTGTGGGAATTTGCATTTATGAAATAATTCTATCTTTGATAATAAAAATACTACCAGTCAGTCAGTAACTGTCAAAACCGCTAGCTAGCGTCGCTACACGCGCAGAACGGCATGGAAACTATCATTCCGTCCTGCGAGTGTTTTTGACAGTCACTGCCTTCCTTCCCGTATTTTTATAAAAAATATATTTATGTTGATAAATGAATACTTCCACAGTAAATTTTTGTTAGAAATAATTAATTTTTTTTCAAATTTTTCTAATAAAAATTTGTTATTTTTTGAAAAAAGATATATACTGAATCTGACAAAAATTCATTCATCTAAAAAGTTGTACTTAAAAAGTTTTTTATAAAAATCTACCTAATAATATTATGTAAAAATTTTTTTTGGAGGTTTGTATGAAAAGACTTTTTAGTGCAGTTCTTTTATTAAGCATTCTATTCGCTTCCTGCACATTCTTCCTGTCAGATTCTAGTGACAAAAGTTCAGAAAAAAAGGTTAGAGTTTATATTTCTTTGTCTGGTAACGAAGCACGTTCTGCTTTGCCAGATGTAACATGGTCTGATGAATGGAAAAATCTGACTTATAAATTGATTGCGGTTCAAAATCCTAATGAAGTAAACCAGAAGAGTCCGGTAACTTTGTTTGAAAACTGTTCTTATGACAATCTGGGACAGGGAATTGAACTTGATGTTGCAAAATATCGTTTTACTCTGGAAGCATACAAAGGTGGCGTAAAGAGCCTGTCTGGAGAAACTACTGTAAATCTTGCAGAAGGTAATACTGTTCTTAGTTTTAAGATGTATCCTGCCACAGGTTCTACAGGAAGCGCAGTCATCAATCTTACATATCCTAGTGACGGGGTTGTAAGTTCTGTAAAAGCCGGTGTTTCAAGTACAATTTTTGCTTCTCCTGAATCTGCTCACGCGGAAACTGTAAGAACAAAAATTTCTTCCGGTGTTATTACTGCTACAATTTCTAAGGAAAATCTTCCAAGTAACACAGAACAGTATCTTTTGCTGTGGTTCTACGATGCTAACGGTTCTCTTATTTATTCTGGCGCTGAAAGTCTTATTATTTTTGGTGGTTATACTTCTTATGCAAACATCAATCTTACAAAGGATGACTGGCACTCTTATATTTGTACTGTTTCCCTTAAAAAAGATGGTGAAGCATGGGTTGGTTCTGGCAAAAAAGTTACTCTTGTAGATTCTTCTAAAACAGATAAAAAATATGAACTTCGTGATGTTTCCGGCGGTAATTTTGAAGCTTCTGTTGCAGATGGAAAATATTTTATTTATGTTGATGATGAAAATACAGGTCTGGAATTCTATTCTGTAGATAAAACTGAGGATGTAAATTATTACACAGTAAAACTTGGCGCTGCAAATGAAACTGTAAAGAATTGTTCTATGACAATTGTGGAAGGCGGTTTACCTTCTGAAGAAAACAGTTCCGTTGTTTTACGTGGAAGTGACTTTAAATATAAACTTTCACTTTCCCGTGGTTACGAAGTAAAAACTGCCCTGACTGTTAAAGAAAATGGTACAGCTGTTTCTGGTGCTGATTTTGAAAAGACTCTTACAATTTCTGATGTAAAAAATTCTGTAAATATTACTGCAGAAGGAATTACTCCAATTAAGTATACAATTACATACAAGGATAATGGAACATCACTGGCTCCTTCTAAGGTAGAAAATGATGCTTACTGGTATGCTCATAACAGTACATATAATCCTCCTGTTGAATTTACTGCAGAAGATGTTGTTGTGCTTCCAACTATGCAGAATGTAAGAAAGGATAATAACTATTTTGATGCATGGGTTGATTCTCATGGTAATGTTATTAATGATACAGACGGTATTTTTGAACATCTTGTTCTTTCTGCTACATGGAAGGATGCTCCATTTGTAGATACAGACAATAAGATAATTTATGCAAATGGATTTAATCTTTTAATTAAAGGTTCAGATGCAAACAATAAAAAAACTTATGCTTATGTAGATTATAATGCTGATGGTATAGTCAATGATGATGACTATCAGATTTCAGGTACTAATCTTACAGATAAGGCTGATTTTACTGGTTATGAATTACGGGCCGGTAACAAAGATGGAAAAGAAATTAAGTCGGATTTTACATTTAATATTCAGGGTGGAAAACTTTCATCAATTTACGGATTAAATTCCCGTGATTACAAATTGCCAAATAAATCTACTGTAAATATAAGTGGAAATGCAGAAATTGGAAGTTTTAATCCTCCTGTAAATGGGCAGGGCCCTGAATCAGAATTCCTTTATTCTGATAATGTAACTGGCGTTATGCTTGAAACTCTTTCTGATGAACGGGTTTACATTACTGGTCAGATGGGTGTGAACGGTGGCAAATATAGTGTTACCTGTGTTACTCCATATTTGTATGATGCTAATCAAGATCATGTTGTAGCATATATTAATAACAGTACATATGCCTCTTTAAGTTACTTTACCTGCTGGACTGTTCAGGATACAGACAGATACGGTAACTCAATTGACCCTAGATATAGAAAAGATTTGCTTGCTCATAAAAAGGAAATCAAAAACGGAATTACTCACACTGTAATCCGCATGGCAGATGACTGTGGTATTGAATTGCCAGAAAAAGAAGTTCGTCTTGAAGATTTTGTTGATGAATTTTCACTTGGTGCTAGTACTGTAAGCATTAACTGTTCTGTATTCTCTGTTGCGGTAGAAAATGGTTCTTTCCGTGTTAATGAACGAACAACAATTACAGAAAATACTTCTGATAGTGATAAAGCTGTTGAACGAACATTAACTTATATGGCTCAGCCAGATCCATATACTTATGATGAATCATTTGCATTTAGTAAGAGCTATGTTTATATGCAGATTATGTCCAGCGGAAATCAGCTTACTCCGGAAATTGCTTCAAAATTCCTGTCTCAGGTTTACTTTAAGCAGGATGATGTAAATGTTCCTTTAAAAGTAACTGTAAACCTGGAAACTGTTCCTTCTGAAGAAATTGCTGCTGCCAAAGTTAATTATTTTAATGGCAGCTTCTATAAGTGCTATTATGAGACAGATGCGGCTGGAAATCTTCCTAAGTGGACAGATGCATATAACAAAGCAAAAGCAGAATTATTTAATGGCCTTCATGGTTATCTTATGACAGTAACATCTGAAGTAGAAAATAACTACATTTTTACAAAATCTGCTGAAGTTTACCCAAATAAATTATTCTGGATGGGTGGTGCAAGATATATAAACAAAGCAGGTACATATGATACACCAACCTTTACTGGTAATGGAAATACAACAGCGTGGTACTGGCAGTGTGGTCCTGAGGCTGGGCAGATGTATTATTCACAAACAACTGCATTATCAACTCAGGCTGCTACAGATGAATGGCAGGCAAAGAACCCGGGAAAACTGGACCCTGGTATGTATAATGATAAAGGTGAATATATGTATTCAAAGTGGAATAATCACTTTATCTATCCTGAAATTGTCAGACAGAATGAAGGTGTAGATGTGGACTGGGCAGGTAATTCTAAAGAACCAAATAACAGTGGTACTGAAAACTGCTGTCAGTTCCTTTCTGGTATTCTTGGAAATAAATACCGGGCTAACGGATACTGGAATGATCAGGCATATTCAACTCAAACTGGTGGTTATGCTGCCGGTTACATCGTAGAGTTTACTCCATATACAAATGCGTATAATACTGAAACTGCCAACTATCAGGCAATTAAGAGAACTGCAACTTATTCTCTTGGAGGTGCAGAATGAAAAGATTAGGAATTAGCTTACTGATTTGTGCGGGTTTAATTTTTTCTGCCTGCTCAACTATGATTGAAGATTTGAATAGTCTTAATAAAGGAACTGCTTATACTGTAAAGCATCTTCTGGAACAGGTTGCCGAATACGATGATGATGGAAATCAGATTAATCTGGATAACGGAAACATTGTTTTTGAAGAACTGGAAAATTTTGTAGAAACAAAATATGGAAAACCTGGTGAACTTACAAAAGCAGAAGAAAAACATATTCCGGGCTTCCTTCCTGCAGAAGATTTTGAACAGGCTGAAATTGCAGAAGATGGCACTACAGAAATCAGAATTTATTATAAGCGCAAGTCTGCACAAATCACTGTAAAGTTGAACGATGATTCAATTACAGAAGATGCAGATAAAGCTATGTGGAACTACACTGTCTGGAAAAAAGACAAAGCGAATGTTTCGCCAGATTATTCAGACAAGCTTCCTTACAGCGGAAAATTTGGTTCTAAATTAAAAGCCATTACTGATCTTGCAACTGCTGGTAAAGCGGGCTGTGGTGTAGAAAAATGGAAGATGATTAATGAACAGAATCCTGAAGCTGTAACTTATGTTTCTACATTGCCAGAAACTATTGGTGAAGAAAATGTTACTTACATTGCAGTCTGGAAGGAAATGGATTTGGTAGACTATAAGGTTTATCACTGGTTTGAAAAAACTGGCGCAGGTGTAGATTCTTCAAAAGAAGATGAAGCAGATTACGAAAGAAATGAAAGTCTGACTGAAACAAAGAAGGGTAGACCTGAAACAATGACTGCCGCAGAAAAGAAAATTGTAGATGGTTTTACAGGACATGAAATCAATCAGCAGGAAATTTCTGCTTCTGGTGCAACTGTTGTAAATGTATATTATTCTCGCAATAGTATTGATGTGACTTTTGATCCTGATGATGGAGTGTGGAATTACGACAAGTATAAGTCGGGGGAAGAAGCTGCTGCTGATACTGGTAAAAAAATAATTTCTGGAAAATTTGGCACAGAAATAGACTATTCATCAATTGATGACTTTGAAACTTTGAAAAAGATTGGAAAAACTATTAAGGGATTTGCAATGGTTGGTGGAAACGGAACTGCTGTTGCTAAACCTTCAGTTTTCCCTGCTAAAAATTGTGAATATAAAGTTCTGTGGCAGGATAAAAAGCCTGTAACTTATGAAGTTCAGCATTTAATTGAAAATCTGGATAGTAAAGATGATACTTTGGAAGAAAATTATTCTCTGAAAGAATCAGATAAAACTAAAACTGGAGTTCCAGATTATGAAACAGAAGCTCAGCCAATAGAAATTACTGGCTTTACTGCAAAAACTCCTGTAAATCAGGTTGTGATTACAGATGATGGAAAAGCTGTTGTAAAAATCTTCTATAAGAGAAATACATACAAAATCACTTTGAGCAGCAATGGTGGTATGTGGAACTATGTAGCTTACAAGGCTGGTCAGAAAAATGGTTCTCATGTTGACGCTGATTCTGCAAATATTGAAATTGAAGCTAAATATGGTAAAACAATCATTCTTAATGTTGCTGATGAAAATATTGATCCTGTCATTAAGTCAAAACTTGAAGGACTAGGCAGAACTTCTTACGACTTCCTTGGCTGGAAATTGAATGACAGAACTTATGCAGGAACTGAATTTGATTCTTTGCCAGAAACTGTACCTGCTGATAATGTAACTTACTATGCAATGTGGCAGCTGGGAGAAGGTGTTCCTTATACAGTAAAACATTGTTTTGAAAAGCTTGGCGCAAACTCTGTTTACGAAGAAGATGAAAGTCTTAGAGAAACGGGCCACGGTGTAAAAGAAGAATTAACAGAAGCTACACCGCTTTCTATTCCAGGCTTTACAGCAATGTTGCCATTTGCCCAGCAGGAAATTAAAGAAGACGGTTCTACTGTTGTGCAGATAAATTATTCTAGAAACAACTACATCTTTAATTTTGATGCAGACGGTGGTGTTATTTCTGGAAACGGCAGCGTGGAAGGAAAATATGGCAGCAATTTTGATCCTTCAAATACTCCTGCGGTTACAAAAGCTGGCTGGACCTTTGCCGGCTGGATGTATAATGGCCAATTGATTGAAGATTCAAAGAACGGTCTTAAGAACCAGAGTTATGATTTGACAGAAGATAAAACTTTTACTGCCTGCTGGATTTCTACAGTTACTGTGGGTACTCTTTCAATGTTTGGCAACATCACAATGACTAAAACTCAGTCGGCAACAGATGTAAGATTTACTGTAGAACTTCCTGCCGGATACGAAAGCGAAAACTGGACTTACAAATGGTATGTAGACGGTGTTTATACTTATGACAGACCAGAGTTTATCCGCCAGCTTTCGGTTTTAGGAAAAGGAAAGCATACAATAACCTTGCAGTTAAAGCTGAATAACTCAATAACTTATACTGCACAGGTAACGGTAGACGGACAATAATTATTCTGGAGAGAGTTTAGAATGCCATTTAAAATCGTTAGAAATGACATTACAAAGATGAAAACAGATGCCATTGTAAACACTGCAAATCCAAATCCTGTTATTGGAGATGGATCAGATGCAAATGTTTATAAGGCAGCTGGTGTAAGTGAATTGCTGGCTGCAAGAAAAGAACTTGGTAAAATTGAACGGGGACAAGCCGTTTTTACAGAAGGTTTTGGTCTTACAGCCAAATTCATTATTCATACAGCAGGTCCTGTATGGAAAGGCGGTAATTTAGGAGAGGAAAAAATCCTTAGAAGCTGTTATAAAAACTGCCTTGATATTGCCCGGGAACTGGACTGTAAAAGTGTAGCTTTCCCTTTAATTTCTACAGGAAACTATGGCTATCCAAAAGAAAAAGCCTTAAGCGTTGCCCTTGATGAAATCAATGTTTTTTTAATGCAGGATGACAATGATGAAATGGAAGTTTATCTTGTTATTTATGATGAAGAAGCATTCGATTTATCATCAAAAATCTATTCAGACATTCAGTCTTTCATTGATGCGAATTATATAGAAGAAAATGCCCAGAATGAGCAGATGATTTTTGGTGCCAGATTAAAAAATCTATCAATAAAATCTGCAAAACCGCTTCCTGTACCAGAAGAAGAATTAATAGAAAAGTCAGTTCCTATTCAAAAAACATACAAGATAAATGCGACTTCTGTTTCTCTTGAAAATTTTCTTGGAAAAAAGGAAGAATCTTTCCAGAATATTCTGATGCATCATATTGCGGAACGTAAATATTCTAATAAAGAAGTTTATAAGCGGGCAAATATTGATGCAAAACTCTTTTCAAAAATAATCTGTACAAAAAATTATGTTCCTAAAAAGAAAAATGTAATGGCTCTTGCAGTGGGATTAAGACTTAATCTTTCTGATGCAGAAAAATTCATGGCCGCTGCAGGATACGCATTTTCTAATAGCGAAAAATTTGATCTTATCGTAAAATATTTTATATCAAACGAGAATTACAATATGATTGATCTGGAGGAAAAACTCTGGGAACTTACCGGTAAAACTCTTGGAAATCTTGTGGAATAAATTTTCGCTTTTTTGGCGAATTATAGACTTCTGCTGGTCGTTATAATGTAATCATACTAAATTGATAAGGAGTATGATTATGAAAAAAGGACTTACAGAAGTTGTTTTTATTTTGGACAGAAGCGGTTCCATGGGTGGATTGGAAGCAGATACAATCGGTGGTTTCAATGCCTTTATAGAAAAGCAGCGCAAAGTAGAAGGGGAATGTGTTGTTTCTACTGTCCTGTTTAATCATTATTCAAAAGTGCTTCATGACAGAATCAGCCTTTCTAAAATTGAACCGCTGACAGAAGAACAGTACTCTGTTGGTGGAAGTACAGCCTTACTTGATGCAATTGGTGATGCAGTTCATCATATTGGAAATATTCATAAATATGCCAGAGAAGAAGATGTTCCTGAAAAAACTATCTTTGTTATTACAACAGACGGTATGGAAAATTCAAGCCGCAACTATTCTTACAAAAGTGTAAAAAATCAGATTACAAGACAGCAGGAAAAATATGGATGGGAATTTCTTTTTCTGGGAGCAAATATTGATGCTGTTGGTGAAGCAGCCAGACTTGGGATTCGGGAAGAACGGGCTGTCCGTTACAAGTGCGACAGTTACGGAACTAATTTGAATTACGAATCACTTTCCGAAGCCCTGGTCACAATCAGAAGCAACAAAGTTCTGGGCCGCAAGTGGAAAGAAAGAATCGAGGAGTATGAAAATGATGATTAATGAAAAGATGATGAGGAATACAATTTACGGTGCTATTATTGGGGATGCACTTGGAGTTCCTGTTGAATTTAAAGACAGAGACTGGCTGAAGGAAAATCCGGTAACAACGATGCAGGGGTATGGAACTTATTGTTTGCCAAAAGGTTCCTGGTCTGATGATACAAGTATGACTCTTTGTCTGGCAGATAGCATTGGTACTAAAAAAACTCTTGATTATGAAGATATCATGGAAAGATTTGAAAGCTGGCTTTTTTACCATAAATATACTCCAGATGGAAAAACCTTTGACTGCGGAAATACCTGTTCTAACTCAATAGAAAAACATTCAGAAGGAACCGATGCTTTGCTTTGTGGAGGAACTGAAGGTCGGGAAAATGGAAACGGCTCTCTTATGAGAATTTCACCAGTTCCATTTATCCTGATTTCAAAATATGGCGAAAAAGCACTTTCTGATGATAAACATTTTGAACTGATTCACAATATATCTAAATTGACACATGGACATCCTGTTTCTTTGCTTGGCTGTGATATTTACTGTGCATTTATGATAGTAATTATTTCTGGGTGTTCAAAAGATAAGCTTCAGAAGCAGTGTCATTCTATAATTAGTGAGTTTTTATCACGAAATCGTGATATTAAATCTTCAGCTTTTCATTATGACCGTTTGTTCCAGAATGATTTTAAAGATTTGCCGGAAGATTCAATTCGCAGTACTGGTTATGTTGTTGATACTTTAGAAGCGGCAATCTGGTGTTTCTTAACTACAGACAATTATAAGGATTGTGTGTTGAAAGCCGTGAATCTTGGTTCTGATACAGATTCTGTTGCCTGTGTTGCGGGCAGTATTGCCGGTTTGTATTATAACGAAGTTCCATCAGACTGGCTTGAATCACTAAGAAACAAAGATTTTATTGAAGAAATCCTCTGCAAATTCTGGGATGGAGTTTCTTTTGTCTAAACCTAAGGCAGGGCAGGGTATATTCCTGATGTTGAAGATGTGACTCTCTTTTATGATTACTGCGACGATCCTGTTACAAAGGAAATTCGTGGGACTGCTTTGATGGATGCTATGGATGATCCTTTTGCCAACGATGAAGACTGGACTGATGTTTTTTAATTTTGACAAGCGGCAGGTTCTTTTATAATTCTTGTGCCGACAGTGTTAATTTGATTCTTGTGAATAATGAGCCTTCTGCATTTCTGAAAAAGTCGGAAAGTCTCCTGTAGTATCCAAGGGAAAGTCCCAATAGTGTTTTTTCATCTGGACGCAATCCTGCTGCACATTGACTTAATGCACTAACGCAGCTTAGTTTAAGGGCCTTTTCTATTCCTGTAAAAAGTGCGCCTTGTGTTACTGAAAAATTCCATATTTTAAAAAGGATTTTTCCTTCTGGAATAAAGAGGCAGGAAATAATTACAAATATCCACAAACTAAGATGGGGAAGAAGAAGAATTTTTCTTTTACTTAATTTTTGCATTATGAGTGCTAAAACTAATGCGGCTGTCAGAATATAAATATTTTTGATTAATAGAACTGCTGCTGCAAATATTAAGAGTAGTGCTGCCAGAACAAAAGTTTTTTTGAAGCGGGCGTTACGGGCGGCGTTTGAGCCTGTAGAGAGGGTGGCGGAAGACGCATTTGCGGCTGTAGCTAGGGGGAAACTTCCCCCTCCTAATCCCCCAATGTTATTTGCAGGTTGGATTTTTAGTGTTTGAGAGAGGGCCGCTGTAAGGATTCCGCTGATTGTGTTGAATAACAGCATTGGACCTAAAAGTGAAAGTGTGCCTTTCCCAAGATAAATTGTGCATAAGAGAACCTGGATTAATGCGCTTAATGCAGAGCCTGCAACTGAGATTCCATATACAGAAAGGAGTTTTTCCTTGAATCTGCGGTTTAAATAGAAAAGCGAATACATTAAAAGGCCGCTGAAAACTGATTGTGCTATGGAAATCAGGAAAAATGGTGAAAGAAGTGTTCCTCCCATAAGGCTTGATGCTGCTGCTTTTAGAACTGTAAGAATAAGGAATGATGGCAGACATAAATCAAAGGAAAGAAGAATTACTATGTTGCCAAGTCCCAGTCTGAAAAATGGAACTATTCTTGGAAGAAGCATTTCTGCATAAGAGAAAAGAAGGGTAAGGGCAGTCAGGTATGCTATTCTGTTTTTATTCTGCAACTGCATCAAAGTCTCCTTCTTCATCAAGTGTTATGATTATCTGATTTGGAAGACACACAATAGGATTTGACCATCCTTTTGAAATGCAGGTCTTATTTGGGCATGGTGAATCTGTAATTCTTACTTTGCGATTTTCTATTTGAACTTCTGTCCAGCCTAATGGTCCTTGAACTTTGTAAACGGCATCTTTATCAAGACTGTATTCATAAACTTCATTTTGGGTTTGAATGTGGACTATCTGATTTTTTTTTGAAAAGGAATTTCTCATAAGAAAAACTGAAACTGCCAGAATGAGAAAAATCAGTATGTAATCAAAAGGACGGAAAGTCTTCACAAGTATAAGTTTAATAGGTTGTTGTGTTTTTGGGAAGATTGAATAAGTGTTCTGTAATTTTTGATTTTTTTTTTCTACTAAAGTTTTTAATCTATATTGAAAATTTAAGGCAAAATTCATATAATTTCAACTGACATATTTTGCATTTATGTCAGTTTTATCAGTGAGTAGAGGGTGGGTATGATTTTTCCTCCAGATTTTACAGTTCCAAAAATGCTTCAGAAATCTGCTGTTGATTTTGCAGAAATTCCAGCTCAGAAGAATCGTAATAAAGACGGCTCTTTTACTCCTGTTTTGTTCAGAGAATTGTTCCAGACTGCACTTGATTTTGGTGCTGCTTTAATTAGTCTTGGTGTACAGCGCCAGCAGCCAGTTGGTTTGATTGCAGATAATAGGGAAGAATGGCTTGATGCAAGTATGGGTATTATGTCTATTGGTGCTTTTGATGTTCCAAGAGGATGTGATGCTACTCCTGGTGATCTTGAAAAAATCCTTTCTATTACTGACTGTAAAATTGTAGTTGCAGAAAACGGTGTTCAGGTAAAAAAACTTGTTAATCTTAAAGAGTCGCTTCCTGCTTTGGAAACAATTATCTGTTTTAATGATGATTTGAAAGATGATGTAAAAGCAGAACTTGAACAGCGCAAAATGAAGTTTTATCTTTTTCAGGATTTATTGAATTCTGGAAAAAAATGGCGTGTTGATCATAAAGGTATTGTTGAAGCTGAACTTGATAAAGGTACTGGTGAAGAAATTGCTACAATCATCTTTACTTCAGGAACAACTGGAAATCCAAAAGGCGTAATGCTTACTCACCACAATTTCCTTATTCAGCTTGATGAAACTGAAGACCGAATTTACATGGCTCCAGGTCAGGGATGTTTAAGTGTTCTTCCTGTATGGCACGTTTTTGAACGAGAAATGGAATACATTGTTCTTTCTCAGGGTGGAACTCTCTGTTATTCAAAGCCAATTGTTTCTATGCTTCTTGCAGATTTGAAAACTTTGAATCCTTCTATTTTCCCTTCTGTTCCACGTGTTTTTGAAGCAATTTACGATAGTATTCATAAATCATGGAAAAAGGCTGGTCCTATTCCAAATGCAATGTTTAAATTCTTTGTTAAACTTGCTCTCATTCATAAAAGAATGGAACGCTGCATGTTTGGTCAGAACCCTTGTTTTACTACATTGAATAAACCTTTGTGGTGGATTTTGTTCTTTATTCCATGGTTCCTTATGTGGCCTCTTTACGGAGTAGGTTATTTCTTTGTTTACAGAAACATTAAAGCTGTTTTTGGTTCTAATTTTACTGGCGGTGTTACTGGTGGCGGTTCCTTCCCTAAAAAAGTAGATGAATTCTTCTGGGCAACTGGTGTTAGAATCATTGAAGCTTATGGTCTTACAGAAACTGCTCCTATGGTTGCAATGCGTCCAATGGCTTGTCCTATTTTCAGAACTATTGGTACTTCTATCCGCCATGTTCAGGTTCGTGTTGTTGATCCAAATGATGGTTTTGTTTTGGGAAGATGTCAGCAGGGGGTTCTTCAGGTAAAAGGACCTACAGTAATGAAAGGTTATTATAAAAGACCTGATCTTACAGAAAAAGCAATTAATCCTGAAGGCTGGTTTGATACTGGAGACCTTGCAATTATTACAAAGCGTGATGAAATTCAGATTAAAGGCCGCATTAAAGATACAATTGTTTTACTTGGCGGTGAAAATCTTGAACCGGTTCCAATTGAAGCTAAACTTTCGGAATCTAAATATATTGCCCGTGCTGTTGTTGTTGGTCAGGATCAGCGCTATCTTGGTGCATTAATTCTTGTTGATAAGGATGAAATCATTACTTTTGCAGAAGAATTTGGTATTCCTTATGACGGATTTGAAAATCTTATTGCATCAGAACAGATTCAGAAACTTTACGAATCAGAAATTGGTTCTTTAATCAATTCTAAAAACGGATTTAAAATCTTTGAACGTGTTAATAAATTTGTTCTTCTTACTGAACCTTTCTCTATTGGTGTTGAACTTTCAGCAAAACAGGAAGTAATGAGACACAGAGTAAGTCAGATTTATAAAGACCAGATTGATTCAATGTTTGAAGAGTAAGATTATTATTTTCTTTACAACGAAAAAAAAGAGGATTAGAATTAAACAATGGGTAAGTTACGTGCAGTAATTTGTTTTTTTGTTGCTCTGGGAATTATTGGTCCTGTTTTGTATACAGTTTATGCTATGGGGCTTCTTACTCCAAAGCCTGTAGTTTCTATTAAAAATACAGTCACAGATTCTTCTGAACCTCCTCTTAGAGTTGTTGCCGATTTTGATTTTTCACCATATTCTTTTTTTGATGACAAACACGATGAAAGCGGTCTTGATGTTGAACTTATAAATGAGATTGCTAATCGTCTTGGCCGTAAAACTACAATCACTTTTACAGACTGGATCTCCTGCAAAAAAGCAATTCAGAATGGAGAAGCAGAACTTATTCTTGGACTTGAAATCTTTTCTAATATGGAAGGGGTACTAAAAACAGTTGCCGCTTCTTCTGATGATCTTGTTGTTTTTGGAAAAAATAAAATTAACAGTATTGCCGCCCTTGAAGGAAAAAAAGTTGGCCTTATGGGAAATTCTGTTATTGAAAAAATCTTTGACTTAAATTGTCAGTACGTCCCTCTTTTTACAAACACTCAGATTCTTGATGCAATCAACAATGGTGATATTGATTACGGTATTTGCCACGGTTCTGTTGCAAGAAAAATCCTTGAAAAATCTGATTACAACATTTATCCTAGTGTTGTTTTAATGAAAAGTTATCCTGCAATTGGTGTTCGTGCTGATTTAGTTGAACTTCGGGATCAGATTAATGATGTGCTTGCTCAGCTTAGTGCAGAAGGATTTATTACTCAGCTTGATGAAAAATGGCTTGTTAAATTTACAAGAAGCAGCTCTGTTGGTGAAACAATTAAAAATCATTATCCTTCATACATTCTTTATTTTGCAGTTTATATTGCTTTTATGTTCGCCCTTGTTCTCTTTTATACTCAGGGATTGCATCGGGAACGGGAACTTAAAAGCTCAATTGATTATAAAAACGCAATCATCCGTCAGATGGAATTACAGCGAATTTCTATGATTGATGAACTGACTCAGATTAATAACCGCCGCAGTTTTGAAAATAAACTTGACGACCTTAGGGCAAAGAAAGTTGAATCTGTTACAATTTTTGCTTTTGATGTAAACGGTCTTAAAACTGCCAACGATAATATTGGTCATGCCGCAGGTGACGAACTTATTTGTGGTGCAGCCGATTGTATTAAAATTGCTTTTGGTGATATTGGTGAATGTTACAGAACTGGTGGTGACGAATTTATTGTAATTGCAGATTCTCTTATGGACGATGAAACTCACTCTCTTGCAGAAAATCATATAGCATATTTCCGTGATACTGTTAAAAACTGGTATGGTAATTACATTAAAAGCCTGAGCGTTTCATCTGGATATGCCGCTTCTTCAGAAATAGATAATTTCACTTACGAAAAACTCCATGAACTTCTTGAACTGGCAGATAAGCGTATGTACCGCGACAAAACAAAGTACTATGAAACTTCTGGTGTAAGCCGCCGTGTTTAATTTTTTAGCTGATTTTTAAGTTTATTTTTCTCTGTTGATTTTTTCTTTTCCGTAATTCAGTTTGTACTCTGTTGGCGAAAGTCCAGTTATCTTTTTGAATGCGTTTGAAAAATTATGCACGTCATCAAATCCAAGGCTGTATGCAATTTCTGATATCTGCTGATTTGTATCTGATAAAGTGATTTTTGCCTTTTCCATTTTAAGCTGCAAAATATATTGTTTAATTGCAATCCCGGAAATTGTCTTAAAAAGGGTAGTCAGATATTTTTCATTGTAACCAAAGTAATCGGCAATATCAGAAACCTTTAGATTCCGCTGAAGATTCCAGTTTATAAAATCCTTTATGTCTTCAATCAAATGTTCCTGAGGATGACTTTGCTCTTTTTGTATATTTCCCGTGTTTTTTGTCTGCAGTTCAATTTCGGTAAGAATAGCCGCTGCCAGAAAAGAATTAAACTTTTCATTTTCATAGCGCCTGTCTGAATCCTGCAGCTGTTTTAATAACACAATAACCCGTTCCGCAGAAGGCAGTTTTGCTTTTTGTGGAATCTCTATTGTCTGAACATTATGACTTTCTATCCTAGTATCTTTTTCTTCATTGCATTCATTTTTATACCGCACATGAAGCCAGTAAAAACTGCAGCGGGACTCTTTAAATCCATGCTGAAAATCTGTTGGCGACATAAAAATGTATTCACCTTCCTTTACCGTAAACTGATTTTTTTCATTTGCAATATACAGGGTGCCTTTTGTAACTAGCATAAGTTCGTAATCATCAAGTTTTCGTGTGTAATGAACCCAGGAATCAGATTCTGCAATGAATTTTCCCGACATATGATAGCTGATTGTATTTGGAACTGTAAAAGTCATAGTGTAATTTTATCATAAGATTAAGTGTTAAATCAAACAAAATTACACCAATTCAAACTTACTGCTATTTATTTATGGCCCACGCTGATTTACAATTTTATTGAGGTTTGAAAAAATGACTGATGCATTAAAAAGAATTAAGATTTCTGATTTCCCCCTTACTGATGTAACTCTTACTGATGAATATTGTAAAAATGCTTTTTTGAAAGAGGCAGAATATCTTGCTGCTTTTGATCTGGACAGACTGCTTGCCGGTTTTAGAGCAACTGCCGGTTTAGACACAAAAAACAAAGAGCCTTATCCTGGATGGGAAAACATGCTTATTGGTGGTCATAGCGTAGGGCACTATGTTGGGGCGGCTGCTAATGTTGTAAAATCTCCTGATTGTCCAGAAACAATTAGAAATCAGCTTCTTAAAATTTTATCTGGACTGATGAATGGCTTTCTTGAATGTCAGCAGGCTTTGGGAACAGGTTTTCTTTTTGGTGCAAAAATTCTTGATAAAAATAATCTTGAACTTCAGTTTGATAATATTGAAAAAAATCTTACAAATATTATTACTCAGGCCTGGGTTCCCTGGTACACAATGCATAAATTGATTGAAGGTTTGCTTTGTGTTCTTAGTCTTGAAAACTGCCAGATTCCTTGTGGAAAAGAACTTTCTAATATGGCAGATGAAATTCTTTCAAAACTCACTGCCTGGATTTATAAACGGGTTAGCCGCTGGAATGAAGAAACTCATCGTACTGTTCTTAATATTGAATATGGCGGTATGAACGATTGTCTTTATTCATACTATCTTGCTTCCGGAAACAAACAGGCCCTTTTGTGTGCCCAGGCTTTTGATGATGTTGCTCTTTTTAAAAAGATTTCTGAATCAAAAGAAGGGGAAAATATTTTAAGCGGACGTCACGCAAATACAACAATTCCAAAATTCATTGGTGCTCTTAACAGGTATGTTGTTACTGGTGAAGAAGAATTCCTTACTTATGCAAAAAATTTCTGGAACCTTGTTACAACTGCCCATACTTATGTAAACGGCGGAAACAGTACCTGGGAACATTTTGGTGAAGACAACAATCTTTATTCAAAACTTTCTAACTGCAACTGCGAAACTTGTAATTCTTATAACATGCTTAAGCTTACAAAACTTTTGTTTATGATTACTGGCAGCAAAGTTTATTCAGACTGGTACGAGCATACTTTTATAAACTCAATTCTTTCTTCACAAAATCCGGAATCTGGAATGACAACTTACTTTCAGCCAATGGCCAGCGGTTATTTCAAAGTTTACAGTTCTCCTTTTGACAGTTTCTGGTGCTGTACTGGAACTGGAATGGAAAATTTTTCTAAGCTGGGAGAAAGCTTTTATTTTGTAAAAGAGCAGTCTGATGGCCAGCGTGTTTTATTTGTAAATCAATATATTTCTTCAATCCTGAACTGGAAACAGGCAAATCTGCAAATCATTCAGAAATCATATATTCCTCAGCAGGATTTTTCTGTTTTTAATTTTGATGGAACATATTCTGGAAAAATTGCATTCCGCCTTCCTCAATGGGCACTTTCAGCCGGAACTGTAAAAATTTATGTTAATTCCTGTGAATATGATTATGCTGCCTCAGATGGATACGCTTTTGTTTCTGGAACTTTTGATTCATCTTCTGAAGTAAAAATTGTTCTTCCTATGAAAATCAGCGCATACAATCTGCCAGATCAGAGGGATGCTTTTGCCTTTAAATATGGGCCTGTTGTTTTGTGTGCACTTCTTGGAGAAAGCGATGGTAAAACTGCAATCAATGGTGTAAATGTAGCTGTTCCAGAAAAACTCCAGATTAAGAAAGAATTTATTCCTTCCCAAACAGATATAGTTACTGTAAAAAATTCTGGTGTTGAAGAATTTATGGGTCATATTAATGAATATCTTGTTCGCTCTGATTCTTGTTCTGTTTCTGTTTCAAAAGAGAATTCTGTTTCTTGTATTTCTGGTGGTGATTTACGTTTTACTCTCACAAATACTGATTCTAATCTTATTTATGTTCCACATTTCTCTCAGTATAAGCAGCGTTATGGTTTGTATTTCCGCTTCCTTGATGAACAGGCTTCTAAAAATTTCATGGAAGATAAATTGAGTCAGGGTTATATTAATTCCAACAAACTAGATACAGTTCAGCCAGGGTACGGTCAGTATGAAAATGATGAACTTCATAATATGATTGAATATGGAACTGGTTCTGTTGGTCAGACTTACAGAGGAACTTCCCGTTATGCTAAGGAAGGAGGAAGTTTTTCTTACAGAATGATTGTTGATCCTGATGGCACTGATTTGCTTGTAATGTTTGATCCAAAAGATAATGGTAAAACAATTAAGATTGCTGTTGGAAATGAAACTGTTTATGAAGAAAAACTGAATTGTGAAGATGATTCGGGATTTAATAAAGTAATAATTCCAGTTAGTAAGGAAGTGATTTTAAGTGGAATTGAAAAGGTTATTTATGAAGGAAAGGAGTTTACTGTAGTAAAAATAACAGTAAGCGGTAGTGAAGGGCAACAATCTGCTCAGCTATGTGAGTTCATGTATACCCTTCACAAATAGATTAGAGCGCTTTTTCTAATCTTTCAGGGATTGCTGCAATGTATTCGTCGCAAGCTGCGCTTGCTTACCTGGAAGCTTGCGCTTCCAGCCAAAACTACATTCTGTCTCTGATAGCCTTAATAAATTCCCAAGAATTTAATACGGCTTTTGCTTCTGGGCTTGCAATGCGTGAAATATCGCCAGTCATGTAGCCTTCTTCAATTGTCTGCAATGTTGCTTTTTCAAGTTTCTTTGCAAAGTCTACAAGTTCAGGAGTTCCATCCATTTCGCCGCGTTTTGCAAGAGCACCTGTCCATGCAAAAATAGTTGCAACTGGGTTTGTAGATGTCTTTTCACCTTTAAGGTAGCGGTAGTAGTGTTTCTGAACTGTACCGTGGCTTGCTTCGTATTCAAAGTTTCCGTCTGGGCTAACCAAAACAGAAGTCATCATAGCAAGTGAACCACAAGCAGAAGCAATCATATCACTCATAACGTCACCGTCATAGTTCTTTGTTGCCCACATGAATCCGCCTTCAGAACGCATAACGCGTGCTACAGCATCATCAATTAATGTGTAGAAGTATTCAATGCCGGCTGCTTCGAATTTAGCTTTGTATTCTTCTTCAAATACTCTCTGGAAGATTGCTTTGAAGTTTCCGTCGTAAGTTTTAGAAATTGTGTCTTTTGCACCAAACCAAACTGAAATCTTGCGGTCTAATGCGTAAGTGAAACAACAACGAGCAAAACTTTCAATAGAGTTATCAAGATTGTGGATACCCTGAATAATTCCAGGTCCTTTCATATCCATAATTGTTTTACGGATTTCTTTTCCATCAACACCTGTAAATACAAGTTCTGCTTTACCAGCTGTAGGACATTTGATTTCGCAGTTTTTGTAAACATCACCATAAGCGTGACGTCCAAGAACGATTGGGTTTTTCCAGCAGCTAACAGTACCGTGTACATTGTTAACAAAGATTGGTTCGCGGAATACAGTACCGTCCAATTCAGCACGGATAATTCCGTTTGGAGAAGGAGTAAGCTGTTTAAGTTTGTATTCTTCTACGCGTGCCTGGTTAGATGTGATTGTTGCACATTTTACACCAACGTGAAGACGCTTAATTGCAGCGGCTGCTTCATAAGTAATTTTGTCATCAGAATCATCACGACTTTTAAGACCAAGGTCATAATATTCTGTTTTCAAATCAACAAAAGGTAAAAGAAGTTCATCTTTAATTACCTTCCATAAAACACGTGTCATTTCGTCGCCATCGAGCTCAGCGATAGCATTTTTCATCTGAATCTTTGCCATAATATGGAAATTATAATGATTTAGAATTGAATTTACAATATTTATTAGAAAATATTGAGAGAAGTTAGAGTTTATGATAATATTTATCCGTTCAAATTTATGGATGACAAAGAATATTATTCATTGATGAATAGATCTTCCTCGTACCAGTTGCAGCAGGCATTGAAAAAAAAGAATGATCAGAAGAAAAAAAATAAATCTGTTCAGTCTTTTAAAAACGACACTTATGCTGCATTGGAATTGCGTCAGGGGCAATCAGATGCTCAGATGCTGAAGGAAAAAAAGGAGCAATAAATGAAACTTTGGGAAAAGGGTGCTTACCTTGTAAATGGTAAACTTACAGACGCTGGTTCTAATCCTGCTGATGGTGCCAAAAAAACTATGGCATATTC
>JAKSTI010000013.1 GCA_024402665.1 Treponema sp.
ACAAATGTGTCTTTATCACAAAGAGCATTAATACGTTCAATAGCATGAAGTTTACCTTTTACATGCTGTTTTTCAACATTGTATTCCATTTGAACCTCTTTTTTTAAAATGATTTTCGAACAATATTCAAGAATCTATATGACAAATATATCATAAATGTCAAAATAAAATCAACGGTCTACACCAGTTCCAAACAGCGAAAAATCAGCTCTGGCGGGATCTTCAGGAAAAACTTCTTTCATTTTTTCTGTAAGCATTACTGCGGTTTTTCTTGAGGCTGTGGCATTTTCTGGTAAAAGCCCAAGTTTCTTTCCTTCCTGCATAACATGAACATCCAGTGGAATTAAAAGTGCCCTCTGGGGATACCAGTTCCATATTCCCAAATCTACATTCGAATTCTGGCGGACCATCCATCTTAAAAACATATGAACCCTTTTATTAGCCGAATTTTTTCCTTTAGGAACAATTGCTGATTCTGGAAATGCATTTGAAATTAATAAATCTAAATTTTTGTGGGGGGAAAGCCTTCCCCTGTCTTCAGCCACAGCGGTTTCGCCCTGCTCCACCACTGCGTCTTCCACCACCCCTTCTCCTAGGGGCATATCCCCTAAAACCCCTGTCTTCCATATTTTATGAAAATATTCTCCAAGGCTTCCTGCAGTTTTTAAAATTTCTGCCAGCTCACCAAAAAGGCAGTGCATATCATCGTAAGAATAAAAACGATAGAACTTTTTTTCACCACAAGTAAAATTCGGACTGCCAGCAAGCAGCCATTTTGAAACAGAGCCGCTGGTTCTATCTGCCATTTCCATAATTGACTGGATTTTTGGAATAAACTGTTTTCTGTTTCCAAATGCAAGCATAGCCGCAATAAAGGAGCAGCATTCTACATCTGCAATCTGGGAAACAGGATACCAGCGCAAAAACCGGCTTGGATCACCATCGCAAAAAGAGGGAATTTCATATTTATCTGCCAGCGCCACCAAAATCTGCCTGGTTTCAAGAGAAAACTTTTTATCCAATTAAAGATTTTTGTTTTTTGCTTACTGGTTCACAAGTCAGGTCTACGCCAAGTTTTTTGAAGATTTTGCGGTCTACTTCGCTAAGCATTACTGTTGTATGAACCTGACAGCCTCTTAAATTAGGAAGCTGTGCAATTGCCTTTTTACAGTTTTCATCATTTTTAGAAAGCATTGCAAGTGCAACCAGAACTTCATCTGTATGAAGCCGAGGGTTGTTTCCACTTAAGTAAGTTACTTTCATTTCCTGAATAGGTTCAATCATTTCTTTTGGAATAAGTTTTACTTTGTGATCAATTCCTGCAAGATGTTTTGTTGCATTCAAAAGTAAAGCCGCACTTGTTCCAAGCAATTCTGATGTTTGTGAAGTAATGATTGTTCCGTCTGGTAATTCAATTGCAGCACAAATTGTTTTATCTTTTGCAGCTCTTTCTTTTGCAGCTACAGTTACCTTACGATAATCTGTTGTAATGTTTTCCTGCTGCATAATAAGTTCAATTGTTTTAATTTCATCTTCAGTAGCAGAGCCATCTACAAAATTATTCAATGTATTGTAATAGCGGCGAATAATTTCCTGACGGCTTGCTTCACGACAGGCATCATCATCGTAAATACAAAGACCTGCCATATTTACACCCATATCTGTTGGTGATTTATATGGATTTGAACCGTAAATTCCTTTGAAAATTGCATCCAGAACTGGGAAAATTTCAATATCACGGTTGTAGTTTACTGTTGTTTTTCCATATGCTTCTAAGTGCCATGGGTCAATCATGTTTACATCTGCAAGATCGGCTGTAGCAGCTTCATAAGCAAGGTTTACTGGATGTTTAAGTGGAATGTTCCAGATTGGGAATGTTTCGAACTTTGCGTATCCAGCTTTTACACCACGTTTATTTTCGTGATAAAGCTGGCTTAAACAAGTTGCCATTTTTCCTGATCCTGGGCCTGGTGCTGTAATTACAACCAGTGGACGAGTTGTTTCAATATAATCATTTTTACCAAAACCTTCGTCACTGGCAATTAATGGTACATTTGAAGGGTAACCAGGAATTACATAATGATAGTAAGCCTTGATTCCCATTTTTTTAAGTTTATTACGGAAGATTTTTGCTGCTTCCTGGCCTGTATAATGTGTAATACAGACACTACCAACCATAAGTCCGCGGCTCTGGAATTCGTCTCTAAGGCGCAGAACATCTTTATCGTAAGTAATACCAAGATCACCACGAATTTTATTTTTTTCAATATCAACAGCACTGATTACAATAACAATTTCTGCTACATCAGCAAGCTGCATCAACATGCGTAATTTACTGTCTGGCTGAAAACCTGGAAGAACTCTGGAAGCGTGGAAATCATCAAATAATTTGCCTCCAAATTCCAGATAGAGCTTATCACCAAAGTGGGTGATCCTTTCTTTAATGTGTTCAGATTGAATTTTAAGATACTTATCGTTGTCAAAACCGTTTTTCATAACGGTATTTAATTTTAATGTATTTTGGTTAATTTAACAACAAAGATTTGTATTGCAAAAAAAAGATTTTTATCTTGTTTAATTTTCTTATGTTTTTATTTATACTTCTCCTATGAAGAAATATAAATATCTGCTGATTATTGTTTGTTTTGGACTTTTGTTCTGGTCTTATATGATTAAAAAACAGCGGAATCAGATTAAAGAAGCAAAAAGTTTACCTTTTTATAATGTAAAAGTTGAATCTGTTGCAGACGGAACTTACAATTCAAAATGTGCCACAAGTTTTTATACTGTTGAACTTGATGTTACTGTTGCTGATAAAAAGCTTACAAAAATCGATGTTATTACAAACAAAGGCAAAGGCGATGATAAAGTTACTGCCATTGCTGATTCAATGATTGCTCAGAATAAAAGTGTTGTTTCTATTATTGATGGTGCGGAACTTGCTAGCCTTGCGTTTATAAGCTGTGTAGATTCTGCCCTTAAAAAAGGTACAGATGAAAGTAAACTATCAGAATAAACTGGATTCTATCCTTTTAGAAAATTCAAAAGCCTGTATTAAACCAAGTCTGCTCCTTCATGCCTGCTGCGGACCTTGTTCGTCTTATGTTCTTGAATATTTGTGCAATCATTTTGATATAACTGTTTTCTATTATAATCCAAATATTCATCCATCAGAAGAATATGAACGCCGCCTTAAAGAACTAAAAGATTTGTACTTGAAATTCCCGCCTGCAGTAGAAAATCAGATTAAAGTAATTGAATGCAATTATGATCCTCAGGAATTTTATAGTGCCATAAATATTCAGAAGGAAAGTGAACTGGCAAAAGAAAAGGAAAAAGGTGAACGTTGCCGCCGATGTTATAAATTCCGTCTGGAAAAAGCATTTGAATATGCAGCCGCAAATAAATTCGACTATTTTTGTACTACTCTTTCAATCAGCCCTTTTAAGGATGCAGAAAAAATCAACATAGAAGGTCAGCTTATTTCTGAAAAAGGAATTAACGGTCCTAAATGGCTGCCATCTGACTTTAAGAAAAAAGGCGGATTCAAAAGAAGTCTTGAAATCAGTACAGAATATAATCTTTACCGCCAGCAATATTGTGGTTGTGTTTATTCCATGCATAATGATTTTATGTTATAATTTACCCATGGCTAAGAAAAAACAGAAACCAGATTTTAGTAAACCAAAACAGAACGAAGAATTAAAAAATAAACCAGAAGAACAGCCTGATTTTCTTATAGATTCTAACGGCAATTATTTTGAAGAAGATGAAGTTGCCCCGGAAGATAAGGAATATGAAGGACTTCCTCTTGTAGTTATTGCCGGCAGACCAAATGTTGGTAAATCTACTCTTTTTAACAGATTCCTTCATAAAAGAGTTGCTATTACAAATGACCAGCCTGGTGTTACTCGTGACCCGGTTGAAGCAACTGCAATTATTAACGATAAACCGGTTCATCTTGTAGACACTGGCGGTTATAAACTTACACGCGATATTGGAACAAAGGAAGCCGAACTTGATGATTATGTAGTAGAACGCTCCCTTGATATGATTCAGAAGGCAGATGTTGTAATTCTTTTGCTTGAAGCAGGAGTTATTACTGGTGAAGATGAAGAATTCATCATTAAAATGCGCCCTTACTGGAATAAGCTGATTGCCGCAGTAAACAAAACAGAAGGCGGTAAAAACGAAGCCGAAGCATGGAACTATGCAAAATACGGTTTTGATGAATTGATTTTTATCTCTGCTGAACACGGAGACCGCATCAGTGAACTTTCAGATTTAGTTACAAGCCGCTGTGACTTTTCTAAAGTAAAAGTTTTAAGCGCAGACCGTCCTATTAAAATTGCAATTTTAGGAAAACCAAATACAGGTAAATCAACTTTATCTAACAGACTTACTCACACAGAAAATTCCATTGTTTGTGATTATGCAGGAACTACCCGTGACGTTGTTGAAGGCGAATTTGAATATGGTGGAAGACACTTTAGAGTTCTTGATACAGCGGGAATCAGACGAAAGGCAAAAGTTACTGATGATGTTGAATACTATTCTGTAAACAGAGCAATTAAAACTCTTGATGAATGTGATGTTGTTTACCTTATGATTGATGCGGTAGAAGGACTTGCCGAACAGGATAAAAAAATCTGTTCCCTTGCATTTGAAAAAGGCCGCGGAATCATTTTTGTTCTGAACAAATGGGATTTACGGGAAGAGCAGAATCAGAAAGCAGTAAAAGCAGCCCGTGAATGGATTAATATTATGTTTGGTCAGATGGATTTTGCACCAATTCTTCCTTTATCTGCACTTGAAGGTAAAGGCGTAAAAGATCTGCTTAATACTACAATTGAATTGTATGAACAGCTTACACGCAAAATCGGAACATCATCTTTGAATAATGCACTTCAGGACTGGTTAGACAGATATCCGCCTCCAGCAAGTAAGACAGCCCACTTCAAAATCCGCTATATGACTCAGGCAAGTACAAACCCTGTTTCTTTTGTAATTTTTGCAACAAGACCAGAAGTTGTTCCTGAACCATATGTTACATATCTTAAAAACCGCATTCGTGAAGATTTAGGTTACGACCATATCCCTGTTCTTCTTGAAATGAAGGGCAGCCGTACTAAGTGGGAAGATAGAGAACGATGATTTATTCCATTGGTGACGTAGAAGAATTAACAGGTATAAAGACTCATGTGCTTCGTTATTGGGAAGATGTAGTTCCATCTTTTACGCCACAAAAGGATGTTAGCGGAAGACGCACTTATACTCAGCATGATTTAGAAATTATTTTCCGCCTTAAATATCTTATTAATGAAAAGAAATTCACAGCAGAAGGTGCGGGGCTCCAGATTCTGGAAGAAGCACAGTATGTTCAGGATAATGCAGAAATAATCCAGCAGATTCGTGAAGCAAGACGTGAACTTTCTGAAATCTATTTTATGGTAAAAAACTTTAAGCAAAATGAAACAAATTAAATATGCAGTTGTAAACTCTCAGTTTTCTACAGAAAACCTTTCTAGAGAAACTATAAACATCCTTAATAACTTTGACTCTATTGTACAGGGCGTAAAACCATTAAACAGCCGCCAGTTACAGCAGCTTCCATATAATATCAGAGAATTATCTCATCAGCTTACAGATAATAGAAGTGAACGCCGCCTTGGATATATGAATGAGAATATTCAGCTTAGTTCCTATGTAAGATACTATACCTGGTGGAATCTTGTTCGCCTTACAAGACTTTTTTCAAATCTTAGTCCGGAATGTTTTCCTTCAAAAGAAAGTGTCTGCATAGATTTAGGTTCGGGGCCATTAACAGTTGTATCTGCTTTGTGGCTTTCTCGCCCTGAACTTAGAAAAGTTAAACTTACCTGGTATTGCCTTGATGTATCTGCAAACAGTATGGCTTTAGGAGAAGATATATATCTTTCTATTGCTGCAAAAACAGCCGCCACCTCTGGAGCAGAAGAAACTCCCTGGAAAATTATTCGTGTAAAAGGAAGTTTTGGTACAGCAATCAAACAGAAGGCAGATTTTATTACCTGCGCAAATATGCTTAATGAACTGGATCAGGCAAGTACAATGCCACCAGAGTATCAGACAAAAAAATATTATGATCAGCTTAAAATCTATTCTGGTGCAAATGCTAAATATCTTTTAGTAGAACCGGGAGTTCCAAAAGCAGCACGAACCCTTTCTCTTTTAAGAGGCCGCTTCATCAATGACAATTTCAGAGTCGCTTTTCCATGTCCACATGCCTTAGAATGTCCTATGAACGGATTTAAATCTTATACAGGAAGTAAAAACAAATGGTGTAATTTTGCTTTTTCTACAGAAGATGCTCCTGCAAAATTATTAAAACTTTCTTCAATGGCAAAACTTCCTAAAGAAAGAGCCGTTTTAAGTTTTATTTCTGTTTCAAATGACTTTAATAAAGAAAGCAAAAATCTTCTTGTAAAAATTGCCAGTGATTCATTCTATTTGCCAGGCAACAGAACAGGTTTTTACGGCTGCAGCAAATTAGGACTCACTCTTGTAAACTGCGAAAAAAACACTGCATTAAAATCAGGAGATTTAATTTCTGTTGCCCTGAACGAAGAAGAATGTGCATCCCTTCCGGTAGATGAAAAGTCCGGGGCAAAATTAATCAGACTTTAGTTTATGCCAAAGATTTCTTCTTTATGAAGAGAACCCAATTTTTCCAGCACCTGATGAAGGTCAGAAGGATTTTTTTGTTCCGCCAGAAAATCTTTTAGATCAATAGAAAAACGGTTCATGGAAAAATGCTGGTACACAAAAACATTCTGCCACACAGATGGGAACTTTTCATAAGCTTTCTGCAGTTCCTCTTTATATAGAAGAAAAAGCCCTTTGTTTTTTAATTCCGAATATCCCACCAGCCAAACCTGAGTTTTTTCTTCTTCAGTTTCTGCGGCATTAAATAATTCAATATGAAGACGGGCTGTTTTTTCTGCCATCCAGCGCTGAGTTTCTTCAATAAGAGACTGAGCTTTTTCACCGCCCATTTTTATAAGAAGTTCCAGCTGTTTTGTCTTACCACTGTGAACAGGCGTTTTATTCAGAATGATGACATTTTTTCTAAAATCAATATTCAGACATGGATTTCGTTTAAAAAATCCGTCAGCAAGTTTTCCTGCCTGGCCAACAAGATAGCAGCTGTTTTGTAAAAGCTGTTCGTTTTTTCCTGGATTATCACCAATCACAATAAGTGCAATTCTATCATCTCTGGAAATTTTATCTAAATCAGTATTATAAACTACAGGAAGTTCTACAGAATAAGAAAGACCATTGTCGCTGGCAATCTGCTGCTGAAACTGCTTTAATTCAGGAACCATTTTCTGCCACTGTTCAACTTTTGCCTTGAATTCAGTTTTAAAATCGCTGAAAATTTTCCACTGCTTTTCATTCATTTTTTATGATTCCTTACTAATATTATTTCTCATTTTACATTTTATGTGTTATCATAGAGTATAAGAGTGTTTTTCCGTTAAATCAAATTACTTGCGGTTAATTTGGAGGTTTTATGAAAAAGATTTTTTCGGGAGTTTCAATCGCTTTATTAGGTGCAGCTCTTTTTGGTCTGGACATTTTCACTTATGCACCAATCTCAGGTAATGTTCAGAGTTATACTCAGACAGATTTTGCAGTTACTTCAAAATTCGGAAATTATTTCAGAACACCAAGTGCAAAAATTATTCATAATTTGAATCTTGCTGGAAAGGAAGTTGAAACTACAGAATATTCTCCAAAAGATGTAGAACTTTCTAAAATCATTTCTAAATATGATGCAACAGGAAATCTTACAGAACAGACTTGCTATGATTCAAACAAAGAAGTGTTATGGAAATCTGTAACAACTTTTAAGGCAGGAAAAAAGGTAGATTGTTCTGAATATGGAAAAAACGGCATTTTAAAAGGAAAAGTAATTTATACTTATTCTGACGGCGTTCTTTCTGAAGAAACAGGATACGATGGCGAAGGTGCAATTTTGTGGAAAACAGTTTACAAATACGATGAAGAAAATCGTGTAGCTGAAGTAAACGAATATTGCGGAAACGGCCAGTTAGATAAGCAGTCAACTTATACATATGCAAAAAATGGAAAGATTGACAGCATTTCTACTTTTGACAATTACTTAAAGAAAACTGAAACTCTTGTTTTCAAGTTTACAGCAGACGGTGTTCTTTCACAGATTACTACTTACGATGCTGATAAACAGATTACAAAACGCATTATTGTAAAATGCGACAGTTCAAATAACGTTGCAAAAGTTTCTGAATACAACATTGCTCAGAAATTCGGAACAACTGTTAATGAATTGATTTCTGTTTCAGAGTTCATTTACCAGTAAGGCAAAACAAGCGGTGGGTACAAAATGCCCCTGAATTGAACGGTTATTTAATCGAACAATTCAGGGGCTTTTTTTATAAATAGAATATTGATAATTTACTCTATATGTTTTACGATACTCATATATGAAAACCGTAGGAATTAAACTTGCTGACGGCAGTTTCTATCCCGTAATGGAAGAAGGAACTCCTCAGTCAAAAACATTAGAACTGACTACCGCAAATAACGACCAGACTTGCATCATGGTTGACTTGTACAGATCTGAAAATGGTTCTATGGAAGATGCAGAATATGTTGATACTCTAAAAATTGACAACTTAGTAAAACACCCAAACGGAGAACCTTCTTTTTCTTTTTCTCTTGATTTGGACGAAAATAACGAACTTACAGCAAAAATTGTAGACCCTGAAACAGGTGGAAGCAGCGATTCTGCAATTCCTTTGATTTCAAGAACTACAGAAGAACGCATTCAGGCAGATAATTATTCAATTTCAAGCAGCGGACCAATTAGTTTTACTGGTCTGTATGACAAAGAAACTGTAATGGGGAAAGCAGCTTCTTATGATGATTACGGGGAGAAAAAAACAAGACTCCCTGTAATCATCTGCACAGTTTGTGCAGCCATATGTGTTATTGCTACATTAATTATCTTGTTTTTGATTCCTGCTTTCTCTGGAAAAAAGCCTTCTAAAGATAAAAACGTTGCTGTAGAAACAACAGTTGTTCCAGAAGCAAAAGTAAATGAAGTTGTTGTAGTTGAACAGGGTGAAAAAGTTCTTCCGGTTCAGCCATCAAAAACAAAAAATGGTGATGTAAAATACGTTCTCAGATGGGGCGACACTTTGTGGGACATTGCAGATGCCTACTATAAAAACCCATGGAATTATAAAAAAATCGCCAGATATAATAACATTATAAATCCCGATCACATTATTTCTGGAACAGAAATTATAATCCCTGCTAACTAAGGACTGACATTGCGATTCTCTTCTAAAGTAATTTTAACCTTTACTACAATCTCATTATTTTTATCTTCCTGCAGTGCTGCCGAAAAACAGCTGGCTCAGACAAATCCTTTTGGTTACGATGCCGACTATTTTATGGGACTAAAGCTTCTTGCAGATGATAAAGTAAACGAAGCAAAATTAAAATTTAACAATTGTATAGAAAACGGTTCTTATTTCTGTGCAAAAAGAAGTGCCCAGTGCCTTACAACACTCGGTTCTGTTCAGGATAAAAACAAAGCCTGCCAGAAACTTATTGATATTTTCCCGGATGAAGATTCTTTTTTAATTGCGGCCCGTCAGTTCACACAATCAAATGAACTTACACGACTTATTGAAATTACAAACAATCTGAATCTTGCAGAAGCAGATAATGAACTGATTCGCCTTAGACTGGAAGCGTTAAACAAAACAGAATCTCAGCGGTACCAGCAGGAAGTTTTTGACTGGTTCATCAGCAGAAAGATTTCTAACGAACATTATAAATTTTTCAGAGATACATATTTCCCATCTCTTCCTGAAGAAGAAGCAGATTATACAAAAAAACAGTACATCATCTGTTACAGAATGGACTTATATAAAAAAGATTACACTGCAGCCTTAGAAAAAAGCCTTTCTCTCTTTAATCTTTTTGAAAAAGCAGACATTGAACCATATTCCCTTTTAGTTTCTGATATTGGAAAAGCATATCTTTACGCCAGCTCAGATTTTAAGGCAAATGCCCAGCTTTTTGAAAAACTTGCAGATGAATACTGTTATTACGATTCATGTTTCTACTTCTGGTTCTATGCCGGCCGTTTCTGGGAAAAAGCAGGAAATCACTACACACAGGCAATCAACTGTCTTGAAAATGCAATTGCAAATACAAAAAGCGGCGACTTAAAAGACAATGCCATGTGGTACCTTTTGAACACAAAAATCAGTCAGTCACATAAAAAAGCAATAGAAGAACTTAACGTTTATTCAGCCCAGTGGTCAGATCCAGAATATTTTGATGATCTTTTTGATTCATTAATTCCACAGCTTATGGTAAGCGGCAACTGGTCTTTATTCAAAACACTTTTTGAAAACATTGACGGTTATGCTTCAAACGAAACAACTGCAAAAGTAGCATATATTTATGGAAGACTTATTCAGGAAGGCTATATCAAAGTAAAGGATAAGGATCTTGAAATTGAACGTGCCTTTACAAGAGCCTTAGACTGCGGAATCAATCCATATTACAAAATACTTTCTGCGTACAGACTTGGCTATTCCGGAGACGAATTTACACGGGTTTTGTGTTCCAGCCCTGCTCCATCAGACAAACAGAGAGTTGAAAGTGCAGAAATCCTTCTTAAAGGCTATGTATATTTTGGCTTCCCTGAAAAAGTGTACCCTGAATGGCTTGAACTTTTTAAACTGGGAATTTCTACAGACACTTCAATGCAAATGGCTCAGTTCCTAAGTGTTTGTGCAAAATATGATTCAGATTACTATCCATTAAGCCTTAGAATTGCAGCCCGTTCTGCAAACATAAGCGACCGTTCTCTTACAACAGAAGAATTGAAATTCGTTTATCCACAGGATTTCAGCGAAATAATTGACACATACAGCAGCAAATATAATCTTGATAATTCAATTATGTATGCCCTTGTCCGCAGTGAAAGTTTCTTTGATGAAGATGTTAGAAGTACTGCCGGTGCTGTTGGATTAACACAACTTATGGAACTTACTGCAGAAGATATTGCAGGAAAACTAAAAAAACGAGAATATAATTTAATTGATCCAGAAACAAACGTAGAATTTGGAACTTATTATCTGTCTGAACTTATCAGACGCTGCGATAATTCAATTCTTCAGGCTTTCTTTTCTTACAATGCAGGAATCACCAGAGTAAGAAGATGGCTCAACAGTTCTATGATTGAATTTGGAAAAAAGAAGCATATGCCAGGTGATTTGTTCTTAGAAACAATTCCTTATTCTGAAACAAGAGAATATGGTAGAAAACTGATTTCTGCATCTTTGTATTACGAATGGCTCTATCCTAAAAAAGATTCTCCAGAAAAACCACGCAGCTTCGAAGAAATTGTAGAAACCTTTTTATATTAATTTTTACTAACGGAAACTTGTATGAACAATCCATTAGCTTCACTTTTACCACAGTTAATGCACATTCAGGCATTAGACGCTGTAGTCCTTGTACTTATTTTTGGACTGATTTTATTCCTTGGAGCAAGCGGCGGCTGGCTCTTTCAAAAGTTAAGAATCCCTCAGGTAGTTGGATACATCATCATCGGAATTTTAATTGGTTCTTCAGGATTTCACATTCTTGAACCAAATGTAATCGGCTCAATGGAAAGCATCAGTACAATCGCACTGTCATTAATCGGCTTTTTAATTGGTGGCGAACTTAAAATCAAAACAATCAAAAAATACGGAAAACAGTTTGTAAGCATCCTTTTGTTTGAAGCAATTACCCCTGCATTCCTCGTAGGTGGCCTTGTAACTGGAGTTGTTTACATTTTTACAAAAGATATTTCCTATTCACTTTCATTAGGATTAATTCTTGGAGCAATCTGTTCTGCCACTGCACCAGCTGCAACAACAGACGTACTTGTTGAATACAGAACAAAAGGTCCATTAACAACAACAGTTTACGGAATTGTAGCAATGGATGATGCCGTTGCCCTTATTCTTTATACAATCGCCTCTACTTGTGCAACAACATTAATCGGCGGAAGTTCACAGCCTTTTGGAATCCAGATGCTTTTAATCTGTAAAGACATTTTTGGATCAATGCTCATTGGACTTGCCTTTGGTGCTCTCCTTCATTTTATTACAATGCGCCTTTCAAACAACGAAAGCAGAATCCTTACATTCGGACTTGGAACTTTATTCATCTGTACAGGAGTCTGCGAACTTTTTGGTTTTGACAACATCCTTGCAGCCATGTCAGTTGGATTCTTTATGGCAAACTTCTCTAAACTTAAAAATACAAACATCTTTGCACTTGTAGAAAAATATACACCACCAATTTACGTTCTATTCTTTGTACTTGTTGGTGCAAAACTTGATATCTGGATTATTACACCATTCCTTGGAGTTATTGCCCTTCTTTACGTATTTGGACGAACATTTGGAAAAGCAATTGGAGCAACCTTTGGGGCATGGCTTACAAAAGCACCAAAAACTGTTCAAAAATATCTGCCTTATTGTCTTTTAAGTCAGGCGGGAGTTGCAATCGGACTTTCAATTGCAGCAGGAAGTGATTTTTCAGATTCAATCGGACCACAAATCCTTTTAATCATCACCGCAACAACATTTATAGTTCAGCTGGTGGGCCCTGTTTTTGTTAAAATCGGAGTTACAAAAGCCGGAGAATGCGGACTTAATGTTACAACTGACGATATCAAGAAAAATACCAGAGTTACAGATGTTACCTGGGGAAAAGAAAAAATCTGCAATTACGATTCACCATCAATTGTGCAGGAAACAGATATGCTTTTTACTATTTTGAATTCCTTCAGCCACAATCAGAATTTGAATTACGTAGTTAAAGGTCCGGATGGAGAACTTACAGGAATAATCAGCCTTGAGCATCTTAAAGAAATCATGCAGATTGGCGATTTTGCAGAAACAATGCTTGCTATGGATATTATGGATAAGCCGATTGTTACATGCAAACCTTCTACAACTTTACCAGAAGCATATGAACTTTTTGATTTTTACGATGTAGACGCCATCCCAATTGTTGATGCAGACAACACTCCACTTGGAATTCTGGAAAAAAACACAGTAGATCACTATTTACATACAAGAATTATTGAATTAAACAGAAAGGTTGAAGAGTTAGGCTAATTTTTCAATGACTTTTTATAAAAATTATATTATCTTTAATATACAATATAGATGAGGTATTTTATGGCTGATGAAAAAATGTTGGCAACTGTAAAAGAAGCTTTGGAAATGTTCCGTCCTCAGTTACAGGCTGATGGTGGCGACATGGAATTTGTATGCATTGATGACGAAAACAAAGTTCATTTGAATCTTACTGGTGCTTGCGGAAGCTGTCCTATGGCATTAATGACTTTGAAAATGGGTATTGAAAGATATTTAAAAGATGCATGTCCTGAAATCACAGAAGTTGTTCAGGATAACGCTATTAGTAGCGAAGGAATTGATTTTTAATGAAAATTGAACAGGATAAAATGGTTGCAATCCATTACACATTAACAGATGAAAGCGGAAAGGTTCTTGATTCTTCTGTAGAAAGCACACCTTTATTATATCTTCATGGAAACGGCTACTTAATCAGTGGACTTGAAAAAGAACTTGAAGGCAAAGAAACTGGAGACAAATTTGAAGTAACAGTTCAGCCAGAAGAAGCTTACGGTACATATGATGAAAGACTTATTGCCAGCGTTCCAAGAGACCGTTTTGAATTTGACGGAGAAATTGAAGTTGGAATGAACTTCCAGGTTCAGACTCCAGGTGGCCCAACGATTGTAAGAGTTGTTGAAGTTGGCGATACAGAAATTAAAATTGACGGAAACCACGAACTTGCAGGAAAAGCATTAACTTTCAGCATTGAAGTTGTTGAAGTTAGAGATCCTTCTGAAGAAGAACTTGCACAGCTTACAGCATCAAACTGCGGTGGCGGCTGTGGTGGTTGTGGCGGAGGCTGCGGAGGCGGTTGCGGTGGTGACTGTAACGGCGACTGTGGTGGCGATTGCGAAAATGGCTGTGGCGGAGAAGGCTGCAACTGCGGAAACTAAGAGATTATGATTTACCAGTTAGTAATCCCAATTATTGTTTGTTTTCTCCCAGTTCTTGTAGGATTATTCTTTTTCAAGAAATTTGATTTGAAATTCTCAAGTCTTTTTAAAGCATTGCTTCTTGGACTTCTTGCAATCCTTCCAATTTCTCTTTTGCAGTATTTTCTGCCAGATTTATCTTTTATGAATACAAATTCCATTCTGTATTCTCTGATTAAATCTATTGTAGTAATTGGTTTGATTGAAGAAGCCTTTAAAGCTTTATTGATTTATCCTTTACCAAAAAAGTCTTGCACTGCACTTCAGTTCTTAATGCTGTCTTTCATGTTCGGACTTTCTTTGGGCTGCTTTGAATCTGTAGTATATTATCTGGATCACCTGCAGAGAGCCGCTTCTAAAGGTGGAGTTTTGTTATATTACACAATCTTCCTTAGAATCTTCTCTTCAGACATCATCCACATGACATGTGCAGGTTTGTGCGGACTTTTTGTTTACAGTATTTTTAAGAAAGAAAAACGGATAAGTTATTTTGTATATGCAGTAATCCTTCACGGTATCTACGATTTCTTTGCCGCTTTCCAGAATAACCTCAGATGGTTCGCCCTCCCAGTAATCATCCTTGCCTGTCTGGAATGCCGCATCAAATACCAGAGTTTACAAAACGAAGAAGAAAACACTTGACAAAATATTAGTATCCCCATATAATACACGAAAATACGACGCGGGGTAGAGCAGTTGGCAGCTCGTCGGGCTCATAACCCGGAGGCCGCAGGTTCGAGTCCTGCCCCCGCTAAATCCAAAGCACTTACGAAAGTAAGTGCTTTTTTTTCTTTAAACAAAAACGATGTACATTTAATATTTGAACAGGCAGGACTCGAAGCGAAGTGAACGGTCCTGAAAAAGGCGAAGACTTGGAGCGTTTTTCAGGAAACTGCGACAGGACGTCGCAGTTAGTGAACGAAGACGCCGTGGAGGGAGCAGACAGGACGTCTGCGACCGTAACGGCGAGTCCGTACCCTCCGCTATAACTATAACGAAAATTTCAATTTTCTATTCTTCTGTGCTGATTCTATTTTCTTTTTTTATCATTGATAAATCGCCTGAACTAAAATGTTCTTCATCGCAGGTAATAATTGGAACCCATTCAATATAAGGGATATGATTGTGAAATCTTATTTGAGGTTGAAATAAAAGATTGTATATTTTGTTATTCTTTTTCCATTGAAGCCCATTGAATTGAAAAGTCTCTCCGGAAGGACTTCTTTTATATAGATAAAAATCGCCTGGATGAAGAACAGTAATTAATGTTTCCATATCAAGCGCTTTATGTTCTGCCACAGAATTTTCTACGAGAGAATATAACAAATCAATTTCTTCTGGATTATAGTCTTTGTGAGTAATCATATTTAGATTATGAGTCCTACCTTTAAAATCAAAATTATAAGAAAGAAAATATTATGTCAATGATTTTTATCATTTATACAACCATAGGTTTAATGACAAATCCATCGCACTCCCCTATACTCTGAGTATAAGGAAGTGCAAAATATGACAACTTATTCATTAAATGAAGAAAAAAATGTGCCTATAGATGAAGAAAAGGCTTTCTATTATGCTAGAAAAGGAGCATTAAAAAATGATGCTCTATGTCAATTTTATCAAGGTCAATACTATTTAGAGGGTGGAGATTCACTTAATAATGATATAGAGGCATTTTTATGTTTTGAAAAGTCTGCAAAAAAAGGTGAACCTAAAGCCTTTGAAGGACTTGCAAAATGTTACTATTATGGACTAGGTATACAACAGGATTTCATAAAAGCCCGTGAATACTTAATTAAAACTTTAGAATATGGAATACCAAATAATCCTTACGAAGATTTTGGAAGTGCTAACTATTTATTGGGACAATGTTATGAAAATGGATTAGGCTATGAAAAAAATATTGATAAAGCAAGATACTACTATAAGGAATCGGCCAAATATCATTATGAAAATGCCCTTGATGCAATAAAGGAAAGAATATAGGAGATTTCTGTATGTCATTTCAAATAATCCGTAACGATATTACAAAAGTAAAAGCTGATGCTATCGTAAATACTGCAAACCCACTTCCAAGAATTGGTGCCGGAACCGACTCTGCAATTTATACTGCTGCAGGAGAAAATCAGCTTCTTGCTGCCAGAACAGAAATTGGCATTATCGACCGTGGGCAGTCTGCGGTGACACCTGCATTCAACCTTGAAAAAGAAAATGGCGTAAAATATATTATCCATACCGTTGGAATTTATTATGAAGATGGAACACATGGTGAACGTACAATTCTTCGAAGTTGTTATTCCAATTCCCTTAAAATTGCACGCCGCCTGAAATGTAAAAGTATTGCCATTCCACTACTTGCATCAGGAAATTATGGTTTTCCTAAAGGTATGGCATTAGATATAGCAATTGAAGAAATTGATGATTTTCTTTCTGAATATGACATGGACATTACCCTTGTTGTTTATGATAAAGAAGCCTATAGTCTTACCGAAAAACTGAATCAGGATATCCAGAGTTTTATTGATGAAAATTACATTGCTGATAATTCAGAAAATGAAAATCATTATTCAAAATACGATGGAGACAGAACAGCAACGCCAACATCTACTGCTGCTGAATTAAAGAAAATACCTCAGGATAAAACTACTGATAATTCAAAAACTAACGAAAAACAAATTGCACCTATTGATATAGATACATTTATCAAGGATCAGCATCAATCTCTTGATTTTAAGAATAAACTTCAGCAATTGATTGCAGATAAAAATATTCCTAATTCAGAAGTTTATAAAAATACTTCAATCGATAGAAAATACTTTTCAAAGATTATTTCTCCTACAAATAAATACCTTCCAAAGAAGGAAGCTGTATTTCAATTAGGTTTAAAACTTGAATTACCAATAGAAGACTTTGAAGATTTCCTGGCATCTGCAGATTATGCTTTTAATCCTCATATTAAATCAGATATGGTAGTAAAGTATTGTGTAATCAATAAAATTTTCTCCATCAACAAGGTAAATTCTATTCTTTTTGATCAAAATCTCCCATGTTTTTATGATTAACTGATTTTGTCATTATTTCGGCGACCTTTTCATTTCTAAAACTCCGTATACTTAAGTCATAACATCAATCAGGAGGATAGTTATGACACAGTTTGTAGTAGTAAAAAAGGGAACTAAATCAATGGGAATGGCAAGAGATTATATTGTTTCAACAAAGAAACATGCATACTCTCTTGAATCTATCAGTAATCATACTCAAAAAACAGAATTCTCTTTCAGATTTCTTCTGGATCTTGTAATAGAAATCCACATGGCATGTGGTGAAATGTATTACTGGGAAGAAACAAAAGATAACTTCTATCTCATTAATGAAAGTTCATATTCTGTCTGGAAAGAAAAGAAAGACAAAATCAACAAAGAATATTCAACAACTACAAAGGCAAACAAAACTACCTCTACCAAACCACGTTCATACCATTCATATAAATCTGCTTATAAAGAATGGCTTTTAGATCAAGGACTTTGCCCAAAATATGGTTGCGTAGGGTATGCATATTAAAGTGTCACTGTTTCGGCGACCTTTATATATCAATTGAACGTTATATTAAAGACATAAACTAATAGATAAGGAGAAACACATGTACGGAGCAATTTTAGGAGACATTATTGGAGAACCATTTGAGTTTGATAGAGGAAATAAATCAAAGGAATTTCCATTATTCTGCAAACATCCCCGTTTTACAGATGACACAGTCATGACAATCGCAATCTGTGATGGAATATTAAAAGCAGGATTGGAAGCTGATGAAATCTCTATGAAAACACAGATGATAACAAGTATGCAGCTTTGGGGACACAAATATCCACATGCAGGTTATGGTGGAAGATTTTATCAGTGGCTGGCAATGGAAAATACAAAACCTTACAACAGCTGGGGAAATGGTTCTGCAATGCGAGTAGCATCAGCTGGTTGGTTATTTGAAACATTGGAAAGAACACGGGAAGTAGCACGCTGGTCTGCTGAAGTAACACATAATCATCCAGAAGGTGTAAAAGGAGCTGAAAGTGTTGCTTCAGTAATTTGGATGGGAAGAAATGGTTATTCAAAAGAACAGATAAAAGAATATGTCATCAAAGAGTTCAAATACGACTTAAGCAGAACTTGTGATGAAATCCGACCAAATTATCGTCATGTAGAAAGCTGTCAAGAAACCGTTCCAGAAGCAATGACTGCATTCCTTGAAGGAAACAGTTTTGAAGATGTCATTCGTACAGCAGTGAGTCTTGGTGGTGATTGTGATACATTAACAGATATTGCAACAGCAATGGCAGAAGGATTTTACGGGTGTCCCGAAGAATTAAAAACTAGATGCATTGAATATACAAGAAAAGATATGCATGAAGTTATGGATGAGTTTGATTTGAAAAAATGCTAATTAAGGAGATTGATATGGAAATGACAAAAGAATGGAATGCCAACTGGTGGATCGATGTATTCACAAAAGCAAGTGAAGCTAAAGACAATTACTTGATTCATGATTTGAGAAGAGATGTAATTCAGGATACAAAACGCCATTGTATGAATGGCAGTTATGTTATTAATGGAAGAAAAGTTGTATTGAAAGAACCTGCAGATAGTCGCGTATTCAATAACAGGATTCACGTAGCTTTCTTTTCTGGTCCGGATTTGCAGACTGGTCCTAAAGTAAGAATTCATGTATTAAACGAAGATTGTTTAGCAACTGCCAGAAGATTAGCTGAAAATGGTATAACACCTTTAGTTCTTAATATGGCAAGCCGTCATAATCCTGGTGGAGGTGTTGAAAATGGTGCTGGAGCACAAGAAGAATGTTTATTTCGGTCTTCTAATTATTTCCAGACTTTATACAAGAAAAGAGATTCATACCCTTTGGATAGAAACTGGGGATCTGTTTTATCACCTGAAGTAACAGTTTTCAGAGGCCTTGAATCAGATGGATATCCTTTGCTTGAAAAACCTTTTGTATGTGATTTTGTTGCAGTTCCAGCAATCAATCGCCCTACTCTTGATGAAAATGGAAAGATGTCGCCTGATATGGTAAGAGGAACTGAAAATAAAATCAGAACAATTTACGACACAGCTTATTTTAGAGGTTCAAAAACTCTTGTTTTAAGTGCATTTGGTTGTGGAGCATTCAGAAATCCCCCTGCACAGATTGCAAAAATTTTCAAGGATATGCTCAGCTTTTATGATCATACGTTTACGGATATTTATTTTTCAATCAAGCCGGATCATAACGATCCTTCCAACAGTAATTTCAAAGCCTTTGATGAAATTTATAAAGATTGGAACGAAGTATAGTTTACAGTATCACTATTTGATATTCCACCTGAAGTATAATTTATTAAAATGGAGGTTTTATATGGTACAGGAAAATGATTCAATTATTGTTAATGTTCTTTATGGTTCACAATGTAAAAAATCAAATTGCTGTGGTTACTGCAAGCTTAAACATAAGTATCTGACAGTAAGACAAATGAAAACTAAACAGTGTTTAGGAAAGCAATGTAATGCTCTGGCTAAAATAGAGGAACATCCATTTTGGAAATATCGAGATCAGAAACTGAAACAAAAAAAGATATCACGTCAGGCTTTTAATCTTTCAATTAGCATAAAATCTTTGGAAGATAAAAAATCTGTTTTCGATGAAGGAATGAATGAAATACTGACAGCAATGTTAGGTTTTGATACTACTGAGTTATTGAAAAGTATTTGCTGATTTCTGATAAATAAAAGTAACACAAATAACTTACAGTTGATTCTATCATTTATGCGAGAATTTGGATTCTAGTAAATATAAAATTTTCTTTCCTCTATATCTATGATATAATTATTAATGAATTAATACTTTTGGGGTTTTCTATGGGGTTTATCTTACTTCTAATAATATTTCTTTTTTTACTTCCTGTCATTCTACCCAATATCACTCTCTGGTATAACCGTAATCGTTGTCCCAAATGTGGTAATTGGCATTGTTTAGATTATGTAACAGAAGTTATCACTGATAAAGCAGTTGGTCATGATAAAAATCGAATAGGTTCTGCAGGTGGAAGAAATAAACGAAGTTACTTTGGAGGCCTAAATACGTCTCATACTACTGACCAACCATTTATCAGATATTGGATAGAAGAACGCTATATCTGTCAAAAATGTGGACGACATGTTTCTGTTCATACTAGAAGGGATAAAAGATAGATGAAAGAAAATAATGAAAACAATCAGCGAATAGAGGCAAAGATTATCCTAGCAAAATGCCCTTATGCATTTAGTAAGAATGAAAATTTGTTTGGAATGAGAATTCAGAAATTTGGTTCTGATTGGAAACGAACATGGGCCTTTAAGATTGATCCGGAAAGAGCTCATAATGAAGGTTATGATAAAGAACATACAAGTGGAACTTTCGATCCTACAAGTGAATATCCTGGATGCCCTTATTGCCATTCGGTAAGTTTAGCCCAGTGTAATTGTGGAAAATCTTTCTGTTTTCACACAGAAGAAAAAAATGAAAAAGGAATTGTACAACTAAAATGTCCATGGTGTGGACAAGTAGGTGAATACCATTCGGTTGAAACATTAAATTTACAAGGCGGAGGTTTCTAAAATGGAATTTAATAAAGGTGATATTATACAACTAGAAGGTGGAAAATCAGCAAAAATAATTTCAAAACTAGGAGAAGGAGGACAAGGTATTGTTTACTCTGTAAAAATCGATAATGCAGATTATGCACTTAAGTGGTACACTTTTCGTTTTCAGAATGAGAAAGATTTCAGAAAAAACCTACAAACAAATATAGCAAATGGTGCTCCTGATAATAAATTTCTTTGGCCATTGTATTTAACAGAAAAAAAAGATGGAAGCTTTGGTTATGTAATGAATTTACGTCCAAAGAACTTTTCTGATTTTTCAGATATTCTAAACAATAAAGTTCGCTTCTCTTCAACTGATTCTTTGATTACTTCTGCATTGAATATTGTAAATGCTTTCCGAACATTGCACAGAAAAGGTTTGAGTTATCAGGACTTAAATGATGGAAACTTTTTTATTGATGTTTCAACAGGAGATGTTCTTATTTGTGATAATGATAATGTAACTCCTGATGGAATGAAAAACGCAGGAAATATAGGCGGTAAGCCAGGATATATGGCCCCTGAAATTGTATGCGGAAAAGCCCATCCTAATTCATTGACCGATTGTCATTCTTTAGCTGTGATTTTATTTAAACTATTTTGTAGGCACGATCCTCTTATGGGAAAGGCTTATGTTGACAGTGTTTGTATTACTGAAAAAAGAGAATTGGAATTATATGGTACAAAACCTGTTTTTATTTTTAATCCATTCGATGACTCAAATAGGCCAGTAGTTGGGATTCATCCTAATCCAATCAAGTTATGGCCTAGATATCCAAAATTTATTCAAGAAGCATTTATTAAATCTTTTTGTGATGGACTAAAAGATCCAAATCAGCGTTTACCAGAAAATGAATGGCAAAAACTTCTTATTAGTTTTAGAGGAACATTTTTAAAATGTCCTCATTGTGCATCAGAACTTTGTTTAGCATTAGTACCTCATGGAGATACATTAAATTTTGATTGTGGGAAAACCTACAGTTATCCTTATGCACTCGAAGATGGAAAACATAAAACTCCATTATTCCCAGGTGCAAAGTTATATTCATGCCTTACTTCTAAAAATGTTGATGATTACACAACAGTTACAGGTGAAGTTATCATGAATAAAAATAATCCATCATTATGGGGAATAAAGAATCTTTCTGATAATGAATGGAGTTTTGCAACTCAAAGTGGCGAAATTAAAAAAATTGCAAAAGGGTCTGTTATACCAATTGCTAAAGATTTGGAAATTTATTTTGACGGTATTACTGCCAAAATTTCAAAATAGTATATTAGGAGGAAATAAAAAATGGGAATGTTTGATGATGTAGAGGGAATTGTAAAACGACAAATGGTATTATTCTTTGTTATCGATACCTCTGGAAGTATGATGGGAACTAAAATTGGAGCAGTTAATACTGCAATTCGTGAAGTTCTCCCAGAGTTGCAAGATGCTGGCGGTTCAGATGTTGATTTAAAAGTTGCTTGTCTTACTTTTTCAAATGGTTGTCAATGGATGTATCCTACTCCTATAGCAGCTGAAAGTTTTCAATGGAATAATGTTGATGCAAACGGTGTAACTGATTTAGGTGCTGCTTGTCGTGAACTTTCAGAAAAGATGTCTAAAAATGGATTTTTGCAGGCTCCTTCGGGTTCTGTTGCTCCTGCAATTTTCTTAATGAGTGATGGTGAACCTACAGATGATTTTGAATCAGGATTAAATTTACTTAAACAGAATAACTGGTTCAAATATGCTATCAAAGTTGCAGTTGCAATTGGAGACGATGCAAACACTGATGTTCTTGCAAAATTTACAGGAAATACTGAAGCTGTAATTACAGTACATACACCAGAAGCCTTAAAAAAATGGATTCGTAAAGTATCAATTACATCTTCTAAAATTGGTAGTAAGAGTCAGCCTGCAACAGATGGACAGATTCAGTCTAAACAAGATGCAATGATTGATGAAATTAAGGATATTCAGCAATCTGACCCTGATTTGGATAGTACATCAACAAGTGGAGATGATTGGTAATAAATTATGCTAATTACATTAGACGCTCATTGTCGTGGCAACGAGCATATAAAAAATAATAAGCCTTTACAAGACTATTCAAAGTCACTGACGACAGATAGATGGAAAAGTTGTGCTTTTGCACTAGTTGCCGACGGTCATGGCGGAGATAAATATTTTCGTAGTGAAATTGGCTCACGACTTGCAGTCTTATATGCAGAAGGGACAATTGAAAAAGTTCTTAACGAATTGACAGTATCTATTAAAAAGAAAGAATTAAGTGTTATTAATAAAACACTTAATAATTTGTGTTCACGTATTATATTTTGCTGGCGTGAAAAAGTTAAAGCCCATTTCCATGAAAACCCATTAACTGAAAAAGAAATTAAATTATGTGAAGAATTGGGGATTAAATTACCTATAGATGATGAAGATATTCACACTCTTTATGGCTCTACATTATTAGCTTCAGTTTATTTTTCTACTCTAGATTTTTGGTTTAGTCTTCAAATTGGAGATGGGAAAACAGTTGCAATAAAACGAGATAATTCTGTTTTTTATCCAATACCAGAAGATGATGACATGGGATTTGGTGTTACAGCTTCTCTATGTGGAACAAATGCCATGGAAAGATTTCATTACAATTTTGGATTCGATAAGTTGAATAGCCTTATAGTAATGTCTGATGGGTTAGCAGATTCATTTGATACAGAAAAATTACCTAATTTCTTATTAATCATCCAGACCAATGTTATTAAAGATACTGAGAATGCTAAAAAAGAACTAGAAGAGTTTTTACCAAAACTATCTGAACAAGGCAGTGGTGATGATATTTCTATAGCAGGAATATTCTATAAAGAACAAGAATCTTCTATTACAAACATATTGAAAACAAAAAAATAGAAATCAAAGGTTGTATTATTATGGATGTTTTTTATATTTTTGAAATTATTTATTATATTTTTTTTGGATTGCTTTTTATTATCGCTTTTAAGGTATTTTTTGATTTAATTTCTTTATCAAAAAAAATAAAAAATATTGATCAAAGTAATGTGATAAATAATATTAAAGATTTTAAAAGCGTGGAAACTTTCATTCTCACTAATAGTCCTAATTTCCCTCTTTCTGCATTAATCAAAATTCTACCCGGAACTTTCATCGGTTTTGGTATTCTTGGAACTTTTCTTGGATTTTCGAATGGTATCGCTGGAATGCGCTTAACAGAAAATGTTGATTTACTTTTCGGAAAACTTGATTCTTTTTTTCAAGGATTGAATACGGCCTTTATAACTTCAATAGTTGGTGTTGTTTTTTCAGTATTATTCGGTACATTATTATACCAATGGCCTTTAAACAAAATAAAATTTCATTGTTCTCATATATATGAAAATAATAAGAGTGAATTCAGCCCTAAAGAATCCGCAGAAGAAGAATTTGGTTTATACATAGATTCTCTGCGAAAAATGACAAAAGGACTTATCATAGCCAAAACTTCCATTGAACTCCTTCCTGAGAAATTTAAAGAGGTAGGATTGCAGCTTGAGAAATCAATAGCCCCTGTTAACAAAACTTTTAGTTCTATGCAAGCAACTTTAGAAAATTATTCTGAACAAGCAAAATCATTACAATCTGCTTCTGAGCAAATTCAAGCAACATTATCAACATTTATTGATAAATCTGAGCAAACAACATCAAGAGTAAATGATAGTCTTGAAAAGTCAATTGATGTCACAAAACAAATTCAAGATAATAACATAAAAGTTAGCCAACAAATGATGACTGCTCATAATAGTATGCTTGAGGAATACAAAGAAATTGATGAAAGACTTTCTTCCATTTTAGAGACTGTAAACACAAACTTAACACAATATTCTCAAACTATGGAAAAAACGCTTGTTCAAACTTTGGAAGAATATAACAAGACAGCTCAAAAAGTAACAGAAGCTTTTTTTGGAGAGAAAAATGAATGACGTATTAGAAGCCTCTAGTTCTGCTGGTGATTTCAATCTTTCAATAAGTGATATGATGAGTGCTTTATGTGCTATTTTCGTATTACTATGTATTGGCATTATTTTGCAATTAAAACAGATTTCAGAACACTACGTAACGACCAAATATACTCTATATGATGATTTAAGCAAGGAATTTTCCACAGATTTAGACGATTGGAAAGCCGAAATTGATGCAGAAAATCTTTCTATAAGATTTAAAGATCCTGATGTCTTATTTGTAATGAATAAATCCGACTTACGTGATTCATATAAAATTATTCTTGATGACTTCTTCCCTAGATTATTAAAAGTAACAAGCAAATATGAAAACCTTATAGAAGAAATAAGAATAGAAGGACATTCATCTGAAGCTGTTACAAAAATTATATCTGGAGAATTAACAGATCAAAAGGATTATGAAGAAGGAATGGAACTTTCACAAGGTAGAACTAGGTCTGTGCTTTCATACTGTTTAAATGATACAGATTTTCCTAAAGAATATGAATGGATTCGCTCAAAGATAGTAGCAATAGGTTTTTCTAAATCTCGTCCTGTAAAAAATAATAATGGAGATATAGACTGGGAAGCTTCAAGACGTGTAGAATTTAGAATTAAATTAAATTCAGATAATGAAATTCAAAAATATCTTTCTAATAGAATAGATAATGAGGATTAGAAAAGATAAATAATGACTGCGATTGATTCATTGAATAATTTACAGCAAACATCTTCATCCCTAGTAGATGCACCGATTCCTGTCGATTTGGTGCACCCTCCAGTACAATTCCAAATGGGATATTTACTGGAACTAACATTTATTTATGTCTTGAAATTGCTTGGTGTTGAAGATGAAATGAAGCTTGCAGAAATCATGTCTCATTTACGAAAAGGGTCTCTATTTTATGATTTTACACATTTAGCACACAACTTGGCTAAAAGCAAAACAGATTTTGATTTTCTTACTTCACCAGAAAACCTTCCTGCCTATAAAAAAATTGCAGAAGTTTCTAATGAATGTAATATTGAATTATTACCATATGTAAATGTTCTATGTAAAATTGCTGATAATAAACAATACGGATTATATACTGAAAACCAAGAAATATTATTCTTTCTTGATGAATATGGTCGCAATAAAGAAAGTGTTGATGCAAAAGAATTTTTACATCAATTTAAAAAAATACTAAAATATCAAACTCAGAAAATATTTGAACAATTTATTACCGATAATATTTTCCTAATTATCGAGCAAACGCTTAAAGATTATGAAGACAAGATAGTAAATGATTCAATGTTAGCTTCATATGTTTATGGAATTCATTATTATCAAGGCTTAATTTCTAATGAAAACGAAAATGCTTTGATAGAACACATAAGATATTGTATATCATACCTCTCTACACAAAATATAATAAATTACAATCCCAATTCTCCCAAAATCTTTTTTCCAGAATTCCATACTCATCAGCAAGCAGTTGATTATTTTTTTGAGCACAATAATTTTGTCCTAACATCTTTGGATAGATTTATAGGTTTATTAAAAGATTATTGTCCAATAGATGTAGTTAGTGACTTCTGTTCATATTTGAGGAAAAACATTAATGCCATAAAACCAATAATTTTTGATGAAAAGAAAAATAGTTTTAATAAATATATAGCAGAGAAGATTCGTGAAAAAGCAAGTAAAGGAAATATAAAGCTTTATAAAGATATGTATGATTTATTACCATTAATATACCAATGTGAGCGTTCACCTACTTTCCTTGACCATGGAGGAGATCCACTTTTCATTTTTAATAAACCAAATGGTGACTTTCTATTTTATGCCTTAGAAAAAGGTAATGTATCATCAGCTGTTCCAGAAGCCCATATTATTGTTGAGGTTGAAATATTAGAAAAAAATAAAAGTGGTTATGCAACAAAATGGCGATGGAACGAAAAATAACAGATTTTATCACTATATCATTCTTTGACACACTATTGCTGTATAATGAAAAGAAAGAGGTCTATCTATGTTATACGAAGAATCTGTAAATTTGATGAGCAAAGATGAATACTTAAAATCTGAAGGTGTTGAAAAACTTGGAACATATAACAATCTTTCGGTCTACAAATATTCAGAAGATTCCTGCGAAGGAACTCGTACTATGTATTATTACGATAAAGGTGAAAAACTAGAAATGGTGCCTGGTGGAGAATTCTTCAAGATTATGAAAACTCTTGAACCTCATATGTACAACTGGCAATTCCCTGAAGGAGAAAAACATAATCAGGAAATCTATGATTTGAAAATGAAAGCCTTTGGGGGAGATCCAGAAGCCCAGGAACAACTTGGATTAATGTTGAACAATGGAATCGGGGGAGTTCCACAGGATCAGGTTATTGGTCCTATGTGGATTGAAAAAGCTGCACAACAAGGCTTAGATTCATCTCAATATTATATGGGATTTTTAAACTACTATGCTTATCAGGATTTTGAAAAAGCTGCTTATTGGTTCAAACTTTCACTTGAACAAGGATATGCATTAGCAGCTTTTGAACTTGGGAAAATGCATATTGAGGGTAAAGGTGTTGAACGAAATACTCTTTATGGAATTCATTTAGTTCAAGCTGCAGCCCGTGCAGGTATTGAAGAGGCTGTGGATTTTTTCAAAGAGTTTACCAGATTTGATGATATTGACGCTCTACCATAGTGTTTCTGCTATATAAAAATGTATAGTTTATGATATAATAAGAAAGGTGAATATAAATGTGTGCTAAGCCATTCATAAAATGGGTAGGAGGAAAAACACAACTTCTGCCAGAAATTAGACAAAAATATCCTAAAAGTATTACGCGTTATTGTGAACCATTTGTTGGAGGTGGAGCTGTACTGTTTGATGTTTTACAGTTATTTCATCCCGCTGAAGTTCTGATTAATGATATAAATCCTGAACTTATTAATCTTTATTCACAAATAAAAAATAAATGTGAAGAACTTATTCATTTATTATTAGACTTACAGACTGAATATCAAAACACACCTATTGAAGAAAGAAAGAATCTCTATTTGTGTAAACGTGATACTTATAATCATTTTATATTAGAAGTGAATCATAAAAATGACTTGGAAAAGGCAGCTTTATTCATTTACCTGAATAAAACATGTTTTAATGGACTCTACAGAGTAAATGCCAAAGGGCTTTTTAATGTTCCTTTTAATAACGCTGTAAATCCACCAATATGTGATGCTGATAATTTACGAGAATGCAGTTCTCTTTTACAAAGCGTTGAAATGCATATTGGAGATTATTCATATTGTAGCAATTTTATCGACAAAAATACTTTTGTATATTTAGACCCTCCATATCGTCCACTTACAGAGTCAGCTTCATTTACTTCCTATAATGAAAATGGCTTTAATGATAACAAACAGGTTGAATTAGGTAACTTTATCCTTGAAATGGCTAATCGGGGAGCTAAAATACTTGCAAGTAATTCAGACCCAAAAAATACAAATATTGATGACAATTTCTTTGATGATTTATATTCAAACTTCAATATAGAAAGAATTCACGCTACCCGAATGATAAACAGTAATGCTAAAAAACGTGGTCCAATTAATGAATTGTTAATAAGTAATATAGCTTCAATATTTTAGGAGATTATTATGAGTGATAGAAATTTCCATATTTGGTTATCAAATTTTAGATATAGTATATCGGATTACAATTATTATATTGATTTTGATAAAGTCTACAAAAATGTAGATTCTATAAAAATTGAATTGAATATCTTGAATTCGTTGATAGGCTCAAAAAATATTGAGTCAGATTTTGAATCTCTTGTTAACAAATATCCAGAGACATTAAAATGTATTCCGATTTTATTGGCTGTAAGGGATTATGAAATTTTTGCCGGTGAAAATGGAAATGTAAAACTTTATAGTTTTAATAAACAAATAAACACTATTGAAGATTATAAAATCTTCATGAAAAAAACTGGTTTATTTGACCTCCTTTCAAATCATATTATTAATAACTTATATGATTATGTAACAGGAGTTGAAACGGGATTAGATTCTAATGGTCGAAAAAATCGTGGTGGCCATCAAATGGAAGACCTTGTTGAAAGCTTTATTCAGAAAGCCGGATTTGTTGCAGGAAAATCATATTTTAAGGAAATGTATATTTCTGAAGTTTCTAGAAAATGGAATATTGATTTATCTACAGTATCGAATCAAGGTAAAGCAGAAAAGCGATGGGATTTTGTTGTAAAGACAGACTCTTGTGCTTATTTAATCGAAACAAACTTCTATGGTAGCGGTGGTTCAAAATTAAATGAAACAGCTAGAAGTTATAAAACTATTGCGACAGAAATGAAAAATGTAAAAGGTGCAAAGTTTGTTTGGTTTACAGATGGTGCTGGATGGAAATCTGCAGCAAGAAATCTAGAAGAAACTTTTGATATTCTTGATGATGTATACAGTATTAACGATATGCAGAATGGGATTATGAAGGAAATATTTAGATAGGAGAAAATTATGCCTACACCAAGTACTATTACCCCAACTATAGTTACAATTAAATATGAAAAATATACAGAAATAAACATTTTTGATTGTACAGAATATACGTTTTATGTAAATGGGCAAGAATATAAAGAATTACCTTTGGATGCAAATGTTCGAGAGCCAAATGTAAATAAATCTAAACCTTATAAAGCAATGCTAGACACACTAAGTGATAAACCTCAAGATTTTTTTGAAAATAATTTAGGAATTTCAGTTATTGCTTCAAATGTAAAAGTTTATACTTCAACAAATAAAGCAGAACTAACTTTTCAATCGGGAACAGGAATTTTAAATGGAGGCCATTCTCAAAGAGCAGTTTTAGACAGTCAGAGTGATCCTGATATTTCTAAAGCTATTATTAAGATTGTTGTAAGAAAGAAAAATTATTCTTTAGAAAGAATTGCTGATATAGCAGCTTGTCAAAATAGTTCTACTGCAGTAAAGGAATATTCATTAGCTGAAAAGAAAGGTTTGTTCACTGTAATAAAAAAGAGCATAGATCCTAATAAGGAAAAACACATATATTGGTGGGAAGGAAGAGAAGTTCCTAATAACAAAGGAATGGATCCCCAAGACCTTATAGCATTAATTAATGTATTTAATATTGAACTATATAGAAGTAGATATAATACAGCTGGAAAAGCACAGCCTACAGGAAGTGCTAATGGAAAAAGTAGTGTATTTCATAAATGGGAAAATAATACAGGTTCCTTTGAAAAAATATATCCACTTATTAACGATATGATTGAACTTTCTGAATATATAAAAATACATTTTGCAGATAAAACAGGCATCTCGAAATTAAATGTTATTCAAGAAAGTAAAAATAAAAGGAATATACCTCTTATTTTTTCCGGTCAAATACCAGCTTTTGAATTACCAAGCCAATTTTTATACCCAATAATTTCTGCATTTAGAGCAAATGTATACTATGATGAAGCTTCTAAAAAAATTGGTTGGTTCAATAACAACTTTAGTTTATTTGATGATCATAAAAAAAATCTATGTGATAAATTAATTTCATTTTATACACAATCTTATGGAAATAATATTAATAAGGCTGGTAAAGACCCTAATTTGTATGAAGCATTATACAATGAGCTAAATTATTACATCACCACTAGTGGTACTCCAGAAAAAATATATGACATCTAATCGAAATGAAATAGAAAGTAAAGCAGCCCTCAAAAAGTGTAATTATACATGTGTTATTTGTGGTTGGCATGTTAGTGATGAACAGAATCATTTTATTATTGAAGGAGCTCATTTAAAAGCATTCAGTGATGATCCGTTGAAGGATAGACGCGATAATATAATTGCACTCTGTCCGAATCATCACGCTATGTTTGACAGATATTTATTTTATATTGATTCAAAATCATATAATGTAATTTTTAAAGATACTTCAAACAGTTTTCACAACAAATGTATTAAGGAAAAAATATCCTATGTAAAACAAGAATATCTTGCATTTAAGCAATATCAATATAATCAATATTGGGCAGGTAAATAAAATATCTAAAAATCCTTGGTATTTATCTAATAATTCAGATTTTTCTCTATATAAAGGAAATTGTTTAGCTATACTTTCTGAAATCAACGAGAAATGTGATATGATTTTTGCAGATCCTCCATATTTTCTATCAAATGGAGGTATAACAGTTCAAAGTGGAAAACAAGTTTCTGTAAATAAAGGCGAATGGGATAAATCGCAAGGTTTTGACAAAGATAACGAATTCAATAGACAATGGCTATCTCTTTGCCGTGATAAATTAAAAGCAGAGGGAACAATTTGGATTTCTGGGACTTATCATAACATATTTTCAGTAGCACAGATGCTGAATGAATTGAACTTTAGAATTTTAAATGTAATAACTTGGGCTAAAACTAATCCCCCTCCAAATCTTTCTTGCAAATTTTTTACACATTCAACTGAATTTATCATTTGGGCAAGAAAAGAGAAAAAAGTATCTCATTATTTCAATTATGAATTAATGAAATTAATCAATGGTGGAACCCAAATGAAAGATGTCTGGAATCTGCCAGCTATCGCAAAATGGGAAAAATCATGTGGAAAGCATCCAACTCAAAAACCATTACCTTTATTAGGACGTATCATTCTGGCATCAACAAAACCTGATGCATTAATTTTAGATCCTTTCTCAGGTTCCTCTACAACAGGAATTGCAGCAAACATATTCAAAAGAAACTTCATAGGCATCGAACAAGAAGAATCTTTTCTTGAATTATCAAAAGCTAGACGAATGGAACTAGAAGATATGACTATAAAAAGAACTTATGCAAAAAAAATTCTTAAATATTCACATATACCTGATATAGATTCTATTATAGATGTTATATATTAATGAAGGAAAAAATGATTAACATAGACGAATTAAATAAAACTTGGTCCACCATTATCAAAAATCAAGACCGTAATAATGACAACCAGACCATTAACTTCATTACAGCTATTCAACACGGAAAAGCAATCGTAAGTGAAGTTACTCCGTCAGAATTACTTCAAATGGATATTGAAGATGTAAAGAAAATATCAATAATTAATGAACTTTTTGATATGATTTCTGACGCACAGGAAAAGTCATTCGGTGATATTGTAAAGAAGGCTCTTAAAAAAGATTAATTTCTTCTATTATACAAATGTGTTTCTGTTAGTCGGGAAAAACCCCGAGTCCTGCCCCCCGCTCTAATTTACATTTCCTTAACACATTCTTCCCAATAACTTAACACAACTCCTATTACCTCTACTTTGACAGCATGTACAGGAAACAAATTCAACAGCAGAAAAATTGATGGAGCTGATGCTACAGTTGCTAATATCAATAATGGTTCTTACAAAATCAGCCGTCCTTTTAATATTGCTGGAAACAAATATATTACCCTTCGACAGAGCTCAGGAACCGATTCTAGGGAAACTTATACAACAACTAAGGCTGAAGGAAAAGTTGTAGTTGCAGGATCTTCATCAGTTTCTCCTGTAATGGAAAAGCTTATTGAGGCATATAAATCTGTAAATCCAAATGCAAAAATTGAACTCCAGACTTCTGACAGTACAACAGGTGTTACAAATGCTATAAACGGAATTGCTGTAATTGTAAACAAAGAAAACCCTGCTAATGATCTTACAAAAGCTCAGGTAGAACAGATATTCACTGGAAAAGTTTCTAAGTGGAGTGATGTAAAGATGTAATTGATGGTCTTTATCACACTATCAAAGCTGACCTGGTTCGGAAGATTCGTGAGACTTCCGAGGGTGAAACAATTCTGGATTATCTGTTGATTGCAAAATACATTGAACGAATCGGCGACCATGCTACAAATATTGCCGAATGGGTAATTTTTGCGCTCACTGGGGAACGGCCACATTTTAAAAATCATTAACACCCAAATCTCACAACCCGTAATATAATTAATTTATGAAAAGTCCAAAAGAAATCAGCGTTGACCAGAAATTAGTCGCACTTACAACTGAAATTATTGAATTAACTGAAGACAAAGATCAGCTTCCTCTTCTTGTGGTAAAAGAACTTATTGAAGATGCTGAAGTTGAAGCAGTTCAGAATTATGCAAACAATGTTTCTATTGTTCGGCTTGGGTACAACGACCACGGCCCTGTTCACATGAGAACTGTCTGCCGCAATGCGCTTAAAATGCTGAAGATTTTGCATCAAGCGGGAATAAAAACTTGTCTGGAAACTGAACAGGCAGGCTCTTTTTCTGACAGTGTTACAGCGGTAATTCTTGCGGGCTTTTTCTACGATTTTGGAATGACAATCGGTCGGCAGGATCATGAACTTTATTCTGGCATTCTTGCTCAGCCTATTATTGACCGTGTGCTTACAAAGTTTCTGCCAGAAAAATCTGATTTGAACCGCCGGGTTGTAATCCGTTCTATGGCCATGGAAGGAATTCTTGGACACATGGGAATTCGTCGTATTCATTCAATTGAAGCAGGCCTTATTCTGATTGCTGACGGCTGTGATATGACAAAAGGTCGTGCCCGCATTCCAATGGAATTGAACACAAAGCCAAGTGTGGGCGACATCCACAAATATTCTGCCAATTCTATCGAAAGCGTAAAGATTCATCAGGGGAGCGAAAAGCCAATTCAGATAGAAGTTTTTATGAGCAGCGACGTTGGTTTTTTCCAGATTGAAGAAGTGCTCATTCCAAAAATCAATTCTTCGCCAGCAAAAGGTTTTGTAGAGCTTTTCGCCGGACTTGAGGGAAAAGAATTGAAAAAGTATTTGTAGAAATCTTTTTACATAAAATTACTTTCACCGTATCGCAAGAAAAAAACATTTCAACAATGACGGTTTCCGTGGGAATGGCGTTAATTTTTGAACATCAGGACAATCTGTTCCAGTTGTTTTTGCCAAAGCGACATTGAACCAACTGGAACAGACTTTTTGATTACTCTTCTGTTTTTTTTCCCATATCAACAGAAGAATCATCTATAGTCCAAGTGATTGTATTTTCATCCCTTTTCACAAACTTGTGGTCAAGTGTAGTTTCACCATCGGTTATGGTAAGTGAATAAGAAGTTGCATCGCTGGATTCTGTATACCCTTTGTTTAATATGTATTCATAGTACAAACCGTTAACGTTAGGCAGAATAGTATCAGTAAAATCCATACTTATACCACTTGACTTGTTGATGATAACAAGATTTGTCTCAGTGAACTTCAATTCAACTAGACCATTTTCAGAAGCCCATGTTGTATTACGGATCCATTTTGGAAGCAATAGTTTTCCCTTTGTATATTCGATTTTATCTTTAACCGTGTCACCATTGGTTTCTACCAAAGAAATTCCTGAGTTTGTTTTCTCAAATTTGAAAACCCAGTCTTTTTTTGTGTGAGTTTCATAATCAGCATCATGGCTATAATAATCTGTGAATGTTACAGTATAAGAAGTGTCAGTTGCATCTTCCGTAAACTTACCAGGATTTTGATTAATTCCATGGGTAGTCATATTTAATTTCTCGGCTCTAATCCAGTCGAAAAAGAAGTTAGTGTCCGTAAAAAAGTAGGATTTAGTAGAAGCAAGTTGTTCTTCATCATCAGACCAGTAGCCCTTGATCCAATCAGGAATCTTCTTGAATTTTCCTTCCTTTCTTACCTTTACAAATTCATTATCAGTTATAAATTCATCATCAGTAAAAGTATGGGAACTTTCAGGTCCGTCACAGGAAATGAACGAGAAAGCCAGTACCACACATAGTGCGCCAAATAGAAGTGTTTTTTTTCATATTAATCTCCTTCGGTGTAACATTAGAAACACCTATACATTAATACCCCCCGACAGAATTTCCACATGGGAGAGCAAAGTGTCTATACATACTACAATAAATTGTAAGAGAAGTTATAAAATTAATCAATTTTTTTTAGAAGGGGTAGCGGAAAAGACCGCAGCGTAGCGAGGACTTTGGAGCGAGGGGAAGGCTTTCCCCCTTTATCAAAACAACCGTAAGTCAAACGGGCATTCCACCACAGTTTTCACTGTAAGTTTGGCAAAATCTGGGTGCTCTGGATTCAAAACCACATTAAAATCTTTTTCATATTGTGATGGAAGAATTACTGAACGTACTTTGATTGCAACGCTGGATTTTGATTTTAGCCATCTTGTACCCATAATGGAAGTTTCTTCTTCTGCAGGCACTTCTAAAAAATTATCTGGAATCAATTCATCTGGGATTTCCATTTCTGCAAAATACATATTGTGAGGAATTATAGATTTGTCGCAATGAACTAAAGTTTCGCACATGCAAAGGGACAGCGAAGAAGAAGTGTAAATTGCGCTGTATCCTTTTTCATTCCAGCGGCCACCATATAAGCGGGAACCTAGTCCTGATAAATCTTCGATGTAGGCTTTTTTTGCAATCCTATACAAAAGCATTAAGAATAAACTCCGTGCTCAATTCTTCCAAGAAGATCCAAAACCAGTTCTGCGCCGAAACGATTAGAAGTTGCCTGCAACGGAGTTTGATTTCCTAAAACTGGTAAGGAAGTTTTAAGCCATTTATGAGCTGTGTCTTCAGATTCAAAAACTTCTACAGCCCGCTGGTAAGTACGCATAATGGAAATAATAACTTCTGCACTTTGAGGAGGTAAAAGCTGGTCATCAGACATACGGGAAATAGTGCGCTGACTTAATCCAGAAATTTGTGCCAGTTCTTTTTCTGGAACCATAGCAATTTCTTTTGCAACTTTTGCAAACATTGCACGCTGAATTCCTTCCAGCAATTGACGAGTACAAGTGTTATTTGTATAAGCGTATTGTACCATATAACTAACCTCTGTCTATAAAATAATAGACATTTGGCTATTTGTCAAGATTTTTTTTAATCGTAAAAAAGTGGAAACAAATCCTGATTCCCCAGAGTACATTTTAACTGTATGGGGCATCGGATATAAATTTGTGGAATAGAAATTATTTCGAATTTCACACACTCTGAAGCATTGTATATATGCAATCCCCGGCACGTTCAATTTTGCGGACAATATCAATGTAGTTCAATTCTTCTTTTACATCGGCACCAGCTTCAAGACGTTTGCGGCTGGCCTTTTTCAACTCTTTTTTTGTTTCGTCAATTTTTTGTTCAATTGCTTCGCCGGCAAGTTTTTCGTCCTGACTTAATCCAATTGTAAAATAAACTGAAACCTGCTCAAAGAAAATACGAACCTGTTCTACATAATTTTCAATTTCTTTTGCACGGATAGACACAGCATTAAAACCTTCAGTAGATACATATTTTTTTACAGTGTGCATCAAAGAACAGGTTTCATCACTTAAGTTTTCCAAAGTATCGGTGATGTGGAGTAAATCTGAAAAATGCTGACGGTCGTCGTGGTTTGCATTTGGCAGGCGGGCACATTTTTGGATACCGTTACTCAGCATGTTCATGCCAAAAAGCAAAAGACAAAGGGAACCAATAAAACCCACAATCTGTGAAAGTACATTCATGATCATGGGTTTATGATGACAAATAGAAGAAAGTTTGAAAATTATATTTATGTTAAGTTTATGTAAAATTTACACAGTAAAAATTACAGTAAAAGTACTTCCCTTTCCAACTTCACTGTTCACAATTATGCTAGCTTCGTGATATTTGGCAGCGTGTTTTACAATACTTAATCCAAGTCCTGTTCCACCGTTTTGTACATTGTATTTGATTGAGTTGTCTATAAGATTATAAACCATTTCGTAAATTACAGGCTGAACTCCATTAATCAGACCAGAGTCTCCGCTTAAGTTGATGGAATTAAGAGGATTTACAATTTTTTTAGAATGGAAATTCCGTCTTCTTCCGGAAGCATAATATCAAGGAGAAATAAATCTGGTTTTACTTTTTGTAAACTATTCCAGAATTCAGAAGGCAATGCAAAATCCCGAGTTTCAAAGCCCTGACTAGTCAGCGAATTTTTGATAAGTTTTCGAATGTTATCATCATCCTTTAGTTAATCTTATCTGGGCTTCTTTTTATAAAGCTTTCAAAATCTTCAAGTTTTTCTGAAAGACTTCTGCGGTTGTAAACAGAAAAGAATTTTTTTCCACGAAGTTTTTCCTGGATCTTGGCAAAATCCACAGCAGTCTTTTTGTCAAATTCTTTTGCTTTTTTGCTCAGAATTGTTCCCAGATGCATTGATATTGCCAGATCAATTACAAAAGCCCCGAAGAAAACCCCAACTACGAACGAGAAAAGCTGGTGATCTAAAAACCACATAATCATTCTTGTAATTGGCGGATACAGGAAAAAATAGTACAGAAGACTTAAAACACCCCAGAAAAAAGAAAACCTTGGACAAATGATCCCCTGAATGTTTCCTTTCTCATTTGAATAATCCCAGAGTTTAATATGCATTCCTTTTACAAAAATAATACCGGCAATATATTCAACTAAAGTCATGGCAGCAGCCATAATGATGAACATGATTATATAGTGGAGAATTCCTCCTGTATCAAAACGAAAAAGGAGTTTTTCCAAATTGCTCAAAGCATAGAGAACAACAACGCCGCATCCATAAAGAGGAAGATATGGCCCTGTAAGAAATCCTGGATTCAACCATAAACGATCTGGATTTGCTTTTGAGATGAAGCGCCTGAAAAATAGTTCGATAAACCATCCCATAACCGCACCAAAAAAGAATAGAAAACAAAGAAGAATAAAAATTCTATAAATTGTAGCAAACATATAGTTCTCCTGATTTGTTCTTACTTCGAATATACTATTTTCTGATGAGGGATGGCAATTATTTTTTAATTATTACTATTTATATTTAAGACTTTTATTAGTAACACATCCATGCGATTATACCAAATAGATACAACACTAATACAATGATTCCTAATATTATTTGTGGAGTCTGATCATTTACATATCTCCGTTTTTGTTTTTTTAATTTATCTTTTTCTTCAAGTTCTTCAATTTTTCCTTTTGTGTATTTCATTTTGGCCAAACTGTAAATATATAAGGTTTCTTCTTCTGTAAAATCCATTCCTAAATTTTTAATAATATTTCCATATTCACAATGCTTACATTTTTCAGACGTGCATAGTCTTCTATCCAGCTTACTTTTACACGTTGCAATTTGGTCTGAAGCCTTTCTTATTATTTCTTTTTTTAATTCACTAAAGTTGGAGTAAGAATCATAACTCATAAAATCACCTCACTTATATTAGTTTGTACAACTTTATCTTACGATTACATTTCCTCTCTTCTGTCTCCAAATTGGCGACAAGTTTATCTTTTTTATCGATATACTTACTACCAGAGGTGCAGTTATGACTAGAAAATATGATGAAATGACAAAAGACGAAAAGGATGAATTTATTAAAAACCAGATTCAGAATATGCTGGGAAATTTTCCCAAAAGACACTACGATGATGTTCTTGTAAAAATAAAAAATGAGATTCATGTTCCGAAAACAGAAATACAAAAAGAAGAAATTCCAGATTATGTTGAAATTACTGAAAATGAAACAATGTATTGTCTACGATGGTTTCAGGATTTGCATTATATAATGACTAATGACATCCAGGAACTTAGAGAGCGATTCCTGAAATATAACATTCCTGATAAGGATAAAACAAATATTTTCCTGCTTTATTGTACAAAGCATTATCAATCTCTGTGATATCAAAACATCTTTTACGAATAAATTCCTTTATTGTGGAATCATATGGATCATCATCCTTGAATTTAGAATAACCACCACTTATAAGAAGATCTTCCGTTTGCTCAACAGTTAATCGCATGCCAATTGCAAACAACAATACATATCTCTTTGATATATGTTCTTTATTGCGAAGTTTGGAAAACTGCTGTCTTGAAAGTCCCCCTTCTCCACCTAGATTAGTATTCTTGTATATTGAAGAAACTGGTTTAATTCCACCTTCCGTAAACAGGGAAATATACTGATTTAGTTTTTCAGTAAAGGGAATTGCTTTTTCCGCTATAATTCTTGAAGCTGCAGTTCTATCAGTTTTCATATCTTTCATTTTATCCTGAGGATAAGCTGCAAATGGAATCTCTCCTTCTTCATAAAAATAAATAATCGGTTTAAAACTGTTATACGAGAAAGCAAGACATACATTATTTAATTTCATATAGTCTTTCAATTCTTCCGGAATCGATGGACAATAAAAAAAATCAGTAGGAAGTAAAGATTTATAATGAAAATCCCACAATGAACACAACAAAAGCTGAAAACAGTCAGTAAATTGAAAATCAATCTCTTCACCTTCAATCTCGAGAGAATAATTCAAAATGCGACTGCTTGAAATTGCATTACTGTCTTCATTAAATAAACGACTAATACCAGTTGCCATGTTTACCTCCATTACAATCTGAACTATAATGGTAGTTGATTCCCAAGTCACGGGAATGGATAAGAGGTTTTTATGGCAATTGATTTTACAGAAAAAGCAAAACGGTATCAGGCAATCGACGAAATAATAGCATCTGGTACAAAGCCAAAATGGAGTGAAATCATTTCAACACTTTCTTCAAAATATGATATTAAGACCAGCCGGACATCTTTTTTTAGAGATATTCAGGATTTAGTTGAAAAATACGGAGCCCCAATCGACACAGATTTTGAAACCAGCGGATATTACTACACAGATCCAAAATACAGACTTCCTCGTTTTTATACAGATGAAAATGCAGCAAAAGCAGCCAAACTTTTAAGAACTCTTTTATCTATGGTTAAAAACAATCCAATGTATGAAGAAGCCAAGGAAGTCTTTGAATCTCTTGCAATTGAAAATCATGATCTGGCATTGGAAAATATAAAAATCAACACAAAACCCGACAATGACCGCATTATTTTTACAGGAGCCCCAAACAAGGAAATAAGTACAGAAATCTGGAGAAATATTGAAAAGGCATTGAGCGAAAATCTTGTTATCACTTTTGATTACACATCATTAACAGACCCAAATAATCCTCATCAGCGCAGAGTGCAACCATGGCAGTTGATTTTTGATAACGGGAACTGGAATCTCCATGGTCTGGATATTCTGAAAAATGTTCCACGCCGCTACACATTAAGCGAAATGAAAAATCTTGAAATTACAAAGGAAGTATTCACCCTGCCCAAAAATTATGATTTCAGAAAAATGACTCCTGGTGCCTTTGGCTGTATGTGTGATGATGAATTTTTGGATTACAAAATCCATCTGCACGGCTATGCTGCCCGCTATGTAAAGAATCGTGTTTGGGGAGAAAACCAGACAATTGTAAAAGATGAAAAAAATCCCGGCCCAGATGGAGATGGAATCATTCTAAGTTTCCGTACTAACCAGTTTTTACCTATCGCCCGCTGGGTCTGGCAATGGGTCGACGAAGCAAAACCTCTGGAACCCAAAAAACTGGTAGAAGATTGGGAAAATAAGATGATGAAGATGAGAAGGGTGTAAGGAAGAGATAATTTTCTTTAATAGTGAAGATATTGTACAATCCATTTAGAAAAAACTATCTTGCTTCTCTTATCTTGTAAAATTACATCATTGAGTTCATATCCTATAAGTGCAAAATGAAGAAAAATGTAATACCAGATTCTACCCGCATTTCCATTTACAGCCGTACCTTTGAACCATCTGCAGAATATGAACAGAGTTATAAAAAAACAGCCCGTAATTTATTCCTTGCTGTAGGTTCCAATGATTATTTTAAATCTAAGGAATTAATCGACACTGGTGCAAATACTTCATTTATTTTCAATAAATTCCTCACTACTCCTTTGGACCTTGCCATTGTACATAATAATCCTGCAATATGCGAACTTCTTCTGAAAAATGGAGCTGATGTAAACCACATAAACGGATATGGACCAGAAATGTCTTCTCTTAATTTAGCTCTGACTAATGGTTATGTAGAAACCGCAAGAGTTCTTCTAAAATACGGTGCGAAATATGATATTTTTTCAATGATCAAGAATAATAATTATAACCTTTCAATTTTCTTACAGGCAGGAGGTAACCCTAATAAAGGAATCTGGAAAATATTTGATCCGTTAATGTATTCAGTTCTTTTGGGTAATTTACATGCTACAAAAATGTTATTGGAACATGGAGCCGATGTAAACACAAAAACTGTATTTGATGGGACAGCTCTAAGAATTGCAGCTCTCATGAATAATCTTAAGATGACTACTTTATTATTGGAATATGGTGCTGAAATCAATCAATATATACTCTCAGATCTATTATCAGACAATAAAAACAAATATGAAGCTATGATTCAGCTTCTTAAACCCTGATATTAATTTTTTTATGTTACATTATTAGCATCTTACAGTATTGACATCACTATCGTTTTACCGATACTCTTATTCTATGACCTTATTCCACGGTTCTCTATATGAAATCAAATCTCCTCAATATCTTGCTGGAAATCCTAATAATGATTATGGCACAGGATTTTACTGCACCGAAAATATTGAACTGGCAAAAGAATGGGGTTGTGCAGATAAAAAAGATGGATTTGCAAATGAATATATTTTTGATGATTCAGGCCTAACCATATTAAACCTTACAGATTCTGAATTTACAATCCTACATTGGCTTTGTATTCTTTTGCAAAACAGAACTTTTGATATTCACAGTGAAATTGGAATTACAGCAAAACAATATTTACTGAAAAATTTCTCTGTTGATTATTCTGAATATGATGTTATCCGTGGATACCGGGCAGATGATTCTTATTTTTCTTTTGCAAATGCTTTTTTAAACAACACTATATCAGTACAAAAACTGAATAATGCAATGTATCTTGGTAAGCTAGGTGAACAAATTGTTTTAAAATCACTGAGAAGTTTTGAACATCTTAACTTTGTTCAATCTCATATTTCGGATAACAGAATCTATTACCCTAAAAAAACAGAACGTGATCAAAACGCAAGGCAGGATTTTATTTCAATAAAATCTGGATCTACCATTACTAACAAAGACGAATTATATGTCCTTGATCTGATTCGAAACGAGGTAAAAGCTGATGATAAGAGCCTACAACAAGCTTTATTTAGATGATGCCCAAATCAATCTTGCAAGAATGTTCGATTATGCATTAAGAGGGCTACATTACGATTCAGATGTATTTTTTTCTCTATTTATCAAATCCGGAATTGCAGAAATGTTTGAATGTGGAAATCCCAAATATGTTTGTGGACTTTCTGGTTTTGAACTTGTACAAAAAGTATTAGAGAAAACTGGTCATAATTATAAAACAGTTTCTTTGGACTATTCTTTTGATGGACCTGAATACTGGCTAGGCTGGGTAATGAGTTATTATCAATGGTATACAGGCTTAAGATTTTCTGATTTACAGCAGTACGGGCTTGTTCCTTCTGAAATTCTGAAACGCTATATTTTACATGAAGCAGATATTTCTAAATTTGTTGAAACTGCAACATCCATAATTCGTGCAAACAAAGAAAAAAGTCCAACAAGATTAAAAATTATGCGCCAAAAACGAAATATGACACAAAAACAACTGTCGGAAGAATCAGGAGTAAGTTTGAGAATGATTCAATTATATGAACAGCGGCAAAATGATATAAACAAAGCCGCCGGAATTGTTATAAATAAACTTGCCTGGGTCTTAAAATGCAATTTTTATGAAATTATGGAAATTGATTTAGATGAATAAACCTCATTTTATAGTGATATTGAACAGGAGCACTTGCTCATAATGAATATTTGCCACAGTTTTGTCAGTTATGCAATCTGCACCGCCAATGGTGATACAACTTGTAAATAGAGAAATAATAAAAAGGGAGAAAAAGATTTTTGATGATTTGATAAGCTTTTTTGATTTCATTTTATATTAATTAAATCCTACTTTTAAATTACAACCATAAAAATCCAGGAAAACTTCATAACCTTCCCAAACATACTGGGACGTTGCAACTATGACGGCGACTCTGTCTTCATAAGGGCTTTTTATATATCCTGTGACTTTTGCGTGAGTGCATTCCATTTGTTTTACCAGATTTACAGTTTTTGAAGCATTGCCTTTTACAGCTTTAATTTCATAAGTCATGTAATCTAAATTGTATTCGCCAATTTCTTTTTTTATAACATCTATTTTAAAATCAATTTTGTTTCCTTTGTTATCTGTTGCAGGTAAAAGCTGCATCTGGGCTGGTTTTAGAATGATTTTTGCTTTTTCCAGTTCTTTGTTAAATGTGTCTGCATTTACAGCAATGCACTGTTCTAAGGTAAGTGCCTTTTTAGGATTATCTCCGTATTCATCATCATCATACCATTTTATAACTTTTGTATATTCTACAGAATCTTTCACAAGATCGAGGATTGTAAAGATTAAATCGCAGCCACCTCGACCATCTATGCCTCTGTTTTCCATAAATGCAAATTTTCCGTCTTTAGACCAGCCAAGGATATAAATTTCCCGATAACAGGGTGCAATAAACTCAGCTTCTTTATCTTCATAAAAGATGCTTGTGCTTTTAGAACTAAGTAAATAATCTTTAAGATTGATTTTTCGAATATCTTGAGAAAAGGCCTGGGAAGTGATTAAAAGACTAAGTAAAAGAATAAACAATTTTTTCATATTATAATAATCATACAATAGGTTTGTGATTTTGAATATAAATATAAATTGAAAAAAATAACTGTTATTCCGACCGTAGTGGAGAAATCTTTTTATATTTTCTATTTTTCGTAGTTAAGATTTGTAAATGAAAAACGCTTAAAGAAATCTTCTGCTTTAATGTCTCTTGGTACGAGTTTGTCGCCATTTTGATCTGGAACCCATATATCATCTTCTTCGTCAACAACTCTAAAGTGCCCATATACATCGTATTCGAACTTTGAAAGATAATATTTTTCATCCTGCTGGTTTATTTCTATAGTGATTGTTCCAAAACCTGCTGCCCGTTCAAATCCATATTGCTGAAAGTCATAAATTAAAGTTATGTGATTTGCTTCTATTTTGGACTTCAGCAACTCTATATTTGGACCTTCCTGATTTCCCTGTTTTTGTGGATACGAAAAAACTTTTTTGAATGCATTATCTTCAAAAATAAGCCATTCATTTATATCTGCCCAAAAAGGTGCACTTACAGTATTTAAATATGCATGGTTATATGAAGTTGTGATTTTAAAAAGAGGTTTGCCGTTTACAGTTTCTATGGAATTAATAGTAATGATGTTTCCGTTTCCAGAATAATATTTATCCAGAATCTGGTTGTCCTTTGTTGCTGCAAGAAGATTAAATTTTAGTTTAGAAGAATCATTATCATCATAGGTTTGAATTGTTGTGTCTGTAAGCAATTGAAATTCCAGATTATGACTTTTGATTGCTGAATTTTTCTTGCAGGAAAGCATTAAAATTAATATTAAAAATAGGGGGAATATTTTTTTCATTTTAGTAATTATAATACAGGATTTGGGAAAGTGGGAGGTTATTTTCCAATCTTTATAATTTATATATTTTTCTTTTCCACTGAATATAATATTCATTGAATTATTTTGTAATACTAAATCACAATCACCTAAACAATTCTACTATCTTCTTTTTTTTATCAATTGGCTATAAGATCTGGTCCAACTCCGAAATTCCTGATAAGCTGCAAGTATGAACAATCAGCTTATCACCAATGAAATAAACAAAAATTTTCTCACTACTCTTACTGAAAATCTTTCTACTTGTACTGAGTTCAAAATCTGTGTTTCGTTTATTCGCATAAGTGGTGTTCAGCTTTTAATGGATCTTCTTAAAGAATTAAATGCAAAAGGTGTAAAAGGTCAGATTCTGGCTTCTACTTACATAAACGTAACTCAACCCCAAGCTCTTGAAATGCTGAATTCTTTTGAAAATATTCAGCTTAAGATTTTTACTTCTACCAATGACCAGGGCTTTCATGCAAAAGGTTATCTCTTTTTAAATCCTGAAGAAAACAACAAAGAAAAATGGACAATCATTATTGGTTCATCAAATATCTCTGGTGCAGCATTCAAGAAAAATGTTGAATGGAACGTTATCAACAATGAAGAAGTTTTAGAAAATCGTGAGCCTGGAGTTTTTGCAAAATCAGTTCTGGAAGAATTCAATGAACTTTGGAATGATCCTCACTCTAAAGATTTTTCTGATGAGTTTTTGATTCAATATCGTGATTATCTTGCTGGAATTAAAAAAGTTCAGAAAGAGCATAAAGATGTTTTCAGCTTTGAAGAAAAAGTTATTAAACCTAACGAAATGCAAAGCGAAGCAATCGCAAAATTAAATACTCTCCGCAAAATGAATCAGACAAAAGCCCTTGCAATTGCTGCAACTGGAACTGGTAAAACTTACATGTCGGTTTTTGATGCAATGCAGGTTAATCCTAAAAAAGCGCTCTTTGTTGTTCACCGCGGAGACATCCTTATTAAAGCGCAGGAATCTTTTGATAACGTTCTTGGTAAAACTATTCCTGATTATTCTTCTGACCGCTATGAAGGTTCAAAAGGAAATAAAAATAGCAAATATCTTTTTGTAACAGAAAGCACACTTGCTCTTCATCTTGAAGATTTTACTCCTGATGAATTTGATTACATCATCATTGATGAAGCACATCACGCAGCTGATAATTCATACACAAAAATCCTGAATTACTTCAAACCTAAGTTCTTGCTTGGTCTTACAGCAACTCCAGACAGAACCGATGGAAAAGATATTTTCAGCATTTTTGATTTTAACCGCGCCGTAAACATTCGCCTTCGTGATTCCCTTGAAAAAGATCTTGTTTGTCCTTTCCATTATTTTGGAATTACTGATGTTGAAGGAATTGATTATTCAAAATTAACACACACACCAGATGATGGTGAAGAATATCTTAATGAAGTTGCCCGCATGCTTATGCGAAGTAATCGTGCAGATTATATTTTTGAAAAGATTAAGTTTTATGGTCATGATGGAGACAAAACAAAATGTTTAGGCTTCTGCGCTACTGTTGAACATGCAAAATTCATGGCTGATGAGTTTAATAAAAAACTTGGTGAAGGTTCTGCCATTGCACTTTCAGGCGAAAACTCAGTTTCAGAACGTCAGAAATATTTGCAGCAGCTGGAAGATGATGATTCAAAACTTCAATATATTTTCTCCCGTGATATTTTTAATGAAGGTATTGATGTTCAGGATGTAAACCTTGTTTTAATGCTTCGTCCAACTCAGTCGTCAATTGTATTCACACAGCAGCTCGGTCGTGGGCTTCGTAAAATCAAGGGAAAAGAATTCCTTACAGTTTTAGACTTTATCGGTAACTATCAAAAATCTTTCTTGATGACCAGCGTTTTCTCAAAAGATCCAAATCCTGACAAGAAAACTCGTCTTCGTGAAGTTGCAACAGATTTTATTGATATTCCTGGAGATACATTTATTCATTTTGATAAAATCGTAAAAGAGCAGATTTTGAATCAGATTGATAAAGAAAAATTCATGTCAGATGTGAATCAGAAAAAAGCATATTTTGTTTTCAGAAAAGATAACGGAAATAGAATGCCTTATCTGACTGATTATATTAAACACGGTTCTGATTTGGATCCATGTGTATTCAGTAAAATCAAAAAAGGAAATCTTCTCTATCATTCATATTTTGAATTTGTTACCAGTAGCGAAAATGAAATTACATCTGAAGAGTCAGTTATTTTGAATCAGCTTTCACAAAATAAGGTTTTTATTTCATTAATGCGTTTCTTTGATACATTACTTCCTGCTAAACGAATTGAAGAATGGTGTATCATCAATAATCTTATAACAAATGAAAATCGTTCAACAACAATTGAAGAAATCAAAAACAGTTTGAAAAAATATGTTGATTACTGCAAAGAAGAAAACATTCTGAATGCTTGCAATTTACTTGCTGGAAAATTCTTTGATTCAACAGAAGAAAAAACTTATAGCGATGTAATTATGAGCTTTGATGGAAACACTATTTCATTAAATCAGAATGTAACAAATCTTTTCTCTAGTCCTAACAAGGAAGAAATCTGTAAATGGATGAACGATTATATTGAATATGCTTTATTAAGATATGATGAGGAATTTGGCCGAGCCGATTTTGGATTCCCATTCTTAAAACCTTATGGAAAATATTCAATGCGAAGTATTGCACCACTTTGTAATTACGAAAAAATCCACAGTTCTTTCCGTGGTTCAGGATTACTTACAAGTGCAAAACCTCAGTATTTTATTTTTGTAGATTTGTATAAAGCAGACGATATTCGTGAAGAAATCAATTATCATGATAAATTCATTACCTCGAATGTATTCCAGTGGCAGTCTCCAAATAATATGACTCAGGATAGTGACCGTGGTCTTGATGTAATTGAAAACACTGCACGACATACTCATCTTCACTTATTTGTAAGAAAATTTAAGGAAGTTGAAAGTATTCCGCAAGAATTCATTTATTTAGGTGAAGTTTCAACTATGCCAGGAACTGCAAAAGGTGATTGTCCTGTAACAATGAATTTTGCAATCCCAGAAGTTCCAGCAGATTTATACAATGATTTTATTACTGATGTTGACCGAACAAAGGTGGAGGTGTGAGAGGCCATTTATGGCCTTTGTTATATAGCAAACCGTTAAAAAAATTACGTGAGTAATTTTTAGGTTTACCAAAAGAGGAAAATATGAAACAAGTAACAGTATCAGGCGCAATCATTCTACGTGAAAACAACGGAATAAAAGAAATCTTTGCTACTCAGCGAGGCTATGGCGATTTCAAAGGTGGATGGGAAATTCCTGGAGGAAAACTCGAACCTGGCGAAACTCCAGAACAGTGTATTGTTCGTGAAATCAAAGAAGAACTTGCCACAGAAGTAAAAGCTGAAAAAATCCTCGGTGTTGTAGATTATGACTATCCTACATTCCATCTGACAATGCATTGTATTTTATGCACAATTGTTTCTGGCGATTTGAAACTCTTGGAACATGAAGCGGCTAAGTGGGTGAATAAAGAAACTTTGCATTCAGTAGATTGGTTGCCTGCAGATCAGTTGATATTGGATAAGATTGAAGAGATTTTATAAGTTCACTTTATTGTATTTACAACAATCACTTGACTGGCGTCAATATTATTATATAATATCATTCTATGGGTTATATACAAGAATTTTTGAAAAAAGAACTTCTATTTACTTCAGAAGCAGCAAAATATCTTAAAATTTCGAAACAAAGATTATCTATCCTAGTACAAGAAGGAAGAATTAAACCTATAAAGCAAAATAAAAATTGTATGATTTTCTTCCTTCAAGATTTGAAGGAATTCAGAGGTAAAACAGCAAAAAGTAATATTTTAAAAAATTTGATTGGAATCACATCCACCAGTCTAAGTTATTATTATGAACATAAAAAAGACCTTGGAAACATATACCAAGTATTGATATATGAATATGAGATTGACGCTATTAATGATAAATATTACGAACCGTCAGAAGAAGAATACGGGAATGGATTATACAGATTAGACATTCCACTAATGATAATCAAAGGTGATAAAAACGAAATGTGGCTAGGGGGATGCACTTGTGGATACTCAGGAACCGGGCCTTCTGGTGCTGTAAAAATTTTAACTGATTTAGGAATTATTAATCCAGATTCATACATTGGATATAAATCAATAGAATTCGTTAAAATTAATTCGGAATGGAAGCTTGCCACAAGTCGAAAGGATAGTATTGAAGATTATATCGATAAAAGAAATCATCTAAAATTTTTCATTAAGAATAATCATCTGATTTTGTTACAACAGAATAATATTCTTGATTATTCGAAAATTCCAGAATTAATTAATTCCTACAAAGCTTTTATGCCAAATCCTTCATCTATTATTATTTTTAGGAACTGGGAAGAAGCATTTATTAATGATTATTATATTAAATCATTTGAAGTTGGGCATACAATCAAATTCCCATTAATTATCGAAGATAAATCTGGAAATCAAATATGGTTGCCATATTTAATTTCAAACAATAAAGTTCCTACTGATGATTTAACTATAAAAAGCATTCTAGAGTTATGCGATTTTCCTACTACAGAAATATCAAAATTCGAACATATAAGAAATTGGATTAACCTTAATATTTTTAATAAACCACTATCATCTGAAATAATTGAAAAAAAATAGATAGATTATTTACTGAAAATTTGAAAAGAAATTGACTCTTATGTATTCAATGTCTTTCCACAAAAATAATTGGATACTTCCCCTGGAAATATATTCTATCCATTTGCTATAAAAATATCGTACTCCATGAATCTTAAATTGGTTTTGTATTTCATCTCTGCAATACTTAATTTCGATTTTTATTCTCCTCCTCCCATGTTATAATTGAATAAGGGGAACAAACATATGATTAATTTTAACAAAAATTCTATTTTCAATTTAAAACAAATTGATATTTCTGATGTTCGAAATGAAGTTTCTTCTTTCTTAATTGACGGTGAAGAAATTATTGATGCATTTAAAACTATAAGAGATCAAGTAGTTTTTACAAATAAAAGAATTATCTCTATTGATGTCCAAGGAATTACAGGAAAAAGAAAATCTTTCTCTACTCTTCCATATTCAACAATCCAATTCTTTGAAATACAAACTCAAGGTTTTATGGAAATATTTCCAGATACAGAACTCTTCATCCAATATGCAAATGGATTTACTGCACAATTTGAATTCAAGGGGAATGTAGATATCTGCAAAATAGGAAAACTGATATCTACATATGTATTAAAATAATTTCATACTATTCTTGGAGCTAATGGCTCGAAAACCTAAAATTTGAAAATCCGTAAATGCTAAAACAACCTGCTGGCGCAGCTTATTTTTTAACAAATTTGCTATTTTACAAAGGTAAGCCACAGCCCCGATTTTATTTATTAAATCGGAATTTTTGCGTAAATACGCAATTTTTCCGATTTTTAGCCGGGCGTTGCGGGCCGGCGTCTGAGGCCCGCTAGAAGGGGTGGCGGAAAACCGCAGGTTTGGAGCCAGGGGAAGGCTTTCCCCTCCTTGTTAACAATTACTTATGTTCCTCCCCTTTTCCCTTATTATATCACACCTTCATTCATTCTTATTATCTAAATTTTTTTTAGGTTAGTACAAACCATGTTCTAGGTTGGAGTTTATAATAAAAGAAAGAATTGGATAGGAGGTGTATTTTTTGAAGTTTTCCGTAGAAGATATTTTAATGGAAGAAATTTTCAAACATCATGAGTTTGATTCTAAAACTGTGGAATGTATTTCAAAATCTGAAATAAAAACAATAAGTGAATTTCATAGACTCATTAAAAAATGTAGAAATATAAATTATCTACAAAGTGCATTAGGTTTACGAGAATATGGGAAAGATGATTTGGATGAGATAATAACGTATACTAATTATTTATTAATTCCTGGTTTTGACTTTGATGATGCTGAACATTTTTGTAATACTAACATTGGGCTGTTTAAAACAAAAGAGTTACGAGATGAATATATGACAAGAAATAATGCTAGTAATGATAAAAGATTATTATGGTTAATTTTTTGTGCTAATCTGTTAGATTTTGCTTGGATTAATCATTTTGTGGAATAATAATAAATATTATATGGAGAAAAAAATGTCTGTGAAAGTAGATTATTGTTCAGTTGAGGAACGTGATATGGATACCCTATTCCTTGAGGCAATGGGGTCAGATAAGGGATTTCTTAAAATCTTTTTGAATAAAGTTGATGAATTAAAAGATTGTGATGAATTTGAAGTTCAGAAAATTCAGCTTTCCAAAATGGATAATGATGGTGAATCAGATATTACAGTCATTATACAAACTCCTGGAAAAAAATACGGAATTTTGATTGAAGATAAAATTAATGCTATTGCAATGGATGAACAATGTAATCGTTATTCTCTTCGTGGAAAGAAAGGAATAAAGAACGGGGATTATGATGACTTTTTTGTATTTATTGTTGCACCACAAAAATATTACGACTCTAATGAAGAAGCAAAAAAATATGATCATTATGTTTCGTACGAAGAATGCAAATCATATCTGGAGAATAAAAACGATTCATTAAGTAAAATTTGGGTTCAGCAGTTTGAACAGGCAATAGATAAAGCTAAAAAGCAGAGTAATGTAACTTATAACCCCGGACGCATGGAATTCTTACGCAGATATATTGAATATAAGAATGAACATTTTACAGGAGAACTAGATATTGCGAATAATCCAGATAATAATGGTGCAGGAGGATGGGTTCATTATCGTGTAAAACTAAATCATGCATATATTCTTCATAAAGCAGAAAGAGGGTTTATGGATTTAACTTTTTCTGGTGCTGAAGAAAAAAAATCCTCATTATTTGAATTGATGGAAAGTAAAATTCATCAACTCGGCTTTAAAGATGTAAAATGTTTTGCTACCGGCAAATCGATGTCGTATAGAATTGTTGTTCCAATCATAGATTTTGATAAACCGTTTGATGATTGTAATAAAAATGATTTAAATACTTGTTTTGAAGCTGCTATACAGCTTACGGAATTAGCAAGAATTATTAGTTATTTTGGTGAAATGTGTTCTAAATAAATCCCAATTTTTGGAGCTGAGGGGACTTGAACCCCTTACCTCTACAATGCCATTGTAGCGCTCTAGCCAGGTGAGCTACAGCCCCTGATTCTTCCATTATATCACAACTCTGTATATTTCTTATTATTACCTTTCGCCTTTTCCACCGGATATTTCTTCTCATTCATATCCATTTTCATGTTGATAATTTCGTCTTCATCAAGGCCAAGAGCATCCAGCATATCCTGACAATAAACCATAACATCTGCCAGTTCTTCTTTTACATGCTGCAAATCAAAGTTCTTATCATCCCACTGAAAGCATTCCAATAATTCATTTGCTTCGATGGAAATTGATTTTGCAAGATTAGAAGGGCTATGAAATTGATTCCAATCGCGATCTGATATAAATTTTCTGATTCTATTTTTTGTTTGTTCTGTCATCTATTTCTCCTGATACATCTTCACCTATTCGTCGTAGTTTTCCATATTTTATTCCTTATACAACTGATATTTCTTTAGCCGGGCGTTGCGGGCCGGCGATTGAGGCCCGCTAGAAGGGGTGGCGGAAAACCGTAGGTTTGGAGCCAGGGGAAGGCTTTCCCCTCCTTGCTAAAAATTTCCCCGTTCCAGCCCCAGTTACTTCACCTCAAAAAACTCCACTTCTTCACCAAGCGGACCATATGTAAATGCAACTCTGGCTTTGATATCCCCAAGAACAACATCCTTTGGTCCCATGAAGATTTCGAGATTGTTTTCTTTACACAAACGAATATAGGCATCCACATCATCTACTTCAAAAGCAAAATGGCGGATTGTTCCTTTTGGTAAATCTTCCTGGGCATTGGTAAAAAACTCAACTTTACCAGCAGGGGTGTCTAGCAGAAATCCGGTTTCCCATTCAGCACAAACTGGCAGCCCCAGCATACGGCAATAAAAATCCCGAACTTTTTCCA
>JAKSTI010000014.1 GCA_024402665.1 Treponema sp.
GTAGCGACGCTAGCTAGCGGTTTTGACAGTTACTGACTGACTGGTAGTATTTTCACAAGCGCCATTCCAAAATTGTCTTATTCTTCTTTAAATTCAATCATTATTTAAAAAATTTCATTAATTTAAAGAAAAACTTAAAAAACAAAACGGAGCTTTTGAAAATACGGGAAGGAAGGCAGTGACTGTCAAAAACACTCGCAGGACGGAATGATAGTTTCCATGCCGTCATGCGCGTGTAGCGACGCTAGCTAGCGGTTTTGACAGTTACTGACTGACTGGTAGTATTTTCACAAGCGCCATTCCAAAATTGTCTTATTCTTCTTTAAATTCAATCATTATTTAAAAAATTTCATTAATTTAAAGAAAAACTTAAAAAACAAAACGGAGCTTTTGAAAATACGGGAAGGAAGGCAGTGACTGTCAAAAACTTTTGTAGAGCGGAAAGATAGTTTCCTTGCCGCTCTACAATGTAGCGACGCTAGCTAGCGGTTTTGACAGTTACTGACTGACAGGTAGTATTTTCAAATGTGCCATTGTTATATTAAAGGAATATTATTATACTAGAATCATGTTCGAAGTACGCGTAGAAGCCGATTTTGCAGCGGCCCACTTTCTGCAAGATTACAACGGTAAATGTGAAAACCTTCACGGCCACAATTATAAAGTTTATGCCCACGTAAAAGGCCCTGTTTTAAACGAAGGCGGCATGCTTTTAGATTTTTCTAAACTTAAAGCTTCCCTGCGCAAAGCCTGCAAACAATTAGATCACACAAATCTTAATGATTTTCCATATTTTAATCAGAATCCAAGTGCAGAACGTATTGCAATGTTCATATACAATTCTATTATCAATGATTTAAAAGAAGAAGGACTGGATTTAACATACCAGCAAGGTAAGCAAACTCCAGCCCTTTTTGCAGTAGATGTATTTGAAACAGACACAAGCCGTGCCCGTTATTCAGTTATCTGATTTTATTTTGCAGCATTAATCACAGACCAGTAAGCATCCTTTGTCAAATATTTGCCTTTCTTCAAAGTAAAAATCAAAGGTTTCTGTTTTCCGCCCTGTGCAATCCATGAATTCTCATCATTAATACCCCAGATAGTAACACATGTGATTTTATGTTTACCACTGTAAGATTTTCCGTATTTTTTATAAAGCTTCATATAATCGGCATAAGCTTTTGCACATTCAGCATTGTTTTTTGCAGAAAAATCAAGTTCAGTTACATGGATATCAAGTCCAAGTGCAAGGAAACGCTTAATTGCAGACTCTACACCGCTTACTCCTGGCCATGAAATACCAAGATGAGACTGCATTCCCATTACATCAATACGAGTTGGAAGTTCCTTATCACGTTCATGACTGATAATAGATTTAAGAAGAGATACAATTCCAGAAGTTTTCCATCCCTGTGAATAATCCATATATTCGTTGTAATCGTTATAACAGAGTTTTACATCTTTTGGAGCATATTTATTTGCATATCTGAAGGCATTAATAATAAATTCATCGCTGCCATAAATCTGATACCATCTTGATCCGCCCTGATCTGGAGCTTTATCCTTTGTATTTTTTGTAGAACCACGCAAATAATCAGTTTTAGTTGCATCATCAGCAACAGCTTCATTTACAACATCCCAGGCCCATACAATATGTTTTCCACCATTGTTTTTCTTTTCCCAGTTATTTACATATTCAATAACAGTTTTGATGTACCATTCCTGGCGGGCATCCATAATCTCTTTTGAAACAAGTTTTTTGTTTTTATTGTAATCTTCGCAGAAGAAAGCATCATCAGTCTGAGAATGCCATACAAGAACATGACCACGCATCTGCAAACCGTTATCTTTACAAATCTGAAGAATGTCTCCAAGACGATCAAGGAAATTTAATGCAGGAGTTGTGATTGTAACACCCTTTGATGAAGTAAACTTTTCTTTAGTTACCTTAGGATTCTGTCCCCACCAGCCAAAAACAAACTGAGGTTTAAATTCGTTTCCCAAAGTGATTGTATTTGCATGTTTTTTAAGACCTTTCTGAACTTCAGGTTTTGTTAATTCACCTTTTTGACCCCAGCCTGGTCCAAAGTTTCCATATTCACAGGCAATACCAAAATATGAAAAATCATTTTTATAAGTTTCATAAACAGAAGGAACACTACTGTCCAACCAGTCTTTTTCCTGACCAAAAGCATTTAATCCAGCAGTCAATAATAAAGCACTGGCAATCAACAATTTTGAAATTCTACTCTTAAAAATTTTCATTATTTTCCTCCTTAATGAAAAAATACAATTATAATCGCACTGCGACACCTGACTTTTTCAAATCTTCTTTAATACCACCAACTGTGTATTTTCCGGAATGAACCATTGTTGCAATCAAAGCAGCATCAGCTTTACCTTCCTTAAGAACGTCTGCAAGATGTTCAGGAGTACCGCCGCCACCAGAAGCAATTACAGGAACATTTACGTTTTCACTAATCATTCTTGTAAGTTCAATGTCATAGCCGTTTTTAGTACCATCAGCATCCATTGAATTTAAAACAATTTCACCTGCCCCTAAGGATACACCTTTTTTTGCCCATTCAAGAGCATCAAGTCCTGTATCAACACGACCACCATGAATTGTTGTTCCGTATCCGCTTGGTTTTGTAGGATCTTTACGAACATCCATACCAAGAACAATACACTGATTTCCGAAAATTCTGGCTCCTTCTGTAATAAGTCCAGGATTTTTTACAGCCTGACTGTTCAAACTTACTTTTTCTGCACCAGCAAGAATTGTTGAACGAATATCTTCGATTGTACCAATTCCGCCACCAACACAGAAAGGAATAAATACCTGAGAAGCTACTTTTGAAATCAAATCAAGAATAGGACCACGGCCTCTTGCACTGGCAATAATATCGTAGAAAACAAGTTCATCTACCCCCTGACGATAATATTCAGCGGCCATTTCAACAGGGTCCCCAATATCAATATTATTCTGGAATTTTACACCTTTTGTAGTTCTTCCATCTTTTACATCTAAACAAACAATAATTCTCTTCTTAATCATAACATTCCCCTACAACTGGCAGAAATTTTCCAGAATCTTCAAACCAAACTTTCCACTTTTTTCAGGATGGAACTGGCATGCAAAAAGATTTCCTTTCTGAATAACAGCAGGAACTTTAATACCATAATCTGCAGTTGCTTTAATAACTGAAGAATCAGCAGGGCAAATGACATAAGAATGAACAAAATAAAAATCGGCAGTTTCTGGAACATCTTTCAAAATAGGACATTCACCATTCTGTCTGTCAAGATTATTCCAACCCATATGAGGAACTTTAAGCTGGGAAGTTTTAAGACTTGAATCAATTGTATAGAAATGCTGTATTCTTCCGTTTACAAGACCAAGACAATCAGTTGCCCCTTCTTCAGACCAGTCAAAAATAATCTGAGAACCAAGACAAATACCAAGCATAGGTTTATTTTCTGCAGCCCAATTTTTAAGGAAAACATCAAAACCAGTTTCCTTTAACTGAACCATTGCGTAAGCTGCATCACCTACTCCAGGAAAAATTAATTTTTCACAATCTTTTAAATCTGCAGGATTTTTTGAACGAATATATTCAATCCCAAGACTCTTCAAAGCTCTTTCTACACTGGTAATATTTCCAGCATTGTAATCTACTATTCCTATCATATTTAAAAGTTACCGAATTGTTTTTCCTATTTCAAGTGAAATTCGACAAAAAAATGCCGATAATTTTTGTATGCAATTAACAATAAAAGATTACATTCCTATTTTTCTTACACTGATTAAAGACTGGCGGGTAATCATAACAATAGTCGCTATGATTACAATCATCTCTTTTGCGAATTTCGTTGTCAGATATAAAAAACATCCACAGAAAACTAAATCAAAGAAATCTGTAGCGGCACCAAAACCTGAAACTCCAGCAAAACCAGCAGAAAATCAGGATAAAACAGAGGAAGAAGAGTAAAATATAGCAAATTTTACCTAAATTCGTTATAATATATAGATATGAAAAAGATACTTTCACAACTTCTGCCAGCTTTTCAGAATAAAGTTGTTGCAGCAGACGGTTCAGTTATAAATGATTTAACAGAAATTCAGAATATTCCTGTTACTAACCTTGTTTTTGATTCCCGGGAAGTTACAAAAGATTCCCTTTTCTTTGCTCTTCCAGGAACCCACGTTGATGGAAACCGCTTTATTGCAGATGCTATTGCCGCAGGTGCAAATGCAGTTGTTTATCAGGGCACAATTACATCAGACCTTCAGGAAAAAATTGCTAAGGCAATAATCAAACGTTCCTTAAATAATACAATCACAGATGAAAATCCTAAATTTGCACCAGTTCTTATAAATGTGCCAGACTCTCGTTTTGCAATGGCACCAATTTCTGCTGCTTTTTACGATAATCCATCTGACAGAATGATTGTAATTGGTGTTACCGGAACAGAAGGAAAATCTTCTACAGTAAGTTTTATCTGGCAGTTGATTCGCGCAGCTGGACATAAAGCAGGATTTATTTCTACTGTTGAATATTCTTTAGGTGGAGATGCAATCCCTAATCCACAGCACCAGACTACTCCTGAAGCACCAATTATTCAGCATCACTTAAATGAAATGCTTATGAATGGCTGTGAATTTGCTGTTGTTGAATCTTCAAGCCACGGATTAAGTAAAAAATTAAATCGTCTTGGAAATGTTCAGTTTGACTGTGGCGTTTTTATGAATGTTACACTTGAACATCTTGAATTCCACAAAAACTTTGAAACATACCGTAATGATAAAGCAAATCTTTTCAGAGCTTTGGATTTACATTCACATAACAAAACAATCGCCGGAGAAAAAAAATCTCTTCCTGCAGTTGGAATTGTAAATCTTGAAGACCCATCTGCTGAATATTTTGCAGGTGTTACAAAACAGAATGTTATTGGCTACACAACAAACGGAATGGCTGGTAAAAATGCTTCAGAAGCAGCGGCTCAGTATAAACTCCCTGATTTTGCTGCAAACATGAAATATTTTACAGGCAAAAATATCCATTCTGATTCAAACTCACTTACTTTTGATTTTTCAGACAGTGATTCAAAAATAAACTGCAATATTTCTTCTAAACTTCCAGGTGCTTTCAACACTTATAACGTAATGGCGGCAATTCTTGCTGTAAAACCATATGTTTCTCAAAGTTATGAAGAACTCTCTGCATTAATTCCACAGCTTGTTCCAATTAAAGGACGTATGACAGAAATTACAGAAGGTCAGCCTTTTGAAGTTATAGTTGATTATGCTCATACTCCTTCAAGTTTTGAAACAATTTTCCCACCAATCAGAAACCGTTGTAAAGGCAAAATGATTGTTCTTTTTGGAAGCGGCGGAGAACGTGATCTTACAAAACGACCATTGCAGGGTAAAATTGCAGCACGCTATTGTGATACAGTTATTCTTACAGATGAAGACCCTCGTGGTGAAGATCCTGTTGAATTATTAAAGATGATTGCAGTAGGGGCTGAAAAACAGGGAAAAGTAATGAACAAAGATTTATTCATCACTCCTAACCGACCACAGGCAATTCGACAGGCTTTCAAAATGGCTGGTGCAGATGACATTGTTCTTTTGCTTGGTAAGTCACATGAAAACAGTATTATCTATAAAAATTATGTTATGCCTTATGATGAAATTTCTGAGGCAAAAAAAGCAATAAAGGAATTATAAAGAGGTTTATATGAATATAGCACTTATTTATGGCGGACGTTCAGGTGAACATGAAATCAGTTTGATTTCTGCATCTTCAATTGCAAGAGGTTTTTCTAAGGAAGACAAAGTAACTCTTATTGCAATTACAAAAGATGGTAAATGGTATTTACAGCCAGAAAGTGAATACGAAAGAATCTGCAATGATGAAAAAGCAACTTTTAAAATCACAACAGATGAAAAAAATGCAATCAGCATTATTCCAGGTGCAAAAAAGGATGCATTCCTTGCAAATGGAAAATCACTTAATATTGATGTAGTTTTCCCTGCCCTTCACGGAACTTATGGTGAAGACGGTACTATTCAGGGACTTTTTGAAATGGCTGATGTAGCTTACGTTGGTTGTACACACATTTCTTCTGCAATTACAATGGATAAAGAAAAAACAAAGATGATCTGGCAGAGTGTTGGTCTTCCCGTAGTTCCATATGTTTGTATGAAACGCCACGTTATGCTTGATTCTGTTGTTTATGATGCTGTAATTGAAGAAACAGAAAAAGAATTCGGCTATCCAATGTTTGTAAAGCCATGTAGCGCAGGTTCTTCAAACGGTGCAAATAAAGCTAACAATAAAAAAGAATTGTGTTATGCCCTTATGGAAGCCTTCCAGTGGGATGATAAAGTTCTTATTGAAAAATCTATTAATGCCCGCGAAATTGAATGTAGTGTTACAGGAAACTCAGTTACTTTCCCTGCAGACAGTGATGATGAAGCTGTTGTTGCTTATATTCCAGGTGAAATTGCACCAAGCCACACATTCTATGATTTTGATGCTAAATATAACGATCCTGATGGCGCAAGACTTTTGATTCCAGCTGATCTTACAGAAAATGATCTGGAAAAAATCAGAAAAACTGCAGTTGCTGCTTATAAAGCTCTTGATGCAACAGGTCTTTCACGAGTTGATTTCTTCATTGACCGTGATACAAAAGCTGTTTATCTTAATGAAATCAATACATTGCCAGGATTTACTCCAATCAGTATGTTCCCTAAAATGTGTGATGCTGCCGGCTTAAAATTCAATGAATTGATTCAGCTTCTTGTAAATGAAGCCGTTGCAAGATATGCCGCAAAACAGAACTTGATGACTTCAAGATAATGTGTTAAACTATTTTATTATTTATTTACTATAAAAAGGATAATTAAAATGAAAAAAGGTACATTTTTTACAACTATTGGCTCTGTAATCATTCTTATAATTTCATTCATTGCCTTCGTTTTACCATCACAGTTGAAAAGTGGTAAAGAAGATATAGTTGTATTCGGAAAATATGATGGAAGAGAAGTTCGCTACGAAAAAGACTCTCCATTCATTTATTATGCTCAGACATATTTGAACAACTACAAAAGTCAGTATCAGCAGGAACCAGGAAATCAGGATCATTTCCAGATTTTCAAACAGGCATTCGCTTCTTCAATCAGACAGTTTGCTTTTGAAAACGCAGCAAAAGAAAGCGGATACTTTGTTCCAGAAACTTCATTAAACAGAAAACTTGCTAACATCTTCTTAGATGCAAACGGCAAATTCGACAAATCACTTTACCTTCAGGCTGATCAGGATAAACTTAAGGAATACAAAAACGACCTTCGCAGTTCAACATTGAACAACATGGTTCGTTACGACCTTTTTGGTTCAGAAGAAGAAATCCTTGGTTATTCAGCATTGTATGGTCTTAAAGAATCAGATTCAGAATTAACTTTCTTCACAAATCTTGATTCAGAAAAACGCGGTTTCAACCTTGTTATTTTCCCTAAATCAGAATATCCAGAAGCTGAACGTTTGAGCTTTGGTGAAAAAAATAAAGCTAAGTTCACTTCTTATGATTTAAGCGTTATTACTTTTGAAGAAAAATCTGATGCAGACAAAGTTCTTGCAAAAATCAGCAAAAATGAAATGACATTTGAAGAAGCAAAAACATCTGACAAAGCAATTATGTATTATGCAAACTCAGAAGGTAAACTTGCTTCTGGCTGGAAATATCAGTACCAGTTGGAAAAAATCCTTGAAAACCCAGAAGATGTTTCTGTAATTGCTAACCTTGCAAAAGGAAGCGTTTCTGATTCAATTCCAACAAGTTTTGGTTATTCAATCTTCTTGAAAGACGGCGACAATGTTCCAGCAGATTTCACAGCTGATGATACAAAAAGAGCTCTTTCAAACTACATCTTTGGTTTTGAACAGACTATGATTGAAGATTACTTTGTTGCTAAAGGTAAAGAATTCAAACAGCTTGCAGAAAAAACAGATTTCAATTCAGCAGCAGCTGCTTTTGCAGATTTTAAAGCTGAAACTTCTGTAATTGAACCTTTCCCATTAAACTACGGAAACGTTTCTCTTGCTGCAACATTAGATACAAGCAAAAAAGGTCTTTACAATGCTGATATGAACGAACAGTTCTTGAAATCAGCATTTACTCTTAAAGCAAATGAAATTTCAGATCCAATCGTTATGAGTGATTATTCTACATATGGTTATGTAGTATTAATTCAGTACACACCATCAGAAACAAATGATTATGATGGTTTATCTTCTGACCAGATTGATGAAGAACTTGAATTCCAGAACTCAATGAAAGCATATTATGTTTCTCAGCTGGATAACATGTCTTGTACAAACACAATCTTGAAAGATCCAAAAACAGAAGATAACTTCCAGAACGCTTACTACTCTCGCTAAGCTTAAAAGGAATATATAATTTGGATAATCCAAATAAAAAGCCCTGCCTTGTGAAAACACCGCAGGGCTTTTCTGTATCATACAACAATAAACTTCTCTATTCTAAATACAATCCACAGCATTCAATTTTACAGCAGATTGAAAATCTTGAAATAAAACCTGGAACTATTCTTTTATGCTGTTCCCCTGTTCTTGAATACGGTCTTAATGAATTAAAAGAAAAACTTCCTGAAAACTGTCTCATTATCTGCTGCGAATTCAATTCTGAACTGTTGGAATTTACTAAAACAAATAATCCTGAATTTTCTAATTTCATCTTCCCGGAATTAGATGAACTATATCAGCTGCCAGTAATTCTTAATTCACAAAACTATTCTTTTAAGAACGGCTTTATTTTTGAAAATTGCAGCAAATACCGTCGTATACTAAAACTGGATTTTTCAAGTGGAGTTTCTGAATGCCCACAAATGTATGATCAGCTGGCACAGGCCTGTACAAATGGAATTATGACTTTCTGGTCAAATAGAATTACATTAACTAAATTCGGCCGTCTTTATTCAAAGAACTTTTTTGCTAACTTAAAGCATCTTTCAGAAACAAAACCAATCCAGAACTACTTTGGTAAAATTGAAAAACCAGTTGTAATTTTTGGTGCCGGTGAAAGCCTTGAAAAAGGAGCTGAAACATTAAAAAACAATCATCAGGATTTTTATATATTATGCGCAGATACAGCACTTCAGGCCCTTCAAAAATATAATATTCATGTAGACGGCGTTTTTATTGAAGAAGCTCAGTCTATTATTTTACAGGCCTTCAGAGGCTCCCTTTCTGGAAATTACACTGTGTTTGCAGGATTATCATCTGTTACTACCCTTTTGCATTTAATTCCTGCCAGCAGAATTTCATTTTTTACAACAAAATATACTCAGGGCCAGTTTCTGAATGAACTTACACAGTTACAGTTGCTTCCTCCAGAAAATAATGCATTTGGTTCTGTAGGACTTACCCTCTTCTACTACGCACTTAAATTCAGAAAAGATGAATCTGTTCCAGTTTTTGCTTACGGATTAGATTTTTCATATTCAACTGGTAAAACTCACGCAAAAGGAACTTACGCTTCAGATAATCTTCTTTATCTTTCAAACCGCCTGAAACCAGGTTTTAATTTTAATGCGGCTTTTTTAAATAATGCTGGAACAATCACAGATGCCTTTGGAAACACAGTTACATCAACACCTGTTCTTCATAAATATTCTGTACTTTTTAATGAATATTTCTCTCAGGTAAAAAACGCTTATTCTGGAACAAAATCTGGTTTAGTTTCTGTTCTGCCATATAAATCACCAGAAGAAGCATTTAATTCAACAAAAGAAAATCATATTGCAACAGATTCCTTTTCAAAAGATTTTGAAACACAATTGCAAAACTATTTTGAAAAAGAAAAGAATGCCCTTAATGAAATTAAAAACATTCTTACTGGACAGACACCAATAGAAGAATCCGCACTTGAGGAAACATTAACTTCCCTCATAAAAAAAAGAGAATATCTGTATCTCCACTTTGCAGATGGATATGAATACAAATATTCTCAATCTTTCTTAAACAGAATAAGAACTGAAATAGATTTCTTTCTTAAAGTGTTTTAATTATTCATCATTTTCTTTAAGTACAGCAAGGAATGCGCTCTGTGGAAGTTCAACATCACCAACCATCTTCATGCGCTTTTTACCTTCCTTCTGTTTTTCAAGAAGCTTACGTTTACGGGTAATATCACCACCATAACATTTTGCAAGAACGTCTTTACGAACAGGATTAACTGTCTCACGGGCAATAATCTGACCACCAATCGCTCCCTGAATAGCAACTTTAAACTGCTGGCGGGCAATTTCCCCTTTAAGTCTTTCACAAACTTTTCTTGAACGTTCTACAGCATTTGCCTTAAAAGTAAGAAGAGACAAAGCATCAACTGGCTTACTGTTAATAAGAATATCAACTTTTACTAAATCAGTTGGTCTGTATCCAATAACTTCATAATCAAAAGAAGCATAACCGCGGCTGTAACTCTTAAGACGGTCGTAGAAATCAAAAAGAACTTCTGCCAAAGGCATTTCATAAGAAAGTTCTACGCGTTTTGTATCAAGATACTGCATATTTGTCTGAACACCACGTTTTTCTGTACACAAAGCCATAATTGAACCAAGGTATTCTGCAGGAGTAATGATTGAAGCCCTGATGTAAGGTTCTTCTGCATCATGAATTCGTCCCTGTGGATATTCAGAAGGATTATCAATATACATATCTTCACCATTCTGCAAATGAAGAAGATAGCGTACACTTGGTGCTGTAAAAATAACTGACTGATCAAAGTCTCTTTCAAGACGTTCCTGAATGATTTCAAGATGAAGTAATCCTAAGAAACCACAGCGGAAACCGTTTCCTAAGGCAAGAGAATTATCTTTTTCAAAAACAAGACTGGCATCATTAAGTTTAAGTTTTTCCATACTGTCTTTTAATTCTTCATAATCATTTGAATCCATTGGATAAATTGAAGAATAAACAACAGGTTTTACTTCCTTAAAACCAGGTAATGGCGAATCTACAGGATCTGAAACAGAAGTAATTGTATCACCAACATTTACATCGCTTACAGTTTTAAGACCAGAAATAATATAACCAACATCACCTGCTTCAAGAATATCTGTCTGTTCATAATTGATTTTGAAAACACCACACTGTTCAACTTTATATTCAGTGCCTGTACTCATCATTTTAATTAAATCGCCAGTTTTTAAGCGGCCTTCCATAACTCGCACATGAACAACAACTCCACGATACACATCATAGTGGCAGTCAAAAATAAGGGCAGCAAGTTTTCCATCAGGATTTCCAGTTGGAGCCGGGAACTTAGTAACAATTGCTTCCATAAGTTCATCAATGCCTTCTCCTGTTTTTGCTGAAACGCACATTGCATCTGAAGAATCAAGGCCCAATTCTTTATCAATCTGAGTCATGCAGGAAGGAACATCTGCAGAAGCAAGATCAATTTTATTAATTACAGGAACCATTGTTAAATCCTGTTCCAGCGCCATATACATGTTACTTACAGTCTGGCTTTCTACTCCCTGAGTAGCATCAATAAGCAAAAGTGCACCTTCACAAGAAGCAATGGCACGGCTTACTTCATAAGAAAAGTCTACGTGCCCTGGTGTATCTACAAAGTTTAATTCATAATCATGACCATCTTTTGCGTGATATGGAATTGTAACAGCCTGACTTTTAATTGTAATACCACGTTCTCGTTCAATATCCATATTATCAAGAATCTGATTTACCATTTTTCGGTCATCAATAATTTTGGACTTCTGGATTAATCTGTCTGAAAGTGTAGATTTTCCGTGGTCAATGTGAGCTACAATACAAAAATTGCGCTTATATTTCATTTCTGTCATGATAAAATCCTTTGCGGTTTTTAGAAATAATAGGGACTGTCAAATGAAGACCCAATAATCATACTGATATCTATAAAACCTTTTTTTCTTCGTTTAATATATATTTTTGAAAGAATATATTTGTTCTGGTTATCTACTTCAACGTTAAGCACTTCAACAGGATCGCCTTCTGAAAAGCCCATTTCATCTGCATAAGAACCTTTTATAACCTTTGTTATTGTATACGATTTCTTGTTTGTTGTCGATGAATGAACTAATTTTATACCGTACAATGGAATAAATGAATCTGTAAGTAAATCGCTTTCAAAGAAATTAACTGAAGGACTTTCAGGTCTTTTTTCAAGATACATAGAAACAGTTTTCATTTCATCATTTGTATTTTTATAGCTGATTTCAACAATTGTCTCTGGCAAATATTTCATTAATGCCAGCTGGAATTCTTCAATAGAAGTAACTTTATTTTCACCAACAGAAAGAATTACATCCCCTTCTCTAATACCGGCAAAATGGGCACTTCCACCAGGCATAACATACTGAACTTCAATTCCTGTAGAAACGCCTTTATTTTTCAAAGTGTGACCATAACAGGAAATCCAGCAATGCTGAAAACTTCCACCGTTATACAATAAAGGAAGTTCCTGTTTAAGATATTCAACTGGGATTGCAAAATTTAATCCCTGATACTGAAGCATTCCGGCAAAAACAACTGCCTGAACATTTCTGTTTGTATCAATTAAAGGACCGCCAGAGTTTCCAGAATTGACTGCTGCATCAAGCTGGAAAACAGTTCCCATTGTAGTAAGTTTTCTGTTGATTGAAGAAATAATTCCGGAAGTTAAAGTTCCTTCAAGACCAATTGGAGTTCCGATTGCAGAAACCCTGTCTCCTACAGATAAAGCCTTACTAGAACCAAGGGAAAAAATATAATCAGGTTCAATTTCAACTTTTAGAAGAGCAAGATCCATTGTTGAATCATAACCAATTACTTTTGCCGGGATTTTTGTATCAGGATCTGATGGCAATTTTACATAAAGACGAGAAAATCCTTCGTACTTAGGATTCACCAGATCTTCAATAACGTGATGATTTGTAATTAAATAACCTCGGCGGTCAATAAAAAATCCTGAACCTATTACAATGTCAGCATACCCTGCTCCATTCTGAACTTTAAAACCCTTATCTACCCAGACTGTAACTGTTGCATTAATACAATCTGAAATATTTTTTGGAAGTTTTGAAGCAGGAACATCAGAACCAGGAATATTATTATTCACAAGGGCCGCTACAGTTTTTCCATAATTTCTGGAATCTTTATAGCCAACATTTTCCAGGGAATGAAGAAGACGGATTGCATCAAAATATTCTTTCTGTTCAATTGCAGAATCAAGCTGGCCTTCAACATGAGTAATACAGTCTGCAAGAACTTCAGGATGAGATTCAGAAATAAAAGAAGCTCTCCACATAGCTTTTACAGGCTCTTTTAGAAGCAGTTTTTTTATATTTGAAATTTCGTTACTGAGAATATCTTTATCTGAATAATCAAGTTCGGCAATTACAGATGAAGGCTGATTTATTGTCTTACAACCGGCAAAAAAAATTGCAGAAAAGCCAACAAATAAAGCTGTTGATTTTAAAAATTTATTTTTCATCAGAATACTCTTGTGTCATTACTTTTAATTCAGTTTCAGAACCAGGAAGTTCTCTGCAGAAATAATTCTGGTCAATTCTAATAACACTAAAGCGTGTATTCTTATACTGCAGAACTTTTACAACACCAATATTTAAGCCGTTTCCAATAAAGGCTTTAACTGCTGTTTCCTGTTCAGGAGAACCTTTTTTTCCAATCCAGAAGAAACCGTCAGCATTTCCTTTAAGAACAGGAAGTTCCTTTTTTCCAGCTTTCATAAATAATGGAATGCCATCGTGATGAATAACTGACAACTGTTCAATGCCGCTTTCATTATAGAAAATATTTTCTTCTATAAGTGGAGCCCCTTCTTCACCAGGATATTTTACGTATTCATAATCAATAACACCGTTTCCATCAGTATCCCAGGAAGAAATTTTTCCGCCTTTTTCAAGGAACTGTTCACGGAATTCAATAATTGTGTCGCTGTTTCTGTCAATTTCAACTTTCTGAAGATAAATGCCGTCTGTTAAAGGAATGTTTCCAAAAATATTAAGAAGCAATTTTGCATCATCTAAAGAAACATAATTTTCCGGTGTATCTGTATAATTATAAGTTTCTGCTGTTTCAAAAATATCGTCACCATCATAATCTGCGTATCTTACAGCTGGCAATCCCTGATAAACAATCATATATGCATACATAATGTTGTTATCATAAAATTCAACTTTCTGAACTGCCCCATCAACAATAATATAGCGGGCAACTGAATTCTGGCGTTCTGCTGTCTGAACATCCATTCTTCCTGCGTTCTGCATTAATGTAGTTTTTGTAGGAACTGAATTTTCTTTGCTTGAATATGGAACAATAAAATCTGACCCGATTTTACTGAAAGCTGTTTCTACTGTCATTTCAAAAGGTGAATACATAAATTCATCTGGGAGGAAATAATACACAATTCTATCCTGATTATGAGTTGCTCTTAAAACACATGGATACAATTCATACTGCATATCAAATCCACTTGAAGGGAAAGAAAGTGAAAGTGGAGTACCATAATCGCATGAACAATATATTTCTAAAACTTCGTCATTATTGTCATCAAAAGAAATGTACTGTGGACGACCTCTGTCATATTTTACAACAAGTTCATTTATCAAATCCAAATCTTCATCAATTGCAAGTGTGCCAGAAAAAGAATCAAGATGTTTTACAAGATTCTGTTTTAATTCTTCATCTGTAATGAGATTTGTAAATGCTTCAAGAATATTAAGATAGTAAAAACCGTCTGAAGAATCAAAGAAAAGATTAAATGCTTTTTCTTCAGAAATTACACCTGCTTTTAATGCGGCATATGCATACAAAGGACGGAAATTATTCTTTTCACCAATTGCTTTTAAAAGACGAGTCTGAACTTCACCTTCTGCAAACAAACTTGCCATAATTTCCATTTCAACATCTTTTGTTTTATAATTTGGCATTCGTTTAATATATTCGCCGGCAATTCGTTTTACATTTTCTGGAATTTCATAACTGATTCCGTAATTTTCTGCTGTTGTAAGATAAAGAGATTCAAACATAAAGAAAAGAGATGGGAATCTAATATCCATAGGATAAACTTTTCTTGCCATATCTAATTTACGGCGGGCTTCTGCAATTGAATCTTTATCTCCACGTCTGTAATTATTTTTAATTCTGATTAATTCAGCATCTGCAGAATAAACAAGAGGATTTTCATTTATAACCGCCAGAGATTTTTCGTAATCCCCTGTATCACAAAGCAAATCTGCATATAAAATACGGGCATTATTTCTGTTGTAATTAATCCAGTTGTCTTTTTCAAAAGCAAGGGAAATTGTAGCAAGAACATCTGCTCTTTTATAATCAAGTTTGTTCTGTGCTGCGGCTTTAATGTAAATTAAATCAGAAACAGAATCATCATAAGCAAGTCCCATTTCTGCCTGATTGTAGGCACTTTTCCATTCATTATTAAGAACATTATTTTCAGCAAGTTTAAGGCATCTTTCTGCAGTACGACGGTTTGCATCAGAAACAGTTTTGCTCTGACCAAAGAAAGAATTTACTGCAGAAAAAATTAACAGACAAAAAACGATTTTAGACTTTTTCATATTACTCCAAAGTGGATTTAATTTTTTACCACCCAATCTTTAAACCCAACTGCACTTCCAAGGATACAAATTAATTCCTGATTAGAAGTCTGCAATTCCTGAATTAAAGGTATCAGTTCTTTTTTTTCTGATGGAACATGCCAGTCAGAAAATACTTTGTTCACTTTTTTAAGTTTGCCGTCTGCTGTTTTAATATAATCATCACATTGCAGGTTCCGTATGCAAACAGGAAGGCTCACTTTTAATTCTGAAAGCTTATTATTTACGCTCACAGAATGTTTTGATGAAGATTCATTTTCCTTCAAAACTTCAACTGTTCCAAAAGGCAAATGATAAATTCCATCTTCTTCTATTATAACAGAAAAATTCAAATCAGTATGTGATTTATTTACTTTTTTTACTAAAACCACATCCTTTTTGAAAATTATCTGAATATCATCAAATTGTTTTTCACCTTTTGGACAAGACAGAACTTCTTCCAGAAAATCATAGGGAATCCGCTGACTGCACCCAAGAAGATTCATGCATCGCAAAAGGATCTGCTGCTGCAGAACTGGTGGCTTTCTGGATAATGCCTGGTGATTAATTTCAAAAAAGCCATTTTTTTCCTGAGAAGGCAAATCTAATTCTTCAAAAGACTGATTCACCATTTTTTCTATGATTTCTGATTCTGACTGAAGCTTTCTTGCTCCTTTTAATACAGAAGACTGCCATCCTTCAAAATTTTCATTAAGCACTGGAATTAAATTATGGCGGATTCTATTTCTTAAATAATTTGTGTCAAAGTTAGTATTGTCTGTTCGCCAGCTGCAATTTTTTTCTGTAAGGTAAGATTCAATTTCAGTCCTGGAAATATTTAGCAAAGGCCGAATGAATTTTCCCCTTACAGCAGGAATTCCCGTAGCGGCAGAAGTTCCGGCTCCCTGTAAAAAGCGCATCAACAATGTTTCAAGCTGGTCATTTTTATTATGAGCCAGGCATAAAAAATCTATTTTTGCTTCCCTGATAAATTTTTCAAAAGCACTGTATCGTAATTCTCTGGCTGCATCTTCTATTCCAGCTTTCTTTTCTTTAGCAAAGGACTCTACCTGCCCTTTTTCAAGAGTCACAAGAGTACATTCAACATTATAGTTTTGCCCCTTTAAATGCTGGCACAACTGCTGAACAAAAATGGCATCTCCAGAAGTTTCTGCTTCAGGGCGAATATTATGATTTACAGTGATTACTTTAAGTGGAATCTTGTGAGGTTTTAATAAATTACAAAGAGAAATTAAGAGGGCAACAGAATCTGCTCCACCAGAAACAGCGGCACCAATAGTCTGAGTAGAAGAAAGGAAAACATTGCAAAAAAGGAGGCCTTCTTCTACTAAATTCTCAAAATGATTTTCAGATTTTTTTGTCATTAAAAAAAATATCCTAAAAAAAAAGGCTGCCTGAAAGACAGCCTTTTGAACACTAGGACTAACCTATTAGCGAGCTGGTGAAACAGTTACTAATGGAAGTTCAGCATCTGTAAGAACTTCAACCTTCTTGTCGAGGGCTAAGTCTTTTACGCGAAGTGCTTCACTAACGTTGATCTTAGAAATATCAGCTGAGATTGTTTCTGGAAGATCAGCAATGCAAGCCTTGATTTTGATTTCGTTGTTGCGTTCTTTCTTGAAACCACCTTTAAGAACACCAGCTGGAGTTCCTGTGTAGTGGATCTTAATTTTTACAACCAATTTCTGGTCTGCATCTGGAACAAAGAAATCAGCGTGTAAAGCTTTGTCTGTACGGATGTTGTATTCAACATCTTTAATCAAAGCAACACATTCTTTACCATCAATGTTGAGGGCTACAGAAGTTGTAGGAGTGATTGATCTCCAAACTTTGTTGAATTCTACTTCGTTTACGTCGATAGATGTAGCCTCACCTTTTGCATTGTATACAACGGCAGGGATACGTCCTTCTTTGCGAAGATTTTTAGCAGCTGTTTTACCAAAAACAGTTCTTACTTTAGCATTAATTGTCTGCTTACTCATTTTCTTAAAGCTCCTTATATCCTTTAAAAATTGATATTCTATTTTAATAAATTTCTATATTAAATTCAAGAATCCAAAGCCAAATCAGAATGTCTTAATCTGCTCATCAGGGAACTTTTCAAAGAATTCTTTCAGGGCATTTCGTAATTTATCATTTACAGTTTCATCACTTCCTTCTGCAGTATTAATAGCGTTTAAAAACTGAGTCTGACCGTAATGTGAAAAAAGAAAGTTCACCGGATAATAAGAAAAATATCGCTGCAATCTTGTTTTCCAGAATTCTCTTGGCTGATACTCTTCCACATCTTTTATAAAATCAAGTGCCATTTCAAGCATATCAACCTGAACACTTTCCATTCCCTTTAACTGATGAAAAATCCATGGCTTTTCTACAGCCGCTCTGGAAATCATAACACCAGAAACATCAGGAGCCGCTTTCACTGCATTTTCAAAAGACGCGCAATCCTTAACATTTCCATTAAGATAAATCTGAATCCCTTTTTCTTTATAACGCTGGCACAATTCCTGACAATAATTATATCTTGCAGGACGAGTGAGTTTTTCTTTCTTTGTTCGCGGATGAAGAGTTAAAAGTTCAACACCTTCACTTACAAGCATATCTGTAAAAGCATAAAAATTTTCATCAGTAAAATTATCATCCCCAAGGCGCAGTTTTACGCTTAACCGATTTTTTACTACCTGACGAATCCCTCTTACCATCAAAGCAGTTTCATTTATATCCTTAAGCATCCATGCAATACCGGCCCCTGTTTTATAAATATCTGGTGCCGAACATCCCATATTAATATCAAGACCAATGCCTGGAAGTTCACAAAGCTGTTTTGCCGCTTCAATCATAGACTGCCCGTTGTATCCTGTAAGCTGCCACACAATTTTTTCTGGAACCGGAGATGGGTTTACATAATATTTTTCAAAAGGCCCCCAATTCAAAAGAGAACCTGCGTTAATCATTTCTGTAAAATATTCATCGCAGCCACCAAATTTTTCAAGAAGAAATCTGAATGCAGGATGACTTATTGTAGCCATTGGACCACAAATCAATTTATATTTTTTGTCCATCCCTTTCATTATGCACAATTTTCAAAAACCTTCCAATAGTGTCTGTTTATTAATTCCAGGGTATTGACAATAGTTTTATATAAAACTATTATTCAGTTATGAAAAAGATAAACTTATTATTATTAGCAGGAGCCTTCTTAGGATTGGTTTCTTGTGGACAGAAAAAAACACAGTCAGTTTCGGTTGCAGTTTTCATTCCAGGAACAGTTGCAAACAGCCCGGTTTACGCTATGCTTCAGGAAGGAGTAGAAGCCGCAGTTGAAGAATACAATAAAGACAAAGCAGATGATGCAAAAGTTTCTTTGAAAATTATGGAAGCAGGAACAAATCAGGCTGAATGGGGAAATCAGTTAACTGCCCTTACTGCAGAACAGAAATATGATGTAATTATTTCATCAAATTCTTCTTTACCAGATTTAGCACTTCCAATTCTTGAACAGTTCCCTGATCAGAAATATATTTTCCTTGATGCTTCACTTGAAGGAAACAGCAATATGTATACTGCATGTTACAACCAGTATGAACAGGCTTTTCTTTCTGGATACAGCAGCGGTTTAATGTCAAAATCACACAAGGTTGCATTAATTGCCGCACAGGAATATCCTGTAATGAACAATATCATTCTTCCTTACTATGAAAAGGGTGCAAAAGCTGCAAATCCAGAAACAACAGTTGATTTTAGAATTGTTGGAAACTGGTATGATGCAAACCAGGGCGCTTTACTTGCTGAAGCTGCAATCAAAAATGGTGTTGATGTAATTCTTCCTATTTGTGGCGGGGCTGCTCAGGGTGTAATTAATACTGCAGTAAATAAAGGTGCTTATGTAGCATGGTTTGATGATGATGGATTTTCTAAAGCTCCAGGAACAGTTATTTCAAGTTCTGTTATGAAACAGAAAGAAATGGCTATGATTGCCACAACAGACTATCTTAATGGCAAAACAAAATGGGGAAAAGCAGAAATGTTTGGTTTGAAAGAAGGATTCATTGATTTTGTTCAGGATCATCCAAGCTATATTGAAACAGTTCCTGCTGATATTCGCAAAAAAATTGCAGATAAAATAGAAGAAATTAGAGAAAACGGATTTTAATGAAACTTGAATTAAAAGATATACATGTTACTTACTCTTACAAAACAGTTTTAGACGGGGTAAATGTATCTTTTGATTCAGGAAAGATTTATGCACTGCTGGGAGATAACGGAGCCGGTAAATCTACTATGGCAAATGTTATTTGTGGAGAAGTAATTCCATCCAGTGGTGCAATTTTTTTTAACGGAAAGGAAGTTGCCTTTAAAACTCCAAAAGATGCATTGTCAAATGGGATTGCATATGTGCATCAGTTTCCAATGCTTAGCAACATAATTTCAATTAAAGAAAATCTGGTTGTTGGTGTAAACAAAAAGCATTTTGGGAAATTAAAAGAAATAATAGACACATTTTTACCAGAAACAGATTTAAACACAAAAGTAGAAAAACTTGGGGCAGACAGCAGATTTTTTGTTGCCCTTTCAAGTGCCCTTCTTAAAGAACCACAATTTTTAATTTTAGACGAACCTAGTGCTTTGCTTGGGCCTTTGCAGAGTAAATTTTTATATGAACAGTTAGAATCTCTTGCAAAAAATGGAATGACAATTCTTGTAATCACACACAATCTTAATGAAGCAGAAAATTATTGCCATCAGGTATATAAACTGAAAAATGGAAAAATAGAAGCCCTTAGTTCTGTAAGGGAAAATTACAATATTTCTGATGCTGGGACTGAGGCTGGGGCTGGGACTGGAGTTGGAGTTGGGACTGGAGTTGGAGCTGACGGTTCTAGGAGAGATTCATCTGGGGCAAAAGATTCATCTGGGGCAGATAATATAAACACTGTGGGAACAAAAAAAGATTCAACATATTTTGAAATTACAGTTAAAAATCACCTGTGTTCAAAAGGGATTTCACTAAAGCCATTTAATATTGTTTGCCGGGAAAATCAGATTACATTAATTCAGGGCTCAGAAGACGATGGCTTACTTCAGCTTGAAAAGCTTGTTACAGGCGCCCTTGTTCAAAATGATAAAACAAACAGATTCGAAGGAATGATTTCTTTGAATTCTGAAGGAAAAAAACTCAGCTGGGATCTGAAAAAGAAAAAATATAATTTCCGCCGCTTAAGAAATAACGGCCTTGTTAAAACAGGAATTATCCCAACAGACAGAAAATACACTGGTTCTCATCCTTCATTAACAATAAGCGATGTTTTGTTTCCCTGCACTAACCCTTCAGAAATTCAGCAGATAATTAAAAGTGCAGACATTAATATTCAAAGCAATGAAAAATGCGCTAACCTTTCTGGTGGAATGCTCCAGCGACTCATTTTCAGCAGAGAATTGTTTTATAATCCAAAACTGGTAATAATGTGTAATCCTTTACACGGACTTGATGTTACAGCACAGGAAAATACATGCAAAAAAATAAAAGAAACTGCAGACAAAGGGGCTGTTGTTCTTGTACTTTCTTCTGCAGAATTTCCTAAAACAATTTGCAAAGAATCTTATAGCCTTAAAAACGGCACGCTGGAATTAATTAAAGGAGGTTCAGATGATTAATGCATATTTCATAGGTTCCTTCTTATGTCTGGCCGCCCTTTACATGACAGCCGCAACAGGTGTTTCACTCTGTCTTAAAAACGGCGAATTCAACTTAGGTGGCGAAGGTCAGATTTACGCCGGGGGATTTATCTGTGCCATTATTTTAAATGCAACTACCACTTTGCCACCTCCAGTCAGTATGCTTTTAGCCCTTTGTGGAGCCATGGGTGTACCAGCAATCTTAACAGTAATTTCTGCCGCACTTAAATTATTTAAAAACATCAGTTTTCTCCTGAGTTCCTTTATTATTTCCTCAGCAGTTATTCCATTAACAGACGGCCTTATTTCAGGACCATTCAGAGGATCTTCTGCACATTTACTTGCAACAAATTTCATTCAAAAAAATGTACGTTTTGCTTCAATTATGAAGCCTTCCCCTTTCAACGGATATTTCTTTGCCGCAATTCTGATTTGTATAGGAATGTGGTATGTAATAAATAAAACAAAATTTGGAAAACAAATCTGCCTTTTTGGAACATCCCCTGCTTTTGCTTCATATACAGGTTTTTCTGAAAAGCAGATTACAATTTCTACAGCAGCAATTTCTGGTGCATTACACGGACTTACAGGGGCTGCTGCAGTCTGCGGTTCTTATTATACATGCCATCTCGGATTCTACGCGGGAATGGGATGGAACGCTTTTGCAGTTGCAATGATTGCTAAAGCAAATCCTTTACTTGTAATTCCAGCTGGTCTTTTTATGGCTCTTCTTATTACAACCGCCACAAGAATTGCCACAATGAACAATTTTGACTTTGATATAAGCATGCTTATTCAGGCAATAGTTATTTTTGTAATTGCAATTCCATTTACAGTTAAAAAAATCCATGGAGGCAAAAAATGATTTTAGAAATAATTGCTTTTTCGTGCCCATTATTACTTGCCGCCACAGGAGCCCTATTTAGCGAATATTGCGGAGTTTTAGCTCTATTCCTTGATGGATTAATTTCTTTTTCCGGATATCTCACCTATACTTTTACAGTATTAACAGGCTCCCCAGTTTTAGGAATCCTTCTTTCAACATTGATTTCTACTATTTTGACATTAGGATTTGCAGTCATTGTAGAAAAATATAAAGCCAATCATTTTATTGCGGCAATCGGAATGAATCTTTTCTTTGCTTCAATAATTTCACTTTTATCTTCCCTTACTTTTGGAACAAGAGGCGTTCTTTCTTCACAAGCATTCAGATTCTCACCAGGTCAGGTGACAGCATATTCAATCATAATCACAATCATATTAATTTCGGCCGCCGCATATATGCTGATTTTTACACAAAAAGGAATCTATTTCAGAATCTGCGGAAATGACCAGGATGTTCTTACTGTAAAAGGAATCTTTCCATCAACATACAGAATTGCTTCCTGGACAATAGCAGCTTTTTTTGCTTCTCAGGCAGGATCTTTACTTGCAATGCGAATTTCATCTTACGTACCAAATCTTGCTTCTGGAAAAGGATGGATGGCTTTAGCGGCAGTTTATTTAGGAAAGAAAAAAATATGGCTTGTAGTAACCTGCGCAATAATTTTCTGTGCAACAGACTATTTTAGTGCAAACATACAGAATTATGTTCAGGGGGTTCCTTCATCTGTATTGCTTGCACTTCCTTATCTTATTGCGCTATTGATTACAGTATTCTAGTTTTCAGGTTTGTATTCTTCAACTGAATCAAGATCAAAAACAACTTCTTCAATATCTGACATTGAAACCTCATTTGGGTCACCTGCATTAAAAGCTTCAATATCAATTGCTGTCATTGCTTCATTATCTGCAATTTCCTGAACATTAGTGTTAATAAAGTTTTCAGAATCTACAGCGGCAACTGCAGAAGAAACTTCTGCCTTTGTCTTAAAGTCTTCAAGAATATTTTCAAGTTCAGTCATATTCTTGTAGTTTTCTTTACTTGATGTAGTTACGCTCTGCATCTTAGAAACAATACCTGCTGTTCCGGCTTTAATATTTTTAATACCAAGTCTTGCGTTCAAGAACATATCATTGATTGCATCAATTTCTTTACTTACAGTACGCTGTTTTGTTGCAAGAGTTCCACAATATGTATTAATCTGATCAGCAGCCTGAGCTGTATCTTCAGAACGCTGTTTAATCTGCTTCATTTCCTGGTCTACTTTACCTACACCACTTGTAATTTCACGAAGCGAATTTACAACGGAATCGGCATGTTCACGAACAAGAGAGAATGCCTTAGAAGCATCTGCACTGGCAGCATTTACCTGATTTACAGAACTAATAATACCCTGAATTCGGGCAGCAATTGTAGCGGCATTTTCACCAGTTTCTTCTGCAAGATTACGGATTTCTTCAGCAACAACCGCAAAACCTTTACCTGCTTCACCGGCATGGGCAGATTCAATTGCAGCATTCATAGAAAGTAAGTTTGTCTGTTCAGCAACAGTATCAATAATAGTTACAATTTCCTTAATTTCATCAAGCTGCTGCTGTACCTGAGCAAGAAGGTTTCCAGTAAGTGCAATTTTAGCATCACCATCGGCAACAAAACCAGTCATTTCAGAAGCACTGTTTGTACGGTCTTCCGCCATCTGATTAATATATTCAAGAGTATTTACCGCTTCATTTACCGCAGCATTACTTTCATCAATTGCCGCAGTCTGTTTCTGATTATTTTCTACAAGAGTATCAACATGGTAGTTCATTTCACTGATAATATTTACAGTCTTAACTACAGAATCAGAAATCTTTGAAAATTCTTCTGTAATGCGATTAAGGTTATTATCAATTTCATTAGAAGCAGCGGCTGTACTGTTAGCAGAATCTGTAATCAGATAACCTGCAGAAATAGCCTTTGATGTAGTAGATTTTACAACAATGAAGAAATCGTTTAATTCTTTGATAATATTATTTACGTTTTCCATAAGGGAATAAACTTCTTTACTTCCACTTGGAACAATTTCACGGGTAAAGTCTCTGTTAGAAAGAACTCCAGTCATGTCTGAAACAACTGTAATTCCTTTTACAAGTTTTCTTGTAGTAATGAAGAATACAACACAGAAAACAATTGAGAACAAAATTGCAACTACAATACCAAAAACAAGGTAGAATGCTTTTTTTCCTTCAAGTTCAGCATAGGCACGATGATTAAGCATTGTTAACTCACCAGTAAGAACACCAACATATCTAAGGAACTCTGGCATTTCTCCATGCATAATATTAACGCCCTTCAGAAATTCCTGAACAGTCTCATTATCTCTGTATTTCTGAGCTGCCATACGAATACCAAAACGGTTTAAATCCTGACGGATATCAGCTGGCAAAGAAGGAACTTTCACCTGCATTTTTCTGATTTCAGTATCAAACTTAGAAATTGCAGTTTTCATCTGGTTACAACCACCAGAGAATTCAAGATAGCCGCTTCTTACTTCATAAGAAAGGAATTTTGCAACATTTTTATCTGAAGAAAGGAAACGGGCTTTTTCAATAATAGAATTCAAATATTTCTGTTCTTCATCATAAACAGAGGAAAGATCAACACTCCATGAGTCAACACGGTTTACAAGAGTAACAATGTCACGCATATCAGTCTGCAGCGTTGTCTGTACAACCTGGTATTCATTCAATCTATTCAATTGCAGGAATCCATAACCACACATACTTGCAAGTAAAACTACCTGCAAAATGATTCCACAAAGAATTAATGAAAATTTTGTATTAAGCTTCATACCGTTCCTCGACTTTTGCAAAAAAAAACGACTGACTTAGCAAAAGAAAAGCAATCGTCAATCGTTTTTAAGTCAATTAATTATATCACAGAATATGCAAAATGCACTAGAAATATTAATAAACCGAAAGAATTTTTGTTAACTGTTCCTTACCAATAATTCTCATAAAGTTACCAAGACGTGGTCCCTGGTCTTTATTAATCAATGCATTATACATAGCAGTAAACAAAGCTTTTGGTTCAATTCCCATTTCTGTAGCAATGTCGTACATAGCCTGCTGACATTCTTTATCTACCTGGAATGTTTCAAGTTTAGAAACAACTTCATCACGAACACGAGCCACAGCCTTAAGCATATCACCCTGCAAGTTTTCTGCCTTTGAACCGTCAGTTCTAAGAGCAAAACAGAAATCAGGAGCACAATCTGGAGCTGAATGCTGAATCCAGAACCATGCACAAGCTGCACGACGACGCAATCTTTCTTCCTGTTCAGGTTTTACATCACCAAGAGATTTAATTACAGCATCAACATCACCAGAATAAATCTGAAGAAGTGTTGAAAGCATACGAATTGTAATCTGATATGGCATTACTTCAGGGATTTTTCCATCAACCTGAGAAAGCATATAAATGCGTTTTTCTTTATTAAACTGTTCGTCATTTTTAGCAGGATCAACACCATAAACAATGCGTTCAGTTTTATCATAATCTTCGTAAACTTTAAGAACGTCCATATCAAAAGAAATGTCGAATTCAGTATTTGGACGAGTTCCAGCAAAGATATAACGGAGAACTTCTGCCTGGTATACATCAAGAGCATCTGGCAAAGCAATAACTTTACCTTTAGAAGAAGACATTTTTCCAGGAACACCTTTTAAGTTTACAAAGTCATAGCGCATTGTAATTGGGGCATCCCATCCGTAAATCTGTTTAGAAACAAGTTTAGCAGTATCGTAAGAACCACCTGGACTGATATGATCTTTTCCACCTGGTTCAAATACAACTTTTTCTTCATTCCATCTCATTGGCCAGTCTACACGCCAACCAAGTTTTGCACCTTTGAAAGTACGGATATCTGCAGTTTCGCAGTTTCCACATTCACATTTATAAGAAATTCCGTATTCACCATCATAACCAGTAATTTCTGTAGTATCTTTTGAACATTTTCCACAGAAAATTGCTACAGGCCAGTAAACATCTTCAGCCTTCATTTTGTGAGCATCATCGCGGTATTCATTAAGACAAGCCTTAATAGTTTCACGATTCTGCATAGCTTTTTTCATACCTTCTGCATAACGGTTTGCACGGTAGCGGCTTGCCTGATAAAGGAATTCAGGTTCAATACCAACACGTGGAAGCTGAGTTTCAATATCAACTTCATGATGACGTGCATAGTTTTCGTTACGTTTTGTTGTATCAGGTACTTCTGTAATTGGGAAGCGGAGATATTTTTCAAGGATTTCTGGATCTGGCATGTTAGCAGGAACTTTACGGAATACATCGTAATCATCCCATGAATAAATGAAACGTACGTTTTTACCACGTGAACGCAAAGCACGAACAACTAAATCTACAGTGATAATTTCACGGAAGTTTCCAAGATGAACTGTTCCCGAAGGAGTAATTCCAGACGCACATGTATATGAATCTAAATCGCCTTTTTCGCGAATAATTTTGTCTGCCATCTGGTCTGCCCAGTGACAAAGTAAAGGATCTCTTTGATTATTTTCGTTATTATTGTTACTCATAAAGTCTATTATAGTAAAAAACAACATAATAGACAATTAGTGAGCATATTTTCAGATTAATCTACAGGGTAACATTCATAACCGGCACTGCGGAGTCTGTCAGAAACATTGCCTTTTGAATCTTCTTTTACAGTAACAATGTAGTAAGTTGTTCCGCTGGCACGAGTTTCAGTAGTAACAGAGGCATCAAAACCTTTCCCCTTCACTTCTTCACAAAGGAGTTTAGCATTATTTTCAGTTTTGAATAATCCAAGCTGCCATTTTGTATATTTTTTAGCAACAGTCTGTTTTTCTTCAGATTTTGTTTCTGTTTTAGGTTCTTCTGTAGAAGAGAAAGTTCCAGTTCCCTGTTCTGCAACACCACTTTTTGGAACAAAGAACCAGAATGGTGCAGGCAAAAGCTGAACATCACCTTTTACAATTGCCGCCTCAGTAGATTTTGGAAAATCAGAAGTAATTGTTTTTGAATAAGAAACTTCTCCGGTTACATACCACAAAGTTAAAAGAATAGCCGGCTGGATTTTTTTCATTGAATCAACTTTAAGATAAGCTTTAAGAACTTCAATTGGTTCCTGAAGATCTTCAGTAGAATTTGCAGCAGTTAATGCGCTCCACTGAGAATAAAGTTTTACATAAGAAATAACATCTGCGTTTTTTGAATTGCGCACAGAAGAGTTCAGGTAGGAATTGGCAGTATTAAAATCTCCGCAGCACAAAGAACAACGGACAGCATCAAGAACTAACTGTTCATTTGTTTTTTTAGACATACCGTCAGCCGCACCAGCAGAAATTGAAGCAGCAGCCGCATAAGATTTCTGGGCATCTTCATAATAAGCCATCTGTTCCTGCAAAGAAGCAAGAAGAATATACATGGCCCGTTTTTCAGAAGCAGTTGTTGTACCCTCAATCTGTTTTTTAATATAAGAAATAGAGTCAGAAATAGATGACTTTTTTACAGCTTCAGCGGCAACCTGTTTTGCCTTAAGTTCGGCACCAGAAAGATTAAAACTAAATAATAAAGTAACGGCAATTAATAATACAAAAAATTTCTTATTCATTACTAGAATTATCGGAAGTTACCGGCTGTTCATTTACTACATTTGGAAGTTCCTTATTTTTCTTTTTGAAGGAAGCCAGAGATTTTTTAGACTTTTCTGCAACATCTTCCTTTTCAAGAGCTTTTTCTTCCTTCATCTTCTTAAGGAATTTACCAACAAAGAAACATAAAAGAGAAAAAACAATACCTGAAGCAAAGGCTATGAAAACTAAAATTGAAACAGGAAGATCTGTATAAGTTTTGAAAAACCAGAAAGTACAAACATTAGTAAGATTTTTTCCTACAAAAACTGCAAGAAAAACAATAACTAAAAGAAAAAATACTAAAGCAACTATCATTTTAAGCCCCTCTCTAAAAAGATTATTCTACAATTTCACCTTTAAAAGTATTTCCGTTCAAAGAAACAAGATGTACTTTTACAAAAGAACCAATAATTTTTTTGTCAGCCTTAAATGCAACTTTTTCATGCTGCTCAGTCTGCCCAAGAAGCTCTTCACTGCTGTCACGGCTTACACTTTCAACAAGAACCTTTACAGTTTTACCAACCCGTTTCTTCATCTGCTGCTGAGTATGCTGCAACTGCAAATCAATTACCCGCTGCAATCTGTCTTTACGCACCTGTTCTGGAAGCTGTTCCATTTTTGCCGCAGGAGTCCCTTCTCTAGGATTATAAAAATACATCATTGCAGATTCATACTGAACCTGATTCATCAAATCAAGAGTAAGTTCCACATCTTCTTCAGTTTCCCCAGGGAATCCCATCATAATATCAGTTGTAAGAGAAACTTCAGGAATTTTATCCTTAATGCGTTTTACAAGTTCAAGATAATGCTCTCTTGTATAACGACGGTTCATTCTTTCAAGAACAGCAGAAGACCCGTGCTGAACAGGAAGATGAATATGACGGCAAATAACTTCCTCTTTTGCAATAACATCAATTACATCATCAGTAAAATCCTTTGGATGAGAAGACATAAAGCGCACCCACTCAATAGAAGATTTTGTTTCTTTAAGATGATCCGCAATAATCTGCAAAAGAGCCGCAAAATTAGTTTCACCATCATGATAAGAGTTTACATTCTGCCCAATAAGGGTAATCTCTTTCACACCAATCTTATTCAAAACATCAAGTTCCGCAATAATTTCATTTACCGGACGACTAATTTCCCTGCCGCGAACATAAGGAACAATACAGTAAGTACAGAAATTGTTACATCCGTGCATAATTGGAACAAAAGTAGAAAAATGACCAGGTTCAGCAGAAATAGACGCAAATTTATAAGCTTCAGAATCATCAATTTCAAAAGGCTTGCGTCCCTGTTCAACAGCTTCAATAATTTCTCCAAAATGATGCTTTGCAAAAGTGCCCACTACATAATCAATAAAAGGAAACTGTTTCTTAAAATCCTTAAGAAGACGTTCAGCCATACAACCCATTACAACAAGAGAAAGAGGTTTAGCCCCATCCTTTACATATTCAACAGCTTCATCAAGAAGTTTAGTTTTAGCACCAGTTTTACATTCACGAACAGCCTTTAATCCATTATACCAGCCAAGGCGACCAACAATTCGTTCCTCCGCAGAACCACGAACAGAACAAGTATTAATAATAGCAAGGTCAGCAACTTGAGCAGATTTAGCCTGAGTCCATCCACGACTAATCAGCAACTGTTCAACAGTAGCAGACTCAGCAATATTCATTTCACAACCGTAAGTTTCAATAAAATAATTCATAAATTTAATTTACCATTTTTTGTAATTTTAATACATAGTGCAAATTGAATTCCATTTTTTTCCAATTCCAGATAAAACCAATTTAATCTTTTTAAACAATCCAGTATATTTAAACCATGCGTGATATTCAGAATGAATTTGATACAAGAGAAGTTCCATTACAGAAAGTTGGTGTTCGTGGAGTAAAATATCCAGTCACAGTTCTGGACAAATCAAAAAAAACACAGACCACAAATGCAACAGTAGATCTTTTTGTAAACCTTCCTCATCACTTTAAGGGAACCCATATGTCCCGCTTTATTGAAGTTTTCCACAAATATCACACAGATATTTCAATGCAGCACTTTTTAGATATGCTTGAAGAAATCAGAGACAAACTTCAGGCAGAAAAAGCATTTGGCACAATCCGCTTTCCATATTTTATAGAAAAAAAAGCCCCAGTTTCTGGCAGCAAAGGTTTTATGGAATACATCTGTGCCTATGAAGGTGAAGTAGAAGAAGGGGAAAGCCTTCCCCTGACTCCAGCCAGCAAGCTGTCTTCCGCCACCCCTTCTCCTAAGGGGACACCCCTTAAAAACCCCGCCAGAAAATTTTATGTCTCAATAGAAGTTCCTGTAACAACCCTCTGTCCATGCAGTAAGGCCATCAGTGATTTTGGAGCCCACAATCAGCGTGGAACAGTAAGAGTCAAACTTTTATATACAGATTATTTCTGGATTGAAGATGTAATCCAGATGATAGAAAACTGTGCTTCTTCTCCTTTGTACTCAGTACTTAAGCGCCAGGATGAAAAACACGTTACAGAACAGGCCTATGAAAACCCACGTTTTGTAGAAGATGTTGTTCGTGAAGTTTATTTAGGCTTAAAAGATATGGGCTTTAAATGGTTCAGCGTAGAAGCTGAGAATGAAGAAAGCATTCATTATCACAACGCCTACGCCTACACACAATTATCTTAATTTTCTCTGGGCACTTTCCAAAGTATTCTGCATCAACATTGCAATTGTCATTGGACCAACTCCACCTGGAACTGGAGTGATGAAAGAAGTTTTTCCAACTAAATCATCAAAATCACAGTCACCAATTAAACGGAATCCAGATTTTTTTGAAGCATCAGGAATGCGGTTTACACCAACATCAATTACAACAGCACCATCTTTTACCATATCGCCAGTCAAAGTATGTGGATGACCAGACGCAACAACAAGAATATCAGCCTGTTTTGTAATTTCTGCCATATTTTTTGTACCAGTATGACACATTGTTACAGTACAGTTCACATCTTTACGGGCAAGAAGAATTGAAACTGGTTTACCAACAATATTAGAACGGCCAATTACAACAGCATGTTTTCCGCTTGTTTCAATTCCGGCACGCTGAAGCAATACAATAATTCCATGAGGTGTACATGGCAAAAATCCAGGACGACCAATCATCATGTTACCAACACTTACAGGGTGGAATCCGTCAACATCTTTTTCAGGACTAATTGCCATAATAACTTTATCTTCATTAATATGCTTTGGAAGTGGAAGCTGAACAAGAATTCCGTGTACGCTGTCATCTTTATTCAAATCATCAATAATTTTAAGAAGTTCATCTTCTGTTGTTGATTCAGGCAAATGCAAACTGCGGTCTACCATTCCAACTTCAGCAAGGGCTTTCTGTTTACCAGTAACATAACTTACACTGGCAGGATTTTCTCCAACTAAAATAACAGCAAGACAAGCATTAATTCCTTTTTCTTTAAGTTCACTTACCTTTTTAGCAACATCCGCTCTAACATCAGCGGCAACCTGTTTTCCATCAATAACCACAGCGCTCATTTGTAACCTCATTCTGTTTCATTCATTATAATTGATAAATACAGCCAAAAACTGTATATTATTTAAATAAGATAATACAAAAATTAAAAAAATGGGGCAATATGAAACGCATTCTTTCCATTATACTTACACTTTTCATTTTATCAGGAACAGTATTTGCTCAGTCAGAGAGTGATGAATACGACGACGGTTTTGTTTACGAACAGAACGGAGCTGGAGATCAGTTTATTAAAATCAAGTTAGGAGCTATTTTTCCACTGAACTTTGATGGTCAGCTTAATCCAGGCGGACAAATTGAATTAGGTTATTACAGATTTTTAAATAACTGGCTTGCAGTTGGTGGTGAATTCCTAGCATCTTACGAAGTTTCAATCGGAAACAAAATCCTTGTTTTACTTCCTTTTTCTGCAGGGGTTATGTTCCAGCCAACATATAACGACTTTGAATTTCCAATCTATGTTAATTTAGGTTTAGGTTATGAAACATGGCAGAGTATGGACTACTTCCCTTCTTTTGTGTTTAAAACTTCTGCCGGTGCATACTACCGCTTAAATGAAATCTGTTCTTTTGGTTTAGACACTTCCTGGATGTTACTTCATGAAGGCAGCAATAAATCATTTACAGCAAATTTCCTTACACTTTCAATTGGTGCAAGATACCATTTCTAAAGGTTTGAATTATGAAAAAAACTATTTCTAAAATATTATCAGTTGCTTTGGTAACATCAGTTCTTTCTATTTTTACAGGTTGTAATGATTCTGTTTTTTCTAATATTATGCAGGACGTTCCACCAACAGAAGCAACAATCAACGGAATTATAAACAGCATTGCCCGTTACAATTACAACGGAACAGAATGTTTATTCACAACAGCAAGTTCTGGACTTATTTATAAAGAAGCAGATGGTCAGGAACACGGACAGTGGAAAAAACTTTCAGACCTTCCATTTGAAACTCACAGTTATGATTATTACGGAAACACACATCGTGGTCAGCAGATTATAAAAGTTGTATCAGATGCTACAAATCTTTATCTTGTTACTGTTACTTACAAAAACGACATTGACTTAGGAACAACAATTCCAGAAAGTTTCCATATCTGGGCAGCAGCAAATCCTTCAACAAAAGAGGATTGGAAAGAAGTTGAACAGAACGAACAGTTCAAACTTGAAACTAAAATTGTAAATAAACTTGCAGAAACAGATTTCAATGTATTTTCTACAAACGAATTGAACAATTCAAAAAGAGAAGCTTATGTTCGTGTTGGTGGAACAATTTCAAATACAGCAGCATATTTCAAATTAAACGGACAGTCAGCTCCATCATCAAAAACAATCTCAAAAGCAACAGACAACGGAGACCTTAACAACATTGATTCAGCAGTATATTTAGGTTCTACACTCCACTTCTTTGATACATTTGCAGTAACTACAAATAATGAAAGAACAACAACAACTGGTTCTGTTGCATATTACGCACCAATTAATTCTGCAAAACTTTATTATACAGACGGAACAACAAGTACAGAAGCACTTTCTGCTTCTTACCCGGTTTCTTCTCTTGCTTACACAAAAGGAACTTTATTCATTGGCCGCGGAGATTACGTTTCATCAACATACAGTTACGGCGGTATTGCAAAAACAAGTGTGGCTGCAGACGGAACACCAAACACTGAACTTGAAAAATTCACAACAAATGCTGAATCACAGCTTTCTTCTGCATACATAATCTATACTTTGCTTGTAACAACACCAGAAGAAACAGAATTGAATACAACAATTTATGCAGGAATGGGCTTCAGAGGTTCTGGAACTTCAACTGCAGTAAACTACAAAAACATTGGTTTGTGGTCTTACTACCCTGCCAGAAAAAACTGGAACAGAGAATAGATTAAATGTCCGACAGCCTTTTCCAATCAGTAAAAAATACAACTGAACCTCTTGCTGCCAGAATGCGTCCAAGAAATCTGGATGAATATATTGGCCAGGATCACATTGTAGGAAAAGGCAGACTTTTAAGACGTGCCATTGCCGCAGACCAGCTTACATCTGTAATTTTTTATGGACCACCAGGAAGCGGAAAAACAACACTGGCACGTGTAATCGCCAATCATACAAAATCAAATTTCATTACATTAAATGCAGTTTTAACAGGAGTTGCAGATATTCGTGACTCTATTAAAAAGGCAGAAGATTTTTATAACTTATATAGCCGCCGCACAATTTTGTTTGTAGACGAAGTTCACCGCTGGAATAAAAGTCAGCAGGATGCTTTGCTTCCATGGGTTGAAAACGGAACAATCATTTTAATTGGAGCCACAACAGAAAATCCATTTTTTGAAGTAAATAAAGCTCTTGTAAGTCGTTCCCGTGTATTCCAGCTTAAACCATTAACTACAGAAGATTTAAATAAAGCTGCAAAAATGGCTTTAGCAGATAAGGACCGCGGTTACGGAAACTGGAATGTTGAATTTGAAGAAGGCGCTCTGGAACATCTGGTAGAAACTGCCAACGGAGATGCCCGCTCTTTATTAAACGCACTGGAACTTGCAGTAGAGACAACACCAGACTTATGGAATCCAAAAGGACAGCCACCTGTTCCTGCATACGGTTCTACAATTTACATCAGCAAAGAAGCCGCAGAAGAATCTATTCAGAAAAAAGTTGTCCTTTATGACAGAGACGGCGACTATCACTACGATATTATCAGTGCATTTATAAAATCTCTTCGTGGTCGTGATCCTGATGCTGCCTGCTACTGGCTTGCAAGAATGGTTCGTGCAGGAGAAGATCCTCATTTTATTTTCAGACGAATGCTTATTTCTGCCTGCGAAGACACTGGACTTGCAGATCCAAATGCAATCAATATTGTAAACGCCTGTGCCGCCGCATTTGACAGAGTTGGTCTGCCAGAAGGACGCTATTTTCTTGCACATGCAGCCCTTTATCTTAGTACAGCACCAAAATCAAACAGCAGCATGGCCTTTTTTGATGCTCTTTCCAGCGTTGAAAAAGAAAGTGCAGAAGTCCCAAATCATTTAAGAGATTCAAGCCGTGATGCAGAAGGATTTGGACACGGAGCCGGTTACCTTTACCCACACGCATACAGAGACCATTGGGTTGCACAGCAGTATTTACCAAATACACTTATGGGACGTGTTTTTTATACACCAACAACTCAGGGCTACGAAGGCACAATCAGAAGTGAAGTTCTTTCCCGCCGTGAACTGCAGATTTCATCAATCCTGGAAAATCAGGAACTGGAAACATGGGCAAGAGAACATTTTAAATCAGACGGACAGGAAAATCTTACTTTTACACCAGTAGACAGCCAGAGAGAAGGAACTTTAGATAAAGCAGACAGTTTCTGGCGCCAGAGACTTGATTCAAACAGAGCAGAAATCCTTTTACGCATTCGTGACAAAATGATTAAAATGGCAGATTTGTTGCGCCACCACAGAAGTTTAATCTGGAATGCAGATTCAGGACTTTTATTATGGGAAGTAGCACGTAAATCACCAGAAGGAGTAACCTGCGGAATCTGTAAAACAGAAGAAGGGAAAAAAATTCTTGAACAGTATTGCCGCACCTTAGGAGATTTGGACAAACCTCTTCTTCAGGCTAAAAACACTCCTAACCAGGATTTTTCAGATGAAACACAAATTAAATCTCTTCTTGAAAAATTCCAGTTCAACGGAACAATTTTTGACAGGCTTTTCTTTATAGACCCATTTATTAACGAAAAAGGAATCAAAGGGCTTGCACAAACTTTAGTTACTATTGAAAAAGAAAACAAACTATTAGATAAAGACTTTAATGTAGTTATTTCACAGAAAATTCCTGCAAATGGCCAGAGAATCAGTGCTTTAATAAAAGAACAGATTATTACACCAGAAACTGCCGGTGAATATATGGGGATTCTGGAAAAACTGGAAAATGCAGAAAATGATTTTTACAATGATAAAACAAATGCCCTCTTTACCTGGGATTCTGATACAATTGCTGCAGAATTTGAAGCTGCCGGTTTTGAAGTAAAAAAAGAAATTGAACAGTTGTCAGAAAAAAGACGCCTTACAAATCAGGAAATTCAAAAATGGTTTGCACCACAAGGCTCTTCTTACGGTGCAAAAATGCTAGCTGCTGTAGGAAAAGAAGATTTACAGAAAATAATCAATTTATTGGAAGCAAACTGCGGTAAAATCATATTCAAATGGCGCAGTCAGATTAGTTTTATTTGCATTTCAAAAAAGGTGTGTTAAAATAGTTTAAATACTATGAACACATCAGACGATTTATTCTTCTTTGATAACCTGCTCAGAATAAACAAGCTTATTGAACGAATGCTGCTTGTTACAATTATTGTCCCTGTTTCATTTTTTGTTCTTACCAGATTAAATGTCTGGCGAGTTCCAGATTTTCATTCTCTTTCAATTGGAATTTACACATTAGTTTCATATATTGTACAGCATCTCTTAAATAAAAAAAGAGCCTTTGCAAAGATAGCTATGCATTTTGGTTTGTTCGCCTGCTCTATGTTCGTAATTCTTCTGTCAACAAACAAAGTAATTTCTGTAAATATTACATTCGGAATTGTACCATTCATAACATGTCTTTATTACAATAAAAAAGTAACAGCTTTTTCTACATTTGCCTGTTTTGTACTTATGATTATTTCTTTCTGGTCAAGACACTATGGCGTAATACAGACTGTTTATGTCTACAATGCAAATAACTGGTCAGACCTTCACTGGTTCATTTCTACAACAGTTGGTTTTGCCGTTAAATATGTATTTGTATTTATGGTAGCCTTCACTACTTCAAACAGAACCCGTGCAACTATGGATAAACTGATTGAAACAATGGCTGCCCGTGATGCCGTAAACTATAAGCTTCAGGAACAGAACAAAACTTTACGAACAACACAGAACGAAATTATTCAGTTTGTAGCAAGTCTTTTAGGTAGCCACGACCTTTTTACAGGATTCCACGTAATCCACACATGTTCTTATGTAAAAATGATTGCAGAAGAATTAAGAAACAGCGGATTTTACGAAGAAGAACTTACAGAAAAAGTGATTAATGATTACAGAACTGCAGCTTTCCTTCACGATATTGGAAAAATCCACATTCCAGAAGGAATCTTAAATAAACCTGGAAAATTTACAGATCAGGAATATGAATTAATGAAGTGCCATCCGGAAGAAGGATTAAAACTGTTAAAATTCCTTCCAAAAATTGATGATGGTTCTTTAAATGTTATTGCTGAAAACATGGCCTACTGCCACCACGAAAAATATGATGGTTCAGGATATCCACAGGGATTAAAAGAAAAAGAAATCCCATTATGCGCAAGAGTTATGGCCGCAGCAGATGTTCTTGATGCTTTGATTAGTAAACGATTGTATAAAGACCCAATGTCTATTGATAAAGCCCTTGAGATTTTTGAAGAATCAAAAGGCTCTCACTTTGAACCATGCATTGCTGATGCAGTAATCCGCTGCCGTGAAAAGATTATAGAATTAGATGCACAGTTCAAAGAAACAGAAGCAGACACTTCTGCAAAAGAACTTTTGTGGTGGGAAAAATACCACGAATCTATGAAAGATTAGTTTTGTATTTCACACCACCCTTTTAAGATTAATCTCTGATTGAATCAATATTTGCTTTTCCGCCTGGTACAAATGGAAGAACAGATTCTTCGCTGTCTACGCTTGCTCTTACAAAACAAGGTTTATTTGCACGGTTAGCATCAAAAGCTTTTTTATACCAGTCAGGATCAGAATCAGCATCAACAGCTTCAATTCCAAAACCTCTGGCAATATTAAGTAAATCTGGTACACGACAAAAAACAGATGCGCTGTAGTTTTTATTAAACAGATACTTCTGCTGCTGATAAACCATACCTAAAGTTCCATTCTGGAAAACAATCACTGTTACAGGAAGATTAAGTTCGGCCAAAGTTGCAAGTTCCTGAATGTTCATCATAATAGAACCGTCACCGCTGAAACAAACAACCCTTTTAGTAGGATTAGCAAGGCTTGCACCAATTGCAGCAGGAAGTCCAAATCCCATTGTTCCCAAAGAACCAGATGTAAGGAAAGAACGTGGCTTTTCAATTGGATAATACTGAGCAGCCCACATCTGATGCTGACCAACATCTGTAGTAACAATCAAATCATCTGCAGGAATTCCAGCTTTTGCAGAAAGAGATGGAACATTCTGAATAAATTCTCTTGGATTAATAAGTTTTTCTCCAGAAGGACGACCCATAGTAATAGAATCTGTATCTTTCTTTACCTTCTGAATCTTCTTAATCCAGTCAGCTCTTTCTTTTGCAGCTTTACTTTCAAAGTCTTTTGAGTTTTCTTTAATAACCTGAGCAATCACTGGGAATACAGATTCAACATCAGCAACAAGACTTACGCAGGCTTCAAGAATTTTATTAATTTCAGCAGAATCAATATCAATATGAATAATTTTTGCGTTAGGACAGAATTTTGCAACAATACCTGTAGCACGGTCATCAAAACGAACACCTGCAGCAATTACAAGGTCAGAATCATGCATTGCAACGTTAGCAGCATAACTACCATGCATACCAACCATACCAATCCATTTTTCATCACTTTCTGGAATACAACCAAGCCCCATCAGACTGGCTACAACAGGAAGATTATATGCATTTACGAATTTTCCAATTCCATCTGCAGCTTCAAAAGAATTACATCCACCACCGCAGTACAAAACAGGAGCTTTTGCTTCAGAAAGCATTTTCTGAACCTGTGCCATTTTTTCTTTAATTTCATCAGCACTTGAATGGAACTTATTGCAAGCTTCTCCTTCAACAGATTTTTTACAACAATATTCATCAAGGTTTTCAATTTCTACAGTCTGAAGCTGAACATCACGAGGAACATCAATTAAAACTGGCCCCGGACGACCATTTAATGCAATTTCAAATGCCTCTGGAATAGCAGTTAAAAGTTCTGCTGCAGATTTTACCATCATAGAATGCTTTGTAATTGGGAATGACAAACCAAAAGTATCTGCTTCCTGGAAAGCATCTGTTCCAATAAGAGTTGTATTTACCTGACCTGTAATGGCAATAATAGGAATTGAATCACAACGGGCATCTGCAATTGCTGTCAAAAGGTTCATAGCACCAGGACCACTAGTTGCCATACAAACTGCAACTTTACCTGTTGTACGAGCCATACCCTGAGCTATAAATCCAGCTGCCTGTTCCTGGCGCACAAGGACGTGCTGGATTGAAGAACGGTTAAGTTCGTCATAAAGTGGTAAAATTGATCCACCTGGAATTCCAGAAACCTGAGTAATTCCATACTTTTCCAACATCTTAGTAATAATCTGTGCGCCTGTTAATTTCATTTTATACTCCTTAAAAACAAAAAAGCTCCCCTTCCCGGAGAGCCTTTCTTTATACAAGTAATAAACTTATCACTATATAACAATCTCTACCGGTTTATTTACAAACCTTAACGACGAGAACTGTTAGCACTGTGACGAGTTTTTTAGAATTCATACCAACATTATGCCATTTTTTTTGAAAAAAATCAAGGTGTAAGATTTCTAATACTCTCATCTGTGATATAATCAGAAGCTATGAGTCTTAATTGTAACGAAATAAATTTAATTTTGCAGGAACTGAATCTTACAGGTTCGTTTATTCAGGATATTATTCAGCCCGGATATAACACCCTTGCACTATATACTTATAAAGAAGGTCAGGCAAAAACAGTAATTATCTGCACTGCTCAGAATTCCGTACGCATTAATGAAACAAGAAGAAAAATCACAAAAAATGACAAACCGTTACGCTTTATGGAATTTTTGAAATCAAGAATTAAAGGTGCAAGAATTGATTTCTGTCAGCAGATTGGCCTTGAACGTGTAATTTTATTGAAACTTTCTCACGCCGGTGAAAACTTTAATATGTACATCCGTTTATGGAATAATGCAGCAAATGTAATCCTTTGTGATGAATTTGATTTTGTTCTTGATTCTATGTTCCGTCGGCCAGAAAAATATGAAATGAAGGGAGAAACATTTATTCCTCCAGCCGTAATTGAAGAAAAACTGGAAGGTGCCGAAGAAAGATTCCCTATAAGAGAATATAACAGCGAAGGCGATGAAAATACCTATCCTTCTTTTAATGCATACATTGACTACTGGTATTCAGAACACGCAGATAATTTAAGTCGTGAAGCACTCTTGGTTAAGGCAGATAAATGGTACAACGTAACCCGCTCTAAAAAAGCAGTTGCACTGGAAAATCTTGAAAAGAAAGTAGAAGATTTTAAAAACTGCGATTTACTGAAACATCAGGGAGATTTGATTTTAACTTACGGCCACCTTATTGACGGCAATTCCCGCTTCCTTGAATGCGAAGATTATGAAACTGGCAGTATTGTCCGACTGGAAATTGATCCTAAAAAATCTGCACAGGAAAATGCGGCAGAATATTATAAAAATTTTAAGAAAGCACAATCTGGTTCTGAAGAATTACTTCATGATATTGAAATTACAAAGAAGCAGCTTGAAAAAATTGACAGGCTTTACGAAGAGATTTTGAAGGAACCAAATCCTGTAAAAATAGAACAGTTATTACGCAGAGATTCAACTCCAAAACAGCAGCAGAAAAAAGCTCATCCTGGACTTGATTATACTGTAAACGGCTGGCGTATTTATGTTGGTCGTGATGCAAATGAAAATGATGAACTTTTACGACATCATGTTCGTGGCGAAGATTTATGGCTTCATGTAAGAGATTTTCCTGGAGGATACGTTTTTGTAAAAGCACAGAAAAATAAAACTGTTCCTCTTGATATTCTTCTGGATGCGGCAAATCTTGCTGTTTATTATTCTAAAGCCCGTAATGCTGGTAAAACAGATTTGTACTACACCCATGTAAAATACCTGCGAAGAGCTAAAAATGGACCAAAAGGACTTGTTCTTCCAACACAGGAAAAAAACCTTTGTATTACTCCAGACAAAGCAAGACTTTCCAGACTTGATTCAATTCATGCAGAAGCAGAACTATAAATATATAATAGAATTTTATAGATGACGAATTCATAAATTTATTGTATAATTACTTATTGTGCAAACTGTAAAATTTGGCGAGATTAGCGCCGTTGCATTCGATATAGATGGAACTCTTTACCGTGACTTTGGATTTAGAATCAGAGTGTGGCCTTATATTGTGGCTCACTGTAAATTCTTTATTAAATACGGCAAGGTTCGCAAGCAGCTTAGAGAAAAAGACTTCTATGAAGATTTTAATCTGGCACAGGCTCAAATGGTTGCAGAAGCTATGGGTTGCTCTGCAGAAAAAGCCCAGGCAATGCTTGAAAAAAACGTTTATATTGGTTTGCGCAAATATTATGCACGGTTGAATGCATGTAAAGGTGCATTAAAACTGATTTGCAGACTGAAAGATGCCGGAGTTAAGATTGCCGTTCTTTCTGATTTTCCGCCGGAACAAAAAGGGGATATCTGGGGAATTAAAGAAAAATGCGATTTAGTTCTTGGTTCTGAGCAGACAGGATGTTTAAAGCCTTCTCCTTATGTCTATAAGATTCTGGAAGAAAAACTTGAAACTCCTGCAGAAAAAATTCTTTATGTAGGAAATCATCATCGCTATGATGTTGAAGGTTCCAAAAAAGCAGGCATGAAAGCGGCATGGATAATTACTCCTTTTATGGCTGTGCGAAAAATTAAATCAACGCTTGCTGATATTACTTTTAGTAAATACAGTCAGCTTGAAAATATATTATTTGAAAAAAATTAAAAAACTTTATATTGGGTGGGGAATTAAAAAGTGGAAATTTTTTTACCAATTCTTATTGCAACTCTTATTTCTGTAGGTGTTTCAATTTACCTTCATGAAATGGACAAAAAGAATAACGCAATTGAAAAAGTAAAGCGTTATGCAGACAAACGTCAGGAAGATCTGGCTGGTTTTTACAAAACTGTAGAAAGCAAAGTTAATCTTCTTATTACAGAGTTCGATTCACGTCAGAGTCAGGCTAATGCTGCAGTCAAACTTCTTTCTCAGCATTATGATGAATTCAATGCCAAAGTAAATACCCTTGATGACAACATCAGAGCAATTCAGGATATTGAAAAGCAGATTGATAAATACGCAGCCCTTATGAACGAATTGAATGACATGACTGGAAAAGTTGAAGAAAATCTTAAACGCATCCAGAAAGAAAGTCATGATGTTGATGCAATTACTGTTAAACTTGATAAACATCAGCAGACAGTAGAACTTATTGATAAAAAAATTCCACAGGTTTCAGAAAACTTTTCTAAACACAATGCGGAACAGCTTAAAGCAATTGGTACTACCCTTCTTGAACAGTACAAAAATTATGCAGATAAATTAGGTAACGATATCAGAAAATCTCAGTCAGATGCTGAAGTTGCCCTTGAAAAAATCAAACAGGAAATTCAGTCAGCATATAATGAAGCAGCTGCCCGTGCAGATACTCTTGAAAACACTGCATTTGAACATTTAAGTCAGCAGGCACAGACTCGTTCAGAAAATTACGTAAAGAAACTTAATGAACAGTCACAGCAGCTTGATGCAGCCCTTGCAGAAAAATTTGCACAGACTTCTAATGCAATCACTGCAAAATTCAACAATAACTGCGAAACACTGTCTAAAAACTACTCAGACAAAGTTCAGGCTCTCCACGATAAATACAACACCCAGCTTGATTCAATTGTTGGTAAAAACGACGGTATCATTTCTAAAATTGAAACTAAATTCAATGAAGATTTTGCTAAAATCAGCGAAAAATATGATAATCAGGTTGCAGCAATTACAGAACGCAGTAACAAAGAATATCAGCAGATTGTTGAAAACTACAATTCTTCATTCCAGTCTTTCAACCACAAATTTACAGAAGAACACCGCAAAATGCAGGATGATTTCACTCATGCAATTAACACTCTTTCTTCTGCAAGTACAGACAAAATCAACGGTCTTGAAGAAAAAATCAATAATGAAATTAAGACTTTTGAAGCAACATACACAGACAGAATCAATTCTTTCAATAATAACTGTTCTAATCAGCTTGATGGAATTCAGAACGAATATACAACAAGAATTAATTCTTTTGAAGACACATTTGGTTCAAAAGTTTCTGCACTTGAAGCAGATTATTCAAAACGTACTTCAGAAATGGAATCGCAGCTTGCTTCTATTAAAGAACGCTACTCTGGTGAAGAATCTGGAGTTCAGAACGAAATCTCTGACAGACTTCATGCTCTTGAATCAGATTTCAAAGCTAGAATTGATGAAGTTAGAAATTCACTTGTAGACAGCATGAATACTTGTGAAGAAACATCTAAGAATATCCAGAAAGATGTTGATTCTAATGCAACTAGTCTTGAAGCAATCCGCTCTGATCTTAATGTTCAGGTTGATACAATCCACGATAAATATGCAAAACTCTACAACGACGCTATTTCAATTGCAGATGTTAAACAGACAGAAGCAATTCAGGATTTCAACAACAGAGCAAGTCAGAATATTGAAAAATACTCTGGTATTATTCAGGAAAAAATCAATGCAATGCAGGATAATGTAACAGATACTTTGAAAAACATTGCTATGCAGACAAATGCCTCTGTTCAGGAAGCACAGGATGCTATTGATGATTTGAAGAAACAGTGTCTTACAGCTACTGCTAAAGCAGAAAACATCAGACCTGAAGTTGAAACAAAACTTTCTGGTGTAACAAATATCCTTAACGATTTCCAGGCTCAGACAGAAGCTCGTCTTGCAAATCTCAACAAGATTATTACAGACTCAGTTACTCGTTCTGTTGCTGAAAGTGAAAACAGACACCTTTCTATTCTTGAAGGTATTGATGAACAGATTGATGCTTACAAGAAAGAAATTGAATACAAAATGGCACAGATTCAGACTTCTGGAGCAGATATTGATACTTTGGAAAGAAGTATGCGTGCTGCTATGCAGGATGTTCAGTCTAGAGTTCTTAATGATTTTGAAAAATTCTCTGGTGACCAGAACAAACGTCAGGATGACTTTGCTAAAGAAATCAGAAATGAAGCAGATACACTCCAGACTCGTCTTCATGACATAGATGAAAGTCTTGATACACTTAGAGAAACTGCCGCTGGTAATATGAGTGTTAAACTTGCTCAGCTTGAAAATCAGTTTGATACTGACATTTCTAACTGGAAAACTTCTCTTGATGAAAAACTCACAAACATTACAGCAACTTATGAAGAATCAAGAAAGAATGTTGAAGCTAATTACCTTAACGGATTAGAAAATTCAGTTACTGGATTGCAGGATAAGACTTCTGAACACATGTCTTACATTGTACAGACAATTGAAACTACAAAGAATGACATGCAGAACAATATTCAGGAAATGCAGTCTACTCTTACTGAATTCGAACAGAATACAAAAGAAAAACTTTCTGAAATTACAGATTCAGCAGAAACAACAATCAGAGAAAAACTTGATTACAACTCTAATGTAATTCATGACAGCATGTCAAAAGTTCAGACTCAGATTATTGAAAGCCTTCAGTCTTTTGAAAACGGTATTCGTGAAAGACAGGAAGCAGGAACTTCTTCTATTGATTCTGCAATTGAAGAATTCAACTCTTGGAAAGATAAACTCCGCTCACAGCTTGATGAATCTGCAACTGCATTCAAACGTGAAATTACTGGTTTTGAAAATACAACTCAGGAAAAAATCAGTGATGCAGACCAGCGCTCTACAGCAACTCTTGCTAAGTTAAGAGACATGTATGCACAGATGGTTTCTGATACAGAAAAACGCGTTCAGGAACAGAATGAAATCTCAACTCAGTCTATGAACCAGTTGAGAACAAATATTGAAGAAGCTGCAGAAATGAACAAAGCAAATCAGGCTAAGTTCCTTATGAAAATGCAGAATGATTCAAGTGAATTGCAGAATCACATGGCTGATTTAGTAAAAGAAATCCAGCAGATTGAAGAAAATATCCAGCAGTTCGAAAAAGCAGACAAAATGAGTCGTGCTCTTTCTGAAAAGATGAAGAACATTGAAGAATCATTTGACCGTATGGAAGAATATGGTGAAGCAGCTGACAAATTCAACTCACAGTACGGTTCAATTGTAAAATTAAATGATGATCTTACAAAACAGATTTCTGCATTCGAAACACAGAAAGCAAGAGTTTCAAGTCTTGAACAGAAGTTCTCTCAGATGCTCTCACTTTCTAACACAATTGATGAACGTGTTACTTCATTGCATACTGCATCAGACAACATTGAAACAATGGAAGTTGCAGTTCGTGATTACAGAGATAAGCTTGATGAAATTGGTCAGTTGTTCGAAAGATTCAACAAGAAAGATGAAGTTATTAACCGCGTAATGAAAGACGTTGATTCTTCATTCTCTCACTTAAAGACTTTGGAACAGAAGATTACAGACTGTTCAAGACTTGTTACTTCCCTTCCACAGGAAATCAAAGATGTTCAGTCTAACGTTGACAGACTTTTACAGAACGGACCTAAGATTACTGAAGCAGCAAGCAAACTTAATAATCTTGACAATGCACTTTCTGAAACAGAAAGACGTCTTCAGGAAATTAAGAGTGAAAACGGCAGCATCAAAGAAACTGAAATCCGTTTACAGGCTATCAGCCGCGATTTGAAGAGCAAGTTTGATACTTTACACGACATCACAAAACAGGATGTAAATAAAGGTCAGGCTCCAAAAGATAAAGGAATCACTCCTAGTGAAAGAGAAACAATCAGAGCTTTGAAACGGGAAGGATGGACAATTACAGAAATTGCTTCACGCTTCAAACGCACACCAACTGAAATTGAATTAATTCTTGAACTTCCAGATTAATCCAGAATACAGGTTGTGTTAAAAAAGAAAGCTGGTACTTTCAAAAATAATTTGAAGTACCAGCTTTTTTTTTATTTATTTGAAATTTAATTCTATTTTGAAAGCAGACAAACACATTCTGCTTCAACAGCCTCTGAAGTTCCAACTGGTGGTAATTTTTCGCCAGTTTTTGCCTTAACAAATACCTGATCTGGATTTACTTCCAGAACTTCTGCAATTGAATTAATAACCTGCTGTCTGTATGGAATGAATTTTGGTTTTTCAAGTTTGATTACGCAATCAATATTTTCAAGTTTCCAGCCTGCTGCATACACGTCTTTTAAAACCTTACGAAGCAACTCTTTTGAATCAGCATCCTTCCATTTTGGTTCTTCTGGTGGAAAATAAGATCCAATATCACCAAGTCCGCTGGCACCAAGTAAAGCATCTGTAATTGCATGAAGAAGAACATCTCCGTCAGAATGGCCGTCTTCTCCTTTTTCAAATGGGATTTCTACCCCACCAAGAACAAGTTTGCGGTTTTCTACTAGACGGTGCAAATCATAACCTAAACCAACTTTAATCATTTTTTGAGCATCTCCAAATCTTCAGGATATGTAATTTTTATATTTTCAGAACTGCCTTCTACAAGTTTAACTGGTCTGCAATATTTGCCATAAATTTCAGTATCATCTGTAAACTCATAAGGTTCTTTCATGGCTTCCAGATGCGCGGCATATAATTCTTCAAAATTAAAACCCTGAGGTGTCTGTACTGCAGAAAGATTTTTTCTTACAAGATGACGCTTTATAAAACCATTTTCGTCAATTTCTTTAATTGTATCTGTTGGTGTAATTCCAGGAACTCCGCTGCCAAAGTTAATAGCGGCTTCACTTACATCAAGTATAATTTTTTTTGAAACAAAAGGTCTTGCACCATCATGAATTAATACCTGCAGATTCTGTATAGATGTGCAATTTTTTTTAATATAATCTAACGCACAAAAAACAGATTTCTGACGAGTTGAACTTCCTGGAACAAAATCAATACTAATCTGAAAACTTTCAAGCAAACTGCAAAGTTCTGTATCACTAAAAACTGCTGCTTTTGCATTATCAAGCTGGGATTCAGGATATGTAATAATTAATTTTTCCAGAGAATATTTTTTATGAAAGGCCTTTAAAAAAGTTTTAGCACAGTTAGAAAGAACTGTGCCATTTTTATACGGAAGATATTCTTTTTTAGAACCGCTACCAATTCTAGTAGAAGAACCGGCAGCAGTAATTACAACAGCAATCTTATTAGAAGGAATCATCTTCAAAATCGTCTGAATCATCCATATCATCTGATGAACTTACATTGTCTGAATCGTCCATATCGTCATCATCATCTGAATCTCTAGACTTATCATTAACATCATCCATCAAATCATCATCTTCATCATCGTCAAGCTGTACAATATGTTTTACTTTAGCAACTGCACCAAGTGGTTCAAGTTTTGCATGAATTGCCTGTTCAATTTCTTTTGGTGTTTTTCCAAGAGCATAAGCAATTTCATCTTCAAGCAATTTTTTTGCAGAATCATAAAGTTTGCGTTCAAGAATTGGAAGTTCCTTTACTTTACTGCGGTTATATAAACAGCGAACAATAGAAGAAATATCTTTGATTGTTCCTTTCTTCAATAAATCAAGATTCATCTGATAGCGAAGTTTCCAGTCAGATGTAACAGGTTCAATTTCAGTTGCCAAAAGATTTAATGCTTCTTCTGCTTCTTCTGCAGATACAATAGGACGAATGCCAAGACCTTCTGCCTTTTCTACAGGAACCATGACAATCATATCTGAAGCTTCAATATAAATCTTATAATAAAGAATCATTTCTTCTTTGAATTTCTTTTCAAAGATTTCCTTTACAATACCAACACCCTGGCTTGGGTAAACGACCTTCTGGTCCACATTAAATTTTGTTTCCATATGTACTATCAAGTATATCACATTTTTTATTAAAATTCAATTTTTATGAAGAATGCATCCTTGAATATATATGTTTTTTTATTTATTATAAGTATCTTAATTATGGAAGAAAATTTAAATTTAGAATCAGATTTATTATTGAATCAGGAAACAGAAGAACAGGAAGTTATTGAATCTACAGAAGAACTCTCAGATACAGTTACATTTGAAGATTTAGGATTAGACGAATATACACTTAAAGCTGTTGAACGAAAGGGCTTTGTTACCCCTTCACCAATTCAGGTACTGGCAATTCCAAGACTTTTAACCGGCGACACAAACCTTATTGCAAGAGCAAGAACAGGTACTGGAAAAACAGCCGCTTTTGGATTACCAATCATTCAGTCGGTACGCACAAAATCAAATCACGTTGAAGCATTAATTCTTGAACCTACCCGCGAACTTGCAATGCAGACTTGTGAAGAAATGAAATCTTTTACAACATCAGATTTCCCAAGAACAACTGTTTTGTACGGCGGCGCATCTTATTCAACACAGATTAAAGATTTGAAAAAAGGATGCGAAATTGTTGTAGGAACACCGGGCCGTATTAAAGATCATATTGAAAAGAAAACTCTGGACTTAAGCAAAATCAAATATTTTATTCTTGATGAAGGGGATGAAATGCTTGATATGGGATTCATTGATGATATCCGTGAAATTTTCCAGCATGCAAATGTAGAAAGCAGAATCCTTTTGTTCAGTGCCACAATGCCAGCTCCAATTTTGAAGATTGCCGGCGACTTTATGGGCGAATATGACATTATCGAAGAAGAAAATGTTATTGATGAAGCTTTGTTAATTGATCAGAAATACTGGATGGTAAAAGAAAGCGATAAGATTGAAGCTTTAGTTCGTCTTATTGATATGTCTCCAGATTTTTACGGTCTTGTTTTTACAATGACTAAAATGGATGCAGACAGAGTTACCCGAGAGTTAGATATGCGTGGTTATGAAGCAGCCGCTTTACATGGGGACATTATGCAGAATCAGCGTGAAAAAGTTCTGGAACGTTTCAGAATGAAAAAAACACGTATTCTTGTTGCCACTGATGTTGCAGCCCGCGGTATTGATATTTCAGGATTAAGTCACGTTGTAAACTACTCTCTTCCTTTTGATACAGCAACTTATGTTCATCGTATTGGTCGTACTGGTCGTGCAGGAACTACTGGTATTGCAGTAACTTTTGTACGTCCTGAAGAAAGACGCAAACTTGGATATTTTACAAAAAACGTTGAACGTGCTACTAAGAGTAAAATCAAAGAAGAAAAAATTCCAACTGTCAGCGAAGTTTTAACAATTAAAGAAAACAGATTAATCAGCGAATTGAAAGAAAAACTTTTTGAAAAAGTTGTTGATGACTCTATTGTTGATGAAAACATTGTTGATGAAACTGATGCTAATGAAATCCCAACTGAATCTAATGAAAATTCATTTGAAGCTGAAGAAATAAAAACAGAAACTGCCCTTAAACCAAGAGAAGTTCATGAAAAATATATTGATCTTGCACATTCCCTTTGTGAAAATCAGGATTCAGAACTTGTTCTTGCAAATATGCTTTCTCTTTTCTATGGTGACAAGCTTTCTCCAAAACATTACGGAAAAATCAGTTCCCGTGAAATTGGATTAAGAGGTGATGTTACAAGAATCTATGTTTCTCTTGGAAAGAAAGACGGTTACCGGGCAAAAGAAATTGCAGATTATTTTTCAAAACTGCTTCATATTCCAGGACGCATGGTAGACGATATTGATGTTGCACAACAGTTTGCCCTTGTAAGTTTACCAGCTGCATCTGCAAAAAAGGCTCTGGAACTTTCTAAGTCTAACAAGAAGTTACCACATATGCACGTTGACTCAAAAGAGGAAGGTCGTGGAAGCCGTAAAGGCGGTGGAAGTGGGAGAAATGGCAGTGACCGTGGTGAACGTAAAGAAAGAAGTCACAACGACGGACGAGATGGAAGAAGAAATGGCGGAAGAAGCGAAAATCAGTCTTCAAGAGGCAAATCATCTTCCAGACCAAATGTTCACAATCAGGTTGAACGAAAAGCTCCTAAGAAAAGTGCCGGTGCAGATATTTATAAAAAGAGCAGCAAAAAAGCAGAAAGATTTTAATTTATCTTTCCCCTGCTTTGGTATATAATTGAAGTATGAATTTTTCGCGAAAGATTTTTTTGACTTTATTATTAATCGCCTCATTATTTTTGGCTTCTTCATGTAAGAATAAAAAGTCAGAAAGATTAGATCTTTTCAATTCAATTTTTTTCACAGATGCAGCTCCTGAAGCAACTCTGGATGAAATAAAAGAGCGCAAAGATTTTACAAAAATGACTGCTGCTTCAAGTAACAACCTTCAAAAATTGTTGAAAGATGAAAAAAATTATTTGTGGCTCAAGATTCCTTTTACCCTTAGTGATGGTTTAAAAAATAAAGACTTGGGTTTGTATATTGGATATTTACGTTCTGCAAATGAAATCTGGTTAAATGACTTTCCAATTGGAAAATCGGGTGCCTTTCCTCCAAAAGAATTCAGTTCTGGTTTTAAGGCTCACTACTATTCATTTCCTAATGAAATTCTGAATCAGAATGAAGAAAACATTCTTTATATAAAAGTCTGGCCAGGTTTCCTTTCTGGAATCTCACAAAAATTTTACATAACAGAAAGTGAAACTGCCTATCTGAATTCAGAAAATACAAGTTTCACAAACTCAAAAATCAATATGATTTTTACGGGAGCAATGTGGCTTGTATTTATCTTTTATATGATTATGCATTTCACTTTACGAAACATTAATCACACAAAAGAATTTATTATCTTTGCCATGCTAAACTGTTTTACAATTGCATACCTTACTCCATTTGCCGCTGCCGAAATGCCATGGCTTCAGAATTACGGATTCAGCTATCTCACATTTATAAAACTGACATTGCTTTGTGGTGCTTATATAACTGTTTTCTTTGCAAATTCATTTATTCTTGAATTACTTGGTGAACATGAATCAAAAATGCTTCTGCAGATTAGAATTGTTCTTCTTCTTATTCCAATTCTCATTACTTTATTTGTAAGAAAATACTCTTCATTAAATGTAATCATTACAATTTCTGTATTTTTATGTGCTGGTCAGTTTGGATTTACAATTCCAAGAATCATTTCTGCTGTACTACAAAAAGATAAGCAACCAAGAGTAATAAAATTGTTAATTGGCTTTGCTCCAGTTATTCTTTGTTTAATTGTAGATTTCTTTATCAGAATTATATTTAAAAACACAACATTGCCATTCTTTACTCTTTATGGATGGCAGGTAACAATTATTGTATTCCTTTGTTATCTTGCAATTCAGTTTAATACAACATATTCAAGAAATATTATGCTGAAAGACAAACTTGAGGAATTCAACAATAATCTTGAAGAGATTGTAAATCTTAGAACAAAAGAACTTTCTGATGCAAACTTTGTATTAACACGTGGATTGGAAGCTGTTGCAAATGTTCAGCAGAATTTCTTGCCTTCAAAAACAAAATTCTTAAAAGGATGGGACATTTCAATTTCCTACAATCCTCTTTCTGATAATGTTTCTGGCGACTTATACGACTATTATTTTTCTAAAGACAAACTGGAAGGTCTTGGTATTTTTGATGTATCTGGTCATGGTATTCCTGCTGGATTAATGACTATTCTTGCAAAAGGAATTATTAATCAGCATTTCTCACAGGGATTGGAAAAGAATTCGTCTGTAGAAGAGATTATGGCTAACATTAACGAATCTTATATCAAGGAAAAAGTTAATGTTGAAAATTACATTACCGGTATTTTATTTAAGTTTGGAAAAGTTGATTCTAAACAAAAATGTACTGTGGAACTTTCCAATGCTGGCCATCCTTATCCTTTATTCTATACTTCAGAAAACAAGGATATTGTGGAACTTAAATATAAAAACTTGAACGAACAGTACGGCATGATTGGCATTGAAGGACTTGAAACATCGTTCCCATGTGTAAAAATTTCAACTATGCCAAATGATATTATTGTTTGTTTTACTGACGGACTTATTGAAGCTACAAATAAAAATGGCGAACAATTTGGAACTTTCAGACTTACAAACATTATTCAGGAAAATGCGTCAAAATCTGCAGATGAAATCCTTTCAAAGATTCTCTCTGTTTATGAAAATTTCACACGAGCTTCTAAAAGAGAAGACGATACAACTATCATAGTGCTTAAACGTACAGACTCTTCTGATTTTGTTGAAGAGATTTAAAAAAAAAGATGCTGCCTGAAAACTTCAGACAACATCTTAAGCTATTTTCAAATTAGGATTACAAATTAAAATTATCTCTGAATACGACCAGAACCATTTCCGCCAGCGAGTTTTTCAACTTCATCAACAGAAACCATGTTGTAGTCGCCTTCTATAGAATGTTTCAAACAGCTTGCTGCTACTGCAAAGTCTACAGCTTCCTGTGTTGATTTTCCGTTTAAGCAGGCATAAATTAATCCGCCGCCAAAACTGTCACCACCACCAACGCGGTCTACAATGTACATTTCGTATTCTTTAGAGAAACAGTATTCGTCAGATTTTACATCATACAAAAGTGCTGCCCAGTTATTGCGGTTAGCATTGATTGATGTACGAAGTGTAATTGCAACTTTCT
>JAKSTI010000015.1 GCA_024402665.1 Treponema sp.
TCCACGTCACCTTGCTGAATTCTGGATGATTGAACCAGAAATGGCATTCTTTGATTTGGATGATGATATGGATCTTCAGGAAGACTTTGTTAAATATCTTCTGAACTGGGCTTTAACAAAATGTCGCGAAGATTTGGAATTCTTTGACAAACGCATTCAGCCAGGTCTTATTGAACAGCTTACAAAAGTTGCAAATGCTAAATTTGTACGTATTTCTTACACAGATGCAATTGCTAAACTTGAAGAAGCTGCTAAAAACGGTGCTAAGTTTGAATTTAATCCTTACTGGGGTTGTGATATTGCTACTGAACACGAACGCTATCTTACAGAACAGATTTTCAAATGTCCTGTAATGGTTTACAACTATCCAAAAGAAATTAAGTCTTTCTACATGAAGCTTAATGAAGATGGAAAAACTGTAAAAGCAGTTGATGTTCTTGTTCCAGGAATTGGTGAATTGAACGGCGGTTCTGAACGTGAAGAAGATTACGACAAGCTTATGAAGGCTATTAAAGACCGTGGCATGGACGAAAGTGTTTATGACTGGTATATGGATCTTCGCAAGTTTGGTACAGTTCCACACTCAGGATTCGGTATGGGCTTTGAACGTTTAATCCGTTATGTAACAGGTATGGAAAACATTCGTGATGTAATTCCTTACCCACGTGCTCCAAAACTGGCAGATTTCTAATCTTAGATTTTACATGGAAACTACATGGTGCAAAATTTTCAAAAGTGGTTTGCAGGAGTAAAGACTAGATTTTCTCGAAGATTAAGCAAAGTAGGGCAGCTTATTTATCTTACTTGTGTTAATTTCTTTGATAACAATCTTTTTGAAAGTGCAAACTCTTGTGCTTTTGGATTCATTTATTCTTTTGTACCTGTAGTTTTAATTATTCTTGTTTTTCTTGCTGCTGTAATCCGCAGATATCCTGTTATGCTTCAGTTTGTTTTGAGTATGGTCACTCAATTCGATGAAGTAATTGATTTAACTCCATTAATCACACAGATTGTTTCAATTAAATCAGTTTCATGGCTGGAATTCCTTCTTGGAATATGGATTATCTGGATGGCAAGAAAAATGTTTGCTTCTGTAGTTTCTGCGGTTGCCAAAATCTTTAAAAACATTAAGCGCCGTGGAACAATCATCAATCAGTTTTTCTACTTTCTTGTTGAGTTTTTGCTTGTAATTTCAATTGCTATTGTTGTTATTGCAACTTTCAGTATAAACAGACTCCTTGAGTTACCGGCTTTTGCAGAGTTCCTTGTTGATATTCCATCTTCGGTGCTGGCAAAAATCAGTTCCAACGCGTCTCTTGTATTCTTTCTCATTATTTTTGTATTTACAGCAGTTATTTATAGAGTGGCGCCTGCCATTAAACCAAAAATCAGACATTGTATTTTCTATGCGGCACTTTCAACTGCATTTTTCTACGCAGCAACCCGCTTAATCTACAGATTCTTTAATATTTCAAATTACAACTTGATTTATGGAGCCATCAGTACACTTATTGTTCTTATGCTCCAGGTCTGGATTTTCTTTATTGTATTCCTTTTCTTTGGCCAGATGGTTTTTGCTTCAGAATACCTTGATACTCTTACATTCGGTTTGCTTTATCTTTTGCCAGAAATTGAAGAATCTTCAAACTGGGTTTCTATTAAGCGCTATATGTTTAAACGCCCTGCAGTTTCTCAAACAAGATATGAGACAAAAAAGTATCAGATAGGGGAACGGATTTATTCTAAAGGTGACAAGCCTGATTGTGTTTATTATATCCTCAGGGGAACTGTTTGCCGTCAGTCTGATGATAACGGAATTACTCTTTTGCAGGAAGGTTCCTTCTTTGGAGAAATGCACTGTATCTTGAATCAGGACAGAACTAATACTGCTGTTGCCCAGTCTGATTGCGAAATTACCATTTTCTCTGCCAGCGAATTTCTTGAACTGCTTCAAAGCTATCCTCGTGCTGCCAGCAAAGCTATTTCTAAAGTTTCTACTTATACTGCTGAACTTTACAAAGAAGATGAAGAAAAGGAAAATAAATTCCTTAAACTCTAGTTTCTTTTTTTACAACCTTTCATTATAATCAGAATATGAGTCGTTCTAAAATTGTTGTATTAGATTTTGGAAGCCAGTATGCACATTTGATTGCAAAGCGCTTCCGTATGTTAGGTTATTATTCAGAAATTGCCCTTCCTTCTACAGACTTGGATGTTTTTGAAAACTGTAAGGGTATTGTTTTTAGTGGTGGTCCTTCTTCTGTTTATGATGAAAAGGTACCTGAATTTAATTCAGAAATTTTGAATCTTGATATTCCTATTTTAGGTCTTTGTTACGGCCACTACATTGTTCAGATGGGATATAATGGAAAGGTTGGTAAAGCTGATGTTGGTGAATTCGGTTTTGCCACATTGAATTTGAATCCTTCTGTAACATCTCCTCTTTTTAAAGGAATTGAACCTAGCCAGCAGGTTTGGATGAGTCATCAGGATGGAGTTCTTGAACTTGGTGAAGGATTTGAAGTTGTTGGTTCTACAAAAGATTGTCCTTTTGCCGCTACACAGAATCTTGCTAAAAAACGTTTCAGTTTGCAGTGCCATTGTGAAGTAAAAGATACTCCTTGTGGAAATCAGATTTTCCAGAACTTTGCAGACTATTGTGGCATGGAAAAGAACTGGGATCAGGATACTGTTTTGCAGGTTATTCTTGAACAGATTAAAAAGGATGCTGCAGACAGAAACGTTCTTCTTTTCTTAAGTGGTGGTGTAGATTCTACTATTACATTTGCTCTTCTGAATATAGCACTTGGTCAGGATAGAGTTCTTGGTCTTCATATTGATAACGGTTTTATGCGCAAAAATGAATCTGCTAATGTTGCAGATGCTTATCATAAATTTGGCTTTGACAACTTTATTGTTGAAGATGCCAGTGAATCTTTCTTAAAAGCAATTGCCGGTCTTACAGATCCTCAGAAAAAACGTATGGCTGTTGGTGAAAATTTTATTACAGTTCGTAATGAAGTTGTTGCAAAACAGCATCTTGATGAATCTAACTGGCTTTTGGCACAAGGAACTTTGTATCCGGATATTATTGAATCTGGTGGAACTAAAAACTCTAACACAATTAAAACTCATCATAACCGCGTAGCAGGAATTCAGGAATTGATTGCAAAAGGTTTGATTATTGAACCTATCCGCGATCTGTATAAAGATGAAGTTCGTGCTATTGGTAAAAAACTTGGCCTTTCTGATGAACTTGTTATGCGCCATCCTTTCCCAGGACCAGGTCTTTCTATTAATGTTCTTTGTAATGATGGAAAAGAAAAAGAACAGGATTTACAGGAACTTCCATTGGCTCAGAAAGAACTTGATGGAATTGCTTTGAATATGTTCTGCGAAAACTGCACTGCTAATTTGAAACGTTCTGTTTTGCCAGTTCGCAGTGTTGGTGTTCAGGGTGATTTTAGAACTTATCGTTTCCCAGCTGTCCTTGATTTTGGTCCTGCAAAAGAAAAGGAATTCCCATTGGGAGCAAAAGCAGCTGAACTTGGAATGCGTCACTTCCCAGGTAAACGTGAAAAGATTGAAGAATGTTCATCTACAATTACAAATGCAGCAAAATATATGAACCGCACTTGTATTAAATTGTACCAGAAGCCTGGTGTAAAAGATGAAGATTTGAAACTTCAGGAAGGTTATTGTGACCGCCGCCGTTTGGATCAGCTTCGTGAAGTAGATAATATTGTTCTTACTGAATTGCATAAATCTGGCTGGTATAATCAGATTTTCCAGCATCTTACAATTGATTTGCCATATGCAACTTCTGCAGACAGAGCAAGTTTTGTTCTCCGCCCTGTTGTTTCGGAAGATGTAATGACAGCTCGTTTTGCAATGCTTCCAAAAGATTTGCTTGGAACAATTGTAGCTCAGATTGCAGCACTTCCTTTTGTTGATGCGTTATACTTCGACGCTACGAACAAACCACCAGCAACCTTTGGATGGGAATAAGGATGTTGGATGGGAATAAGTTTCCTGAAATAATAAAAAAACTAACAAACGGGAATAAGAAATTTAACTTTTTTATTCCCGTTTTTATTTAACGCGGGAAATACATAAAAATCTGAAACGAAAAACCTAAATAATTGCATTCAAAATTGCTTTTCCTCCTATTAGTATGTATTTAGTAAAATGACATCTATGAGGAGGAAAAAGTAGATGAAAAAAATCGTAACTGTAGTTGCTGCTGTATTGGCTGCTGCTTGTTTATTTGTTGGATGTAATGGAAAAGGTTCTGCTGCAAAAGGTGACGGAGCTATCAGAATTGGTATTATCAACAACCCACCTAGCGAATCAGGATACCGTGCTGCTAACGTAAAAGATATGGAAACTGTATTCTCTAAGGCTAATGGCTATGAAGTAAAAACATATTACAGCCTTAAGAATGATGAACAGCTCAATGCTGCTTCTCAGTTCATTACTGACGGTGTAGATTACATTCTTCTTTCTGCAGCTGCAACAGACGGATGGGATTCTGTACTTAAAAATGCTAAAAAAGCTGGAATTAAAGTATTCCTTTTTGACCGTATGATTAACGTTTCTGAAGATCTTTATGAAGCTGCTGTAGTTTCTGACATGGCTAACCAGGGTGACACAGCTGTTGCTTGGTTGAAAGCTCAGAATCTTGCTTCTTACAATGTAATCCATATCCAGGGTGCTATGGGTTCAGATGCTCAGCTCGGAAGAACTGGTGCTCTTGATAAAGAATTTGCTGCAGGAACAATGAAAAAAGTTGTTCAGCAGACAGCTACTTGGGACGAAGCTGAAGCAAAGAAAATTGTTGAATCAGTTATCAACTCAGGTGAAAAATTCAATGTAGTTTATGCAGAAAACGACGGTATGGCTAAAGGTGCTGTAGCTGCTCTTGATGAAGCTGGTATTACACACGGTGTAAACGGTGATGTTGTAGTTATGGGATTTGACTGTAACAAATGGGCTCTCCGTGAACTTTTGGCTGGAAACTGGAACTATGACGGACAGTGTTCTCCATTCCAGGCTGCTGTAATTGAAAACATGATCAAAACTGGAAAAGTTCCTTCAAAGAAAGTAATTTCTGAAGAAAAAGGTTTTGATGCTAAAAAACTTACACAGGCTGATATCGATACTTACGGTCTTGGTGACTAATTTATAAAACGCTGACAGCGTATGGATGCGGTGTAAAATATGGCAACCATATCTGGAAACCATGTTTTGCATCGCTTTTTTTTTACAGAATTTAACAGGCTAAAAAAAGATGGAAAATAATGTTATTTTAACAATGCGTGGAATTTACAAGGAGTTCCCCGGTGTTAAAGCTCTTCAGAATGTAGATTTTACTCTCAGAAAGGGTGAGATTCATGCTTTGATGGGTGAAAATGGTGCCGGAAAATCTACTCTTGTAAAATGTTTGACTGGTGTATACATCAAAGATTCAGGAGAAATTAGAATTGAAGGTCATGATGAACCTGTTTCTATCCGCTCTCCACAGGATGCCCAGAATCTTGGAATCAGTACTGTTTATCAGGAAATTACTCTTTGTCCAAATTTGACAGTTGCTGAAAATATGTTTATTGGCCGTGGAAAATACCATTTTATTAACTGGAAAGACCAGGAAAAAAAGGCCGATGAAATCTTACAGAAATTAAATATCCCTGCAAAAGCAGCCCAGCAGTTGGGAACTTGTTCTCTTGCAGTTCAGCAGATGGTTGCAATTGCCCGTGCTGTAGATATGGATTGTAAGGTTCTTATTCTTGATGAACCAACATCTTCTTTGGATGAACGAGAAGTTGCGCTTTTGTTTACTTTGATGCGCGATCTTAAATCTCGTGGTGTTGGAATTATTTTTATTACACACTTTCTTGATCAGGTATATGAAGTTTGTGACAAGATTACTGTTCTTCGTAACGGTGAACTTGTTGGCGAATATGAAATAAAAGACATGCCTCAGGTAGAACTTGTTTCTGCTATGCTTGGTAAAGCCCTTGATGACATTTCTAAATTAAAGGAACAGAAAGGTCGCTTTGATGAAAACGCTGAAACAGTTTATGAAGCAACAGATCTTAGCAGTGCGGAAGGGGTAAAACCTTTTGACTTCACAGTTAGAAAAGGCGAAGTTAACGGATTTACAGGACTTCTTGGTTCTGGCCGTAGTGAAAGCGTTCGTGCAATTTTTGCTGCAGACCGTGTAACTGGCGGTACTGTAAAGATGAACGGTAAAGATGTAAAAATCAATAAACCAAAAGACGCTATGAAAAACGGAATTGGTTATTTACCAGAAGACAGAAAAGGAGACGGAATTATTCAGGACCTTTCTGTTCGTGATAACTTAATTCTTGCTCAGCAGGTTTTAAAAGGTTTCTTCCATCCATTTAAGAAGGCAGAAGCAGAACGTATTGCAGATGAATACATTAAATTGCTTCAGGTAAAAACTGCTTCTCAGGAAACTCCAATTAAATCTTTGTCTGGTGGAAATCAGCAGAAAGTTATTCTTGCCCGCTGGCTTTTGACACATCCACAGTATTTAATTCTTGATGAACCTACCCGCGGTATTGATGTTGGTACTAAAACAGAAATCCAGAAACAGGTTCTTAAACTTCAGCAGGAAGGTGTTGGCGTAACATTTATTTCTTCTGAAATTCAGGAAATGTTGAATGTATGTTCAAGACTTGTTGTTATGAAAGACAGAAACATTGTTGGCGAATTGCGTGATGATGAATTGAGTCAGGATAACATTATGAAAACAATTGCGGGAGGAAATTCTTAAAATGAATAATAAATCAACTTTTGTAGAAAAGCTTAAGAAAATTACTGCATCACAATTGATTATTCCAATTGTTGCTCTGATTATTCTTGTTGTTTTCAATTTGATTAGAGATGCAAGTTTCTTCTCTATTGAAATTAAAACAAACAATCTTGGAAATACAGTTTTAACTGGTAACTTAATCAGTATCTTAAATGGTGCATCGGAACTTGTAATTCTTGCCATTGGTATGACATTAGTTACTTCTGCAACAAAAGGACAGGATATTTCTATTGGTGCCTGTGCCGCTATTGCCGGTAGTGTGTTTGTAAAAATCCTTCGTGCTAATACAATCACTGTACCTGTAATTTTGCTTGGTCTTATTATTGCAGGAATTGTTACTATTGTTTTCTGTTTGTTTAATGGTTTGCTGATTGCAAAATTCAATATTCAGCCAATGATTGCTTCGTTAATCCTTTACACAGCTGGTCGTCCAATTGCTTACTGGATCAACGGTGGTGCTACTCCAAACGTAGAAAGTAATCTTCTTGGAACTCTTGGTGGATTCATTCCTGGTATTCCAATTCCAACACCAATCATTATTGTTATCCTTTTTGTCTGCATCGTTATGTGTCTGTTAAAGTTCACAACTCTTGGACTTTATATTCAGGCTGTAGGTGTAAATGAAAGAGCGGCAAAGCAGAATGGTATTAATCCTATGTTTATGAAACTTCTTGTTTTTGTAATTTTAGGTGGATGTGTTGCTTTGGCAGGATCAATGAACGTTTGTCGTATTGGTCTTATTAATCACGAAAAAATCCTTCTTGATATTGAAATGGATGCTATTCTTGCAGTTGCTATTGGTGGTAACTCACTTAGCGGCGGTAAATTCAAACTTGCAGGTTCAATTCTTGGTGCTTACATTATTCAGGCCCTTACAACAACTTTGTATGCAATGAAAGTTTCTTCAACAGATATTAAGGCATATAAAGCAATTGTAATTATCATCATCGTAGTTGTTGGATCTCCTGTTGTAAAAGACTGGTTCAAACAGATGTTTAAGAAAATCTCTGCAAAAACTGCAAAAGTGGAGGCTAAATAACTATGGACTTCAAGAATGTAATTAATAAAATTAAACCTAAAAAGCCTGTTTCAAATACAGCTTTACTTTTGACAATCACAATTTGTACTTTCGTAGCAATGTATCTTATTGGTATGATTGTTTGGGGTGGTGGGTTCTTAAATCCTCAGCAGTTCTTTAATATTTTTAATAACAATGCTTATCTTATTATCATTGCCTGCGGACTTACAATCGTAATGATTTCTGGTGGAATTGATATTTCTGTTGGTGGTTGTGTTGCTCTTATTACAATGACCTGTGTTGTTTACCTTGAAAATAAAGGCGGAAATGTATTTACATCCCTTTTGATTGCTCTTGGTATTGGACTTGGTTTTGGTATAGTTCAGGGCTTCTTTGTTTCTTATCTTAAGATTCAGCCATTTATTGTTACACTTGCAGGTATGTTCTTTGCAAAAGGTATGACAACAATCGTAAGTGTAAACCCAGTAACAGTTAAAGCAAATGAATTGTTCCTTAAATTAAAGGAATTCGAAGTAAAGATTCCTGGAGTTGGTTCTTATACAAGAAACGGAACTTTCATTAATTCTTATCTGGAAATTGGTGCCATTGTGGCAATCCTTACTGTAATTATTTTGTGGGCTGTTTTGAAATGGACAAGAACTGGTAGAAACTTCTATGCAATTGGTGGAAACGCCGAAAGTGCTTTGATGCTTGGTATTAATGTTCAGAAAACAAGATTCACAGCCTATGTTCTTTGTGGATTGCTTGCTGGTATTGCGGGATTTGTTTACATGCTTCACACAGGTGCTGGAAATGCTTCAAACGCAGACGGTGCTGAAATGGAAGCAATTGCTTCTTCAATTATTGGAGGAACTTTGCTTTCTGGTGGTGTTGGTAACATTATTGGTACTTTGTTCGGTGTAATGTCTCTTAAGACAATCAATACAATTGTAATTGCATCAGGATTAACAGATCCTTGGTGGCAGAAAATTACAACAGGTTTAATGCTTTGTTTCTTTATCTTATTGCAGAGTGTGATTCTTTCTGCTCGTAAAAAGAAGTTAGGAACAGCCGCTGCGTAAATGCGAAAATATAAAAAGTAACTTTTTTCGATGTTTTAGTCGAATGTTAATTCTCCTTAAGCTGTCTGGTAAGTGATGAAATGAACTTGTCAGGCAGCTTTTTTTTGGAGAGTAAGTTTCTATTGTAAAGAGAATCCTTTATTCTGATTTATATTCTCTTGGAGTTAATCCGGTGTTTTTCTTGAAAATGTAGCTGAAGTAGTGTGGATCGCTAAAACCGCAGTCATAGGCAATGTCGTAGCCTTTTTTATCTGTTTCTTTTAATAATCGTTTGGCATTTTCAATTCGGACATTTGTTAAATATTCAATAAATGTAGTTTTGCACTGCTGAGAGAAAATTGTACTAAAATGATTTGGGCTTAAACAAACAACCTCTGCAACTGTTGTAAGAGTTGTGTTTGGGTCAGAATAGTTTTCTTCAATATATTTTTTTGCTTTAAGGATGATGTCGCCGTATTTTCCGGTAATTGTAGAGTTTCTGTAATTTAAGGCAAAGTTCAGAATATCTTCCATGGAAGTTATAAATTTTTCTTCGTTCATAGAAGCTGTATCTACATAAGTTCGTTGAAGAATCTCTGGTTTGAGCTGCTTAATATCACCGCCAAGATTTTCAATCAATTTTGAAACTGCAAAAATCAAATCTACAAGAACATAAGATGCAAAGAACTGGAACTGCCCCGGATTACTTTTAATAAGTGCCAGCGACTCATCAATAATAGATTTTATATCACTTGTTGTGGCATATTTAAGTTTAGAAACCATAGGGTCATTTTCTTTAAGTTCAAGCAATCCGCCACCATTAATCTGAATGTCATCGGAAGTAAGAATGCGGTTCTGGTTATCAGTAATTGCAATATCAAGAATCCGTTTTGCATCTTCGTAAGAATCTGGAATTGCAGAAAGATGCTGAACAGTTTTTCCAATTGCAGTTGTTACAGAACATTTTTCTTTTTGAGAGACAATGTGTTCAATAGATTCGGCAATCCGGTATGTGTTATCTTCCACTTCTTCTTTTGAAGCTCCTTTACAGATACAAACAAATCTGTTCTGGTGATGGAAGAAGCTGTTTGTCTGTTCCCAGGAAGTAGAGTAGGAATTCAAAAGCGAACATGCTTCCTGCTGAATTTCAGAATCGTTGTCTTCACACTGGATTTTACTTATTAAAATTCTGTAGTATCTTGAAATTAAGTCTAATCCCAATTCAGAATCTTTTGCCATCACAGTATTAATATCTGTAGAACCGTGGACCAGATTATTAAGGAATTCCTTTTGCAAAAGTTTTTCCTGAGATTTCAGTTCCTCTTTCATCTTGGAAATGTCAGAAAGTTGTTTTCGCTCTTTGTCTATTTCCTGCGAAACTTTTTTTAAGCTGGTAATAATATCTTCAGAAGTAAAAGGTTTTAAAAGATAATCTTCAATTCCAATAGAGATAGCTTTTTTTGCGTAATCAAATTCATCGTGGCCTGAAAGAATAATGATTTTAATCCATGGTTGAATTTTTTTAATTGAAGCAGAAAGCTGAAGTCCGTCCATAAATGGCATTTTAATATCAGTAATCAAAACATCAGGCTTAATTTCCTGAATCATAGAAAGGGCAATTTCTCCGTCAGTGGCTTCTCCTGCAAAAGTAAAACCAAGACTTTCCCATTCAATTTTTGAGCGGATTCCTTCCAGAACAATCGGTTCATCATCAACTAAAAAAACTTTGTACATCACCACTCCTTAATGACTTACTATTCTGCAAAATCGTCTATACATGGAATTTCAAAGGAAATTTTACTTCCTTTACCAAGTTCCGACTCAATCTTAAGTCCTTCAGTTCTTTCTCCATAATAGAGCTTAAGTTTTTTGTTAACATTGTACAATCCGTAAACCGAAGAAAGATTTTCCGCATCTTCCGACCCATTATTCATTTCCTGATTTACCTGATCAAGCCGTTCCTTTGTAAATCCGGCGCCATCATCTTCAACAGTAAATATGATAGCATCTTTTTCGTCAGATTTGTACTCTGCAGTTACTTTAAGGTTTCCACGTCCCCGTTTATTTTTAATTCCGTGATAAATTGCATTTTCAACAAGAGGCTGAAGCACAAGTTTTATAATCTTGAAATTTTCCAGTTCCGGAGAAACAGAAATTTCGTAATTCAAAATGTCGTTGTAGCGGATTTTCTGGATCTTTAAATAGTTTCTGATATGATCTAATTCCTGCTGAACAGTAATCCATTCATGTCCACGGCTTAAAGAGATTCTAAGGAACTCAGAGAATGCTTTTGTAATATTTACAACTTTGTCAGTCTCTTCTTCCTCCGCCAGCCAGATGATTGTATCAAAAGTGTTATATAAAAAGTGAGGTGTAATCTGCGCCTGAAGAGCCTTTACTTCTGCTTTCTGGAAGTTTTTCTGCTCCTCCATATTTTTTCTAAAAAGAATATCAATCTGCTCTGCCATAAAGTTCATGTTTCTTGCAAGAGGCATAAGTTCTTCAACATCAGGAACCTTGGTTCTGGCAAGAAGATTTCCGTGAGAGATTTCTGTAGAAAGCTGCTTCATATCTGCAAGTGGTTTATGGATTTTATTAGATACAGTCACATAACCGTTTAAAGATACCGCAAAAGAGAACAGTACAATAATGATTTGCAGAATTGAAAGTATGATTGAAGATTTTTTAATGGAACGGTTTGTTTCATTTGCAGTTTCAATTTCTGAAAGAATAAAATCCTGCATAATATCAGAAAAAAGTGCAGTAATAGTTCTGATTTCATCAAGAGATGCTTCGTTTTGAGTAACAGAAGTTCCGTCTTTTATCTGCAGTTCCAGCTTTTCAATGTTTTTTCTAAGGGTAGTGTAAGCACGGTAAGCAACTTCCAGTTTTTCATGATTCTTTCTGTTTTTGGAATTACGCTGCATATCTGTAATTTCAAAATAGATTGTATCAAGCATTTCGTTCTGGCGGCTGGAAGAGAACTCTTTTTTACCGCAGACAATTTCCCAAAGTTCATTAGGAATATCTTTTTTTGCAATCTGATTAATTTTATTTGCGTTACTTACGTTTGTAATAATATTGTTGTACTGCTGTGTATGAACCTGAGTTACAATTACAGAGTAAACAGTTGGAACAATCATAATTCCAATGAGGAAAATATAGGAAATCTGCAGAGTCTTTTTTAAACTCTTTGTTTTAAAAATATTCATAATTAGTAACCGCGTGGTAAATAAGTTGAAAAGTCGTCGTTTTCTGTAAATACTGATTCTGTCATGTATGTCACTTCTGGAATTGGTGTTCCTTCTGCGATTTTCTTAACAAGCTCCATTAATGTTGGACCAAGATTTGGGTTGCATTCTACAACGCAGCTTAATTTTCCCTGTTTCAGAGCATCAATAGATTTTTGTTCAGCATCAATTGAAATAATGATTGTTTCTTTTGGATCAATATTATTTGCTGCCATTGAATCAAGAATGCCTAAGGTCATAGAATCGTTGTGGGAATAAATTACATTGATTTTCTGGCCTTTATAGAACACGCCGCCGTTTTCGCTGATAATATTATCCATAATTTCTTTTCCACGGGAACGCAAAAAGTCGCCGTCAATAGAATGAACAATATTGAATTTAGAATGATTTTTAATTACATCTCTAAAGCCAGCTGCACGTCCTGTTGCTACAGATGAGTTTTCTGTACCAGAGAATTCTACAATATTGATTTTTGAGTTGTTGGCAGAGCATTTGTTTATAAGAAATTCTGCTGCAGATTTACCTTCCTGGAATCCGTTTTCACCAAGGAAGCCGGCGTACAAAGAAGGATCTGCTTTAATCTGGCGGTCAACAATAATTACCGGAATACCAGCTTCTTTTGCTTCCTGAAGAACATTGTCCCATCCGTCTTCTACAATTGGAACAAAGGCAATAACATCAACCTGGTAAACTATAAAAGAACGGATTGCCTGAAGCTGATTCGACTGTTTCTGCTGGGCATCATCAAAAATAATCTGAATATTGTTTTCGGCTGCTGCTTCAAAAATTGATTCTGTGTTTCTTGTGCGCCATGCACTTTCTGAACCAATTTGAGAAAATCCAAGAATGAGATTCTGTTTTTCAGCAACAGCGTTTTTTTTATCAGTTTTTTTACAGGATGCAACAGATGTAAGAACAAGAGCTGAAGCGAGAACACAAATGCAACTCCTAATAAAAGTTTTTGTTTTCTTATTCATAAAAACTCCTGTAGTGAAATTATTTTATTTGCTGTAATTCAAAACGGCTTCTGTTAACATAGGCACAAGCTGCTTCTTTCTACTAACAACATCCTGAAGATGGTAAACATTCTGTTCTTTTTTAGGGAAGTTAATGAATTCTTCAAACTTAGGATCCATAACAATAAGTAGGTCGCTGGAAAGTTTTGTAATATCAGTAATAAGCAGACAAGAGAAAAGTGCCTTGTGACTGCGGCGTTCAATTTCAAGTTCAGCAATAAATTCTTTCTTGCGTTTAAGAATTTCCTGAGGGCTGCCAACTTCAATCTGGCTTGCAGTATAAACAACTTTGCCTTCTTCATATTCTTTCATATCCTGACGAATAACTTCACCGGCATCTCTTGAACCAACATGGCTTCCTGCAAGAAGAATTTCATTTCCTAATTCTTTCAAATCTAAATCTGTAATATTAGAAAGATATTCTGCAATTTCGCGGTCTAAATCAGTTGTAGTTGCAGACTGAAGAATAAGAGTATCAGAAAGAATTCCGCACAAAAGAAGGCTTGCTACATCCTTTGGAATTGGGATTTTAAATTCTTTGTACATTCCCGCAATCTGTGTAGAAGTAGAACCAACAGGGCGGTTAATGAAAGTAATAGGATTTTTTGTAGAAACAGAACCAATGCGGTGATGGTCTACAACTTCCTGGATAGTGTAGTTTTCAATTCCTTCTACTGCCTGGGAAATTTCGTTGTGGTCAACAAGAATTACTTCAATATTTGGTTCACGCATTAAATCATGTTCAGAAATAATACCGATTACATTGTCTTCATCATCAACTACTGGCAGATATTTGCACTGAGCTTCTTTTAAGATTTCTTTAATTTTAGAAACTGTATCTGTTGTGTGAACTGGAACAATCTCCTTATCTCCCATAACAGAAACTGGCATAGAATAAGCAATCAGCATAGAAGTTGGCGATGTTGAATAAGGGCTTACGATAACAGAAACATTATTTTTTTCTGCCAGATCCCTAAGTTCTTTGTTAATCACACAACCAGAAGTAGTAATCAGAAGTTTTACTTTATGTTCAATACAAAGTCTGTGGATTTCATTACGGTCAGAAGCAATAACAACAATATCTTCGCTGGAATGGGCTTCAAGGCGTTTTACAAAAGTTTCCTGGGAAGATGAAGCAACGTGAATTGAAGCTTTAAAGATTTTATCTGCATCCTGATTAACAATGATTGGCTGGGCGTTTAAAGTCTGCTGAATAAGATTAATTGTTGTAGAGAAAGTTCTCTTTTTTTCAGGATTCAGAATTGTAAGTACGCTTTTTGCAAATCCAGAGTAGTGGAGCAAAGATTTATATTTACCATGCTTGTCTACAATCGGCATAACACGATTATCTGTTTTTTCCATACGGCCAATTGCATCCCAAACTGCAATATTTTCATTTGCTGTTTCCGGGCAATCCTGCATAAAGTATTTTACCTTTGGAGTTAAATCTGGAAGATACTCTGGGCGCTGAATATTGAATTTCTTAAAAATGTACGAAGTCTGTGGGTTAAGATGACCTGCACGGGCTGCCTTGTAATTTTCGTAACCAAGAAGATTCTTTAATCTTGCATAAGCATATGCAGAAACAACGGCATCTGTGTCAGGGTTTTTGTGTCCAATAATATAAACTGTCTTTTTCATAGAATAAATATAGCACGAATGGAATAAAAAATATATAATTCAAGCAAATGAGTTTATTTAAATATGAAACACACCTTCATACTATAGAAGGAAGTGCCTGCGGATCATCTTACGGGGCAGATTACATTGAACCTTTTTATAATGCCGGCTATGCAGGAATTTTTGTTACAGACCATTTTTTTGGCGGTAATACAGCTGCAAGCAGAGAAGGCTTATGGGCAGACAGAGTAGAGCAGTATTGCAAAGGTTATGAAAATGCACTTGCCGCTGCAAAAATATTTAATGAAAAAAATCACCTTACCGGAACAGATAAAGAATTTAAAGTCTTTTTTGGAATTGAGCAGACTTTTAATGGAGACGATTATCTGCTTTACGGTTTTACAAAAGAGTGGCTTCTTGCTCATCCTGAAATTGAAACAATGAAACATCAGGAACTTTTTGCCGCAGTAAATTCTGTTGGCGGATTAATGATTCAGGCTCATCCTTTCAGATTACGTGGGTATCAGCATTCAATGTATATTCATCCAAGAGACGTGCATGGTGTTGAAGTATACAACGGCGGAAACAAACCAGAAGAAAATCAGCTGGCTGCTTTATATGCTCACATTTATGATTTTCCTCAAACAAGCGGCTCAGATATTCACACAATCAATTTTATTCCCGATGCTCCTGGAAAACTTTCTGTTGGAGGAATGGCTTTTACAACTCCACTTAAAGATGTTTATGATTACGCACAGAGAGTAAAAAATAAAAACGCAACTTTAATCAGATAAAGGCAGGAAATTAATATGGAAAAATTTACAGTTACCCCAGAAAGATTAAAAGAAGAATTTATTAAAATGTACGGGGCTGCAGATGGTATAAGAATGTTTGCTTCTCCTGCCAGAATTAATATTATTGGTGAACATATTGATTACAATGGTGGCAAAGTTTTTCCTGCTGCAATAGACAAGTATTTGTACTGTGCAATTCGTAAGCGTCAGGATACAAAAATCATTTACAACGATTTATTTTTTTCTGGAACATTTGAATTTGATGTAAATACAGATTTTCAGTTTGAAAAAGGCAACGATTACGCTAACTATTTGAACGGAATTCTTTCTATAATGAAGGCTCATGGTTATAAGTTTGATTGCGGATTTGATCTCCTTATTGCCAGTAATGTTCCTTCTGCAGGAGGAATTTCTTCTTCATCGGCTCTTGAATGCGGATTTGCATGGGCTGTAAGTGAAACATTTGGTTTTAATATTTCCAGAAAAGACATTGCCCTTATGGGACAGCAGAGTGAACACGAATTTATGAACGTAAACTGTGGAATTATGGATCAGTACATTATTTCTACAGGGAAAAAAGATACAGCAGAAGTTCTTGATTGTGCAAAAGTTGAACATGAATACGTGCCGCTTGAATTAGGGGACTACAGATTTGTTGTAATGAACACAAAAAAACAGCGTCGTCTTGCAGATTCAAAATATAACGAAAGACGCAGTCAGTGTGAAAAAGGGCTTTCAATTTTGCAGGAAAATGGTGTTGATATCCCAGATTTGTGCAGTATGTCAGTTTCTCAGTTTGATGAAGCTGGAAAATTTATTAAAGATGAAATAATTTATAAAAGAGTTCGCCATTGTGTTACTGAAATGGACAGAGTTTTGCAGTCTGTGGAAGCATTAAAGGCAAATAATCTTAAAAAATTAGGCCAGCTGCTTTATGCCTCTCATAATTCTTTGCGTGATGATTATGAAGTTACTGGAATTGAACTTGATACTCTTGTTGAAGTTGCATCAAAACAGGAAGGTTGTATTGGTGCGCGAATGACAGGTGCTGGTTTTGGCGGATGTGCAATTGCTCTTGTTCACAAAAACTGCACACAAGATTTCATGAAAAACGTTCAATCAGAATATACAAAGAAAATCGGTTATGAAGGCGGCTTCTTTGAATGCAGCAGCGGAGACGGAGTAAAAGAGATTTTTTAGTATTTTTCAGGATGATTAAGCTTTAGGACCTTTACGACCGCAGCATTTTTTTTCTACACAATAGCCTGAAACATCGCACTTAGGAACAAAAAGATTATCGCAAATCCATTTCCATTCCTCTGAATAATTACTGAGGGCAGTTTTAATTTCGTTAGCCATAGTTCTTATTTCAACATAAGCACGGGTACACAAACGCTGATTCATAAGATTAATCATATTTCGTAAATTGCGTTTGTCTATAATTTTAGTCATCATACCAAGTGGAAGGATGTTAGCAGCATCTTCTTTTGAAACACCACTTTCAAGCAGCTGACCATATTTCTGGCGGATAAAATCCATACATTCATCATAAAGTTTTTTTGATTCATCAGATTTATTAACTGTCTGTGGCAGATAATATTCAAATTTTTCACAGTTTACATAGCGTGTACTTTCCTGCAAACGAGTTGGACCGCCACCAATGTGAGTGTAATATTCACGGATTGCTCTGGCAGAATATTTTTCAATACAAAGCTCAATATCAACGTATTCCAAAACACGACCATGTCCGCTCTGAATACAGTCTTTTGCACGTAAAATATTTTTTTCTTTGTCATCAACTGGACTATTCCAGCAAACTCCAGCCATTTTTCCGATTTTCTGTAAAGGATATTTATCTGTTGAATCAAAAATTGTAATCATAAAAATAATTATATCAGTTTAAGAAAAAATTTAAAAGATAGGGATTTAAAAAAGCATTGTGAAATACATAGAATGTTCTATAATATATAGATATCAGAGAGAAGTTTTCTAAACAGGATTTTTATAGGGATTTATTATGGAAAAGAAATATTTATGTTTAAGTTTTGATGACGGTCCAAATCTTGATGGCGCAGATAATTGTATGGAACGCATGCTTGATATTCTTGAAAAGTATCAGATTCCAGCTTCTTTCTTTTTGATTGGAAATAAAATCACAGAAAATAACAAAAAAATTATTAAAAGAGCAATGTCTTTAGGTTGCGATATTCAGAATCATTCCTGGACACATCCATGGAAACCTTCTATGGCAGATATGGAAATTGACGGAATTAAAGAAGAATTCCAGAAATGTGATGATGCAATTTTTGAAATCACAGGAAAACGCCCTGAATTCTTCCGCCCACCTTTCATTGCAGTTTCCCAGAAAATGTACGATGCAATTCCTCTTCCATTTATTTGTGGCGATGGCTGCTGTTTTGACTGGGAACCAGAACGCACTGCAGAATTCAGATATCAGGCAATTATGGATAATGCAAAATCAGGTTTGATTTATTTGCTTCACGTTTTAGAAGGAAATCAGCCAACTTTGGATGCATTAGATCGTGCAATTCCAGAATTAAAAGCTAAGGGGTACGAATTCCTTAATCTTCCAGATTTATTCAAAGCTATGAACGTAAATCCAAAAATTCCAAACGCTTTGTGGTCTTATGCTGTAGGTCCCGAAGGAAATGTCTGGCCAAGATAATTTTTAAAAAAATTCATTTACCTTCATGAGTATAATTTCATAAAAATACGGGAAGGAAGGCAGTAACTGTCAAAAACTTTTGTAGAGCGGAAAGATAGTTTCCTTGCCGCTCTACAATGTAGCGACGCTAGCTAGCGGTTTTGACAGTTGCTGACTGACTGGTAGTATTTTTATGCAACTAATACCAATGTTTCAGTAAATGAATATTTAAAAAAATTATATCTTCACAAGAGTTATGTATTGTGTTATTATGTACGCATAAATATTCAATAAAAGTGCATAAATATACACTGAAGCAGAATATTAAGTGAAGGTAAGTATGAAATTTATTGAAGGTGGAGTTTGCGCACCACAAGGATTCACTGCAAACGGAATTAGAGTTGGAATTAAGGCCAGCCGCAAGATTAACGACTTTGCCCTTGTTTATTCAGAAGTTCCATGTAACGCTGCCGGCGTTTTTACACAAAATCGTGTTAAGGCAGAAAGTGTAAAACTTACTCAAAAACATATTGCAGATGGAAAAGCTCAGGCTGCAGTTGAAATCAGTGGAAATGCTAACTGTTGTACAGGTGCTCAGGGTGCAGAAAATGCATTGCGTATGGCAAAAGTTGCTGCAAAATCATTAGGAATTAAAGCTGAAGATGTACTTGTATATTCAACTGGTGTAATTGGTGCTCAGTTTGATATTTCAAAAGTAGAAGATAATATTGATACTCTTAAAGCAGGTCTTTCAAAGAAAGGTCATGAAGAAGCTCGCGTTGCCATTATGACAACAGATACACATTTTAAGGAATGTGCCATCGAATTTACAGTTGATGGAAAAATTTGTCACATGGGTACAATGTGTAAAGGTTCAGGAATGATTCATATCAATATGGGAACAATGCTCAGTTTTATCACTACAGACTGTGCAATTTCTTCAACAATGCTGGATAAGGCATTAAAATCATCAATCCTTGGAACTTATAATTGTGTTTCTGTAGATGGCGATACTTCTACAAACGATACATTAACAATTATGGCAAATGGATTGGCCGGAAACAAAGAAATTACATCTGAAGGTGAAGATTACGATATATTCCTTGCTGCTTTGAATAAAATGAATACAGTAATGGCTAAAAAAATTGCTGCAGATGGGGAAGGTGCAACTCGTCTTGTTGAATGCAACGTAAAAGGCGCAAAAACTGTGGAAGCTGCACGTGGACTTGCAAAAGAAATCATCTGTTCTAGTCTTGTAAAGGCTGCTATGTTTGGTGCTGATGCAAACTTTGGCCGTTTCCTTTGTGCAATGGGATATAGCGGAATTGAATTTAATCCAGAAACAACAAGCATCTGGTTTACAAGCAAATCTGGTTGCAGCCGCTATTTTGAAAATTATGATGATTTTGAAGTTCATGGAGAAAACTCTGTTCAGGTTTATAAAGATGGAGTTCCAACAGACTTCGATGAAGATACAGCAAAGAAAATCATGAGCGAACAGGCCGTAGAAATCCTTGTTGAATGCAAAGACGGCACTGCTTCCGGAACAGCCTGGGGCTGCGATTTGACTTATGATTATGTTAAGATTAACGGCGATTACAGAACGTAATCACCGTTAATCTTTTCGATATAAAAACCAGAAGCAACATAGTAGCTTCTGGGAGCCGGTACGATGGAGAATCCTAAAACAACCCTTGTGGCTTGTTTTTTAACGGATTTCCAATATTAGGCTTGTTAAGATAAACGGCGATTACAGAACATAATCCCATTTACGGTCATAGAATAGATATTTTTTATAAGAATACGGGAAGGAAGGCAGTGACTGGTAGTATTCTTATAAAAAAAATAAATACTTAGAGGATTTTTATAATGCAGAACGAAGAAAATACATTATCATCAGAAACCTGGTCAGAAGTTCTTGTTCAGGCTTTACCTTATTTTAAACAGTGGTGCGGAAAAGTTGTGGTAGTAAAATACGGCGGAAACGCAATGCTTAATGAAGAATTAAAACAGGCTGTAATGGAAGACATCGTTCTTCTTAATACAATTGGCGTAAAAGTTGTTTTAGTTCATGGCGGTGGTCCAGAAATCAATCATATGCTGGAACGTGTTGGTAAAGAATCTAAATTTGTAGATGGATTACGTTACACTGATGCAGAAACAATGGAAATTGTTCAGATGGTTTTGACTGGTAAATTGAACAAAGACATTGTTGGTATTCTTTTGCAGAAAGGTGGAAAGGCTGTTGGTCTTTCTGGTGTTGATTCAGGTTTGCTTCGTGCTAAAAAGACAGAAAAAGATTTAGGATACGTTGGTGAAGTTACAGAAGTTCATCCTGAAATCTTATCAAGCCTTTTGGATGAAGGATTTATTCCTGTAGTTTCAACTGTAGCTTTAGGTGAACAGGGCGATGATGCTCGTTACAATATTAATGCTGATACAGCTGCTGCTAAAATTGCAGTTGCTCTTAAGGCAGAAAAATTTGTTCAGCTTACAAATGTTGCGGGAATCTTAAGAAATCTTGAAGATCCATCAAGTTTGATTAAACGCATTGAACGCACAGCAATCGGTTCATTAAAGGCAACTGGTATTATTGCCGGCGGAATGATTCCAAAAATTGAATGCTGCGAAACTGCACTTGAAGGCGGTGTTCCAAGAACTCATATTATTGACGGACGCGTTCCACATTCTCTCTTAATAGAAATGTTCAGCGACCGCGGTATTGGAACAATGGTTTATTAATCTGGTAGAGGGGAAGAGTTATCTTTTTCCCAAACCACGCTTAAACTGTGGGATTCTGGCGCAGGTTACAGTATCCCACCCGTTTCTGTCTCCTCTCTGGAGGAAGTGATAAGCAACACCTGCAATCATAGCACCATTATCACCGCAAAGTTTTAATGGTGGGAAAACACAATTCAAATCAGTTCTGGCAGCAAGCATTTCTCTAAGACGGGAATTTGCAGCAACACCGCCACCAGCAACTACAGTTTTAAGTCCTGTATCATCAACAGCCTTCAACAATTTTCCAACTAAAGATTTAATGGCAGTTTCCTGGAAAGCCGCACACATATTTTCAGTAGTATGTTCATATCCTTCGTTCCAGAAAGAATCGCACTGATGAATAACGGCAGTTTTTAATCCGCTGAAAGAAACATCATAACGGTGTTCTTTAGGATCAAGTTTTGGGATTGGGAAAGAAGCCGCTTTAGGGTCACCCTGTTTAGCAAGCTTATCAATAATAACACCGCCTGGATATCCAAGACCGTAAAATTTTGCTACTTTATCAAAAGCTTCACCAACAGAATCATCAACTGTAGTTCCAAGAATTTCAAGATCATCAAAATTATTTACTTTACAAATAATACTGTGTCCGCCGCTAACCAAAAGTCCAAGGTAAGGATAAGGAATGTCATTTTCAAGATGAGCAGCATAAAGGTGGCCCAGCATATGATTGATTGCAATAAAAGGTTTATTTGTAGCCCAGGCCAGAGTCTTTCCAAAAGTAAATCCAACTAAAAGCGAGCCCATAAGCCCAGGTCTGTTTGTAGCCGCAATTGCATCAATATCATCAAGAGTAAGATTTGCTTCCTTAAGAGCCTGTCTTACAACCGGAAGAATCCATTCTGCATGCTTACGGCTGGCAATTTCAGGAACAACCCCTTTGTAAATTTTGTGAAAAGGGATTTGAGTAGCAACAACATTACTTAAAATAGTTTTTCCATCTTCAACAATGGCACAAGCTGTTTCATCACAAGATGATTCAATTCCTAAAACTTTCATCTATTTAATACCTCTAGAATTACTTACAACAGAAAAAGTGTAGCCCTTTGCCTTAAGCTCAGGATAAATTTCTTTCAAAAGCGCTGGAAGAAAATCTGCACTCCAAATATGTCCTATCATTATAACTGAACCATTTTTATTGGCAATAGCAAGCCCCTTTCTAATTTCTGCCAGTGCGTTTTCCCGTGTCTTTTCGTTATCAAGAAAGATGTTTCGTTCATAATAGTGATAGCCCAATTGCTTTGAAACATAAGGAACTTTTGTATCTGCATTAGTGCGGGAATCAAGAAAGTAGATACCGTTATCAGAAGCAAGTTTTAATACTGTTTCCATTTTTTCAGCATCGGCAGTAATTGCAGAACCTTCGTGATTATTCATTCCTGCAATAGGAGCAATTTCATTTATATTGATGAACAAAGTTGAAATAATATCATTTTCATCCATTTCTGGAGTGATTGCACCTGGCCCCGGATTCACATTTGAATTTACAGACTGCATTGGCTGATGCAAAATCAATTCTTTTCCTGCCGCCCTGATTCTTTTTGCAGATTCAGCAGAGTGAGTCAGTCTTGGAAGAACCGCAATTGTAATAGGGAATGGCAGTTCCAGATATTTTGCAAGATGATTAAGATTCTGACCGCCATCATCAAAAACAAAACAGATTTCTGCATGATTCACTGCTTCTGGAAAATTGAATTTATTTGTCTGAGTTGGAGTTGTATTTTGAACCGGCTGAACAGGTTTTGCAGTTTCTGTTGCCACCGGTTTTGCCGCAGTTTGAGTTTGTGTCTGAGTCTGATTTGCTGTTTGTGCAGATGTCTGATTCGACTGCTGTGTTGTCCCCTGAGCTTGAGGTTTAGGCTGAACAGTTTTTTCAGGTTCAGTTTTAGGCTTAGTTTCAGTAACAGTTGGCTTAGGTTTTGTCTGAGCTGGTTTTTCGGTTTTCTTTTCTTCTGTTTTATTTTTTGCAGATTCAGGTTCAAATCTCTGTGCAATAGAAGGAAGAGAATCTGTTTTTACAGGAGAAGGAGTTTTTGAAATATTTGTAGCAAGCAAAAGCATCACTCCAAGGGCAATCACAAAAAGACATAACACGCCTGCCTTAATTGGAGAAACATATACTTTTGATTTTTTAGTTTTTCGTTTTTTAGATGTAGTTTTTTTCTTAGCACTCATTGGTTTGTATTGTATTCTTTTCTTTGACAGTTTTCAATAAATACACTATTTTATAATCATGTATATTACTTGTTTAGACTTAGAAGGTGTATTAGTACCTGAAATTTGGATTGCTTTTGCAGATACAGTTGGTATTCCGGAATTGAGACGCACAACACGTGACGAACCGGATTATGATAAATTAATGAAATATCGTATTGATATTTTGAAACAGCACAATCTTGGACTTAAAGAAATTCAGGCTGTTATTGAAAAAATTGAACCACTTCCTGGTGCAAAAAAATTCCTTGATGATTTGAGAGCAATTGGACAGGTTATCATTATTAGTGATACTTTCTCTCAGTTTGCTGCACCACTTATGGCAAAATTAGGTTATCCTACAATTTTCTGTAACTCACTTGAAGTGTCTCCATCTGGTGAAATTACTGGTTATAAGATGCGTTGTGAAAACAGCAAACTTACAACAGTAAAAGCATTGCAGTCTATTGGTTATGACACAATTGCTTCTGGTGACAGTTTCAATGATTTAGGAATGATTAAAGCTTCTAAAGCCGGATATTTGTTCCGTTCAACAGAAAAAATTATTAAAGATTATCCACAATTCCCTGCTTTTACTGAATATTCAGAATTGCTTGATGCAATTAAGAAGCAGCTTGCAAAATAATCTGCTCAATATTATTGAAGAATATTGAAAATTCTAAAAACCTGTGTTAATCTTAGAGTGTTATGATTGTTAACGTGATTTAACATCATAATTCTCTGGAGAGTCTTCACAACACTGTGGAGCGCCGAAGGGTTAAGGCTATTAGAACCAATATCTCAGGCAAAGCGGACAGAGCAGAGTTATTGTTCGTTTATACTTTTCAGAGAGCTGGACTATAATCCAGCTCTTATTTTTTTATTGTGAGTGAAAAAAGATGTTTGATTCTTTCACAAGTTTCCTTAACTGGTTTGATGATATTGTTTGGGGAATTCCAACAATCATCCTTATCCTTGCAACAGGTATTCTGTTGACAATTCGTTTACGTGGCGTTCAGTTTACAAAACTCGGACTTGGTATTAAAAATCTTTTCAAAAAACCTGATGGTGAAAAAGGTGAACTTTCTCCATTCCAGGCACTTTGTACTGCTCTTTCTGCTACAATTGGTACAGGTAACATTGTCGGAGTAGCAACTGCTATTGCCGCTGGTGGTCCTGGTGCTTTGTTCTGGATGTGGTTTGCAGCTCTCCTTGGAACAGCAACAAAATATGCAGAATGTATGTTGGCTGTAAAATACCGTGAACATGCTGATGACGGTCACGTTCTTGGTGGTCCTTTCTACACAATCGAAAAAGGTATGAAAGAAGTTACTGGCCATTCTTGGAAATGGCTTGCTGCTCTCTTTGCTATTTTTGGTGTAGCTGCTGGTCTTCTTGGTATTGGTACAATGACACAGATCAATGGTATTACATCTGCTGTAAACAACGCATTCGATCCAAGCAGTGCTAATATTGCTATCACAATTGGTGAAAACTCATACACATGGGCTACAGTAATTTCTGGTGCAATCGTTACTTTAGGTGTTGCACTTGTTGTAATTGGTGGTCTTAAACGTATTTCTAAAGTAGCAGAAAAAGTTGTTCCAACAATGGCTGTTATTTACGTATTCCTTGGTCTTTCAATCTTGATTATGAACGCAACAAAGATTCCTGGTGCTTTTGCTGTAATCTTCAAAAACGCATTTGGTTTCAAAGCAATCGCTGGTGGTGCTGCTGGTTGGGTATTCAAACAGATTACAGATTCTATGCAGAAAGGTATTGCTCGTGGTATCTTCTCTAACGAAGCTGGTCTTGGTTCTGCTCCAATCGCTGCTTCTGCTGCAAAAGTAGATGAACCAGTTGAACAGGGTGTTGTATCTATGCTCGGTACTGTAATTGATACACTTATCGTTTGTACAATGACAGGTCTTGCAATTGTAATTGCTTTCTACACAGGTGCAGATGCTGCAGGTGCTGGTGATTTACAGGGTGTTGCTCTTACTTCAGCTGCATTCTCTAAAGTACTTGGTGGTGACGGACGTTCAGTTCAGTTCCTCTTAATGCTTTGTCTTGTATTCTTTGCATTCACTACTATTCTTGGTTGGGACTACTACTCAGAAAAATGTCTTGAATACTTAACAAAAGGAAGAATGCTTCCTGTAAAAATCTTCCGTTGGGTTTACATCATTGCAGTATTTATTGGACCTTACTTCACAGTAAGCCAGGTATTTACAATTGCTGATATCACAAACGGTTTGATGGCAATTCCTAACTGTATTTCTTTGATTGTTCTTTCTGGTGTAGCTGCTCGTGAAACAAAGAAATTCTTTGATAAACAGAACAGCCTCTAATAAAGACTGATTTTTGATTTATAAAAAAGACCGCAGATTTGCAAAAACAATGCAGACTGCGGTTTTTTTTATGCCCAGCGTCTTTAGGCACCTAAGTAGTAAAAGACTTTAAGAATATGCTATAATCAAAAAATGGAAACAAGTGAGGTTCTTAATCAAAAATTTGACTGGATAGATTTTGTAAAAAGAATTGGTGTAATTGCTATACCAGTTGCTTTACAGAATATGCTTTCTACTACTGGCGGAATGATTGATACAATGATGATTTCATCGCTGGGAGAAACATATCTTGCGGCAGTTGGTCTTTGTGCACAGTTTTCATCCCTCCTTTTTTCATGTTACTGGGGATTCGTTGGCGGCGGTATTTTGTTTTTCTCTCAGTACTGGGGTGCAAAAGATGAAAAAGGAATTGCCCGTTCCTATGGTGTAACAATCACTTGTATGATGTCAATTGCTGCAATTTTTACAATTATGGCAGTTGCTTTTCCAAGAACAGTTCTAAGTATTTATACATCAAATGAATATATTACGGATATTGGCGTAGATTATATAAGAATTGTAGGATTTGCTTATTTGTTCCAGGTTCTTTCAATGGGGATGAGTGCATTGCTTCGTTCTACAGAAAGAGTCCGAATCCCTTTATATGCGTCAATCGCTTCTGTTGTAACTAACACACTTTTTAACTGGATCCTTATTTTTGGCCACTGTGGTTTTGCTGCAATGGGCGTAAAAGGTGCCGCTATAGCAACAGTCATTTCTGGCATTGTAAACGTTCTTGTTGTTTATATTTGTTCTGGCGCTACAAAATACAAATACCTGTTCCTTATAAAAGATTTTTTCAAATGGGACAAAGAGTTTTTGTCTTTATATTTCAAAAAATGTCTTCCAATCCTTTGTAATGAACTTTTGTTTGGCGTAGGAAATCTTATAATCAATATTATTCTGGGCCATCAGGTAGAAGAAGCCATTGCCGCAATCGCTGTGTTCAGAACAATAGAAGGTATGATAATTGGATTCTTTGCAGGATTCGCCAGTGCCTCTTCTGTTCTTGTTGGAAAAGAAGTTGGTGCCGGAAATACATTCTCTGCATATCGCAGGGCAATCCGTATTGTATATTTCTGCCAGATAACAATTGCTCTTATTGTTGTGATTTTACTCTGCTTTCATGAACCATTGCTTCAGGCTATGAAACTTACAGGTCTGTCCCTTTATTATGGAAAAGGCCTTGTTATGATTTATGGGGTTGCCTGTATTATCCGCATGGGAAACTGGACTCAGAATGATACATACCGTTCTGCCGGAGACGCAACTTTTGGTACAGTTCTTGAAATCATTTTTATGTACACACTTGTGCTTCCAAGTATTTTGCTCTGTTATTATGTTTTTCACGCTCCGTTCCTTGTACTTTTTTCCTGCTGTTATATTGATGAAATAATCAGATATATATTGATGCAGATTCATATGTATTCTGGAAAATGGATTAAGCCTGTTACTCCTGAAGGTAAAGCGGGTCTTGTGGAATTTCAGTCATATAAAATGAAATCAGCTGAATAGCAGAGTCCGCCTTGCTAGAAAAATAAGATTAAAAATACTATAATGATTTTATGAGTTACAAAGTATTTATTGATGGAAAAGAAGGCACAACTGGCCTTAAGATTTTTGAACGTTTTGAAAAACGCAACGATATTGAAATTATTACTATTGATGATGAAAAAAGAAAGGATCCTGTAGAAAAGGCAAAAATGATTAATGCCTCAGATTTTACATTCCTTTGTCTTCCAGATGCTGCCGCAATTGAATCTGCACAGCTTTGTACAAATCCAAATACAAAAATTATTGATGCATCTACTGCACACCGCATAAATCCAGACTGGGCTTACGGTTTTCCTGAACTGGACAAATCTTTTAGAGAAAAAATTACTTCATCTCACAGAGTTGCGGTTCCTGGCTGTTATGCTTCTGGTTTTAATGCAATTGGTTACCCATTAGTAAAATCTGGAATTATGAGTGCTGATTATCCTGTTGTTATTCACGCCGTAAGCGGATATTCAGGTGCCGGTAAAAAAGCAATTGCTCAGTATGAAGCAGAAGGTCGCGATGTTGGTTTAGATTCACCTCGTTTGTATGCTCTTACTCAGGCTCATAAACATCTTCCAGAAATGAAAAAAATCAGCGGATTAGACTTTGAACCAATTTTTAATCCTTATGTTTGCGACTATTTCCAGGGAATGACAGTTACTGTTGGACTTCACTCAAGACTTTTGAATAAAAAAGTTACACCAAAAGATGTTCAGGAAATGTTTGCCGCTCATTATGAAGGATGCAATTTTGTACAGGTTGCACCACTTATGGGAGAAGGGGTTTTACCAGAACAGTTTATTCCTGCTAATACTCTGGCTGGAACAAACAATATGCAGGTTTTTGTTTACGGAAACGATGACCGCATTATGATTACAACTCGCTTTGACAATCTTGGTAAAGGTGCATCTGGTGCTGCCGTTCAGTGTATGAACATTATGATGGGAATTGATGAACGAACAAGTTTGTAGTTACAATATAAAAAAAGTGGAAATGTAAAAATTCCTAAAGATGAAGGGATTTTCTTCCGATAATTAAATGAGGCTATTCCATTTAAAATGGGGAGACAGGAAGTTGAATAAATCAGAATTTAAAAAATTAATACAGGCGGTTCCAAAAGCGGAATTGCACTTACACATTGAAGCAGTTAGTACATTAAACTCAGTTAAGCAGCTTTATGCTAAAAGATTTGGAAATCCAATGTCTGATGCAGAAGCTGATTCTCTTTTTTCTTATAATGATTTAACTGGATTTATTCAGGCTTTCTTAAAAGTTCAGGATTTATTTACTTCCGAAGATGATTTTAACCTTGTTTTTGATGATTTACGTGACTACCTTGTTGAAAATGGAATTTCTTATTGTGAAGCTTTCTTTGCTCCATCTGCCTTTTTAAAGAAGGGCTTTGACTATTCAAAGATGGTTTCAATTTTCCATAATAAAATTCAGGAAATCAAAACAAATAATAATATTACAATTAAACTTCTTATGGATGTTTCTAGAACTTTTGGTTGTGAAAATGCAATGGCTAATTACAATCTTTTGAAACAGTTCCCATGTGAAGATATTATTGGAATTGGCCTTGGCGGTGCAGAAAAGAAAGGTCCTGCAAAGGATTTTGAAGCTGTATATGCAAAGGCAGTTTCTGAAGGTTTCAAAGTTGTTGCCCATGCTGGTGAAGATGTTGGTCCTGAAAGCATCTGGGATTCAATCAATTATCTTAAAGTTCAGCGTGTTGGTCATGGTGTTACTGCAATCCAGGATGAAAAATTAATGGATACTCTTGCAGAAACAAAGCTTCCTGTAGAAATTTGTATCACAAGCAATACATTTACAAAAGCTGTTGATGAAGCAAAAAATCATCCGGTACGTAAATTCTTTGATAAAGGAATTGTTGTTACAATCAACACAGACGATCCTGTTTTCTTTAAAACAACTTTGCTTGATGAATTATGGATCTGCTTCAGTGAATTGAACTTCTCTATGGAAGAAATTAAACAGCTTTTAGTTTACAGTTTCCAGGCTTCATTTATGTCTGATTCTGAAAAATCTGACTGGATTAATAAAGTTAATTCTGCCTTCTAAACTCATTTATGACAAAATTAGAACAATACTACAATAAATTTCACGAAGAGCATCGTCTTACTACAAGACACGGCAGAGTTGAATTCACAACGACTCTGTCCCTCATAGCAGAATGCATTGAAAAAATCAAAGCTGAAAAAAAAGTTGAAAATCAGAATATAAAAATTGCAGACATTGGAGCTGGAACTGGCCGTTATTCAGTAGAATTGTGCCATCAGGGTTGCGATGTAACTGCAGTAGAACTTGTAAAACACAATCTGGAAATCTTAAGAAGCAAGCACGAAAATATTAAAACCTGGCAGGGGAATGCCATGGATCTTCATTTTTTGCCAGATGAAACTTTTGACATAACTCTTGTTTTTGGACCAATGTATCATCTTCACGGTGATGAAAATAAAGTTACAGCTTTGAAGGAAGCCCGCCGCATTACAAAAAAAGACGGCTATATTCTTGTGGCATATGTAATGAATGAATACAGCGTAATTTCTTACTGTTTCCGTGAACACAAAATTGGCGAAGTTTTAGATAAAGGGGGTCTGTCCCCTGATTTTCATGTAATCAGTACTGAAGATGATTTATATGATTATGTGCGCCTGGAAGATATAGACCGCCTGAATCAAAAAGCTGGTTTTACAAGAATAGACATTGCTTCTGCCGACGGCCCATCTGACTACATTCGCCGGGAATTAAACGAAATGACAGAAGAAGAATTCCAGTCTTTTATAAAATTCCATCTTGCCACATGCCGCCGCCCAGAACTTCTTGGAGCCGGCAGCCACATAGTTGATGTGGTGAAAAAATTATAATTCTCTTATTTTTTACTTAGGTAAAATTCATTTTTCTCTTACAGGGCTCTCAAGCTTGGGATGGGAGCCTAGTGTATAGTTATAAACGTGAACTGATGAGAGGAGCAGTTCCGCTAAAACTGAACTAAACTTTTTTTTAGATAGGAGAAAAAAACTATGAAAAAAATTATTAAAACTGCAATCGCAATTTCACTTGTATCGGTAATGGCTGGTTCTGGATTATTTGCTCAGACAAATAACAGTAACGCAAACTCTTATAAAAATCCTAAGAAGACTGTAACAGTTACAACAACAACTACTACAACAAAAACTGAAGAAGTAAAAACTCAGTCTACTAAGGACGACAAAAACAAGAACAACAAGAACCAGGTTCAGAATAATAAGAATGATAAGAATAAAAATGACAAGAATCAGGTTCAGAACAACAAAAATGATAAGAACAAGAATGACAAAAATCAGACTTGTGATCACAGCAAAAACAAGAATGAGAAGGACCTTGTTTGCAGCCAGTGTAAACAGAAAATCAACCAGAATGATAAGGTTGTAAAGAACGACAAGAACGACAAAAATAAAGACGAAAAAAGAGACTGGAACAGAAAAGACTGGAAGAATGATAAAAACAACAAGCACAAGAATGATGCTAAAAAACATGTAAATCACAAAAAGGAACATAAAAACTGTTCTTTGTGTAATCCAGTAAAGAAGCCTGCTAACGTTGTAACTCCTGTTGTTGTAAAACCAATTGTTTATACACCAGCTGCTGCAACAAAACCAACAGCAACTGTAACAGTTAATCAGCCAGTTGTACCAAACAAATCTGCAGTTACAGTAACTGTATCAAACACTAATAACGGAAATGGATCTGCTGTATCTAATGGTAGACGTTAATCATTTGTGTTAAATAATTAAGCCAGAGAGGAGAAATCCTTTCTGGCTTTTCTTTTATACGGGCATCTTATCTTTTCAGATAAACCATCAAAAGCATAATGTCACTGTTGCGGATACCGCTGATTCTGTTTGCCTGTCCAAGTGTTAATGGGCGAATGGCTTCCAGTTTTAATCGGCTTTCTGCAGAAAGTGAAGGAATGCTGCCGTAATCAAAGTCTGCAGGAATATGTGTATTTTCCATTTTATGGAGTTTTTCAACACGTTTATCCTGTTTTTCAATATAGTATTTATATTTTACTTCAATTTTTGCTTCTTCCCAGTCCTTGTCTGAATAACCAGGGTTTTCCATATCTGGCTTTTTAAGAAGCATTGCTTCAATTTCTTCAAGTCGTGCGTACTTTTCGCAAACAGCATCATATTGAGCCTGGGTTTTTAATCCACATTCCAATGCATATTTTGAAAGACGACGGTCTGCTGTATCATGACGAAGCTTTAATCTGTATTCGGCACGGGCTGTGAACATTCGGTAAGGTTCTTTTGTTCCAAGAGTAACAAGATCATCAATAAGAACACCTATGTATCCTTCATCGCGGCCAATAATTACAGGTTTAAATTCAGGGATTCTTTCAAAAGATTCAAAACCGGCATTTTTCTGTACAGAGCAAATGTATTCATTAAGTTCTTTTGTTTCCCGTTCACTAATCTGAGCAAACAGACGAAGTTCTTCAGCAGACATTTCATTTTTAGGCGCAAAAGCTCCTTTTTCCATGCTGGAAGGAACTCCATTCATTGTAGAAGGAACGCTTGCCAAAGGTCCGCAGAGTTTAATATGTTCACGGGCATAAAGACCAGCATTCATTCCGGCAACTAATCCCTGGCCTGCAGCTTCTTCGTATCCACTTGTACCGTTAATCTGTCCTGCATTAAAAAGCCCCGCAACTCGTTTTGTTTCAAGGGATGGGAAAAGCTGAGTTGGTTCTACATAATCATATTCAACTGCATAACCAGGACGGCTCTGAACTGCATGTTCAAATCCTGGCATTGTTCTCATAAAGGCATCCTGAACGCTTTCTGGTAAAGAAGATGAAAATCCGTTTAAGTACATTTCATCTGTCATAAGACCTTCTGGTTCAACAAAAATCTGATGCCTGTCTCGTTCTGCAAAACGCATTACTTTATCTTCAATAGAAGGGCAGTAGCGTGGACCAATTCCGCTGATTTTTCCAGAATAAAGTGGTGAGCGGCCAATATTATCGCGAATGATTTTATGTGTTTCTTCATTTGTATAAACGATGTGGCATGGAACCATTGGGCGTTCAACTTTTTCTGTTTCAAAACTGAATGGAACGATTTCTTCATCACCGCCATTTTCTTCTATTTTAGAAAAATCGATTGTCTTTTTAAGAATACGTGGAGGAGTACCAGTTTTTAATCTTCCTGTTGTAAAGCCAAGTCTGTGCAAAGAAGCTGTAAGTCCGTAAGCAGCAGGTTCTCCAACACGACCACAAGGAGCATCATATTCACCAATAAAAATGCGTCCACCAAGGAATGTTCCTGTAGTTAATACAACCGCGCGTACCGGAATAATTCGTCCTCGTTCAGTAACAATACCTGTTACTTTCTGTCTCATACCGCTTCTTGCCGCTGCTGTTGTGTAAGATTCATCTTCAATATTGCTGCCAAAACCACTTCTTTTTTCTCCGGGGATTGTTCCCTTTTCCGCAGAAGAATCGCTGTTTGGAGGAAGTGGAGTAGAAGATTCTGTTGTAAGGATATCAATTACTGTATCCATCAATGTGTATAAGTTAGGAGTCTGTTCTACAGTAAGACGTGCAAGCTGTGAATAAGTAATTTTATCTGCCTGACTTCTAGGAGCCTGAACTGCCGGACCACGACTTTTGTTCAACATACGGAACTGAATCATGCTGTGGTCAATTAATTTTGCCATCTGTCCGCCAAGAGCATCAATTTCACGTACGATGTTTCCTTTTGCAATACCACCAATAGAAGGATTACAGCTCATTCTGGCAATTGCATCTGGAGTCTGGGTAATTAAAACTGTTTTTAATCCCATTCTGGCACAAGCTAATCCCGCTTCTGTACCTGCATGACCTGCACCAACAACGGCAACGTCAAAATAATCATAAAACGACATTTTTTATACTCCTAAGTAAATCTTCTGGATCTTTTGCAACAATGTCTGCTCCGTGGGCTTTTAAAAAAGCTTCTCCTCTAAAACCCCAGTCAACGCCAATGGCCGCAATTCCAGCATTCACTCCTGTCTGAATATCAACATCAGAATCACCAATAAAAACTGCAGCACCATTTCTTGCATCCTGAAGACTGATTCCAACTTTGTTTAAAATTTCATAAACTCCGTCTGGTGCAGGTTTTACAGGTAATCCCTCTTTATTTCCAATTACTATATCAAAAATCTGTGGAAAATATTCTGCGCATAAAGCAACAGACGCATTTTCCACTTTATTTGAGTTAACTGCCAGCAGAAACTGTTCTTCCTTAAGTTTTTTCAGCACTTCTGTAAGCCCTTCATAAGGACGGGTCTTTATATCAGAATGGTCTTTATAAAATTCAATGAATTCTTTAAGACATTCCGCTTCAGTTTCCGAATCTGTGCCTTCTGGAACAAAGCGATGCACCAGTTTTGGAATGCCGTTTCCTACAAAAAACCGATACTCATCAATACTGTGCAATGGAAACCCATGACGACGGCAGATTTCGTTTCCTGCATCTGACAAATCTTCTATGGTATTTAAAATTGTTCCATCCAGATCAAATATGGCTATTTTTTTCATAATTCTTCTCTCAACTGTTCAACAATTGCTTTAAATTCATCACATGCTGCCTGAACTGGAGCTGTTGTTTCCATATCAACTCCGGCAACTTTAAGAGATTCAATTGGATAGCGTGAACCACCAGATTTAAGGAACTTAAAGTAATCTTCTCTTTCTTTTTCTCCGCCAGTTGTTACTCGTTTTGCAAGAGCAAGGGCTGCAGAAATTCCAGTTGCGTATTTGTAAACATAGAATGCAGAGTAGAAGTGTGGAATTCTTAATCCTTCCATGTCTGAATTATCTTCAAAATGCATTTCTGGACCAAAATAAAGTTCAAGCAATTCTCTGTATGTTTTGCGTAAAAGTTCCGCTGTAAGTGGAGTTCCGTTTTCAACAAATTCGTGAGCTTTAAGTTCGAATTCTGCAAACATTGTCTGACGGTACAAAGTAGCAAGAATATCATCTGCACGCATAGCAAGAAGATATTTTTTCATTTCTTTGTCTTTTGCATTTTTCAAAAGGTATTCAAAAACAAGTTCTTCGTTGAAAGTTGAGGCAACTTCAGCTTCAAAAATTGTGTAGTCATAACACATAAAAGGATTGTTATGAACTGAATACCAGGAATGCATACTGTGACCACCTTCATGAGCCATTGTAAATACATCCCTGATATTTTCGTCGTTGTAATTCAAAAGAATGTATGGGTTACCAATGTAGCAGCCAGAACTGAAAGCACCACTGCGTTTTCCAACATTTTCATAGCGGTCTGCCCATCCGTTTAATAATCCGTCGCAAAGTCTGTCTGTATATTCTTTTCCTAAAGGAGCAAGGGCATTACGGCAGATTTCTACAGATTCTTCGTATGATGTTTTTGTTGAAACTGACTTTACAAGTGGGACGTAAACATCATAGTGGCGAAGTTCATCAACACCAAGTGCCTTTTTTCTCAGTGAATAATATTCGTGAAGGGCATCAAGATTTTTGTGGATACAGTCAATAAGATTGTGATAAACAGAAAGTGGAACTTTGTTGCCATACAATGCCTGATCCAAAGATGATTTATATCCTCTTGCACGAACAGAGAAAACATCCTGATTTACATTACCTGCATAAAGGGCCGCAATTGTATTCTGATGTTCTTCAAATTTTGCATAGAATTTTTTATATGCTTCTTCCCGGACTTTTCTATCCTGATTATGCATAAATACAGACCATGTTGTTTCTGTAAGCTGTTTTTCTTCTCCATCTACAGTTACTGTTCCAAAAGTCTTGTTGATATCAACGTTTGTAAGAACACTAAAAGCTGTTTCTGCAGTCTGTGCGCTCTGCATCTGAAGAGAAAGAATGCGTTCTTCTTTTTCGCTAAGAATGTACTGTTTGAAGTGAAGTAATTTCTGAATATAGATTTTATAATTTTCAAAAGCAGGAGTAGAAATCCATTTCTGCAATTTATCATCTTCAATTTCCTGAATTTCAGGATCAATAAAACTTAAAGCAGCCTGCATCTGAGTGTAAGCCATCATTGCACGGCCGTCTCTGTCTGTAGCAGTAGAATCATCTTCATCAGCTTCATGCTGCAAAGAAGCATAGTGATAAACTGTTTCCATTTTAAGTTCTGCTTCTTCAAGGGCCTTTAATGCTTCAAGAAGAGTTTCTGCAGATTCACCAAGGCGACCTTTATACGCAGCAACTTTTTCTGTTAAAACTGAAACTTCTTTTAAAGCAGCTTCCCAATCATCATCAGATTTATAAATAGAAGAAAGATCCCATTTGTCTTTTGCAGGGACATCTTTTCTTAATGGAATTGTATTTTTACTCATGGTCAAAAGTATAAAAGAAAAACAAAAAATTATAAATATGTACTTGATATTATGGAAATAAATTAATAAATTTTACGTTATGGCTAATGTTAAAAAATTATTAAAAGGAATGGAAAAGAAATATATAGTAAACACATTCCTTTCTCCTATTGCTATGATTGGCGAAGTTTTAATGGAAATTCTTATTCCTTCAATTATGGCAAAAATTATTGATATTGGAATTAATAATAAGGATTTACCTTACGTAACAAAATGGGGCCTTATTATGATTGGGGTTGCCTGTATTTCCCTTGTTTTTGGTATGCTGGGAACTAAATTTTCAACTTTTGCCGCACAAGGTTTTGCTTACAATTTGCGCACTAAGTTATTCCATAAAATCCAGGGATTTTCTTTTGCAAATATAGACAAATTCAGTACAGCATCATTAATCACTCGTCTAACAACTGATGTTAATATGACAATGAACGTTTACCGTATGCTTATTCATATGTGTGTTCGTTCTCCATTTATGATGATTGCCGGTACAGTTGCAGCATTCAAGTTAAATTCATCACTGGCAGTATTATTCCTGATTGCAGTTCCAGTAATTGCAATTGGTATTATTTCCCTTTCTATGGTTGCTCATCCACGTTTTGAAATTATGATGAAAAAGTTTGATGGATTAAACGCAACTATTCAGGAAAATCTGATTGGTATTAGAGTTGTAAAAGCTTATGTTCGTGGCGATTTTGAAGAAGACAAATTTTACAAAGCCGCAGACAATGTTCGTAAAGCTCAGGTTAATGCAGAAAAAGTTGTAATCTTCATGGGACCAATTATGATGACTGTAATGTATCTTTCAATGATTGCAGTTATGTGGTTTGGCGGAAGACAGGTTGTTTTAGGTTCAATGCATTCTGGTGAGTTAATCAGCTTCTTTACTTATGTTACACAGGTTCTTTCATCTTTGATGATGCTTGGTATGGTTTTTGTTTCATTAGTAATGGTAAAAGCTTCAATTCGCCGTATTGTTGAAGTTCTTGATGAACAGTCTGACATTGTAACTAAAGACAATTGTGTAAAAGAAGTTGCCGACGGTTCAATCACTTTTGAAAACGTAAACTTCAGCTACACAAAACATTTAAGTAATCTTGTTCTTAAAAATATAAATATTGATATTAAGAGCGGTGAGGTTGTTGGTATTATTGGAGGAACTGGTTCTTCAAAAACAACTTTAGTTTCTCTTGTTCCACGCCTTTATGATTCTTTGAACGGAACTGTAAAAGTTGGTGGTGTTGATGTTCGTAATTATGATTTGACAGTTCTTAGAGACAGCGTTGCAATGGTTTTGCAGAAAAACGTTTTGTTCAGTGGAACTATTAAAGACAATTTGCGCTGGGGAAATGAAAACGCAACTGACGAACAGATTGTTCAGGCATGTAAAGCTGCAGATGCTGATGGATTCATTAGTTCTTTCCCAGATGGATATGAAACAGAACTTGGTCAGGGTGGTGTAAATGTATCTGGTGGACAGAAACAGAGACTTTGTATTGCACGTGCCTTGCTTAAAAATCCTAAGATTTTGATTCTTGATGACAGTACTTCTGCCGTTGATACTGCTACAGAAGGACGCATCCGGGGCGCTTTGAAGGAACTTGCTCCAGATACAACAAAAATCATTATTGCTCAGAGAATCTCTTCTGTAAAAGATGCAGATAAGATTATTGTTCTTGATAATGGTGTTGTAAGCGGCATTGGAACTCATGATGAATTGATTAATACAAATAAGATTTATCAGGAAGTATTTGAAAGTCAGCAGCAGGGTAGCGGCGACGCAGATTTAAGTTAGACTTAGTTATTTATAGTATAAGGAGAATAATATGCCTCCAGCAAGAAGTAGAGGTTTTGCAAAACCTAAAGACGCAAAAAAGACTATCAGTAGAATTTTAAAATATATGGGAACATACAAAATTCTTTGGATTTTTGTATTCCTTTGTGTAGTTGTTAGTTCTGGTGTAAACGTAGTTGCAAGCTACCTTATTAAACCAGCATTAAATGACTTCATTATTCCACTTATTGGACAGAAAAATCCAGATTTTTCAGGATTCATTAAACTTTTGATTGCAGTTTTATCTCTTTTCATACTTGGTGTTTTCACAAACTGGGCAAACTCAAGAATCATGATTAAGATTTCTACAAATCTTTTGTTTAATATCAGAACTGAATTGTTTAAACGTCTGGAAAAACTCCCAATCAGATATTATGACGCTCATACTCACGGTGAACTTATGTCTCGCTTTACTAACGATACAGATGCTTTGCGTGAAATGATGAGTCAGACTGTTCCTCAGCTCTTATCTTCTATAATTACAGTTGTTTCTGTTTTTGTAATGATGATTGTTTTGAGTCCAATGTTAACAGTAATCATGATTGTTACAATGTTCGTTACAGCTTTCATCATCGCAATGATTGGTAAACGTTCTGCAAAGGCATTCCGTGAAAATCAGAAAAGCGTTGGTGAATTAAACGGCTACATTGAAGAAATGATTGAAGGTCAGAAAGTAATCAAAGTATTCAATCACGAAACAGTGGCTAAAGCTGAATTTGCAAAATTAAACGAAAATCTTCGTAAAGCTGGTACAGATGCCATGACTTATGGTGGTATGATGGGACCAGTTACAAATAACATGGCTCATGCTCAGTACGCAATTATTGCTATTGTTGCATCAACATTTATGATTGGAAGACTTAGTGGTTCAATTCCTGCAAACTGGTTTATTGGTGTCCTTGATCTTGGTACAATTGCCGCTTTCTTGCAGTACACACGTTCTTTCAGCCAGCCAATTTCTATGATGAGTATGCAGGCAAACAGTGTTTTGAATGCTCTTGCCGGTGCAGAAAGAATTTTTGCTGTTATTGATGAAGAACCTGAAGTTGATGAAGGTCAGTATACTCTTGTAAATGCATACGAAGCTACAAGAAAAAAGGATGGTTCAAAGAAACTTGTTCAGTCTTACGGATTTACTGGAGAATGGGCATGGAAAAATCCTGCAGACAATTCTTTGTGTGCATTAAAAGGTGAAGTTGTATTTGATCATGTTACTTTTGGTTATACTCCAGAAAAAACTGTTCTTCACGATATTTGTATTCACGCAAAACCTGGTCAGAAAATCGCGCTTGTAGGTTCAACAGGTTCAGGAAAAACAACAACAATTAATTTGTTGAGCCGCTTCTATGATATTGAAGATGGAAATGGTCAGATCACTTATGATGGCGTTCCTTTAAAAAACATTGCAAAAGGTTCTTTAAGAAAATCTCTTGGAATGGTTCAGCAGGCAACACACCTCTTTACAGGAACAATCAGAGAAAATATCCGCTACGGTAACCTTGATGCTTCTGATCAGCAGGTATATGAAGCTGCAAAACTTGCAAACGCAGACAGTTTTATTCAGCATCTTGAAAATGGCTATGATACAGTAATTACAGGCGATGGTTCTTCTTTAAGCCAGGGACAGCGCCAGTTGCTTGCTATTGCCAGAGCTGCAGTTGCAAATCCTCCTGTATTAATTCTTGATGAAGCAACTTCTTCAATTGATACTCGTACAGAAAAATATATCGAAAAAGGTATGGATTCATTAATGGCAGGCAGAACAACTTTTGTAATTGCTCACCGTTTGTCTACAGTTCGTAATGCAGATGAAATCATTGTTCTTGAACATGGAAACATTATTGAACGTGGAACTCATGATGAATTGATTGCTAAAAAAGGCCGCTATTACTTCCTCTATACAGGAAACAGAATCACCTTAGATGAATAGAGAATAAAATAGATTTGTTGTAACTTCCTTATAAATGCATTATAATTTTGGGCATATTATTTGTGCAATAAAGCATTTATGAGGAAGGAAAAATGAAAGCTATTGAACTTGAAAAAGCTTACGATCCAAAATCTTTCGAAGATCGTATCTACAACGACTGGAACAGCAAAGGTTATTTTAAACCTGCATCTGATGAATCTTCACCTGTACACTGTCAGTGTGAAAAATGTCAGGGAAATTATACAGTCGTCATTCCTCCTCCAAACGTAACTGGTGTTCTTCACATGGGACACGGTTTAAACAACACTCTCCAGGATATCGTAGTTCGCTACCACCGTATGAAGGGCGACAATACTCTTTGGGTAACTGGTACTGACCATGCCGGTATTGCTACACAGAACGTTGTTGAACGTAAACTTAAAGCAGAAGGTAAAACTCGTAATGACCTTGGCCGTGAAAAGTTCCTTGAACGCACATGGCAGGTTAAAGAAGAACATCATAATATCATTGTAAAACAGCAGAAAAAACTTGGTAACTCTACAGACTGGGACCGCGAACGTTTTACTTATGATGAAGGTCTTTCTGGTGCTGTTCGTGAAGTTTTCGTAACTTTGTATGAACGTGGCCTTATGTATAAAGGTAAACGCCTTGTAAACTGGTGTCCTCGTTGTGGTACTGCTCTTGCTGATGATGAAGTTGACCATGAAGATACACAGGGTGCAATGTATCACATTTATTATGAATATGCAGATGGTTCTGGAAAAATTGAAGTTGCAACAACTCGTCCAGAAACATTCTTTGGTGATACTGCAGTTGCTGTAAATCCTAACGATGAACGCTATAAGGCAATTGTTGGAAAGAAAATCAAACTTCCATTAATTGGAAAAGAAATCCCAATCATTGCAGATGACTATGTTGATATGGAATTCGGAACTGGTATGGTAAAAATCACTCCAGCTCACGACCCTAACGACTGGGAAGTTGGTAAACGCCACAATCTTGAAGTAATCAATCTTCTTACTCCAGATGGAAAAATGAACGAAAATGTTCCAGAAAAATACCGTGGTCTTAAACCAGAACAGGCTCGTAAACTTGTAATCGAAGATCTTACAGAAGCTGGACTTTTCAAAGAAGAAGAAAAAATGGTTCACTCAGTTGGTAAATGTTACCGCTGTAAAACTGTTGTAGAACCTTATTTGTCTGACCAGTGGTTTGTAAAAATGAAGCCAATGGCAGATAAAGCCCTTGCAGCTTGGAAAGCAGGTGAAATCCAGTTCTTCCCACAGAAATGGGAAAATACATATGAACAGTGGCTTGTAAATATCCGCGACTGGTGTGTAAGCCGTCAGATTTGGTGGGGTCACCGTATTCCTGCCTGGTACTGTGAATGTGGTGAAACAATCGTTAGCCGTACAGATCCAGATTGCTGTCCAAAATGTGGTTCAAAAAATCTTAAACAGGATCCAGATGTTCTTGATACATGGTTCAGTTCTTGGTTGTGGCCATTTAGTACTCTTGGCTGGCCAGAAAAAACTGCAGATTTGGAAAAATTCTATCCAACTACAGCTTTGGTAACTGCATACGACATCATCTTCTTCTGGGTTGCCCGTATGATTATGGCTGGTCTTGAATTTACAGGAAAAGCTCCATTCCATGACATTTATATTCACGGTCTTGTTCGTGATAAGCAGGGACGTAAAATGTCTAAGTCTCTTGGAAACGGTATTGACCCACTTGAAATTATTGATATGTACGGTTCTGATGCCCTTAAGTTCACTCTTGCATTTATGTGTGCTCAGGGACAGGATATTCTTGTTGATAAAGATTCCTTCAAACTCGGTTCACGTTTCTGTAACAAAGTTTGGAATGCAAGCCGCTACCTTTTGGGTAACCTTGAAGGACGTAATCTTGTATCTGTTAAAGATTCAGATCTTACTGAACTTGATAAATGGATTTACAGCCGCTTGAATTATGCTGCAAAAACAGCCCGCGAAGCTCTGGAATCTTACCGCTATAATGATGCTGCTTCTGCAATGATGGAATTCTTCTGGAATGAATTCTGTGACTGGTATGTTGAAGCAACAAAAATCAACTTTAAGAATGGTGATGATGCAGAAAAAGATCGTCAGGCAACTGTTTTGATGAATATCCTTGAAGAATCATTAAGACTTCTTCATCCATATATTCCATTTGTTACAGAAGAGATTTACAGCAAGCTTCCATTGGCTGATCTTGTTAAGACTCGTCCTGCAGACAATAAGATTGTTACAACAAGCACATACAACGGTATGTTAATGAATGCTCCTTACCCAGAAGCAAATGCAAACCGCGAAAATGCAGAAGTAGAAGCTCGTTTTGAAGCACTTAAAGATTTAATTGGTAAAGTTCGTGCTACAAAGGTTGACTGTGGTATTGATCCTGCTATTAAAATCAACATTGCTATCCTTATTGAAAAGGGCAGTGAAGCAGAAGTAGCCCGCGAAAAGGTTGAAATGATTCAGCTTCTTGGTGGTGTTGCTAAAGTTGATTTTGTTGATGCAAAACCTGCAAGTTCAATTGGTACTGTAGGAAAAGGATTTGAAGCATTCGTTATTCTTGATGAAAATATCAACAAGGAACAGCTTCTTACTCGTTTCCAGAAAGCAATTGATCAGGAAACAGAATGGGCACGCCGCAGTGAAAACAAATTGAACGGCAACTTTGCTCAGCATGCTCCTGCAGAACTTGTTGAAAAAGAAAAGGAAATTTTAGCAGAAGCAAAACGTAAGATTGAAAAACTCCAGTCTTATGTAAGTGAGTTGAAGTAATTGGATAAGCTAAAAAATTGCTGCATCGCAATTTTTCTTAACGCTTTTCAAATAGAACAACGCGTGCTCTGACCGGCGCGCTTACACAAGGAGCATATATGGCTAAACGAAAATATGAAATGAAAATTGAACGTTCTTCGGCAATGGCTACAGAACAAATGTATTTGCTTAGCAGTATGCACCTTGCTCCTTACATGCAGCTTGCAACTGGATTAATTGGTAAGGCAAGACACGCCGGCGGAAATATGTTCCGTCATCAGATGGACACACTTGCTATTTTAATTGACTATGGTTACATAGATTCAGTTTTGTTAAAAGCAAGTGTTGTTCACGACACAGTAGAAGATATTCCTGATTTTGACAGAAATCTTATTATCAACGCAGATCCAGAAGGCGAGCAGGTATTAGATTTAGTTCTTGAAGTTACCCGCCGTGAAGATGAAGATAAAAAACAATTCTTAAAACGCATCCTTGATACAGGTTCTCAGCGTGCAAAAGTTTTGAAATGTGCAGATCGTATTTCCAACATGATTTCCTTAGGTTATGTTACTGATCCAAAATTTATTGAACGCTATTGTGATGAAACAGAATTCTTCCTTTTGCCAATGGCACTTGAAGTAGATTTCAATATGTATCAGGAATTAATCAATCTTATAGTAACACGCCGCCGCTATCTTGAAGATGGTGGTTACTTCTGTCAGGAAAAGAAAAAATCAGACAGTCAGAAATAATTGCAATAGAGAAAGCCTCATAATGATTTGTTTGATTGCCGCATATACAAAAAATCGCGTCATTGGTAAAAATGGAAAAATTCCCTGGAATATTGAAGGGGAAAAATCTCACTTTAAAAATCTGACTACTGGAAACATTGTGGTAATGGGAAGAAAAACCTTTGAAGAAATAGGCCGCCCCTTACCAGAGAGAATCACAATCATTGTTTCTTCAAGTGCCGCTTTAGACAAACATATCTGCAGCACCTGTTTTAGAGTAACATCCCTGGAAGAAGCCATCTCTCTTTCAACCACCATCGCCCCAGAAAAACACATATTCATCTGTGGGGGTGCCAAACTCTACGCCGCAGCTCTGCCTCTGGTAGAAAAAATGTACATTACAAAAATCAACCTGGAACTTAGCGGCGACACTTTCTTCCCTGTTTTTGATGAGTCAGAATTCACCGCCCTAACAGAAGAACATAAAGAAAATATTCCTGCCGCAGAGTTGGGTCTTGTTTCTTTTGATTATATTACCTATACAAGGAAAAAATAGAATGTGGATCCCTCTTGTGTTTTTATATGGAGTTTTCAAAGGACTCCGTGAAATCTGTAAAAAAAAGGCAATGGTAACAAGTAGCCCTCTTGAAGTACTTTTGATTTATACCCTGATTAGTTTTGTTCTTGTAGTTCCAGACGCTTTTAATGCAATGGGCATGGAAGCAAGATTCTACGGTTATATTGCAATAAAATCCTTTGTTATCTTTGTAGCATGGATTTTCAGTTTCTATGCAATTAAAAATCTGCCAATCAGTCTGTTTGGTGTCCTTGATCTTTCCCGGGTTCTTTTTGCAACATTCCTTGGAGTTGTTTTTCTGGGAGAGATTATGTCTCCCTTACAAATTACCGGCTTAGTCTTAGTTTGCAGCGGCCTTCTTTTATTAAAGGTAAAATTCAACAAAAAAGAAGAATCTGAACAGGAACAGGTAAAACATAAAAATCAGACAATCTTTATTATTATGGCTTTTGTTTCCTGTGCCTTTAATGCCATTTCCGGATTTATGGACAAAATCCTTATGAAAGATTTAAACAGTTCCCAGCTTCAGTTCTGGTACATGCTGTTCCTTGTGATTTTTTACGTTATTTTTGTCCTTGTTACAAAACAGAAAATCAGAATTGTTAATACAATAAAAAATAAGTGGGTCTGGCTTTTAAGCATTCTCTTTGTTGTGGCAGACAGAGCTTTGTTCCTTGCAAATGGAATGGCAGAAAGCCGTGTTACAGAAATGACTTTAATAAAACAAGCCGGATGTATTGTGACAATTCTTGCCGGAAGATACATTTTCAAAGAAAAAGGAACTGTTCATAAGCTGATTTGTGCTGCAGTTATTATTACCGGTATTGTTCTTGGTGTAATGAAGTAGAATTTGTAAAAGTAACCCAGGTTACCTAAAAAATAACCAAAGATACCCAAAAAAGTTGTATATTTGTGCGGATTTGTTGCACTTTTCTATATATACTCAAGATACGCTTTAATGCGAATGAATTAGATGTTTTTCGTACCTACGATAAAGCTGTGAGAGTTTAGAAGACTGTTTCAAATTGTCCCAGACAATTAGAAACAGTCTTTTTTTTGCCCAAGTAATATGGTATAGTTTTTTTATGAAAGAAAAAGTCCGAGCCGGAAGAAACAGAACAATCACACTATCTGAGGAAGAAATCCCTGTATTAAAATCAAAACTTGTAAAAGAACAGGATTTATCAAAGTTAAAAAATCCTTCAGATTTTGAAAATATAACAATCAATGCCGATCTACTCAAGGCCCTTTCTTTTATTCCAGAAAATTTTGCCAATCTGATAATTATTGACCCTCCATATAATCTAACAAAAGATTTTAATGGAACAGTTTTTAATTCAAGAACAGATTCCGCTTATGATGATTATCTTGAAACCTGGTTCCCAGCTGTCTGTACAAAATTAAAACCAAATGGAAGTCTCTATATTTGCGGCGACTGGAAATGTACATCATCTTTGCAGCGGGCTGTAGAAAAGCAGCTTACAATTTTAAATAGAATCACCTGGCAGCGTGAAAAGGGAAGGGGAGCTGCTTCAAACTGGAAAAATGGAATGGAAGATATCTGGTTTGCGGTTAAGAATCCTAAGGACTATTATTTTGATGTTGAGGCTGTAAAAATAAAAAGACGGGTTATTGCTCCTTATAAAGTTGATGGAAAACCAAAAGACTGGGAAGAAGGTGAAGAAGGAAATTTCAGACTGACATATCCTTCTAATTTCTGGGATGACATCAGTATTCCATTCTGGTCTATGCCGGAAAACACAGATCATCCTACACAAAAGCCAGAAAAACTTTATGCAAAACTAATTCTTGCGTCATCAAAACCAGGAGATGTAATATTTGATCCTTTCCTTGGTAGCGGAACTGCCAGTGTTACTGCAAAAAAATTAGGCAGAAAATATTGTGGAATTGAAATCAATGAAGAATATTGTATGCTTGCACAAAAGCGTCTTGAAAATGCAGAAACAGATAAATCTATCCAGGGCTACAGCGATGGAGTTTTCTGGGAACGAAACAGTGGCAACTTGAAAAAATAGTTACCATTATAAAATCATGTTGTTTATAGACTAGAGGTACTTATTATGATTAAGACAATTAAAATGCTCACATTAACTGCTTTTGTTTTTATGGCAGCTTCCTCTCTTTTTGCACAGGAATATAGTTCAGATCCTTTGCAGGCAAAACTTGAAAAAATCTCAGAAAACTATGGTGTAAAAAAAATTGAATTACCTTTGGATTATTCTAATTTTCCGGCTGATGATTTCAAATATTTTGCCACAACTACACCTAGAAGTAAGGAGCCTGTAACTTCAAAAATAACATATAGTGTAAAAAGAAAGACACAGTGGATTCACTTTTTTGATGTAACACAAAGTTATTCTTACGGATGGAATCTTAAAATCAAAGTAATAGATTTTGAAAATCAGGTAGTTCAGATTCTTAAAATCAAAAACACAGACTGCAATCAGTTTTTAATTTACGATGTAAATTTTGATGGTTGTGATGATTTAGTGCTTCTTGCCCGTGATGAAAAAGGAGAACCTAAAAAATACGATGTTCTTTACTGGAATAACACCGCAAAACAGTTTTCAAAAACACCAGACAGAATCCTTGAACCGCTGATTAATCAGAAAGATAAAGTTATTGTTCAGAAATATGAATATTCAGACAGCACAGTTTATGCTTTCTATCGTTATATTTTAGGAAAACGCCGCCTTATTGCAAAATATAAAATTGTTCTTCCTGCCAACGAAAACACTGACGGACCAACAATCTACTTCCTTGAAAATAACGATGCAGATTTTGAAAATACAGAAGGCACTTATATTTACACACTCCCTGGTCTTGATGAATTCAATGCCATGGATGAAAAAGCAAAGAAAAGTGCTGTTAAACAGTACAATGAAATGGCAAAAATGATAAACGATTTGCTTTAATTATGATTTACATTGTAATGAATAAACCTGCGGGCTATGTTTGTTCCGCAGTGTCCGATTCTCATAAAACAATTTATTCATTATTGACTCCAGAACTCCAGTCCCTCCTGAATCAGAAAAGAGGGGCTCGCTTGCATACAATTGGCCGTTTAGACTGCGAAACTTCCGGATTAATCTTTCTTACAACAGACGGCTATTTTTCAAATTACCTTACCAGACCAGAAAATCATGTTTCAAAAAAATACCTTGTAACTTTAAGGAATCCAGTTTCAAAGCAGGAACAGGAAATATACGCGGCACAATTTTCTAAAGGAGTAATTCTTCCTGCAGAAAAGAAATCTCCTGAAACACCAGCTGGCCCTGCTCAAATAGATTTTCTTTCCCAGAATCAGTGTGTTGTTACAATTTCTGAAGGAAAGTTCCATCAGGTGCGAAGAATGTTTCTGGCTGTGAAAAATGAAGTCATTGAACTAAAAAGAATAGCCATTGGTTCATATTCCCTTCCCCAAACCCTTGCAGAAGGCCAGTATCTGATTTTTGATAAAGCTATATCCGTAGATAAATCAACAGCGGCAAGTGATCAGAATATCCCTGACCGTTAGAAATTCTGTATTCATAAGGAATCCCATCTTCGTTCACCAGCGGAATATTATTCCAAACCTGAAAATTTACAACTTCAAGATTTCCGTAAACAAAAAAATGATCAATTCGTTCCCATTTCTGCTGAAAATAATAACTGCCTGTTACAGTAGAAAAATCTCCCTGCTTTGTAAGCCATGGACTTTCCATACAAAAGGGCTCAAAGTAATTTTTTTTAACAAAATCATTATGGAAAAAAACTTTGTTTCCTTCTGTAAAGAACTCTCCTATGTCCCGATTAAAATCCCCGCATGAAATGATTGCAGCGTCTTCTACAAAAGAATATTCATTTAATCTCTGACACAACAAACTTTCCTGATAATCTCTCCAGATTTCACTTTCTTCTTCACCACCAGCCTTAGATTTCCAGTGATTGGCAAAAATCACAATCTGTTTTTCTCCAACCTGTGCAGTAACTTCCATAAGATTGCGCAGACTTGGCTGTTCCTGATTTGCTGTTTCAACTGTAATAGAATGAGTTTTTAAATTAAAAAGAGGAAATCTGGAAATGACCGCGCATCCTATTGAAGAACCTTCGCTTTTTGTAAAACAGGAATACTTCCAGTTCTGACGGTTTTTCCACGCAGAAAACTGATTGCTGATATCAAAGAGAATTTTTTCATTTTCAATTTCTTCAAAAACAAAAATATCCGCATTAATTTCTTTCATCACTGTGCATAAACGTTCTAAACGCTGATAATACTTTTCCTTGTCCCAACTGCCACTTTTAAGAAATTCTGAATATTCACAACCATCCTTCGTTCCATCAAAAAAGGTCTGCAAATTCCACGTACTTACACTAATCTCGCTGCCATTTTTCAAACTCCATTGCCCAGTTTCACAAGAAGGAAAAAGAATCAAAAACGCAACATATAGTCCGAAACAGAATTTTCTCACAATCACCTCCAAAAATCCTCTACTATATTTATAAAATTTTTTTTTAGATTTCGGACTATTTTTAGAAAAAAAAATTATATATAATCAAAATGATGAAAAAATCACTTGCTTTAATTTTTATTTCATTTTTATTTTTGATTCCCGTTTATTCCCAGCAGCTGAAATTCGATGCAGGACTTAATGCCGGCCTTACTTATGGCGATTTAGGCGAATATATTTATTCTTCTGGAGAACGATATATTGTCAGCTATCTTCAGTGGGAAGAAAAGCCTGTTTATTATCTTGGATTTGAAGGCGGTGTTCAGTATAAAGATTTTGGTGCCTCTGCTGATGTTAAATTTGATCTTCCTGGAAATTGTGGTCACTTGTATGATTCAGACTGGAACAGCAATGGTCTTAAAACAATTTATTCCATTCATGACAATAATCTGATCTGGGGAATCGATGCGATTATCTCTTTTTTCTATGATTTTACTCCTGCCAATAATTTCACTATTACTCCTGAATTTCAGGTTGAATATGAGTTTGTTAAATTTCAGTCGGCAATTGGTACACAGTGGAATGGGAGTGGTACTTCTGATTCAACTGATGATGATGTAAGCTGGGATGATCCTCTTGCTAAAAAAAATGGCGCGTCAAGAATTGGTTATTACCGTCATACAGGTTTTTTGTTTACCGGATTAAAATTTCGCTATGATTTTACCCCAGATTTTTCTGTGATCTCCGGATTTTATATTGCACCTTTTATTTATACGTCTGCGTTAGATCATCATTTTGATGACAGACCTGGTATGGACGCTGGTTATTACATGCAGCATATTCAGTACAGTTATTTTAATCGCATAAAGGCTGATATTCAGACTGTTTTTAAGATTGATTCTGATAATTCTTTTTCTATTAAGGCTCAGATTGTTTATGGTCCAAAAACTAAGGGGCATATGAATACTACGTATTTTACGGGGAGGTATTTAAGGGTTGGGCAAAAAACGGCAGCTGATATTTTAAATCTAAAAATTGCAATCGGCTATAAACATATTTTTTAATACATAAGATTTTGTTAAATGGAACTCTACCAGTCAGTAAGAGGCCGTCAAAACCGCTAGGTACCGTCGCTACATTCAAAGCCCTGCAAGGAAACTATCTTTCAGGGCTTTGAATGTTTTTGACGACCTCTTCCTTCCTTCCCGAGTTCCATTAGCAATTGTTTTGATGCAAAAAATGTTTTTGTCCCATTTTTTAGAATAATAATGGATACAAAATGGTCCGAAATCGGAAAACTTTTCAATAATATTATTGGAGGTTCTTCATGGGACAGTTTTCAAAAGCATGGGAAGATTTAGACTTTTCTGATAATTTCATTTTTTGCAAAGTTATGAAAGATGAGAAACTTTGTTCAGAATTATTGAATATTTTGCTGGGTTTTCAGATTGAAAAAATTCAGTATATTAATACTGAACAGCAGATAGAAAATTTTTATGATGCCAAAGGGATCAGGATGGATGTATTTCTAAAAGATTCTAAGAGGGTTATTGATTTGGAAATGCAGACCGGAAATTATGAGGATATAATTCTTCGTTCAAGGTATTATCAAAGTGCAGCAGATGTTAGCATGGTACCAAGACGAACAAAGTATTCTGAGCTTAAAGAGAATTATATAGTTTTTATTTGCAAGGATGATCCTTTTGGATATGGAATACCTTGTTATACAAGGACTCAGTCTTTTGCAGAATTACCCGGGTTTGTTTATGATGACAAAACCCATAATGTATTTTATAATTCAAGTGCTTTCGCAAAGGCAGAAGATAAAAATGTTCGTGATGTACTTGAATTTATTTATAGTCTTAAGGCAAGTTCTGATTTTACTCAGAAACTCGCAGCTTCTGTTCAAAATGCCAAAGTAAAATCTAGCTTTAAGGATGAGTATATGTATTTTGCAGATATTTTAGAAGAAGAAAAAGAAATGGCACGTGAGGCTGGTTTAACAGAAGGAAGACAGGCTGGTTTAGCAGAAGGAAGACAGGCTGGTTTAGCAGAAGGAAGACAGGCTGGTTTAGCAGAAGGAAGACAGACTGGGTTAGCAGAAGGTAGAGCAGTTGGATTAGCGGAAGGTCTTGCGGAAGGAATTGAAAAAGAAAAGCAGGAAACTGTAGTTAGATTGTGGGAAAGAGGGGATGTTTCTTTGGAGACGATAGAAGTAGCTACAGGTTTGTCTCTGGAAAAAATAAAAGAAATAATTAAATAAAATTAATTTATTATAAAAAAAGCAGTTTCAAGAACCACGAACCAAAGAAAAGGCTTCCGCGCTGCGCTTGTGCAGATTTTTCTTTGGCTCGGAACCTTGCAACTGCTTTTTTTACATAGTACTTTTTAGTTATTATTCCTTTTATTTTTTTATATTCCATAGAAATATCATTGCGGGGATTAGGTTGGCAGGGCTTTGAATGTTTTTGACGACCTCTTGCTTCCTTCCCGAGTTCCATTAGCAATTATTTTTTGATTAATTTTTGTTTTATTATTTTGCTTTTTTTACATAGTACTTTTTAGTTATTATTTCTTTTATTTTTATATTCCATAGAAATATCATTGCGGGGATTAGGTTGGCAGGGGTTTGAATGTTTTTGACGAACTCTTGCTTCCTTTCCGAGTTCCATTTAATTTTTTTATTACAATATATTTTTAGTCTATTGATTTCATTTTTTTTTAACGAAGAGATTTGGGGAAGAACCACGAACCAAAGAAAAGGCTTCCGCGCTGCGCTTGGGCAGATTTTTCTTTGGCTCGGAACTTTGTAACTGCTTTTTTTATTGGGCAAAAAAAAATCCAGAAAATGAAGTGTACCCCAATTATTGGACACTTTAACTAACGGCTTGAAAGGACTTG
>JAKSTI010000016.1 GCA_024402665.1 Treponema sp.
CTCGTGCAAATATCATGTGGGCTGGTATGGTTGCTCATAATAATATTGTTGGTGTTGGCCGCTCTCAGGACTGGAACAGCCACGGTATTGAACATGAACTTTCTGGTATGTATGACTGTGCTCACGGTGCTGGACTTGCTGTTATTATGCCAGCATGGATGACATTTGTTATGAAACATGATGTTATGCGTTTTGCTCAATTTGCAGTTCGTGTATGGGGATGCAAGATGGATTTTTCTAATCCAGAAAAAACTGCCCGTGAAGGTATTGCGGCATTCCGTTCTTTCTTAAATTCAATTGGTATGCCTTCAAAAATGAGTGAAGTTGGTGGTAAGGCAGAAGATATTCCTCAGCTTGTAAAGAACTTTGGTCTTCCAGAAGGTGGTCGTACAGGTGGTTTCGTAAATCTTTCCAGCGACGATATTGCAGAAATCTATAAATTGGCATTGTAATTTCTGGAGGTAATAATGAAAGCCTTATTTATTGGTGGAACAGGAACAATTTCTATGGCAATTTCTAAACTTCTTTTGCAGAAGGGATGGGAATTGTATCTCTTAAATAGAGGAAATCGTAATATTCCAGAATTGAAAGGTGCAAAATTCATCACAGTTGATGTAAATGATGAAGCCGCAGTTGCAAAAGCAATTGAAGGATTGCATTTTGATGTTGTTGGTGAATTTATTGGTTTTGTTCCTTCTCAGCTTGAACGGGATTACAGACTTTTCAAAGGAAAATGTAATCAGTTTATTTATATCAGTTCGGCATCAGCTTATCAAAAACCATTAAGTAATGTTGTTGTTTCTGAAAAAACACCTCTTGCTAATCCTTACTGGGAATATTCAAGAAATAAAATTGCCTGTGAAGACTATTTAATGAAACTTTACAGAGATGAAGGGTTCCCTGTTACTATTGTTCGTCCAAGTCACACTTATGATGAACGTTCTGTTCCTCTTGGCGTCCATGGAGATAAGGGCAGCTGGCAGGTTGTAAAACGAATTAAGGAAGGAAAACCAGTTATTATTCATGGTGATGGATTAAGCTGGTGGACTATTACTCATAATTCTGACTTTGCAAAAGGTTATGTTGGTCTTATGGGAAATATTCACGCAATTGGTGAAGCAGTTCAGATTACTAGTGATGAAAGTGTTACCTGGAATCAGATTTATGAATGCATTGCCAGAACTCTTGGCGTAAAATTGAATCCTGTTTATGTAAGTTCAAAATATCTTGCAGATCACAGCAATTACGATTTTACAGGAAGTTTAATTGGAGACAAAGCAAACTCAGTTATTTTTGACTGCAGTAAATTAAAATCTCTTGTACCTGATTTTGTTGCTACAAAGCGGGCTGATCAGGGAATTGCAGAAACTTTGGAATATGTTCTTGCTCATCCAGAATGTCAGACAGAAGATCCTGAATTTGACAAATGGTGCGACAAGATTATTTGCGATCTTTCTAAATAAAATTGGGGGAAATCATGGTAGATGTAAAAGGAAAATGGGCACTTGTTACAGGCGCTAACCGAGGAATAGGTTATAGAATTGCAAAATTTATGGCTTCTAATGGCTGTAATTTAATTTTGCATTCAAGAAGTCTTGAACATACTGCAAAAGTCCTTGAAGAAGTAAAATCAATGGGTGTTGAAGCTTATGACATTGCTGCAGAACTTTCAGATCCTTCTCAGGTTCAGAAAATGATTGATGCAATTAAAGCAAAAGGAACTCAGGTTGACATTTTGTTCAACGATGCTGCAGTTCAGATTGCTTACCGTGTTGATTATTATAAAACTCCGGTTGATGATTATTCACAGAGTTTTTATATCAATACAATTGCACCAATGATGCTTTGTTATGCTTTTATTCCTCCAATGATTGAAAGAGGATTTGGTCGTGTAATTAATACAACATCGGGAATCAGAAATGAACCGGAACAGGCCGGATACAGTGCAAGTAAAGCGGCTTTGGATAAAGTAACACTTGATCTTGCTGGTAAAGTTGATGGAACAGATGTAATTATCAGTTTGACAGATCCAGGCTGGTGTAGAACAGATTTAGGTGGTCCAAATGCTCCAAATGATCCAGACAGTGTAATTCCTGGAATTTGTGTTGGTGCTTTTGTTGATGATAAAATCAGCGGACGAAACCTTGGTGCTCAGGGCTTTGTTGGAATGACTCTTGAAGCTGCCTGTGAAAAAGCAAAAACTTATCCTCAGTTGTTCAAATAATCTGTAAGATACAGAAAATTGAACTTTTGAAAGCGGGTTTCATTTTGAAGCCCGCTTTTTTTTTATAATTGATTATTCTTTTATTTCTATATACTATAGTTTTATGACTATAAACGCCGCTCAGTTATTATTTATTTTGGAAAACACACCTGCATCCCAGAATATTATGCTTATGGGAAAACACGGTATTGGTAAATCTCGCATTCTTGAAGATTATTTTAATTCTAAAGGCAGTAAAGTTGTTACTTTATTTTTAGGACAGATGAGTGATCCTGGAGATTTAATTGGTCTTCCAGAAAAAAATGAGAAAACCGGAAAAACAGATTTTATGCTTCCTTACTGGTTTCCAACTGATGGCAAACCTGTTGTTTTATTTTTAGACGAATTGAATCGTGCCCGCCCGGAAGTTCTTCAGACAATTATGGATTTAACTTTGAACCGCAAACTTGCCGGTAAAGAATTGCCCGCTGGAAGTAGAATTATCAGTGCGGTTAATAACGGTAATGAGTATCAGTTAACAGATTTGGACCCGGCTTTGGTCAGCCGATTTAATATTTACGAATTTGCCCCAAGTGTTGAAGACTGGATTAATTGGGCAGAAAAAAGCGGAGTAGATTCAAGAGTCATTGCTTTTATAAAAGAAAATCCTGAATTTCTGGATAGTTTTGATAACGGTGAAGCAGAAAATCTTGAAAGAACACCAGACCGCCGAAGCTGGGAAAGAGTAAGCGAAATCCTTAAAAATTTTGACACTGTTTCTATTGAATTAAAACCTTTGATTTCTGGAATTATTGGCTCAGAAGCAACAGCTGTTTTCTTTGATTATGTTATCAGTGAAAAAACTCTTGCTGTAAAAAAAGTACTTACAGAAAATTTTTCATTAATTGAATCTGAAATCAGAGATATGGATATTACAGAAATCACTCAATTAAATAATTCAATTTTTAAGTACATTGAAGCTTTCAGTGCAGACTCAAGTTCTGATGAAGCAAAAAAAATTGCAGAAAATCTGAATCTGTATTTTGATCTTCTTAAATTAATTTCAAAAGAATATCAGATGCATTTTATAAGTCTTTGTTCTGCTCAGCTTTATCCAAAAACTCTTGTTTTTATAACAGAGCGCTGCAAGAATTTGTATTCAAAAATCCTGAATGCCATTTAATTTAAAATAATCAGACTAATGACTCAAATAGAACGCAACCTGAAACAAATAATTTCAAACTGGTTTTACTCAGAACCTCTGCTTTTTTCTGCAGTTTGCACCCACAAATTGCTGGAAAATCCACAGCTTTCAATCCCTATGCGTTCAGGAAATTTTCACATTGAATTTAATTCCACAATTTTAAGCAGTTTTTCAGACACTCTTGTAGAAGAATATTTGAAAATCGAAGTTTACAGAATTCTGCTGCTTCATCCTTATGCCAGACAGCCTTACAATGCAAAAAAATCAATTCTTCTTCTGGCCAGCGACACAACTATTGCACAAATGCACAAATTGCCAGAAGGAATTATTTTGCCAGGTGTGGAATATATGAAAAGCAGAGATTCCGCTTATGCAAGAGCATTTGAAACACCCGGAAAAGTTTTTATGTATCAGGATTTGTCTTATGAAGAATGGTACAAAAAAATTTATGAACTGATTGCGGCAACTAAAAAAGGCCAGAATGCTGGTGGAAGTGATGAGCAGACAGAAAATCTTCTGGTGGTGGCTGATGAAAGTGCGGCTTTGTGGGAAGAAAATGAAGACGCTCAGAACAAAATAAAAGATGAAATTAAAAAGGCCGAAGTTGATGATGGATGGGGTGGCCTTGGTGGAGAACAGAAGCGAACTTTACAGGAAGAAACAGATTTCTCTTTTGACTACAGACGGGTCCTTTCAAAATTCCGTGCAAACATTGTAAGTGCCAGCAGAAATCTTACAAGGATGAAACCTAACAGACGCTTTGGTTTTAAGGCAATGGGCAGCCGTTATGAAAGAAAAGCAAATATATTAATTGCAGTTGATGTAAGCGGTTCTATTACAGATGAAAGTTTCAATCATTTTTATAAAGCAATTAAAAATATTTTTTTCCTGGGAATTATTGAAAAAATAGACGTTATCTTTTTTGACACAAATTTGAAAAATACAAAACCTGTTACTTTTAAAAAGAAAGTTGATCTTGGCCAAATCAAAGGGCGTGGTGGAACTAATTTTCAGCCGGCAATTAATTTTTACTTTGAAAACAAAATGGAGTATAATGGATTAATCATTTTTACAGATGGTCAGGGACAGATTCCTGTTATGTCTGGAAATGGTGCCAATATTTTGTGGATTATTTCAAGCCGCGTAGATTATGAAAAATGCCGTCAGTGGATAAATAATCTTCCTGGAAATAAATCTACTTATCTTCCATTTTAATGGAATCTTTACAGGAGCGCTTATGCAGAAACTGGAAGAATCTGTAATAAAAGATTTAATTGAAAAAGCAATTTCCATGTTAGATTTTGCCTATGTTCCATATTCAAACTATACTGTAGGTGCAGCTTTACTTTCTAAAAATGACAAAATTTTTACCGGCTGTAATATTGAAAATGCTGCTTTTGGACCATCAAACTGTGCAGAACGAACAGCTTTTTTTAAGGCAGTAAGTGAAGGCGTAAAAACATTTAAGGCTATTGCGGTTGTGGGCGGTCCTTCAAAAAAGATAACAGATTATTGTTCTCCATGTGGAGTCTGCCGTCAGGTTATGAGAGAATTCTGTGATGACGATTTTATTATAATCAGTGCAAAATCAAAGGATGATTATAAACTTTATACATTAAAAGACCTTCTTCCACAAAGTTTCAAACCAGAAGGTGAAATAGGAGCTACTGCAAAATAATGTTTGATGACAAAGAATCAGATTTCTGGAAAGAACAGTTTATTCATTATCAGCATAGAAATATGACAAGAGTAGGTGCCCAAAGACTTAGTTTGTCTGAAGTTCCACAAGCCATCAATGAATTTGAAAAAAATCATCCGGAGGTAGTTGCAAAAACTACAGATAATTCTTCCTACATCACATGGGAAACTTCTGTAACTCCAACTGTAAAACTCAGAGTATTTTTTCAGTCACAGATTAAACTTAGTCTCCTTCAGATTTCAGACGGGGATCCTGTTAAAATCTGCGATGCTAAATTTCCATATAATCCTTTTCCAGAGATTCAGTCTTTTCTGGAACACATCCCTCAGTACAAGAAAGAACTGGAGCAGCTTCTTAAAGATAATATGAAGCTTTCCAAAAAACAGAAAATAGCCGGTGAATTTATTAAAGCTTATGCTGCTTCTTTAATTCCCACAGATGTTTATTTATGGCAGCTTGTTCCAGAAAAAGAAGGGTATTTACTCAAACTGACAGAAATGAAAACTTCAGAAGAAAAAAGAATTTCACTTGATTTGGAAAACTTTAAATCACAGTTAGATAAAGAATTTAATAATATGTTGCAATAATATGCAAAAAGTAGTATATTTTTTGTATATTTATGCAATTAAATGCCGTTACGGAGGATTAGTATGGCAAAAGATAAAGTAATTTTAGCTTATTCTGGTGGACTTGATACAACTGTTATCATCCCATGGCTCAAAGAAAATTATGATTATGATGTAATCGCTGTTTGTATTGACGTTGGTCAGGGCGATGACTGGGAAGCAATTAAATCACGTGCTTTGAAAACTGGTGCTGCTGCATGTTATGTAGTAGATGCTCGTGAAGAATATATTACAGATTATATCTGGCCTGCTGTAAAAGCAAATGCTGTTTACGAAGATGAATATCTTTTGGGAACATCTACAGCTCGTCCATTGATTGGTAAAATCCTTGTTGAATATGCTCGTCAGGAAAAAGCAGTTGCAATCTGTCACGGTGCTACAGGAAAAGGTAATGACCAGGTTCGTTTTGAACTTGCAATCAAAGCTTTTGCTCCAGATTTGAAAGTAATTGCTGCATGGCGTGATGACAAATGGAACATGGATAGCCGCGAAGCAGAAATTAAATATCTTGAAGACCGCGGACTTGAAGTTCCAATGAAGAAAGATCAGTCATATTCTCGTGATGAAAATATCTGGCACCTTTCTCATGAAGGTCTTGAACTTGAAAAGACAGAAAACGAACCAAACTACAAGCACATGCTTAAAAATACAACTGTTCCAGAAGAAGCACCTGAAGAAGGCGAATATGTAACAATCGACTTTGAAAAAGGTATCCCAGTTGGATTGAACGGTAAAAAAATGGGCGCACTTGACCTCTTGAACGAATTGAACGTAATTGGTGGTCGCAATGGTGTTGGGCTTGTTGATATTTGTGAAAACCGTTGTGTTGGTATGAAATCTCGTGGTGTTTATGAAACTCCAGGTGGAGCAATTCTTTACTTTGCACACAGAATGATGGATCACATCTGTTTGGATCGCGAAACATATCATTACAAACAGCAGGTTTCTATCCGCATGGGTGAATTGATTTACGATGGAAAATGGTTCACAACATTGATGGACGCTTGTCTTGCATTCATGGACAAAACAGAAGAAACTGTAACAGGTTGGGCTAAAGTTAAATTAATTAAAGGTTCAATCCGTGCTGCAGGTTCTGGATCTAAATACAGCTTGTACAATGAAAGTTTGGCATCATTCACAACTGGTGAATTGTATAACCACAAAGATGCTGAAGGATTTATCACATTGTTCGGTCTTCCATTAAAAGCAAGAGCTATGATGGAACAGAGAGTAGGTGAAGGTCAGGCTGTAAAAGAAAGCAAGAACTTGAAAAAACGTCCTACTGAGTAATCATAAAATTTGGAATCTGAAATAGAGATTTTAATAGCCGCTGCACTAAGATTTGAAATTAAAGTGCAGCGGCTTTTTTTTTAATCTCCCCGTGTTTTGTGGAAAGCCTTTTTATTTTTGTACATGATTTCATCAACAATAGAAACGGCTTCATCAAGGGAATATTTTGTCTTAGGAGAGAAACATTTGAATCCTGTACTTGCTGTTACCTGATATGGCAATTTTAAAGTTTCACTATTTTCCTTCAGATTAGCGGCAAAATCATCGCAGAATTTTTGACCTTCAGTTTTATCTCCCTGGCCAATAATTACAAATTCATCACCACCATATCTTACAGAAAGCCATCCTTTTGGCATAACATTTCTCACAGATTCAGCAACAATCTTAATTGCAAAGTCTCCCTGCAAATGACCGAATTTATCATTAATCTGTTTCATTGAGTTAATATCAATAAAGATAATTATAGAAGAAAGATTTTTCTTTTTGTTAGAGTCAAAAGTTTTTGCCGCAAAAGTATTATACCCAAGTCTGTTCAGTGCCCCAGAAAGAGCATCTTTTGTAGAAAGTTCCAGATATTTTTCGCTTAAAATTTTATAGGAACATTTCTGCTTAAAGTTTTCAAAGTGATTACAAAGGTTTCGGATCCACTGATATCCTCGTTTGCCTTCCAGAAGTTTGTCTGAATTTTTTGAAATGGCGTAGCCAATAAGTGCATCAACTGCAACAAGAGGGTATATATAGAAAACAGAATTATGTTCATCTTCAAAATATGGAGGAACAATTTCCTTTGCATCAAAAAGGCAAGGTTTTATTTTCTGATTATTTACAATATGAACAACAGAAATCACATTATCTTTAATAGTACTGACTGGTTCATAAGGAGTGCTGCTGTTTAAGAAAGATTTAACATAATCTTTTTGAAGCATCATGGCAAAATCAGAACCTTCAAAATAATGACGCTTTTCAAAGAAGGCACCAAGCTCATTTATAAGATTATGGCTGTCTGTGTTTGTAAGGAACAAATCTTCCATATGACGCATCTGACTGTTGAAATTTTCAGCTTCATCATTTGAGTAATAATATTCAATAAATGAATCTTTCTGATCATCAGAGCAGATATCACAACCACAGCTTTGTCCAAGAATCATCTTAGAAGGGAAAGTTATTTTTTTGCTCTTATTGTTTAATTTTGAAAGTATTTTAAGTCCTGCAGTTTTTCCAATTTCAAAATGCTGAGGGTCACAAGTAGAAATAGAAGGATCAGATTTTCTTGCGTAAGAAATGTTATCAAATCCAATAACCTTCAAATCTTCAGGTACATTAATTTTATGATGAGAAGCATAAGTAATTACACTTAAAGCAGAATAATCATTTACACAGACAATTACATCAGGTATCTTTGCCTTATTTTTAAGCATTTTAACAGCCGCATTTTCTGCAAAAGCCGGACGATAATCACCATTTAAGAAAAGTCTGTCTTCCTTGATTTTAAGATTATTTTCTTTTATAAATTCCATAAATGTTTCATATCTGATCTGACTTTCCTTAGCATTTTCAGGTCCGCCAATAAATGCAAAATCAGTACAGTTATGAACATCTTTCATGTGCTGAAGAAGATTTCTAAATCCAGGAGCATCATCGTTATCAATGTAGTCAAAGCCATCAAGAGGTGCAAGAAGAGAAACAGCAGGGATTCCAAGTTTTTTAATTTTCTTAGCTTCTTCTTTTAATAAAGCCTGATCTTCAATAATGTTTGAAAGAAAAACAATAGCATCAAATTCTTTATAATCAATAATTGAAACAATATTATAACTTGTAAAATTTTCTGTATTTTTTTGATCAATGAATTTGTAGCAGACAAAAACATACAAATCAACATTTTCATCTTTAGTAACAGATTCAATGCCTTTTAAAACGGCGCGCACATAATCAATTGACCAGCCGGAAGTTAAAACAGCTATTTTCTTCTTTTTAAGAGTCATTTTTTTATTTTTATCGTCAGTATTCATTTACAGTCTCTCACCCAGGAAATGTTTTTTTTACATTTTAGAAAACTTGACTTTTCATAATTAGAAGAGCTTCTTCTTTCAAAGAAAGGAAACATTTGGCCAGATCCGGATCAAAATGAGTTCCAGATTCTTTTTCAATAATGTCAAAAGCTTCTTCAGCAGGTTTTGGAGCTTTGTAACAGCGAGGAGAAACAAGTGCGTCAAAAACATCTGCAATAGCAAGGATTCGTGCTTCAAGAGGAATATCTGTTCCCTGAATCTTTTTTGGATAACCGTTGCCATTCCACCATTCATGATGATACATAGCAATATTTGAAGTCATTCTGATGTAATTTTCATTTTCAGAATTACTTAAAACTTCTCTAACAATTTTTTCGCCTTCAGTAGTGTGGCGTTTCATTTCTTCAAATTCATCAGGATCAAGACGTCCAGGTTTCTTTAAAACTGCATCAGATACAACGATTTTTCCAATATCATGCATAGGAGCAGCTTTTTTAAGAAGAGAAATGAATTCTTCATCAATAGTATCAGTAAAAAGTCCCATTGCTTTTGCGTACCTTGCAATCAAAGTAGAATATTCTGCAGTTCGTTTTACGTGTTCACCAGTACCGCCATCACGACTTTCAATAAGGTTAGCCATACTGATAATTGTTTCTTCCTGCATTTTAAGAACTTTTTCTGTATTTTTCTGAAGTTCGTCTGTTAACTCAATATTTTCAATAAACAGGAATCGTTTAAAGAAAAGGTCAAGGTATTCTTCTATAGTTGTGAGTTCAGTAGAGTAGTAAGGATCAAGGTTTTTCTTGTATCCAATAAAGATTACAATATCAAGAACAGAATCTTTTGAAATAACAAAACAAATGCTGCCATCTTTTAACATCTGGAGCTTACGTTTTTTGTTTACCTGAGATTTAATTCCTTCTATATATTCATCAGTTAATTCGCCGTCTACAAATAATTCTTTGAATCTGTTGTCTTTTGAATTCAAAGTGAACATTATATGATGGTAGTCAAGTTCTTTTCTAAGTGTAACTGCAGTCAAAATACATAAAGCTTTTACATCATAAACTGTAGACAATTCATTATCAAATTCTACCAGTTCTTTTGCAAAAGTGTTTGATTTAATTGCAAAGAATATTGTTATCAGTTTTTTGATTCCAGAGAATACTAACGGAATAAACAGAATATAAAGAAGTGTGATTTTTTCTGCCTTATTTCCACGAACGTAATCAAAAATTCCAATAAAAATAGGGATTGAGAAAATTATATACGCAATAACTGATGTAATAAAAGCGGAAATATAACTATTAATAATTCGTTTATTAAACAGTACAGACAGCAGCAGCATAAAAGGAAGGAATGTAAAAGAAGATACATTCAATATTTTTTCACGAACAGACATTATGTAAGAGCCTGTAGCTACATATACTCCGTGATTAATAAAAATTGGTACGATTGCAAAAAAGATTCCAATAAGGAAGAATCTGAAAGTAGTTGTAAGGGTACTTTTAAATTTTTTAATCACAATAGTAAAGAGAACCAGAATTACAAGACAGCAGATTTCGATTGTAAATGCATTTATCTTATAAAAAACGTTGTCTACCAGATCTGTTTTTGTTAGTGCCAGATAAATATATTTAGAGGCAATATACAGAACAGGAAGATGTGCAACATATAAAAAATGAGGGAATCTTTTAATAGATGTAAAAATATTTGCAAAATAAGCCAGCAGACATGTCAAAGAAAAATAGATTCCCACATCAAGAACTACAGATGTAATTTTTGAATAATTAATAGCAATAAAATCAGGGTCAAATGTTCCTGTTAATGCCAGAGATATACCAAAAATAAAAAATCCCAATGGGCGGGAATGTTTGTCATTTCCAGTACAAAATGTAAAAACCAGGGATGCAATTATCATAGCAATTGCAACAAGCATTTTTGTGATGATAAATATATCTGTTCCTCTGATTCTGTCCCAAAGAGGAAGTTTTGTAAGAGTGAAGTTAAATTTTTCACCTAAAGGACCAATTAAAGAGATTCCTTCTCCGAACTTAAAAAAGTCTGCATATAAACTTCTGAATGTTTCTTCGGGATATTCTTTTTTCTGCTGAATAAGAGTTTCAACAGAAATGCCATTGATTGTAGTAAAGAAAGAATCTGGTGTAAGTCCCGCTTTATCGGCAGGGGAATTTTCGATAACTGATGAAACAAAATAGTAAGGTTCATCATAAGAAAATTTAAAACCTAAATTTGAAACAGGCTGATTAACAGCAAGAGAAAACTGATAAATTATAATTGCGATGAAAAGCAATCCCAAAAAGATAGAAATCAACTTTTTTGATGCAAAATTATCTAATTTCATATTCAAGTATAACCAATTAATTATAAATCTATATTTTGAATAAAGCAAATTTCTAATTGAAAAAAAGGGCTTATATATGGTAGAATGAATCCAAATAAAATTTAAATTAATTTTATAGGAGCTATAAATGATCTACACAGCAGAAGTAGAACATATGTGTCCTTTGGCTAAAGGCGCATATCATGGACCAGCACCTATCCCTGAAGAAGGCGAATGGGTACAGGTTAAAAAGATTGAAGATGTTTCTGGTTTCACACACGGTATCGGTTGGTGTGCACCACAGCAGGGAGCTTGTAAACTTTCTTTGAACGTTAAAGAAGGTATCATTGAAGAAGCTCTTGTTGAAACAATTGGTTGTTCTGGTATGACACACTCAGCAGCTATGGCTTCTGAAATCTTAATCGGAAAAACATTGCTTGAAGCATTGAACACAGACTTAGTTTGTGATGCTATCAACACAGCTATGCGCGAACTCTTTATGCAGATTGTATACGGACGTACACAGTCAGCTTACTCTAAGAACGGTCTTAAAGTTGGTGCTTCTTTGGAAGACCTTGGAAAGAACCTCCGTTCTCAGGTTGGTACTATGTTTGCTACACGCAAAACAGGTCCTCGCTACCTCGAAATGACAGAAGGATACGTTGAAACATGTGCTATCGATAAAGATGGACAGATTATTGGTTACAACTGTATCAACTTTGGTAAATTAATGGATGCTCTTAAAGCTGGAAAACCTGCTGAAGAAGCTATCGCTGGTGCACGCACACACTATGGTCGTGTAACAGAAGATCAGGGTATGGTTAAATTAATCGACCCACGTAAAGAATAGGACTTGGAGGAATATAGATATGGCATTATTTGAAGATTACGCTGGACGTATCCCACAGGTTAATAAAGCACTTAAAGAATACGGTTTCGCAGAAGGCGAAGAAGGATTAAACGCAGCTCGCAAACTTTGTCAGGACCGCGGTTTTGATCCATATGAAATCTGTCAGTCAACACAGCAGATTTGTTTTGAAGATGCAAAATGGGCTTATGTATTAGGTTCTGCAATTGCTATTAAAGAAGCTGAAAAAACTGGTGACAAAACTGGTTCTACAGCTGCTGCTAACATTGGTAAAGGACTTCAGGCATTCTGTTTGCCAGGTTCTGTAGCTGATGACCGTAAAGTAGGTCTTGGACACGGAAACCTTGGTGCACGTCTTCTTTCTGAAGAAACACAGTGTTTCGCATTCTTGGCTGGTCACGAATCTTTCGCTGCAGCTGAAGGTGCTATTAAAATCGCTGCTAACGCTAACAAAGTTCGTAAGAACAAGCTTCGCGTTATCTTGAACGGTCTTGGAAAAGACGCTGCTCAGATTATTTCTCGTATCAACGGCTTTACATACGTTCAGACAAAATTTGACTACTTCAATGGTCAGGGTACAGATAAAGCTTTAACAGTTGTTAAAGAAGTTCCATACGGAAACAACCCAGATCGTCTTATCGTAAAATGTTACGGTGCTGACGATGTACGTGAAGGTGTTGCAATCATGTGGCACGAAGACGTAGATGTTTCTATTACTGGTAACTCAACAAACCCAACACGTTTCCAGCACCCAGTAGCTGGTACTTACAAGAAAGAAAGACTTCTTGAAGGTAAAAAATACTTCTCTGTAGCTTCTGGTGGTGGTACAGGTCGTACACTTCACCCAGATAACATGGCTGCAGGTCCTGCTTCTTATGGATTTACAGATACTCTCGGACGTATGCACTCAGATGCTCAGTTCGCAGGTTCTTCATCAGTTCCAGCTCACGTTGAAATGATGGGATTCATGGGAATGGGTAACAACCCTATGGTAGGCTGCACTGTTGCGTGCGCTGTTGCTGTAGCTGGTTCTTTCTAGGATATTTTTATGCTTACGAAGTAGGTTGCACGCAACAGTGCAGCCTACGGCGGCAGATAAATCTGCCGAACATATTTTATCGATGAAACTAAAAAGTCTGCCACCGGCAGACTTTTTTTAACGTTTCTTCGATTTTATGTATGTACAGTTGCCGTCGCTCGCTAGTCTCGCTCCGAACCGAATACAAGATGAACCTAAAAAAGCCCGCTGTCGCAGCCTTTTTCTTAACGGTTCTTCGATTATCGGTATGCGCTGTTGCAGTAGCTGGTTCATTCTAAATATACTTATTCGCACTTAAAAAGGCTTCTGGGGTCATAACTGCTATTCCACTGGCTTTATAATCTTTGATGTTTCTGGTAATAAGACAGTGTATGCTGTTGTTCAAGGCTGTATAACACTGAATGGCGTCTTCAAAATCTGCAAAATCTGAGTTTAGGGCCTGGTCTATTACTTTTTCTGTTGAATCTATAACGTGTAAAATAATTCTCAGTTTTCTTAAGGCTGTTTTTGCTTTTTCGTTTCCAAGTTGTTTTCGTAATACATAAAATGCATTGGCAAAAACTGTTGGAGAAGTGTACAGTTCATACTTTCCCATTTCTGCCAGAGAAAACAAAACTGCCGAAAAATGAAAGTGGGGAAGTCTTGCAGAGAGTAAATCTATAATAACATCAGTATCAACGTAATATTTATTCATATTTGTCTTCGATATATTTTATATAATCTTCTTTATAATCAAAATCTTCTGGAGCAGAAATAATACCGCTTAATTCCTGAACTATTGGTGAGTATGTGAATTGTGATGTTGTTGAATCTTCTGAAGAAGTTAATGTTGTAAAAAAATTTTCCACAAGACTAGAAAGCGAAGTTTTATGTTTTGCTGCATAAACTTTTGCATTTGCAATTGAGTCAATATTAAGTTTTAAAGTCAATTTTGTTCCGTACATACGTATAAAATAATATAGAAAGTACGTATTGTCAAGAAAAAAAGGTTGCTAATATATATATATATATATATACTAATTGGGATAATTTTTTCGGAGGATAAATAATGAAAAAAAGTTTTAAATTACTGGCTGCAATTGCAGTTACAAGTTTAATTGTGTTTGCAGGTTGTAAAACTGATGCAGGAACTGATAGTCATTTAAAACCATCAGCTAATGATCTTACAATAGATGGTGTAAAAATTACTGGTTCGGAAATGGTTTCAATCCCTGCAGGTTCTGTAACAGGTTCTTCATCAAATAAAATTAATGGTTATTCAGGTGTATTTTCTGTAACAGGACGTAACCTTACAATTCCAGCTTTCCAGATGGGAGCCTATGAAGTAACTCAGCGACTTTATAAGGCAGTTATGGAAGGGGACGAAAATGCGGTTTCAGAACCAAGTTTTTGTAATGCAACTTCTACAACTTACGTGTATTCAGATGCAAATGAAGATGAAAAAGACCTTCGTCCAGTAGAAAATGTTACATGGTTTGATGCAGTATATTTCTGTAACAAATTAAGTGAAAAAACAGGAAAAGTTCCATATTATGTGCTTTCCGAAATTTCGTGGGGAACAGGTGTTGAGAAAGGACATATTATTTCTGCAAAAGTTACTATCAGTTCTGCAAAAGGAGCTTCAACAGGTTATCGCCTTCCAAGAGAAGCAGAATGGGAATATGCAGCTCGTGGTGCAGATCCTGAAGGAAAAAATTGGAATAATTTCTTTGCCGGAAAAGCAAGTTCAACTGATGCTATTAAAAATAAAGATTTAGATAGTGTAGGCTGGTACTGGTATAACACAGCAAATGATGGAGAAACTCCAGATGAAAATAATCTACCTGATTCAGGGCAGAAAGGGTATGGATCTCACAGAGTGGGACTTAAAGCTCCTGTTTCTGAATCAATAAAACTTTATGATATGAGTGGAAATGTATTTGAATGGTGCTATGATTGGCAAGACACAATTACAGAAATCACACCTTTGGATGGTCCTCAGACTTCACCTGGTAACAATCGTGTTTACTGTGGTGGTAGTTGGAAAGACCCTGCTCACTACTGCTCTGTTGTTCGCCATACGAATGGCAAACCTGAAATACACCACTACTATCTTGGCTTCCGCGTTTGTTGCAGTGTAGGTGAAGACTAAGTACTTCTTTTACAAGTAATTTATTACTTGCTAATAATAAACATCCTCCCTTATAATAAACAGTAAATCTATCGGAGGATAAATTGTGAAAATAAAAGTAAAATTTTTAGCTGCAATTGCAGTTACAAGTTTAATTATGTTTGCAGGTTGTAAACATGAGGCTGATAGTAAAAAGCCTGTAAAACCTGCAGATGTACCTAATCTTACAATTGGGGAAACTGAAATTCCTTATTCAAATTTAGTAGGGATTCCTTCTGGTACCGTAAATGGTTCCTCATCAAATACAATTAATGGTTATGCTGGTGTATTTTCTGTATCAGGCCGTAACCTTACAATTCCTGCATTCCAGATGGGTGCTTACGAAGTTACACAGCGCTTGTACAAAGCTGTAATGCAAGGGGATTCAAATGCAGATGCAGAACCAAGTTACTGTAATGCAACTTCAACAGAATATGTTTATTCAGATGCAAATGACGATGAAAAAGACCTTCGCCCAGTAGAAGGAGTTACCTGGTTTGATGCAGTATATTTCTGTAACAAATTAAGCGAAAAAACTGGAAAAGTTCCATATTATGGAATTTCTGATATTTCCAGAGATTCACAAAAGCATATTACCTCTGCAAAAGTTACTGTCAGTTCTGCAGAAGGAGCTTCAGCAGGTTACCGTCTTCCAACAGAAGCAGAATGGGAATATGCCGCTCGTGGTGCTAACCCAAATGCTGCAGGCTGGAATAATTTCTTTGCCGGAAAAGCAAGTTTAAGTACTTCTGATATAAACAAAGATTTAGACAGTGCAGGATGGTACTGGTATAACACTGCAAATGATGGAGAAACTCCAGATACAAATAACACACCTTCTTCAGGAAAAAAAGGATATGGAACACACAGAGTTGGTCTTAAAGCTCCAGTTTCTGAATCATTAAAACTTTATGATATGAGTGGTAACGTATATGAATGGTGCTACGATTGGTATGACACAATTAAAGCAGACACTCCTTTGGCTGGCCCGGGCGTTTCGCCTCGCGGCTACCGTGTCTTCCGTGGTGGCGGTTGGCTCGACAACTTCGGCGCCGGCCGCTGTTCTGTTGCATTCCGGGCCCGCGACTACCCGAACCGCCGCAACCGCAATCTTGGCTTCCGCGTTTGTTGCAGTGTAGGTGAAGACTAAAAAATCACAATATATTGTCTAATACAGATTTATAACTATTAAGCAGGTCAAGACGACCTGTTTTTTTTTCATAAAAATGGTCCGTTTTTGTATTTTAAAGCAAATATATCTATAGAAATAAAGTCTGAAAATATTCCCTTGTGAACATCAGAAATTTAAGCATAAAAATACGGTAAGGAAGGCAGTGACTGACAAAAACACTCGTAAGCCGGAAAGATAGTTTCCTTGCCGGTTTACGCGTGTAGCTGTTAATCGCTGTGTAACAGCTACTTTAAAGGGGGACTGGGGTCTCCCCAGAGTTAGCGGTTTTGACAGTTACTTACTGACTGGTAGTATTTTTATAAATATAATTAAGATTTTTCACAAGGTAATATTTTCATATTTCTATGGAGGTATATGAACTATTTTTAGATTTACAATAAACTATATTAAAGTAACGCTGTCTAAAATCAAGGCAGCGTTTTTTCTGCACAGTTGAATAGATACCCTTTTTAAAGTAAAATAAGTAAAATAATTATTTCAAATAAAAGGATTTAGTATGAAAAACATTCAGAACAAATGGATTCGTGGTGCAATTCCTGCTTTGCTTTTGCATTGTTCAATCGGAACTGTATACTGCTGGTCTATTTTTAGTCAGGAAATTGCTGATTATATTGGCTTTTCTAAGGGTGCAACAGAATGGGCATTCAGCTTTGCAATTTTCTTCTTAGGTATGTCTGCTGCATTTATGGGTAACATTGTTGAAAAAAATATCCATAAATCAAGTTTGATTGCTTCTATTACTTTTGCCGCTGGTATGGCAGGTACTGGTTTCTTTATCTGGTACGGTGGAAATAATCAGGGTAGTGTATTAGCTTTAGTTGGTATTTATGTTTGTTACGGTTTCATCATGGGTATTGGTCTTGGTACAGGTTATTTAAGCCCAGTAAAAACTTTGATGCTCTGGTTCAAAGATAAAAAAGGTCTTGCTACAGGTTTGGCAGTTGCTGGATTTGGTGCTGCAAAAGCTATTGCATCTCCAATTATGCAGTCTTTGTTAAACAATCTTGGTGAAGGCGGAATCTTTAAGATGTTCTACATCCTCGCTGGTGTTTACTTTGTGATGATGTTTGTAGGTCACTTGCTCTTGGCTAAACCAGCTGACTGGCACGAACCACAGACTAAAGCTGCAGGAGAAGGAATTATTGCAACTCTTAAACGTGAACCAATTACATCTTACATTGGTATCTGGTTGATGTTCTACTTAAACATTACTTGTGGTCTTGCTTTGATTTCTCAGGAAAAAATGATTGTTAAATGTATTGGTCTTGCAAGTTCTGTAGGTATTATTTCTACAATTTCTGCTATTTTCAATGCTGGTGGTCGTCTTGGTTTCTCTGCTTGGGCAGATAAGATGAAAGACCGCAATACAATCTATAAGATGATTTTTATTCTTTCAATTGTATTTACAGCTGTTGTAATGTTGACTGGTGGTATTAAAAACGGTGATGGAAACATCCTCCTTATTATTCTTGTACTTGCTTTGATCTTCGTTGTAAATGCAGGATACGGTGGCGGTTTCTCTAACGTTCCAACACTTCTTTCTGACCATTATGGTATGGGTTCAATTTCTGCTATCCACGGAATTACACTTTCTGCATGGGCTTTCGCAGGATTGTCTGGAAACCAGCTTGCAAACGCAATTGTAAGTCATACAGGAAAATTCATTGAAGTACACGGTGTTCAGGTAAACCCAACAGGTTATCAGAACGTACTTTATGTAACTCTTGCTTTGTATGTTGTTTCACTTTGTTTGAGCTTGTTCCTTGTAAAACCTACAAAAAAAGAAGCATAAGTCAGAATAAAACTGATTATCAGTTAAGATAAAAAAAACCGTTTTGAAGTACAACTTCAAAACGGTTTTTTTTGCTTTAATTATTTAAGCATCATCCCTATTGAGATTTCCTTTATTTCTATTCCTTAATCTTGAAAGACTGAATTGCATCTGTAAGACCAGTAATTGATTCCTTAGAAGCTTCTGCAACCGAAGATACATTTGCAACAATTTCTTCAAGGGAATCTGAAGCACCCTGACATTTTTCCATACTAGAAGCAACCGCAGAGTTCATTTCTTTCAAGTCATTACAAATAAGGCGTGTTTCTTCTGTTTTATCAGAAATATTTGAAGCGCCCATTTTAATTGTTTCATAACTTGTTCTAATACTGTCAAAAGAAATCTGCATGTTCTGTGCTTTATCTTTCTGAGCATTACTTGAAGTATTAAGATCATTGAAGGAATCATACATTTCCGTAATCTTCGCAATTGTTTCATCAAAAGAAACTTCCACATTCTGGCTTGATTCAGCAATGTCATCAATGCGGTTCTGAATGTTTTCAATAGATTCACTGGCAGTTCTAGCCTGTTCAGATGTTGTTTCTGCAAGCTTACGAATTTCATCTGCAACAACCGCAAATCCTTTACCTGCATCACCAGCATGAGCCGCTTCAATTGCCGCATTCATAGCAAGAAGGTTAGTCTGTTCGGCAACTTCAGAAATTACACGGTTCATTTCCAAAAGTGATTTAGACTGTTCTTTTACGTTAAGAATATCGTGTACAGAATTACCAAGAGCAGCTTTGTTGTCATTAGACATATCTACAATCTTAGTAATCTTTAAAGAAGCATCATCAACATTGGCACTTACTTTTGCAACGTTATTAATCATATCAGTAAGGGAATCAAAAGATTCATCAATTACCATATTCTGATTATTAATAATTGCAAGGAACTCTTCACTCTGATCTACAATAGACTGAATAGAATCGTTCATCTTTTCAACTGATTCTGTCTGTTCATTTACAGTCTGTGCTACATCCTGAATAACCGATGTTGTTGTTAATGCAGCATCAGTAATGCGGGAAGAAGTTGCTGTTAAGTTGTCAGATGCGTTCTGAATATCCATAGAAGAATTTTTAATCTTACGAACCAAATCACTGATGTTATTTGTAAACATTGTGAATCCTTCAGAAAGAAGATTTGATTCCTTAGTTCTGAATTCTGGATATGTTTGTGTGAAATCGCCTTCTGCAAGTTTTTTACAGTCTTCAGACAATTTCTTTAATGGCTTAGTAATAAGTTTAGAAACAATAAAGATTGCAATAATGAAGATGATGATAATTACAATTACTTTGTAAATAATATCCTGCAAAGCACCGAAGAAGTGACCAGAGAAGTCATAAGTTTGACCATGAGCTACAATATACCATGGTGTAAATCCTGCTTTGATGAATGTGTAATAATCTTCGTTATTTACAATTGTTTTAACATTGTCTGTAAAAAGATCATCATTTGAATAACGGGAAAGATGTTCCTGTACAGTACCAGAGAAATAACTTGCTTCCTGAATTTTTGATGAATCAGGGTTTGTAACAAATAGGCCTTTTGTATCAATAATAAATGTTTCTGAATTTTCAGAAATACGGTATCCGTTTATTAACAGAGAAAGGTCGTCAAGAATAATATCAACTGCAACAACGCCGTTTAATTTGTTATTTCCGCTATGGTTTTCACGATTAATAACCGCTTTTGACAAAGTAATACAGAGTTTGCCTGTCATGGAATCTACATAAGGTTCTGTGTAGGCAATTTCACCGTTAGCGGCAACTGCTGCAAGGAACCACGGTCTTTTCTGAGGAGTCCAGTTGTTGTCAGGTTCCCATCCAGAGGAATCGATGTAAAAACCGTCTCTTGAAAAACGTGATTCAATAGTTGAATAGTATAAAGAAAAATCTTCTGGCATTCCTTCAACAAGAATATTAATTGTCTGATCAAGAAATTTTTCGTCTTTAGATTTTTCTGCAACCAAAGCAAAATTATTCAGTTTATAAGTATAAGGAAGCATGATTCGATCAACTTCTGTACTTAATCCTTCAACTGATTTATTTACGATTTGCGAAACTGAATTATTAATTGTACTTGTTGTAAGAACTGTAAACCCGATTAAAAGGAAAACAGAAATAATAACAAGCATAATTGAATTTACAATTACAATTTCTTTAGCGATTGATATTTTTTTCTTTCCCATAACTTAAATATTATACTATAGATACAGTGAAAATCAAAATTTTTTTTATAACGAAAAATTATTTTGCAAGTTCACCCAAGGGTGCTGCTATTCGTGAAAAACATCTGTGAAATATCCGCTTGAACTGATTGGTTCACCGCCATTTGTAAGATGATTTGTATCTCCCATTCGTTCAACTCTAAATGCAGCCTGTCCTTTTATTCTTTCTTCTGTATTTAAAATTGTTACTGAAGTAGGGGCAACATAAAAACTCTGCCATAACTGCATTGGAGAAAGTCCTGTAAGATGCGCAATCACTGTAAACATAATTCCCAGGTGACAGAAGAAAACTAATGTGCAGTCTTCATCAAGATTTTTTTCAGAAACAAGCTGATACTTTTCATTCCCAGTTCCGCCAATTCCACCTTTTTCTGCACCGCTATATTTTGGTTCAAAGTTAGGATTATGCTTTGGATTTTTTACATCATAAAAACCCTTCTTGTTTCGGCAGTACCCATATTGTTCAAGAAGTGAATCTATGCCGCTGCAAACTTCAGAAAAGTGCTTTTTAATATTTCCACCTTTCATCATTCTGGAATAAACCCATTTATCTTTGTCAAAATATTTTTTGTCATCGTAATAAACTTCAGGAAGAAAATCCCAGCACATAGTTTCCTGATTGCGCAAATTCTTCAAAAAAAAGTTTTTAGGATATTTTGTTTTATAATGAAATTCCTGAAGCCAGGGCAATACAGTTGCTGTTCTTCCTGTTTTTTCAAGAGCCGGTGCACCAGTTGCTTTTGCCCGTCCCATTGGTGAAGTGTAGAACGCTGTAATGTTTTGCCATTTACAAATTCGTTCTGTCAAAAGTGCAACTTCTCTTTTTCCTTTTTCTGTTAAGTTGTCCTTTTGATAATCCGGGTCACCATGTCGGATAAAAATTAATCTCATACTCACTCCATCAAAAAAATAAGTAATTCTATTATAATACAGTTGCTCTCATATTCATACTATGATATTTTTTTTCTATGAGTTTTTTTGAAAAAAAAGTTAGTTCTAACGTAATTTTTGCAGATTATCCGGACCCAGATATTATTCGCGTTGAAAATACTTACTACATGATAAGTACAACAATGCATTTTATGCCTGGTGCAGTTATTCTCCGTTCATATAATTTAAAAGACTGGGAAACTGCTTCTTATGTTTATAACACCCTTGATTCTACTGAAGGGCAAAAACTTTCTGACAATAAAGGAATTTATGGTCAGGGAATGTGGGCTGCTTCTTTACGCTATCACAACAAAAAATTTTATGTTTCTTTTGTAGCAAATGACACTCATAAAACATATCTTTATACTTCCAGTTCAATTGAAGGTCCATGGCAAAAAAGTGAGATTGAAGGATTTTACCACGATATGTCCTTGCTTTTTGATGAAATTGACGGACGTCAGCGGGTTTTTGCTGTAAGTGGCAATACAAATATTAATCTTACTGAACTTAAAGAAGATTTAAGTGGTCCTGATAATAACGGGGTGCAAAAATGTATTATTACTGATACAGATAAAGTCATTCTTGGTTATGAAGGCAGTCATATTTATAAAATAAATGGCCGCTATTATATTTTCTTTATTCACTGGCCAGAAGGAAAATTCAGAACACAAGCCTGTTATGTTTCAGATAAAATTGAAGGTCCTTATAAGGGAAAAGATATTCTTTGTTCAGATTTAGGCGGATGGAATAGTGGTGTTGCTCAAGGCGGCATTGTTGATACTCCAGATGGACGCTGGTACGGAATGCTTTTTCAAGATCATGGCGCTTTGGGCCGAATTCCAGTCTTGGTTCCAGTTTCTTTTGACACAGATGATGGATTCCCTGTCTTCGGAACAGTTGATTCAGAAAAAAATCAGTATATTGTGCCACAGACAGTTTCAGTTCCAGATTTGAATCCTGACTATAAGTATAAACCTCTTTGGAATGACGACTTTATTTCTGACGGGAAAATCAATTTAACCTGGCAGTGGAATCATAATCCTGATTTAAGCCTTATTTCGCTTACGGAAAATGAGTACAGAATCACAACTGACAGCTGCGTAAAAAATCCATTGCTTTGTAAAAATACAATTACTCAGCGTCCTGTTGGTCATAATTTCAGCGCCTGTGTAGAAGTGGATTTCTCTTTTTTAAATGAAGGTGATTTTGCAGGCTTATGTGCCCTTGAAGGGGATTACGGTTTTATTGCGGTTCATAAGAAAAATGGAAATTTCTTTGTTGTAAATGCAAAACGAAAATCTGAAGTTCAGCCTTATAAAATTGGTTCTGTTGATGAAGATTTTCCTGAAATTACAGCTGAGCAGCCTATTTCTTCAAATAAAGTAATTCTTCGCTGCGATTTTGATTTTAATTATGGAAAAGAAAATGCAGTTTTTAAATATAAAGAAAAACAATCTGATGAATACAAAAAGCTTGGTGAAGGTAAAAAACTCAGATTCACTTTAGATCAGTTTGTTGGCTGCCGTTTTTCACTTTTTTTTTATTCAACAAAAGTTTCCGGCGGAACAGTTAGTTTTTCAAATGTAAAAAGAATCCTGGAGGAAAAATAGTGAAGCGGGAACCAAAAATTTCCAGTCTAATAGACAAAGCTGTTTTTGATTATAATCTCATTGAAAAAGGCGACCGGATTCTCATTGGTGCTTCTGGAGGTAAAGATTCTACTTTGCTTATTGAATATTTTGCCAACAGAGTAAAAAGACCAGACTGCAATTTTGAATATAAAGCATTAAATATTCAGTCAGATTTTGCTCCAGAATTTCCTCCATCATTAAAAACTTATTTTTCAGATTTGCATGTTCCTTTTGAGTCAGTTAACGTTAATATTCTTGAAAGGGTAAAAGAAAATCAGAAAATGAACTGCTACTGGTGTTCAACTCAACGGCGTACAGAATTATTAAATTACGCTATGGCAAATGGATTTAACAAAATTGCCCTTGGTCATCATATGGATGATGTGCTTGAAACTTTACTTATGAACATGCTGAACAAAGGTGAACTTTCCACTATGATTCCCAGCCTGAAATATGAAAACTATCCTGTTACTGTAATAAGACCATTGTATTATGTTTCTGAATCCCGAATTGTTGATTACGCAAAAGAAAAAGGATTTTACGGCTTTACATGTACCTGCAATTATCAGGATAATTCTCAGAGAAAAGCGGCCAGAAAAAAACTTGAAGATTTAACAGATGGGGACTTAATAAAAAAAGAGAAGCTGTTAACTTCTCTTAAAAATATTAATACAAATTATTTGCCTTAAAATAAACCAGATTAATCTTCAAACCAGTAAGAAGAAACCGGATTGTATCCCTGTGCTTTAAGAACTTTTACTGCATCGTTGTAACCGTAATTCATTAATAATTCAATTCTATTTGCAGTAAAGTTTGTTGTTCCTTCAAGAATGTTTCCCAGTTCAATAGACGGAATGATTTTTATAAGTTTATAGTCATCATAATCAATTTCTCTATAAACTCTTTCCGGATTTTTTTCAAGATAAACAATTACAATTGTAGAAACGTTGAATCCGTCTTTGTTATTATTGTTTACAATTGGAGCAAGAGGAACGTTATCTCCACCTGCCTGTTCAAATCCACCGTCGTAGTATTCATAACCATCTGCCAGTTTAATTGGAGAACAAACTACAGGGAAAGCTGCAGTTGCCAGAAGTTTATTTCTGATTTCTGGAATGCTTTTTTCTTCGTTCAAAACAAAACGGGAAGCATAAGCGCCAGTTTCAGATTTCATAGTATTCAGAATAGCTTTTGTTAAAAGGAACTGATTTTTTACAGCAGTAACAGTTACTTTTGGATATTTTCGCTGCTGGAGTTTTACTACAGAAATAGAAGAAATAATTTTGTGTAAACCTGGTTGAGAAATAAGGGCATCTTTTTCTGTTAAACAAGTTGGTACCTGATTTTTCCAGATGTATTCAACTCTTGGCAATTCAACACAAGAAAAAAGTGCTGCATTTAATCCGCCAACACTGGTTCCAGAAATTGTTGTTGTTCTCTGGGCAATACCATATTCGTTTAATGCTTTCCAAACACCAACTTCATAAGCACCTTTACCGCCGCCACCAGCTAAAACAAGACCAAATTCCTGAGTAAAGGCAGATGTTGTAAAAATAAAAAATGCTGTAACAATAGAAATAATCAGTTTTCTCATTTTGATTCCACCTCTTTATTGTTGATGTAGTAGCGTAATTCTGTAGATTCGTTTTTGAATAAATTTGAGTAAAATCTAAAAACCCCAGACTCTCTAAGATATTTTCCATCAGGAGATTTTTTGAAAATAAGAAGGTTTTTTTCAAGAATTGTTTCTGGAATTAAATATTCAACGTTACTTTCAAAATGACCATCGTAATCATTTCTGATTTCAACACAGCGAACCTTTACACCTTTCTGAGTTCCGTTTGAATCGGCAATAGGGTAGCGGACTCCATAAATCTCTGCAATAGCCGCGAATCGTTTCTGCCACACATCTTTTAATGAAACGTGTTTTGAAAGAGCATATTTTACCCATTGTGCCGAATCATTTGTTGTATTAAAACGAATCAACATATAATCAGTTTTATCTGCAGTAAAAGGAAAAATAATTGTTTTGTCTTCACTAATCCAGGTGCCTTTCAATTCATCAAGGTATGTAATATTCTGCCAGTCAATTTTTTCCATGGCATCTTTGTCATCCATAGGGATAATTTCATCAGAAGCACATCCAGTCATCCCAATAACAAAAGCTGGAACTGCTGCCAAAAGAATAAATTTCTTAAGGCTTTTCAAAATAAACTTTTTACAAAATTTCATTCATACCTCAATTTAATTCACAATTAATTATTTGATATTTTCTTCAATGAATTTTAATTTCAAATCTTTTAAGTCTTCTGTAATAGAAACCTTGTAGATATGAGGATTCAAAATTCGTTTGTATGATTCGTCAAAAGTTTCTAACTGACTCTGCATATTCTTTCTGCTAAGTTTCAACTGTTCTGCATCAGGAATGCGAGGTGTAATTCTCTGTCCATTTTCAATGCGTTTTTTTAATAAAGGTTCAATCTTAGCAGCATTGAATGTAAACTGTCTGTAATCTACCATAGGATGATAGAATCTATATTCCTTGTTTGTTTCAAGAACTTCATTTTCAAGTGCAAGAATATCTGCACAAGCCATTCCGTTTGAATCATAAAGGCGGAATACATTCTTAATTCCAGGGTTTGTTGTTTTTGCAGGATTATCGCTGAACTTCATTGCTGGAATCATGCTGTCAGTTTCTTTATCATGACGAGCCGCTAATTTATAAACACCAGTAAAGGATGATTCGTTACCACCTGTTACCATATGAGTTCCAACACCCCAGCTGTTAATTGGAGCTCCTCCTGCTACAAGAGTTGTAATAATTTCTTCAGTCAATTCATTAGATACAGAAATCTTTGCCTGAGGATAACCGGCTCTATCAAGTTCCTTACGAACTTCTCTTGTAAGATAAGAAATATCTCCAGAATCAAGACGAACACCAAAGTTGTATCCTTTTTCTACAAGTTCGCCCCCTGCAATAATTGCATTTTTAATACCAGATTTCAAAGTATCATAAGTATCAATAAGGAAAACAGAATTTTCAGGATAGATTTTTGCATATTCTCTGAAAGCTTCAAGTTCAGATGCGTGTGACATAATCCATGAATGAGCCATTGTTCCCATAACAGGAATTCCATAAAGTTTTCCTGCCAGTGTATTTGAAGTACCTGCGGCACCTCCAATGTAAGCAGCGCGGGTAGCACTCATAGCACCATCCTGTCCCTGGGCACGTCTTAATCCAAATTCCATAATAGGAGCTTTTTTGCTGGCAATCCAGATTCTGGCTGTTTTTGTAGCAATAAGGCTCTGGAAGTTCACAATATTCAAAACAAGACCTTCAAGGATCTGTGCTTCAATCAAATTTGCATGAATACGAACTAAAGGTTCCTGTGGGAAAATAACAGTTCCTTCGTCCATTGTGTATAAATCACCGGTAAATTTAAAATCACGGAGATAATCAAGGAAGCCCTTATCAAAAATTTTCTGACTTTCAAGATATTTGATATCTTCTTCGCTGAATCTGAAAGATGTAATTGCATCCATCAAAACTTCATTTCCGGCAAGAACAGAGAAGCCTCCATTAAATGGATTTTTTCTGAAAAACATATCAAAAACAACTTTCTGATTCATGTTTGCTTTCCAGTAGCCCTGTGCCATTGTTAATTCATAAAAGTCTGTGAATAATGCACTGTTGATTGTGCTTTTTTCAATAATTTCGCTCATATCTATATCCTAATTAATTAAGATTCTATTTTAGAAAATCTGCAACTGAAACATTTGTTTCTGAAGAAGCAGCTGCATCCGGATTATGTGGTCTTTTTGCATATTTATAAGTGTATCTTGCACCAAAATAGCGGCCAACAAAACGACTTGCAAAAGCAGAGAACTTCCATTTGCCTCTGTATAAAGAAATTTTCTTTCCCTTATATGCTCTTTTAATACACTGTGCAACAACTTTTTCAGGACCAATGCCGCCTTTTACTTCTTTTCTTGCACCATTTGATGCAACATTTGCAAATTCTGTGCTGACACTTCCAGGACACAATGCGTGAACTTTAATTCCTTTATCTTTTAATTCTGCCGCCAGTGCAATTGAGAAACTTAATACATAAGATTTTGAAGCCGCATAAACTGCAAAATTTCCTAAAGGAAGGAATGCCGCAAGACTTGCTGTGTTGATGATAACTGAATCTTTTGTCATAAATGGAACTGCAATTCCGCATAAACCTGTAAGTGTAGTGCAGTTAAGTTCAATCATTTCCATTTCGCGGGTAACAGAAGTTTCTGTAAAAGGTCCGTAAGTTCCAAAGCCTGCATTATTTATTAAAAGTTTAATATTAATTCCGCTTTCAACATTATTTAATTTTTCGTTTTCTTCCTGCAATAATTTCTGGAAATTAAGAACAGCATCTTTCCCGCTGATATCCATAGGAATTGGTCTTACAATGTTAAAATTTCCCTGTTCATTAATCTCTTTTGCAAGTGCTTCAAGGTTTTCTTTTCTTCGTGCAATAATCCAGATTTCATCAAAATCTTTTCTTTTAGAAATCTGTTTTGTAAATTCCTTGCCAAGTCCTGAACTTGCCCCTGTAATAATTGCAATATCTTTCATAATATTTAAGTATATCAGTTTTGTTGTTTCAATGCTATTATTTTTTTGCTATAATAGATATATGTTGAATTATAAAAAATCTGGTTTTGGAAATCTGTGTACTTTTTTTGTTCTGGTTATTCTTACAGCCAGTCAGATTTCCTGTAAAATAAAAAACGATCCTGTTGCTGATGCTAAAGAAAAACGCCTTCACGAAAATGCAATGGCAATTCATGAATATACACTGAATGTTGCAAAAGAAAAAAAAACAGCCTATGAAAATTTTATGAACCAGCTTTCTTTTGAAGAAAAAGTGTTCCAGCTATTTATTGAAAATCTTGATGGAAAATCAGTCTTTCATCCTAAAGAATCAATAGAAGTAAACGGCAAAAAAATCGATGTAATTCCAGGCGGCTATTTGTTTTTTGCATTTAATCTGGCAGAAGATCCACAGGGAATTATTTCTTTTACAAATTCAATCCAGAATTATTGTATTGATAACAGTTATGTAAGACCTTTTCTTGCAATTGATCATGAAGGTGGACCTGTAAATCGTCTTAGAAATATAAATGCGCCTCTTCCATCCTGCGAAGTTATTGGTAAATCATATACTTTAGAGGAAGCTAGTCGCATTTATGAATATCAGGCTTTGCAGATGCAGAATCTTGGTTTTACAATGAATCTTGCACCAGTTGTAGAAGTCTGTTCTGATGATAATAAGGATTTTCTTTCAGGACGCAGTTTTGGAGATGCAAAAGCCACTCTGGTATATTCAACAGTATGTGTTCGTGCTTATGAAGATAACGGTGTTTCTACTGTATTAAAACATTTCCCTGGAAATACAAACACAGATCCTCATTCCGGTTTGCCAGAAATTAAATTGTCTGAAGAAGAAATCAGAAAAACTCTTGAACCATTCATTGAAGTATTAAAAGAAAAACCTGCCGCAGTTTTAATGTCTCATGCCATTGTTGAATCTGTGGATCCTAAAACTCCATCCTGCCTTTCTGAAAAATGGGTAACTGATATTTTAAGAAACGAACTTAATTTTCAGGGTGTAATTTTCTCTGATGATATTTTTATGGCTGCTTTGAAAAATAACGGATTCACTACAGATAAAGCAGTTGTTATGGCAATTGAAGCTGGAATTGATTGTATTATGATTTCTGGGAAAGAGATTGCTGTTCCTGTAAAAGTGCTTCTTGAAAAAGCCGAAAAAGATGCTGCCTTCAAAAATAAACTGGAAGTTGCGGCAAAAAGAATTATTGATTACAAAATTGAAACTGGATTGCTTGCCTATGTTCCCCATAAAGACGGAACTTATACAATAGAAAATGCCGGTTTGAAAAAAACTCCACAGCAGCAGCTTGAACAGTTCAATCTTGCTAAAAAATTAAATAATGAAGAATACAAACGGGGGATGTAACTGGTGAAAAAAAAGGACCAGACACTTAGAGGCGCAGAAGGTTTTAATGATTATTATTCTCAGATTTACGGCGACCGCTGGGATAAAATAAAGGCAGCTTTTGTTGAAGAAAATCAAAGTGTTGAATTCAAACATCCTGCTGCAGAAAAATCTTACTTTCTTGATTCCGCCAGTGTTTTTGCAGCTCTCAATCTTCCTGTAAAAGGCGCCCAAGCGATTCTTGATTTATGTGCCGCTCCTGGTGGTAAAACATTGATTTTAGCTTCAAGAATGGATTCAGACGCACGGCTTTCTGCAAATGAACGTTCCTCTGACAGAAAATTCCGCCTGGATACAGTAGTAAAGACTTGTCTTCCAGAAGAAATTAATTCTAGAATTACAGTTTCCTGCAGCGATGGTTCTTTGTGGTGTACCCGTCAGACTGAATGTTTTGACAGAATCTTACTTGATGCACCTTGTTCTTCAGAACGTCACGTTTTCCAGAATCCAAAATATTTAAATGAATGGTCAAAATCAAGAATAAAAACTGTTTCTATGGAACAATGGGCGTTACTTTCTTCCGCTTACAGACTTTTAACTATAGATGGAATTATGGTTTATTCAACCTGCGCACTTGCTCCTGATGAAAACGACAGGATGATTGAAAAACTATATAAGAAATTCAATAAGGATGGCGATTCTTTTGAACTTTTACCATCATCCGTTGACATTACAGAAATCAAAGATTATGTGAAAATGACTTGTCCTTCTTTTGAAAAAACAGAGTATGGTTATTCAATTATGCCTGATGTTCAGAACGGGGCAGGGCCAATATATTTTTCAATAATTCATAAAAAAAAGTCCGTAATCTCTTGATTTTTTGTGTAAGTATAGGATAATTTTATAGGCGCAATATTCATTTAAGGAAAATCTAATGGCAAAACAGAACGAAGATAAGCTTCAGAAGATTATTGAAATTGAAAAGCAGTTAGGTGAAATTCAGGACGTTGATGTCCTTCTTGAAAGAATTTTAACTGAAACAAGACATATTGTTAATGCAGATGCGGGTTCAATTTATGTTGCCGAAGGGGATCGTTTAAAGATTAAATATGGTCAGAATGATACTCATCTTAGAGAACTTGCTCCTGGTGAAAAACTTCCTTATACAGTTTTTACATTCCCTATGAATGAAAAGCAGATTTGTGGTTATGTTGGATTAACAGGCAAACCTTTGAATATTGAAGATTGTTATCAGATTCCTGAAGACAAACCTTATAAGTTCAACAAAAACACAGATATTACAACCGATTATAGAACAAAATCTATGTATACATTGCCTCTTAAAATGGCTAATGGAAAACTTCTTGGTGTTTTGCAGATTATTAATGCTAAAGACGAAGAAGGCAATGTAATCTCTTTTAATGAAGAAGCAGAACTTTTGATTTCTCATTTTGCAGCCAGCGCAGTTCAGGCACTTCAGCACGCATATCTTACAAGTAACATGGTAAAACGTATGCTTAAGATGGCTGAATTCAGAGATCCAAAAGAAACATACCCTCATGTAGAAAGAGTTTCTTCTTATTCCCTTGAAATTTATGATAGATGGGCATTTAATCACAATGTTCCTTCTGAAGAAATGCATAAATACAGAGATGTATTAAAAATTGCTGCAAAATTCCATGATGTTGGTAAAGTTGGTATTTCAGATATTATTCTTAAAAAGGCCTTCCCTCGCTTTACTGAAGAAGAAAGAAATATTATGAAAGGTCACACTTGTATTGGTGCCCAGCTTTTTGATCCTCCAGAAAGTATGCTTGATGTAATGTCTCAGGAAATTGCATTGCATCATCATGACAGATGGGATGGTGGTGAATCTGGTTACCCTGGAAATATCCGCCTTGATCAGTTCTCATTAAAAGATGGTGTTGTGCCTCAGGTAGAACCATTGTCTGGAACAGATATTCCTCTTTCTGCAAGAATTGTTGCTGTTGCCGATGTTTATGATGCTTTAAGTCACAAACGCTGTTATAAGCAGTCATGGTCAATTGAAGATTCTTTTGCTGAGATTCAGAATTCTGCAGGAACTCATTTTGATCCTGAAATTGTACTTGCGTTTATGCAGGTAAAAGACAGAATTTGTTCTATTCAGATGGCTTATCCTGACGAAGAAGAATAGATTATTTTTTAGAAAGCAGCTGGTGAATTACTTTGTCAAAACAGTTTGCAAAAAGACCAAATTTCTTTTTGTCGTATCCTTCGTGATGATGTTTTACAAGGCCAATCTCTGCCAGTTGCAAATCAAAATCTCTGTTAGAAAGCAATTCCTTTATATTTTCTTTATTAAATACAGTTCCTCTGTCATTAATTGTACAGATATTTTTGTCCACAAGTCTGTCTGCAAAAACAATGTCTCTTGTTACAACTAAATCATTTTTTTCTGCATTTTCGTATATAAAATTATCAGCTGCATCTTTCAGAGAATCAGTAATTATCATTTCAAAAGGAAAATTTTCTGAACATGGAATATTTTTGTTAGCAACAAATTTTACCGGGATAGAATATTTTGCTCCCATTTTTACACAATGATTTCTTACTAAAAGAGGGCAGGAATCTGCATCAATCCAGATTGTCATGAAAATTAAAGCACCTTATTAATTGAATCAATCATTTTTTGAGCACGTTGTTCCATTTCAATATTATCATAATTGTTTTCTAAAGGAATTTTTTGTCCGCTTTGAACAGAAGCAAGATTTGTTTTTGTCTTGTATAATTCGTCGCAAAGCATAATTCCAGCAAGAATTGACTTTTGAAGTGGAGTTTTTACAGAAGCAACTTTACTTACATCTTCAATTATACGTTCATAATATCCAAGAAGCTGATCAAGATAAGTGTCGTCTTCACTTGCCTGAACTGTAAATGATGTGCCTAAAAGATTGATGTGCAGTTTTCCCATGAGAGTACCTGCATTACCAGATATCAAAACCTAAGCCGTCTTTTGAAGTATTTTCTGGAAATTCTGCTTCCTGTTCTTCAAATTCTGGATCTGGGATTGTTTCTTCGAATTGAGATTCAACTGTATTCATTGAATCGAATGATGGAACTTCCTGTGTATTTGTTTGTACAGTTTCAACAGGATTAGTCTGAACTGGCTGTGAAACTTGTGCGCTCTGCATTGTCTGAACTGGCTGCTGCATCTGAACAACAGGTTTCTGTTCCTGAACTGATTGATTTTCTACCGGATTCTGATGGAGTGGAGTAGAAGAAGCGACTTGACCAGATGATTTCAAAACTGAATTTTCAATTGAATTCAAACGGTCAAGTGCGTTTTTGATAGAACACTCGATCTTATCTTTGTCTGTTTCCAAAGTTGAAAGCTGCTCCGCTTTGGCTGAAAGCGCATTTGTGAGCTCTGAACATTTACTGCGAAGAGCATCGTTTTCTGCCTGTAACTGCTGAATTTTTTCAACAGCACTTTCTACTTTTTTTTCCAGAAGAATTACTTGATCGAGTGTAATCATGGCTTATGCCTTCAATGCTTTTTTAGCAGCTTCTACAACTGCTTTGAAAGCTGTTGGATCTTCGATTGCCATATTAGAGAGAGCCTTGCGGTTCAATTTAATACCTGCTTTGTTTACACCGTTAATGAACTGTGAATATGTAAGACCTTCTTCACGAACTGCTGCGTTAATACGTGCAATCCACAAAGAGCGGAATTCATGTTTACGGTCACGACGATCTACATATGCATGATCGAGAGCCTTTGTTACAGCATCTTTTGCTGGTTTATAATTTGATTTTCTGTCGCCTCTAAAACCTTTAGCAAGTTTCAAAATCTTAACGCGACGATTTTTTCTTTTTGTTCCGTCTATTGCTCTTGACATTTATTCACCTCATTAACCGTATGGAAGCATCTGCTTTCTGATTTTCTTTGCGTCTGCTTCTGCTACATAACCAGTAGCGCGAAGATTTCTCTTTCTTTTTGGAGAACGTTTTGTCAAAATATGACGAAGGTTCTGCTTCTTGTGCTTAACTTTGCCAGAGCCAGTTAAAGAATAACGTTTAGCTGCTGACTTCTTTGTCTTCATCTTAGGCATTTTCTAAACCTCTTATTTTGCGGCTTTTGCTGAGATTGTCATTGACATATTTCTTCCATCCATAGCGGCTGGTTTGTCAATGTTGTACGCCGAGGTAAGTCGCTTTAAAACCTCATTCAGTACATCGAAACCGAGTTCAGTGTGAGCAAGTTCACGTCCGCGGAAACGGATAGTTACTTTTACTTTATCTCCTTCGTTTAAGAATTCCTGAATATGTTTGGCTTTGGTATCAAGGTCGCCTGAGCCAATCTTAGGCTGCATACGAATTTCCTTGAGTTTTAATACTTTCTGGTTCTTTTTGGAATCGCGGAGCTTTTTTTCCTGTTCGAACTTGTATTTACCATAGTCAAGAATTTTACAAACCGGTGGGTTAGCATTAGGTGATACTTCAACAAGGTCAAGATCCTTTTCTTGTGCCATTTTGAGAGCTTCTGTTGTTGCAACAATGCCCAACTGATTTCCCTCATCATCGATAAGACGTACCTCGCGCACACGAATCATTTCATTAATTCGCTGCCCCTTATTGTTATTGTTATTATTCACGTATGCCAAAAATCCTCCTAGTGTTCATAAAACACATTAAACATATAGCGTGTAATCTTAATTATATCGAAAAGTCCTATTCAGTGTCTATATAAATCAAGAAAAAAGTAAAGTGGTTTTATTTGCCCTTTCTATGTTATTTTGGTATATTTTTTCTATGGCACAGTTTGTTTCTTCATTTATCACAGGTTTTCAGGATGTTGTAAAGACAGATTTGCACAAGCGCTTTCCCGGAATTAAAATCCTGAACATTTTTGACGGTTTGATTCACTATCAGTTTGATGGTAATTCCCGCGATTTAGATAAAATCATTTATTTCAATAATACCTTTTTTGTATTGAAAGTATTTAAACTTAAAAATCCCACTTTTAATGCAATGGTAGGTGAAATTGCCAGTTCAAAGAATTATTTTCTTATTTCAAAAGGAACATTCCGCTGTCGTTTTATTCAGGAAAATCAGTTTGCAAAAGTAGATAAAAATATTGTAAAAAAAGCAGAAGAAGCAGTCCTTAGAAACTCCAAATTAACTATAGACAGACTCTCTCCTTCAACTGAAGTCTGGTACAATATCCGCCGTGATGGTTTTGCTTTTTGCGGCCAGTTGATTTCTAAAAGAGAATTTACAGAAAAGAATTTGAATAAAGGGGAGTTGCGTCCTGAGTTTGCATATTTAATGTGTGCTTTTGCCCAGATTGAAAAAGATGCCGTTGTTGCCGAACCTTTCTGCGGTTATGGTTCAATTCCAATTCAACTTGCCAAGAAAATTCAGTTCAATAAACTTTATGTTTCAGATATTGATGATGAAAAAATTGCAGTATTAAAAAATAATAAACATTTACAAAAAGAAAACATTGAACTTTCAAAGCAGGATGCTTTTGCTCTTAATAATATAGAAGAAAATAGTATTTCTGTTGTGATTACTGATCCGCCATGGGGTTATTACGAAGATATTTCTGACATAAAAGCTTTTTATGACAAGATGTTTGTTTCATTCAGAAGAATTTTAAAAGCTGACGGAAAGATGATTATTTTGTCTGCAAGAAAAGAAGACATAGAAAAAGCTGCCTCTGATAACGGAGTAACAATTTTAGAAACTGTTCACACCCTTGTAAATGGTAAAAAGGCAGCTTTGTATAAAATGTGTTTTTAATGATTAAACTTATTTATAAAGGAAAACAGGATTTGTTGTAATTGCTTTTGCAGAGTATCCAAACAAATCAGATAAAGAACGCTGACGGTTTACTTTGTAATCAATTACTTCGCATTCCTCTTTGTTAAGCTCATTTTTCTTGAAGTCAGAAATCATATTATCCCATGAATCAATTTTATCAATCAATTTAAGTTCAAGGGCCTGTTTTGCAGTATAGATTCGTCCATCTGCCAGTTCCTTTACTTTTTCTAGAGGGATTTTTCTGTCATCAGCAACAATTCCTGTAAACTGATCATAACATTCATCTGCAATCCCCTGAAGAATCGCTCTCTGTTCATCAGAAATTGGTTCATTAAAGTTTCCCATATTTTTATTTCGGCCGGCATGAATTGTTTCAGATTTTAATCCGATTTTATCCATCATGTCTGTTGCATCAAGAACCTGACCTGAAATAACACCAATAGAACCTGTTAATGTATTTCTGTTTGCATAAATTTTGTTACTTGCACAAGAAATATAATATCCGCCGGAAGCAGCAAGGGCTCCCATATAAGTGTAGATTTTCTTTCCTTCTTTTTTATAATCTTTTAAAGCAAGATAAACTTCATCAGCTTCATAAACAGCGCCGCCTGGTGAATTAATAAATAAAGCGATTCCAAGATTTTTTTCATCTTCCTTCAATTCTTTGATTGTATTAAGAAGCCATTTCTGATCGTATGTATAATTTAATTCTTCAATTTCACCTTCAATATAAATTGCGGCAATAAATTCAGAATTATTTTTGTTCTTCTTTTGATTAGTTTTTTTTACATCCTGATTACCATAGATTTTTGAAGAAAGGGTAGTGGAAACCTTATTTTCAAGATAATCAGATTTAAAAAACAAAACCGCAGCGGCAATAAGTCCAATGATAATCAGGAAAATAAATGCTCCTGAAAGTGTCTTTTTTTTCATTCTTTAACTTCCTCTGGCAATAAATTCTGATCAACTGCATTTCTAAGAATTGCGTGATATGCATTCAACTTTGACAAATTCATATATGGAACAATGTATAAAAGTGGAATTCCTGCAAGAAATAGTGATATAACAATAAGTGGCAAAAATGAAAATTCCAGTTTGAAAATTGACCATTTAAATCCCCGTGTAAGTTTATTACTTAATGTAAGTGCGTTTGGAATAGAAATATGAGGATTTTCTACAGCAATATAAGTTGTAAAACCGTATGCATATATTTTTATAAAATATGGTACTGCGCTTCCAAGATAGATGATAACAAAAACTGTAATAGAAACTCCCAAGGTTACTGATTCTGGCATTCCTGCAATAGAAAAAGATGCAATAAGAATAATGGCAAGAGTAATTCCTACAAATGCACCTGCTATTAAAATCAAGCCCCAGAGGAATAATCTTAATGCAAGGTAGAAACCTGTTCCCAGGGCACGTACCCAATCATTGAATCCCTGTACAAATACAGAAAAACCTACTTTCTCTGGAGATTTAGTCATTTCACTGTAATAAGTTATGCTGGCATAATTTATGATACAACCGATGGCACTTGTTAAGAGTGCTACAAGCAGATTTCCTACTATACCTTTTAGCATGCTTGAAATATATGCAGAAGCACTTTCAATATCACCACTAGCAAGGTATTGTGTTAATTCTGCGGTATCTATTTTTTCGAATTGAAGTGTAGATAAAGCAAGGGAAATTAGCAGTGTAATTAATGTGATTAAGATTGGAAATAATGATCTTCCACTTAATTGTTCTTTTGCAAACTGTTTGTATTTTGGTCTGTCAAAAAACATAAAACCTCCAAAAAAAAAAAGTTGAAAAACCTCACACGTTTTTCAACTCTTTTAAGAAAACTAATTAGCGGCACAACACAGGTGTCTGGATGTCTACCACCCGTGCTAACCTATATATTAATTATCGGATTAAAATAAAACCACTTTAGTAAAATTTCACGAAATTTCAAAAAAAATTGTTTTTTTTTCACCTTGACACTAAATCAATTTTTTTAGATTATATTTGTCGTTATGGACGCTGAAATTATAAACAGAGCTTATCTTGAAAAGTTATCTTTTTCAGATTTAAGCAAACTTGCAGACGACTTTGGTGTTGATGTACCAGAAGATTTGAATCGTCGATTTCTTATTGCAGAATTACTTGAACTGGCAGAAGAAGCAAAATCATCAGATGATGAAAGTATGATTATTAGTGCTGAAGATGGTGAAGCTCCCGCTGCTAAATTGCCAAAAAATTATAATGAAACACAGATTTCTTGTATTTTAAGAAATCCTGCATGGGCTTTTGTTTTCTGGAATATTAATGATACAGATTCTGCTATGATTAAAAGCCTTACTAATTGCAATCTTATGATCAGAGTTTGCGTTCTTTCAGCTCCAGATAAATTACAGCCAGAAGAGGCTTTTGAAATTAATGCTTCTACAGACACACAGGAACAGTATGTTTTACTCCCTGCAGGAAGCAATTATATTCGTGTTGAATTAGTTTATGTTGCCGGAAATACAGGTAAAGTTCTTGCATTTACACCTGTTATTGAAATTCCAAGTCCATCAAAACAGCTTAATGATTTTCAGCCTGGTAAAGAATCAGATTATTCAGAAATAATTAAATTGTCTGGAATGGAAGAAATTCTGGTAAATCAGTATAAAAATCACCGTCATTCTTTTTCATGATAGTTTCAGGATGTGAATAAAATGTTGAAAAATTTAGTTTTAGTAATTAAAGCAAATCAGGAATATATCCGCCACTCAAAAAAAGATTTTGTAGATGTTGAACCTGAATTAAATTCTCTCTTTGAAACAGTTTCAGAAATTTATATTCCTTTATTGAATATGCTGGAAAATCTTGAAAAAGATGGTTTTACTTCAAAAATTGGTCTTGTTTTACCACCAGTTCTGTGTTCACTTCTTGAAAATAAAGAAGTTCAGGATATGTATGTTGCATGGCTTGATAACAGAAATGCCCTTGGTGAAGCTGAATTAAAGCGTTGTGCTGATAAGCCAGATTTGTTGAAAAATGTTCAGAAGACTATTGAAGCTAACAATAAATTAAAAACTGATTTTGTTGAAAAATTAAATAAAAATATTATTGCTAAGTTTGCAGAATATTATCGTAAAAATCTTCTTGAAATTATTGCCACAACTGGAACAGAAATTTTCATGCCTCATTATATTGATATTCCTGAAGTTATTTCTGCTCAGATTGAAATTGGATTGCAGGCATATAGAAAGAGTTTTGGCGAAACACCTGATGGTTTCTGGATTCCTGAACTTGGATACACTCCTGGTGTAGAAAAATTAATTAAAGGTTACGGTTACCTTTATACTATTCTTGATGCAAGAAGTGTTTTGCTTTCAGAAAATGTTCCTTCAAAAGGTATTTTCTTCCCTGCAAGAACAGATAATTCTCTTGCTGTATTTGCCAATGATTCTTCTTTTGACGGATTCATGTTTGGCGAAAAAGGAATTGTATTTAATCCTGTTTACCGCAATGAAAACAGAGATATTGGATTTGAACTTGATGTTGAAAAATTAAATCCTGTTATGAAAGAAGGGGATTTCCGCATTTCTACAGGTTTCAGATACTGGAATAAATGTTTTACAGATGAAGAAAATTCTGTTTATGATGCACAAAAGGCAGTTGAATGTGCTAAAAATGATGCAGTTGAGTTCCTTAAAAATAAAAGCGAACTTCTTTGCAAAGCGGCTGAACTTGCCGGAGAAAGTGCTTTTGTTACAAACGTTTGTTCTATAAATACAGATAAATTGCGTCAGAACTGGCATGAAGTAATCATCTGGCTTGAAAACGTAATCAGAAACAGTAAAGACTACGATTTGAATATTACATCTTGTAATGAAATGCTTGAAAAACAATTTACTTTTGAAAAATTTAAGCCATATTATTCAGCAGAATCTGGTACTGGTTATGGTGAAGATCTTCTTTCAAGTAAGAACAGCTGGATGATGCGTTATGTAAGAAAAGCCTGTGAACGCATGGTTGATCTTGTAGACCGCTTCCCAAATGATACTGGTTTAAAAACAAGACTTCTTAATCTTGGTGCCAAAGAATTGCTTATTGCCCAGTCTTCTGGTCTTGCTAAAATGATTGAAAATGATGAATTCCCTGAATTTGCAGAAAAGCGCTTTAAGGATTCTATTATTGCCTTTACATCAGTTTTTGATTCTCTTGGTTCAAATACTGTAAGTACAGAATGGCTCACAACTCTGGAAATCTATGATGATATTTTCCCTTGGATGAATTATAGAATTTTCAGTACAAAGAAATAGATTTAATCAGCTAATTTTTTAATCAGTTTTTTGAACAAATTAATTTTATTCTTCAAAGAACATTGAATCTCTTACTTTCTGGAACATTTCAATCTGTGACTTTGCACTTTCAATTCCAAGAATTGCAGGGTCATAGCGTTTGTCTATTAAAAGAATTTTGTTCCATACTTCAATTGCTTTTTCCCATTCAGAAGAGTAGTAGTAAACAAGTCCTTCGTTATAAAGAACATCAATTTCTTTCTGAATTTCTGCTCTTCCTTTGTCACCAAGCATAATTTTTGCAGAAACACTGATTCGGTTTATTGGAGATACTGAAGTAGTTAAATCAAGAGAATAGTTAAAGTTGATTCGTGTTGTTCTGATTTCAAATTCACCGCCTGCACTAAGACGAGGATTACCGCCACGTAATTCAAGACCAGCAAGAAGAGTAAAATAATCTGTAAATTCAAAACTTGCTCCAACACCAAGAGAGAAAATCTGATAGTTTGTAATATCAAAAAGATTAATTGGCTGTTTAATATCTGCAGTTACCATTACCCATGGAAGAAATTTAACAGACATACCGGCAGCAATATAAGTTGGAAGAGGGTCATCAAAGTGAATACCTGAGTTTCCTCCTATACCTGTAAATCCAACACCTAAATTTTGAACTGCCACACCAATTTTTACGTTAGGATCTCTTGATGCAAAATATTTTAAGAAGTTGAACTGAAGCATTAATCCTAAGTCAGCCATAATAGCCATACCAGACTGTGAAAATCCAGATCCGCTGATAATTGCGTTAGTATCGTTATCTGCAAAGTTTGGAACACCACGCCAGCAGGTTTTTACAGAAGTTCCCAAAGCAAAACCTTTAAAATCATAACCGGCAATAAAATTATATGAAACATTTAAGGCTGCCATTGTTTCTGTATAGTAAGAGGAATTAGTTCTTTCACCAGAAATGTTGTATTCAGAGAATGGAACATAAAAACAAGTGATGAGTCCGCCAATTCCTAAATGGCCAAAACGTGTTGTGTATGAAATTGTATCGATGCTTGAATCTGCAATCCATGAGTTGTGTATTGCTGAAAGTTGAGTCTGTTTCTGAATACATCCACCGGCGGCATTGTAGTTAATGTAGCTTGAATCATCACTTAATCCTGTAAAGGCGTTCCCAAGACTTTCTGGTCTTCCACCTGTAGGAATAAGTAATGAGCGGTATGATGAAGTTCCTTCGTTTTCATTTGTGAAGTTATAAAAAAGAGTAGTTGTAGCTGATGAAATATCTGTAAATGAAAGGGCAGAAAGATTCCAGCTGCTAAAAAAAATGAGAAAACTTAAAACTGCTAAAAATATGAATTTTTTCTTCATAAAAACGTTCATAAAAACAAAAATCTATTTAATTATCGGTTTTTTTTCTCTTATATATAAATATATTTACCGAAAATATAATATACTATAAAAAGACGAAAATGCAAAAGAAGTTTCTTTTTCTGATAACATTTTTAATTTTTCTCACACCAGTAGTGGTATTCAGTCAGGAGAATGCCCTTTCCTACATCGAAGCAAACGATGATGGTAAAGACGTTATGTCTCTCTTTGAAATTGAAAGATTAATTCGTGCTACAGACTACAACGAAGCTTTAAAGCAGCTGCACATTTATATTCAGGCATATCCTGATCGTTTTGATAATGCCCAGCGTCTTATAAAAACAATTATGACTCGTCGTCAGCGTTATTCGGTTTTGACAGAACGTGCCATTAAATCCAGTACAGAGAATCCAGAAGATCACGAAACTCCATCAAAAATCATTCTGGAAATGAAGACTCTTGAAAAAAATCCACCTGAAGAAATTCAGACAGTAATCACTTTGCTTCAGGATATGCACCTGTTCAAATATTATGCATATCTTTTTGAAACAATTCAGAAAGAATCAGCCGGTTTGGCAGAAAAAAACGAGGTTCTTCCTGCAATTGAAAAAGTAAAAGAAGGGTTCTGGGTTTATAAAGACGAATTCCTTGATGAATGGGCAAATAATCAGTCAATCATTAAAGAAGCAGAACGTATTGAGGAAAGACTTAACGGATACATCGACTCTTTTGAAAGCCAGGAATTTAGAAGACGGTTTACAAACGTAATCAACACATTTATTAAAAACGTTGATGATGATAAATATGAAGCAGCCCGTGAATCTTTTGCCCAGGTGCAGCAGGTTTTAAAAGAATATAGCCAGATCCGTAATAATATTTTTGATTGTGCTCAATCTTATAAAGATTTGTATGAGAAACAGAAAAAAATCAGACCTGATATTACAGATGCGTCCTATATTCCATTTATGCAGCGCTATGTGTCTGGACTTTCCAGTATTCCTGATTCTGGTATTGTTGGTGCAATTGATTGCGAATGGAATAACAGGGTAGAGGCAATGAAAACTGCAGTTGCAAAAACTGAATTGAAAAAGGTAAATGATTACCTTGCTTCTTTGCCAAAAGCCGTGACTGATGAAAAAGCAAATCTGGAACCTTTACGCACAGCAGGAACATATACCCGCAGCATCAGTAATTACGCAGATCTTGGTATAAAAGTAAATGCTCTTTATGGCAATCTTAAAACTGGAGATAGAAGTACATATAGTCCTTATGCTGATTATAACAGTGCCCTTACTTTTGCCAGCGGTATTTCAAAACAGAAAGAAAATTTTTATCCGATTGTACGGGATTTAAAAGCAGAAACTGAAACTCAAAAGCAGATTAAAGCAGAAATGGATGCAAATAAAAATAATCCTGATTACGATTCTTCTGTTTATATCCGCAGACTGTTTGATTCTGTTGCAAAAATGGACAGACTTACAGGAAACGGAAAATCCCTGAAATTATCAGACAGTAAAGACGTGAAGAGCCAGAACTGCAGTATGGACTGGACAAAATCTCAGGCTCTTTACAACAATTATGTAAATGAAATCTACTCAACAACAGAAAATGCTGTAAAAACTTCATGGAACGAAATTTCACAAAGTTTTATTCATGATGCGGCTTCTTATGAAAATGTAATTAAGGAATATAATAAATACGCTTCTGTTTACAGTAAGGGCTTCCCTGAAAAAATTGATGAAGCTACTTTCAAAAAAATCAGCGGCGATCCTGTTGCTTTAATTGAATATGCAAAAGCCCATGAAAATTCAAGCAATGGGGAAGTTTATTATTATCCTGATTTGTCTTTGAATATGACTCAGTATGTTCAGACCGTTTCTGATAAATATGAAGATGCAATGGCTTCTGCTCAGAAAGAATTTGAATACAATCTGGAAAATCATCCTGAATGGAAACAGAATAGAGAAATTACTTCTATTGTAAACAGATCTCAGGAATATATGGAAAAGAAGAGTGTGGAACTTTCTCAGATGAAGAAGGAAAATTCAACACTTATTGCTCAGGCTCAGGATGCACAGAGAAGGGCTACAGCAAGTAAAAATGAAGCAGATAATTTATATTCTCAGTCTCAGGCGGCATTTAACAGAGGTGACTTAGACAGAGCAGAAAAACTTCTTGTTTCTTCCAGTGAAAAATATGCAGAATCTCTTCTTATTCAGGAAAATCCTGTTTTAAGAAAAACTGCAGACCAGAAAAACTTTGAGTTAAGTTCAAAAATTACAGATGCACGTAACGAAATTGTAGTCCGCGAATCTCGTGCTCTTTATACAAAAGCCCGTGAATCTCAAAGTTATGATCTTTATGATGATGCAGAAACTTATATCAATGCTGCTATTAATAAATGGGCAGAAACACATGATGAAAAGAATGAAGAGTTTGAAGATTTCCGTCAGGTTGTAAATACAGCCGTTTCAATGAAAACAGGACGAATCCTTCTTGCTTCAGATCCTCTTTATGCAGAAATGTCTCAGATTCTTAATATTGCATATCAGTATTTTGATGAAGGAACTAAATTATATACAAAAGGCCAGAAAGAAGCCGGAAATGAAAAACTTGATTTAGCTTTGGAAAATTTAAATAAAATCAAAAAAGTTTATCCAATTAATCAGGAAGCTTCATTGCTTCTTCTTAAAATTGACCAGCTTAGAGATCCTGCTAAGTTTGATGCAGAATTTGGTCAGAAAATTAAAGATGCAGTTGCTAAGTGTAAAAAGGCAGATACTCAGACAGAAGGATATAACGCTTTAATTAACTACTATAATATTTCTCCAAATTATAAGGGATTAAAGCAGACTATCAACGATATTGAAATCCAGCTTGGAATGAGACAGAAACCTGTTGATAACAGTGCAATTAATCGTGCTAAAAAATTAACAGCAGATGCCCAGACTATTTATAATTCAGCCGGATCAAACGTAACAAAATTAAATCAGGCTCTTGATAAAGTTAATCAGGCATTAAAATTAAATCCAACTTACTCAGCTGCCGAAAATCTTAAAGATAAGATTGCTACTAAGCTTGGTGGTAGCACAACAATTGTATTAAATGCAGAAGATACAGCCCTTTTAACCAGAGCCAAGAATGAATATCAGGCTGGTAGAATTGATGAAGCTAACCTTCTTATGATACAAATATTAAGAAATAATCCTCAGAACATAAAGGTCAAGAGTGTTTCTGATTTGAAGAAGAAAATTGACGCAAGGTTGTAACAGACAGATGTTTTTTACTAAGACAAAAAACAGATTTGATTTTTCTCGTTCCTTAAAGGCATTTACGAAGGCAGTGCTGTTATCAGTCTTTGTTTTATTTGCCACTGAATCTCTGTCTGCACAACAGGAATTTTTCTGGGAAAAAACAAAAAGCATTTCTTCAGGAGATGCCCGTTTCCCAAGAACCTTAGATTATAAAAATTGTTCCTACGTTTTCTGGGAAGAAATTGATACTTCAACAAATCAAATCTGGATTTCCAGCAGAACATACAGAACATTAACTGATTATGATGACAACAGACGTTTTGCAGGACCATATAAATTTTCTGGTGAAGTACCTGATATTTATTCTGTAGCAGTATCAACATCCGGAACTGTAATTGCAACAGTTGCAGAAGGTGACCTTGGTATTGATATTTACTCTACAACAAATCAGGGACGTTCCTACAATAAAAAAACGCTGAATGCTTCTCAATCAATGATTGCTCCAAGAGCTTTTTTCTGCAGCAATGGAAAATTCCGTGTATTTACATCAGTTATTCAGGATGATTTGTTCCAGCTTTTTTATGCCGATTCCCGTGATGGTGTGAACTGGGGCGAATTCAAGCGATTCAATCCTGGTGCAGCTTATAGAAATCCATTCCTCCCTGTTTCAATTATTTCTGGCAGTTCGGATATTGTAGTTTTTCAGGCCCAATATGCTTCTGATGTTTTAAATAGATTGTCTTATCAGTTATTTATGACAACAACAAGAGACGGAAGTTCATGGTCAACGCCAGTTTTGCTGACAGGACAGAATTCTCTTCCAGAAAGTGATCCAAAAAATTTTGCATCTTATCAGAACCAGCGCCCAAATCTTTTAAGATATAATAATAAACTCTATATGGCATGGGAACGAACAGAAACAATAAATTCTTCTATCTGGGTTTCTGAATTAAACAGTTCAGGTCTTGTGCCACGAAGTTCTTTAAAAATCACAGAGCAGGGTAATGCAAGCAGAGCCATCCTTTTTGAATATGACAAATCCCTGTTCCTTCAGTGGTTTGATACAAGAAATGGTAATGAAGCTGTCTATATGGCAGAAAAAATTGGTGAAGACTGGGAAGAAACTGCCCTTATCCAGAATAATTACAGCAACTTTTTCTCAACACCAGTTCAAATCAACGACGCTGACAGTAAAAAAAGACTTGGTATTATCAGCCAGCAGTCAAATGGAAGAAACAACGTAATTACAGCTTTATTTCCTGATATTTATGTTCAGCCGCCAAAAATTGTACCAACTTCTTATAAAAACGGTAAAAGCGGTACAGAAAAAAATGTTACTTTCAGAATCACATTCCCATCAGATACATCCGGCATTTCAGGATATTCATATACATGGGGAAAAGACAATGAATCAATCCCGCCAGAAGAGATTCAATATTACTTAAAAGACAGAAATATTACAGAAATTGCTCCAGAAGATGGTTTTTATAATCTTTATGTTCGTGTTGCCGATTTAGCAGGAAACTGGTCTGAACCTGCACTTATTACTTACAACAGAGACTTAACTCCACCTGGGCAGCCAAAACTTTCCGATTTAGATGTTGATGAATACGGCTTCCTTAAAGAAAATACATTTGTATTTAACTGGGAATCTCCAGAAGATAATGATATTGCCGGGTATAACTATCAGCTGGAATATTTAGGTTCAATTCCAAAAAATTATGTTGTAAATAAAACCCATTCAATTACAAAAAGCAGGGAAGAAGTTGAACAGGAAATTGAGCAGTGGAAAGAAAAATATGCAGATAAAATTTCTCTTGCAAATAAGTTAAAGCCTTCTGTTTTGACTGCTTCTGAAAAAACAAAAACATTCAATAACAGAGACAATGGTATTTATAAATTCACAGTTTGCGCAGTAGATGAAGTTGGAAATGTCAGCGAACCAGTAAGCACACTTGTTTTCTTAAATAAATATAAACCTCAAACATATATTTCATCAGCTTATCAGACAAGAAATAATATTGGTGAAAGTGAACTTGTTATCAATGGTGGCGGATTCACTTATGAAGGTACAATCAGCCGTATTTATATTGATCGTGATGGAAAGGCCCCATATGATTTAGTGCTTTATCGTGATCAGGGTCAATTCAGGGTAAAATCGGATTCAAAAATTACAGATGTTAAAATTGGTACAGATCTTGATGAAGGAACTTATAAGATTGGATTAATTCATACAGACCGCGGTTTATACATGAGTTCTAACCTTTTGAAAGTATCAAAGAACGGAACAGTCAAAATTGAATCAGAATATGAATATAAACCTAAATTTAAACTTGTAGAAAAGAATTACAAAGTTTCTGTAGTAATAAGCGTAGTTATAATTACTATTCTTATTGCTTTGCTTTTACTTCTTCTTGCAACAATGATTGTGATTCTGGTTAATCGCAAAAAAGAAAAGAAATTAGTTTTAAAAGAAATAAAATCTCTAATGACGGGAGAAATTATGCCATTATTAAAAAATACCGGTGGAACTGGCGGAAAACGGCAGAAAAGCTTAAGAGGAAAACTTGTAGGATTTACAATCGTACTTGTAATTGCCGTAACATTATTTATATCTCTCCAAAACGGATTCAACATGGTTTCTGTTCAGCAGAAAACTATGACAGATGCACTTGAAAATCGAATTGAAGTTCTTATGGAAAGTTTGTCTTCTGGTGTTAAAAACTTCCTTCCAACAGAAAATGATCTTGAAATCGGTGCACTTCCAGCTCAGAAAGAAGCAATGAGTGAAGTAAAATACATTACGATTTTAGGAGACAAAAACTCATCTGTAGAAAATGGAGCAGCCGAATCGTCATTAGGTTATCTGTGGGCTACAAATGATCCTGATATTGAAATGAAAGTTGCGGATTATGGACAAAATGGAATTTTACCTGGAGAAACTTATGTTACAGATCCAGAACTTCTTCAGATTCTCCATAAATTTGATAATTTGAATGCAGAAGTAACAGGAAAAGTTCAAAACATATCAACTCAGATTGCTAATTTCTCAAGTGAGATTACAAATCTTGCCGCAAAAACAGATGATGAAAGTGCCCAGCGACGAAAAGAATTAAGTGATGTAACAACTAGATTAAGAACTGAATTGAATGGAACTTTATCAGAAGTTGCTGCTGCCAATACAAAATCTTATCCGTTATTTAATTACGATATTCTTTCTTCTGATGTAACTGAATACACTTTCTACAAACCAGTTCTTTACAGAAGCGGAACTTCAAATAATTATTTGCACGGTTTGATTTTAATGGATGTTTCAATCCAAAGTCTTATTGATGAACTTTATGAAGAAATTCAGGATGTAATTATTTCATCTGCACTGGCTGCTCTTGCTGCATTGGTTTTAGGAACTTTGGGTGCGTGGTTACTTGCCAGCCTTATTGTTAAACCAATTAAGAAACTTGAAAGCCATCTTGAAAAAGTAGGTACTTTAATGACTAAGTCTGTCCGCGAAAGACAGCGACTTGAAAAAGAACATATTGAGATTTCTTCAAAAGATGAAATTGGTCGCCTTGGAGATGTTGTAAATCAAATGACAACTTCGGCAGGTGCAGCGGCCTATGAAGAATTCCTCCAGCTTGACGGTAAAGCAGTTCAGGAACGATTTATTCCTCTTGAAGATGGAAAGGGTGGCAGAAAGTTACCGATTGTTCGTTATAACGAAGAGAAATTGAATCTGTTTGCCTTCTATAAGGGTGACTCTGCTGTTTCCGGTGACTATTTTGACTATAGAAAACTTGATGATCAATGGTATGTTTTCATCAAATGTGATATTTCAGGTCATGGTGTACCGGCCGCTCTTTTAGTTTCCGTTGTAGCAACTAAGTTTAAAGATTTTTATTATTTTTCAAACTGGAACTATCAGAAAAATGGAATCAATCTTAAAAAGTTTGTTTCTGGTATAAATGATTTTATTTTCGATTTGGGAACCAGGGGTAAATTCAGTACAGTAAATATCAGCCTCTATAATAAAAATACAGGTGAACTTTATATTTGTAATGCCGGCGATAATAAAATCCATATCCTTGATGGCGCTACAAAAAAATTGCGTGAAGTTGTTTTATCAAATACTCCAACTGCCGGAGGTGTTTCAACTGATCTTGTTGAAATGACAGCGGGTGGTTATAAAGTTGAAAAAATGGTTCTTAATCATGGCGATGTCCTTTATCTGTATACTGACGGTATTGATGAAGCTGAGCGTCTTGTTCGAGACAGGAATTACAAGGTAAAACAGACTACAAATGAAGAAGTTCGGGTTAATCGCCTTACTGGAAAAGAAGAAAAACTTGTTCAGATTCTTGATCAGAAAGAACAGTTTGGAGAAAAGAGGGTAGCAGAAGTTATTGAAGCGGTTTTGACAAGAAAGCATTTCACTTTAACAAAGGAGGATAATCCTAATCCTGCTGAAGTTCTTGATTTTGATTTTACAAATTGTTCTGGCACTATCGAAGAATCAATTATTGCCCTTGCTGCAGTTGAACGTGTATTCCGAATGATAAAGTCTCCTTCTGTCAGAGAAAGTGATGAAATTGAAGTTGAAAATCTTATTGATGAATTCCTTCAGAAACATTTCTCTTTATACTCGATTTATTGTAAGCCGGTAGCAAATACTGTTCCAGATGACTCAAAGAATCTTGATGATATTGAGCGTCAGAAGCAGATGGAAGATCCAAATGTTACAAAATACGCATGGGTTACAGAAGACAAGCAGGCAGATGATATTACACTTATTGCAATCAAACGTCCTTAATTTTTTTTGATTTTTAAGGAATTTTTATTATATTTGATTAGAGAGGTGAAATATGGATATGGAAAAAATAAAGGATGTTTTTGCTAAAGGTGCAAAGGCTTCTAAAGAAGCATTTGGAAAAGCCGGATCTGCAGTGCAATCTTTCAGTGATAAAAGTGTTCTGAAGATAGAAAAACAGCAGCTTAAGAACTCTCGCGAAAAAAAATACAATGAACTTGGTCAGATTTTGTCTCAGTTATTATGCGAAAAGGGTGCTGATATCTTAAAATTAGGAGAACTATCTTCTTTTGAAGCAAAAAAATCAGATTTTGATAAGATTAAGAAGCTTCAGAAAGAGATTTTAGGGCTCAATAAGGATATAAAAGAGAGAGAAAAGGCTCTGGATACAGAAAAAGCAAAAAAAATTTAAAAAAAACGAAAAAATTTACAAAAAAAAAAATAAAAGTGTTGACACTTTTTATATAAGAGTATATATTAGTCATCACCGTCGCACAAGAGAGCG